>NZ_VMSH01000017.1:0-113708 GCF_007713445.1 Pseudomonas sp. RGB | reverse complement strand
TTGGATGAACACGGTCAATGTGGGAGCGGGCTTGCCCGCGAATGCAGTGTGTCAGATTGCACATACGGCACTGACCCAATGCCATCGCGGGCAAGCCCGCTCCCACAGAGATTGGGTTTACACAGCAAGCTACGTTGGATGAACACGGTCAATGTGGGAGCGGGCTTGCCCGCGAATGAAGTGTGTCAGTTTGCACATTGGGCACTGACCCACCGCCATCGCGAGCAAGCCCGCTCCCACCTTTTGAAGTGCAGTGCACCAGGTAGCGGGTGTACTCGGTCACATGTGGGAGCTGGCTTGCCTGCGAAGCATCCACTGGGTACGCCTGATGTACCGAGGGGGCTGCATCGCAGGCAAGCCAGCTCCCACTTTGGGTCTGTGCAAGTCTCAGGAATCAGTGTTTCCAGGCAGCCGGGTTCACCAGGTTTTTCGGGCGGTCGCCGGCCAGCGCCGCCAGCAGGTTGTCCACTGCACATCGGGCCATCGCTTCGCGTGTTTCATGGGTCGCCGAGCCGATGTGCGGCGTGGCCACCACATTGTTCAAGCGCAACAGGGGCGAGTCGTGGTTCAACGGCTCACGCTCGAACACGTCCAGGCCCGCTGCCCGAATCGTGCGTTGCTGCAGCGCCTGAACCAGCGCCGCCTCGTCCACCACTTTGCCGCGCGAGATGTTGATAAAGACCGTCTCCGGGCCCATCAGTGCAAACTCTTCAGCGCCGATCAGCTTCTCGGTTTCGGCGGTCAGCGGCAAGGTCAGGCAGACAAAGTCAGCTTCCTTGAGCAAATCCACCAGGCTGCGGTACTGCGCGCCGAAGCGTTCTTCTACCAACGCCTTGGGCGAGTGGCTGTGGTAGATCACCGGCATGCCAAAACCAAAATGCCCGCGTTGGGCCAAGGCTTCGCCGATGCGGCCCATGCCGATGATGCCGAGGGTTTTGCCATGCACGTCGGTGCCGAAATGGGACGGGCCGATGTTCTTGCTCCATTGGCCGGCACGCACCATGTCGGCCAGTTCCACCACCCGGCGCGCGGTGGCCAGGATCAGCGCAAAACCGGTATCGGCGGTGGTTTCGGTGAGCACGTCCGGCGTGTTACTGAGCAGGATGCCGCGTTGGGTCAGGTAGTCGATGTCGTAGTTGTCGACACCCACCGAGACGCTGGCCACCGCTTCAAGGTGTGGCGCCAGGTCGAGCAGCTTGGCGTCCAGGCGCAGGCTGGCACCCAGCAGGCCCTGGGCGCGGGGCAAGGCCTCGCGCAGCTTGGCCAGGCCGGGTTCGTCGAGGGCTTCGATCAGCGTGACGTCGGCCTGCTCATGCAGGCGGGCCATCAAGGGCGCAGAGAGTTTCTTGTATAAAACGACAGACTTTTTCATCGGGTTTTCACCTTCAATCCAAGGGTCGGCATCGGCGCGCGTTCACGGTCGCTGGCGCCGGGCTTGAGGAAAATCGTCAGCACCACCGACAGCATCAGCGCACCGCTCATCAGCAGGTACGAAGCGCCAGGCGAACCGGTGGTGCTGTTGAGGTAACCCACCAGGTACGAACCGCCGAACGAGCCCAGCGCGCCCATGCTGTTGATCAGCGCCATGGCGCCGCCGGCGACGTTGGCCGGCAGGATCTCCGGCACGATGGCAAAGAACGGCCCGTAGGGCGCATACATGCAGGCGCCGGCGATGACCAGCAGGCTGTAGGACCACCAGAAGTGTTCGGCGCCCAACGCGTAGGAGGCGTAGAACGCAATGGAGGCAATCAGCAGGGGTGGCCACACAAAACGTTTACGTTTTTGCAGTTTGTCCGAGCCCCAGGACACCGCGAGCATGCCGATCACCGCCGCCAGGTAAGGCAACGCCGACAGCCAGCCGGCTTCGACCATGTCCATTTGCAGGCCGGCCTTGAGGATCGACGGCAGCCACAGCACAAAGCCGTAAACGCCGATGCTCCAGCAGAAAAACTGCAGCGCCAGGATGATCACTTTGGGCGAGCGGAAGGCCTCGGCGTAGTTCTTCACCGCCTTGATCCCGACTTGCTCGGCGGCCAGCGCGCTTTCCAGGTCTTTTTTGTGCTGCTCACTCAGCCACTTGGCGTCGGCGGGTTTTTCATCCGCCAGCTTCCACCAGATAAACGCCCAGATCACCGCCGGTATGCCTTCGATGATAAACATCCAGCGCCAGCTGAAATGCTGCACCAGATAGCCCGACACCACTGACATCCACAGCATGGTCACCGGGTTGCCGAGGATCAGGAAGGTGTTGGCGCGCGAGCGTTCGGCCCGCGTGAACCAGTGGCACAGGTACACCAGCATCGCCGGCATCACGGCGGCTTCGACCACCCCGAGCATGAAGCGAATGGCGATCAGCATGTAGGCGTTGGACACCACGCCGGTCAGGGTGGCAAGGCCGCCCCAGAGGATCAGGCTGACAAAAATCAGCTTTTTAACGCTGCGTTTTTGCGCGTAGATCGCCCCCGGCACCTGGAAGAAAAAGTAGCCGAGGAAGAACAGCGCGCCCAGCAGCGAGGACATGCCGGGGGTGATCATCAGGTCTTCGGCCATCCCGGAGGCGGCGGCGAAGCCGTAGTTGGCGCGGTCCAGGTACGCCAGGCTGTAGGTGATAAACACGATAGGCATGATGTACCACCAGCGGCGGGTGGCGAGTTTCAAGGTATCCATGGAGTTGCTCCTGAGCTTGTTGTAGTTGTGGCAACAGGGTGTAAGTCATGCAACGGATCGAGTGGGTAACTCCGCACGGGTGGGCAAACCTTCCATGTCGCCGCGGCTCTGCACGGCGCGGCTGCCGATCCAGTTGCCGCGCTGTACCGCTTCGGGGAAGCTGAGGTTTTCCAACAGGGCGCTGATCATGCCCACGGCAAAACCATCGCCGGCGCCGACGGTGTCGACGACTTTTTCCACCGGCACGGCGGCAACGAAGCCCTGGTCCATCTGGGTGCGGTAATAGGCGCCGTCCGGCCCAAGCTTGATGGCCACGGCCTCGGCGCCCTGGTCGAGGTAGAACGCGGCGATGTCGGCCGGGTCTTCAAAGCCTGTGAGCAAGCGACCTTCGCTCAAACCCGGCAAGACCCAATCCGCCATGGCGGCAAGGGCGTTGATTTCGGCGATCATCTGCGCCTGGCTGGCCCATAACGATGGGCGCAGGTTGGGGTCGAACGACACGCTGTGCCCGGCTTTGCGCATCTGTGTCATCAGCTCGCGGGACAGCTCACGGGTGGCCTCGGACAACGCCGGCGGAATGCCGGTGGCGTGCAGGTGACGCGCCTGCAGCAGCTTGGGGCTGATGGCGGCGATGGACAGGTGGCTGGCCGCCGAGCCTTTGCGGAAGTATTCCACCTGAGGGTCTGCGCCGGCCTCTTCGCGGGACTTGAACTGAAAGCCGGTGGGGTGCAGGGGATCGACCGCCACATGCCGGCAATCCAGGCCTTCCTTTTTCAGGGTGTCGACCACAAAACGCCCGAGGGAATCATTCCCCACGCGGCTCAGCCAGGCCACATTGAACCCCAGACGCGACAGGCCAATGGCGACATTGCTGTCGGCGCCGGCAATGCGTTTGTGGAACTGAGCCACCTGGGCCAGATCGCCGGTCTGCTCGGCGACAAACATCGCCATGGTTTCACCAAACGACAGGATATCGATCTCAGACATGGGCATTCTCCGCACGCGGTTGGCCAAGGACGGCGAGGGCGGCGACCTGTTGCGCGGTGACCTCGATCAGGTCATCGCCCTGCAACGGGAATTCCACGGCCCGGGTAATACCTTGGGTCATATGCTTGAGCAGTTGTTCCCACAGATGCAGGTCGGTGGCGCCGGGCGGCAGGGCCACCAGCTTGCCGTCCTGGCGCCGGGCCACGGCCTTGCAGTGCAGGTAATCCACGTGCCGACCGAGCAAACGTGCCGCGGTGAGGGCGGACTGGTCCTGCCATTGCCAGTTGCCGATGTCGAACGTCATCTTGACGGGCAGGCCCAGGCGCTCGACCTCGGTGAAGAACCGCTGCATTGGCTCTATCCGTCCGCCGTGCAGGGTCTGGTCGTTTTCCACCAGCAGTTGCACCGGGTGCCGGTTGAGCAGGGCGTGCAGGCTTTGCAGGTCGTTGGTGTCGGTGAAGTAGCCGAGGGAGACTTTCAGCCAGCGCGCGCCGAATGCCTGGGCGCGGTCGAGGGTGTCATTCAGCTCGGGGTTGGGCTGGGCGCGGCCGGCGACCCACAGTTCCAGCGGCGAGGAGTACACCGATTCCAGGCCATGCGCGGCCGCAGCCTGGGCCAGTGTGGTCGGGTGTTCGGTGGTCAGCAGTTCTTCACGCCATTCGATGCGTTGGGCGCCGGCAGCGCTCAGCACGTCGACAAAACTCAGTTGGCCCTGTTGGCGAACGAGCTCGGCGCCGTAGCTGGAAAGGCTGATGGAGACGGGGTATTTGTGCATTGTTGTTTACCTCTGAAACCGGTTTCATTTTTATACGCAAAACAGTGTGGGAGCGGGCTTGCCGGCGATGGCGGTGTGTCAGGCGACTACGGCTTCGCCTGGTAAACCGTCATCGCAGGCAAGCCAGCTCCCACAAGGGATTGTGTGGAACCACGGATGATTAATTCCGGCAAAAAATCCAGGGTGCGCGTCGGCGCGTCATCGCCGCGCAGGCGTTTGAGCAGGCAGTCGAAGGCACTGGCGCCGATCGCTTCAGTAGGCTGGGCGAGGGCGGTAATGCCATTGCCCACCAGCGGGTACCAGTCCAGATCATCCAGGGCGATCAGGCCGACATCCTCAAACAGCCGGCAGCCTGAAGCCTTGAGCGCACGGGTACAGGCCAGCGCGGCAATACCGTTGGCGCAGAACAGGGCTTTCGGGCCGGGCGTGGCAACGAAGGCTTGCAAGCGGCTTTGCAGCGCGTCGTCCAGTTCCAGCACCGCGCCGGTCAGCCCTGGGCGGCTGGCGATCTCGGCCTTGAAACTGGCCTGGCGCTCCAGGCGTGAACTGGTGCCATCGGCAGCTTCGCTGACCAGCAACACGTCGCGATAACCCTGCTGTTGCAAATGTTCGACGGCGATGCGCACCGCTGCGGCGTTGTCCAGCCCCACCAGGTCGCTGTGCAATGGCTCGACCTTGCGGTCCACCAGCACCAGCGGCATTTCCTGCTGCAGTTGCAGCAGTTGGTCAAGGTGATGGCCGAGGGTGTTCACGATCAGCCCTTCGATGTTGTACGAGCGCAGGGCTGCCAGGTGCTGGCGCTCCTGCTCGTCATCGCGGTCGGTGTTGCACACCACCAGGCTGTAGCCGTGCTTGCGGCAGGCGGTTTCGACGCCATGCATCACGGCAATGGAATAGGGGTTGCGGATATCGGCCACCAGCATGCCGATCAGGCGTGTGCGCCCACGTTTCAAACCACGGGCCATCTGGTTGGGGCGGTAGCCAAGTTCGCTGATGGCCTGTTCGATACGCTGCGCGATGGCGTCGGAGAGCAGGGCGCGGTCATCACCGATAAAGCGCGACACGCTGGCTTTGGACACACCGGCGCGCTCGGCAACGTCAAGCATGGTCACGCGGCTGCGCTGGGCGGCGGAAAATGGAGTCACGATTACGGGCCTTTCTTATTGGAGTTAGCCGTTTCACCGCCTGAGACAGGCTCTGAAACCGGTTTCATAAAATGCCAGGCGACGACTTTCGTCAAGGAATATTTAGAAATAGGCGCGTGCACAACGCTGAAAAAAACGACGAGTGGATGGGCCTACCTGTTAGTTCTGACAGTATCCGTGCGCAGGCTTTAGGCGTTTAATTTTTCCATGGCAGGCGCGAAGACCTTGCTCTCGTGACTCGCCGTGCTGAAACTTTTCCTGAGGCCGGAACATGTCAACTATCCGAAAGCCCTACACGCGTTCCCGGCCTTTAACCAAACTGGCTGTCATTGGCGACGGCTTGGATCCCGTTACGGTCCCAGGTGTTGTGACCACCGACGGCAGAGGGGTTGTGCCGCTGCAACTGCTGCTCAGCCCGTTGAAGGTGCGTATCCCCGCCTGGGAGCCGATGCCAACGCCTGCTGTCCCGGGTGACCCGGCAGATCCGGTGCATACGTGTGAACTTTGGTGGGAGAGCGATGATGGCATCAGGCTTCTCGACCGGTTCCTGATCGGGCCGCCACCACCGGATATTCCGGCGTTTTTTGAGCGTGAAATCAGCATGCTCAACCTGCGCAGCCGCACTCGAATTGCACGCCTTTACTACCCCGTCCGCAACGTCGGCGGGCAGAGCACCAGTTTGCCAGTGACGATCACGATCGACCTGGAACCGCCAAAATTGATCGCCCCGACGGACATGGCACGCTTTGTCGTGCCGCCAGAGCCGGCGATCAACGCCCAGTATTTGACCGACAATCAGCCCACGGCTTTTTACATTCCGGTCTACAACATCGGGGCGCCCAATGACCGTATTGAATTCTTTTTATCCAATTCGCCCGCGCCGCCGTTGAAGCTGGCGGACGGCGGCTCGCTGGTAAATTTCAGCACCACGCCCCCCACGGCAACCTTGAACTCAGATGCGTTTCGCGACCTGAACAATGGCCCTGGGTACCTGTTCTATCGAATTTATGACGAGACCGGCAATTTCAGCACGTTGAGCAGCGGGCTGCCTTTTGTGCTGTCCCTGGGGCTGCCCGCGCCGAGCATTCGTCCTCCGATCTACAACGATGAGTTGATCAAGCGCAATGACGCTCGCGTGGATGAAGGCGGCGGGGTGTTCGTGCGCATAGACAGCTACCCGGGCTGGTCCGCCGCGGCCAGGCATGAAGTGATTGTGTATTGGGATGACCGGCCAACCACGCGCCGCCTGGTGACGCAATTGCCATTCGACGTGGACATCCCCTGGACGGTACTCAGGGGGCCGAGTCCGGTTCTGGCGGCACAGACCGTAGCGGTGCGCTACGAAATCTACGGGCTCAACCCTTTGCCGACGTCGTCCAAGTCGCTTTCCGTCAATGTGAACCTGACGATCGCCGGCCAGGATCACGCCAATGCACCGGCATTGCTGAACCCGACGTTGGCGCCGGTGGAAATTGTGGGCCGCACAGGCACCAACACACTGGTTGATGCGGACCGAGGTTACCCCGTGCGCGTGCGAGTGCGGCTGTTTGATACGCCCCGTGTGGGGGACTCGATGAGCCTGTACTGGAATGGGGTGGGCCCGGTGGCCACCTATGCTGTGAGCGCCGCTGATAGTGCCGGTAGCTGGGTGTTTTTCAGCGATGTGCCGTGGTCCGTGATCAGTGGCGGCACTGGCGCGGTGTACGCGGTGCATTACACCACCACGAACGGCTTTAACGAGCAACGCTCTCCCGTTACCAATGTGAATACCCAGCTTGTCCCACTGCCTGCACCGCTTATACAGCACACGCTGACCAATGGTTACTTGACCTGCAGTTCGCAAACCAACCCGGTTAACGGTGTGCCCTGGTCAATGTTGAAAGATGGCGTGCGATGGTTAATAACGCCCAACCCCGCGTTACGGGTGGGCGACATGGTCAAGTTTATATGGCAAGGCTTCAATGAGAATAACTGGAGCACATTAAATACAAGCGTTGTCGTCACTCGGTCACTGTTATGGGAGACCGCACATACAGTCGCCGGTGCAGTTATTGTTCTGGATTCGTTTGATATGACGCTGCTGCCGGTGCGCAAGTACGGGTCGGCGACCGGCAGTTATGAAGTATGGCGTGAGGGTGTGAAAGTTGGCGAGTCACTCCCGGGGCGAGTCAGGGTTGATTTGACCTACGGTACAGGGCGGTATTGTTCTGCGAATGGAATCGTGTCGGATTGAATCATCGGTGTGTGTCATGTGTGCATTAGGTATTTGGCTTTTTACGGTAAGGCTTCGTGGTGGATAAACAAAGTTTATTCACTTGGCGAAGCGCATTTTGGTCTTAGCGGTTTAACTGTCCGGAGCAAGATAATGGAACTTACAAACAGACAAATCATAGATGCTTTTGTACCTAGGGCGCCCTCCGATTACACGCCCGAAAGATTTCAACTTGGCGTGTTTGCTGACCAAGTGATTGGATACACGGGGTTGCTGACGCGTGCGGCTTCAAAAGGACAGTCCACCAATTTGAATATTCCCCTGTGGGACGGCGCAAGTACCGACCCTGCGGCGATGGATGTATTAACTGTCGAGATTGCTCCGTACCTGGATCTGAGTGGTTTGGATGTAGAGGCCGAAGATGCCTATTTCGGCTCCAGCAGCACCCGGTTTCAACGCCGATTGACAAGTCAACCCGATCCAGTGCCGGTGGCAATACCGCAAGCCTATCGTCCCCCTGGTGTGTATTTGGTCAGGTACCGGGTGCTCATCGCCGACTCGGGCGTCGATAACTTTTCAGTCCCGCAGCTGCTGGTCGTCGACGAGACGTCTCCCTACGACCGCCCCCGCGTCAATCCGCCGGAACCCTCGCTGCCGGTGGGCTTGGTCGGGCCTCTGGACCTTGCCTATATTCAGAGTCAGCCAAACCAGACGGCGCTGTTTCCGATTCCCTATGATGCGCAAAACGGGTTATCCGATGGCGATTACGTCGAAATGTTTTTCGGCTCTTCGGATAAGCCTTACGCGTTTGCGCGGCCTAACCCGGAAACAAAATTCCGGATTGATCCGGCTGTGCCCCTGACGCTTCCGTTGCCGGCAAGTGTTGTCGCGGCTGAGCGCAGGGGCAACTACAGTATGCGCTACCGCCTGTTTGACGTGGCCGGCAACCCCTCCGAGCTCTCGTACAGCCTGGATCTGGCAGACCTGGCACAGGCGCCATTGCCCACCGAGTTTTCTGCGCCAACGGTTGAACTGGCAGTGCCCGGCGACGGCCTGATTGACCGTGCTGATGTGGTGTCGGGAGGCGGCGTGCGAGTGCTGGTTCCCAGCTACACGAATGCGCTGCGCCCCACCGATGAAATCGTCGTTACGCTGAGCTCAGCGTTCGCCTCAATTCCGGTCACGGTGGCGCTGGGCACTACTGCATTCCCGGTGCCAGCTCTGTTCACTGCGGCCAATGTGGATACGCTGTACGGGCCTCAAACCCCCGGCAAGAACCGGGTGCCTGTGACGGCTTCGTACGTCGTGCGTCGCGGCGCAACCACCTATCCGACGCCGCCTTTGGAAACACCGTTCGATCTTGACCTGTCTATCGTTGGGCCTGTGGGGCCGGTGATCGTGGGGCCTGGGAACTTGAATCCCAACCTGTCGCCAGTGGTGGTCCAGGCGATGCGCGCCGGGGGCACATTCGGGCCTGATAACCATCTGGAGGCTGATGACGTAAATCTGGCAGCAAGGGCTCGGATCCCATTGTGGACGACGCCCGCATTGCCCGCCGACTCACTGCCGTTCACAGTGACCTTGAATTATGGTGGCCGTCTGCAAGCGCAGAATGTCGTGACCCTGCCTGCCAGTGGGTTCGTGGATTTCACCATTCCCTTCAGTGACATCAGAAACTTGGGCGGCCCTACGCAGTTGGCGTCTTACACCATCACGTCGGCGGCCAGTGCAAACCCGAGTGTGTCGGTCAATACAACGGTGATCGTCGACTCTGTCATTTTGCGAATGGAAGCGCCGAGAGTCCTTAATAATACCGGTACGCTGAACTGCGACACGCTGAGGCCGATTAACAGTGGCAGACTGGTCATTCATATTCCAGGCTCGGATTATTTGAGCGCGGGGCAACTTATAAACGTGACGTTCGTCGGGTTCCAGAATAATACCCAGACACCACCGTCCGTGGTCACCGAGTCTCGAACTTTTACAGTGCCCGACGCCTCGGCTGCCAGTATTGGATGGGACCTTACATTTGACGTAAGTTCTACGGTCTTGTTTAACCCGATCAACGCCAACCGCTCGTTGTTGACCCAAGGTTCGGCAACAGTAACCTTTGATACTCAATATCTGGGGCAAACAGTGCCTTCGCTTCCCGCCAATTATCGTGTGCGGGGTTTCCGTCCTGGCACGGGAAGTTCCAACTATTGCGCCGGCGGCGTGGTGCCCGCTTAGTTTTAAATACAGGGGTAGTTACCAAAGAGGGGCGGCATCCTCTTTGGTACTCCCAACTTTGTATTGATTCCTTTAAAGGCGCAGAGGGCGCCATAGCCCCACAGCAGCTGTTGATTTTTATCAGATTGATTGGGAGAAATCCTACAGATTTTAAGCGAGTGCTCGTCAATCATGGCGCCGCTTAATGGGCTGGGTCCCACCAGATTTGGAACCCGCCCTATTGTTTCGTGCAGGAACTAGAGGTTCATTATATGTCGGCAGTATTTAACTTCAAACCAACACCCTTGAGCCTTGCGTTGTCAGCCCCGGCCGTCACGTTAATGTTCCTAGTGGCTCCCACTGCGCACGCGCAAACCCAAGTCATTTTGCCCAATACGTCGATATCGGCCGCTACGCCGCTTGATAACTATGTGCTGTCTGGCGGATCAAGCTTGATTGCGCACGGTGCGACGACCCGGCAGATTCAAATGGTTAACGCCGGTTTGACGCTGGAGCCGGGCAGCAAAACGTTAGATATCGAAGCCCGACTGCAATCGAAAGTGGTCGTTGATAACTCCCAGGTGACGGCGCGCCCCACGATCACCCAGGCCATTTCGGTCGCGGGTAACAGCAGTGCATTAATCACCAATAACAGTACGGTCACCAATGCCACGGGTTGGGGGGTGAGTGTCACCCGAACGACAGGCGGCACGGATGGTTCGTCCCTCACGGTAAAAGACAGCAGTGTTATCGGTGCAACTCGCGGTATTTCCGCCGCCGGCTACGGCACGGTGAACCTGGACAATGCCCGCGTCGACGCTACGGCTGCGACAGGTATAGGTTTGGTACTGCTTAATGCCGATGCTGTGGCGCGCAATAACAGCCTTATTACTGGCGGGGTGAACGGCGTCAATATGCGCATGGAGGGGGATCTGACGCGGACCAACTCCTTGATCCTGGATAATTCCGTGGTTCAGGGCAAAAGCGGCTCAGCCATCCTGGTCAATCCGCCGCTCACCAACAGCACCAAGGCTGATATCCAGGTTCTCAACGGTTCGAACCTGCTCAGCGGTAATGGTGTGCTGCTTCAAGTGGACAATAACTCCAGCGCCAACCTGTTCGTCGACAACAGCCAGTTGACCGGCGACGTGGTCATTGGCGCGGGCAGCACGGGCATGGTGCAACTCAACAACAATGCCTCGCTCACCGGCCAGTTGCGCAATGTCGAGCAACTCGATGTCAACAGCAATGCCCAGTGGGTGCTGGTGGGTGACAGCCAGGTCAATACCCTGAAAATGGGCGGCGGCAACGTAGTCTTTGGCGCCCCGGGCCAATTCTTTCAACTGAACACCAATAACCTGACCGGTAACGGCACGTTCAAAATGCACACCAACTTCAACACCGGCGAGACCGACCTGTTGAATGTCAATGGCAACGCCGAAGGCAATCACCAACTGTTGATTGGCGCCAGTGGCTCGGAGTTGGCCACCGGTGAGGCCATCAAAGTGGTACACACCGAAAGCGGCGGCGCCAGGTTCGGGTTGGTGGGCGATACCGTCGATGTCGGCGCTTTCGAATATGGGCTCAAGCAGGAAGGCACCGACTGGTACCTGGACACCGAGAAAAAGGGCACCAGTACCAGCGCCAAAGCCGTGCTGGCATTGGCCAACGCTGCACCTGCGGTACTGGTGGGTGAGTCGAGCATTTTGCGCACCCGCATGGGCGAAGTCCGCTTTGGCCAGGGCAAGAGCCAGGGCCTGTGGATGCGCGGCTACGGCAACAAGATTGACGTGGCGGCCAACAGCAACGGCGTGGGCTACTCACAGAACCAGACCGGCCTGACCATTGGTGCCGATACGGCGCTGGATGCGGGTGATGGCCAGTGGACGCTGGGGGTCATGGGCGGTTACAGCAACTCAACCCTGGGCCTGAGCCGTGGCAGCAGCGGTATGGTCAACAGCTACTACCTGGGTACCTATGCAACCTGGCTGGATGAAGAAAGCGGCGTGTACGTCGACCTGGTGGGCAAGGTCAACAAACTCAAAGGCCAAAGCCAGGTCAACATGAGCGACGGCCAACGTGCCAAAGGCAAATACACGCAAGATGCGGTGAGCGCATCTGCCGAGGTGGGCAGAAACATCAAGCTCGATGATGAGGGCCTGTATGTTGAACCGTTTGCCCAGTTGTCCATCGCCGCCATTGGCGGCGCCAACTACACCATGGACAACGGCCTGAAGGCAAAGAGCGATCGTGCTACGTCAGCCATCGGCAAAGTGGGTGTCACCCTGGGCAAAAATGTCCAGCTGGACAGCGGCAGCATTCTGCAGCCGTACCTGCGCACGGCGGCGGCGCGTGATTTCAGCCCGGACAACCGGGTGTACATCAACGATCAGAGGTTTAATAACAACCTCTCGGGCGCGAGCGTCGAGGTCGCGGGCGGTATGGCTGTTTCGTTGTCGAAAAACCTTAGCCTGCATGCCGAAGTCAGTCACAGCAAAGGCAAGGCGTACGACATGCCTTGGGGCGCAACTGCAGGGTTGCAGTACGCCTTCTAAAGTACGTGTGCACGTGAATAGGGGAAGCCTTGGCTTCCCCTTTTTTTCGCCCGTCTGATCAGCGCGCTGGGCCTAACTGAACAAGCCTGCGGCAATGTTGATCGAAAAACCCAGAATCGCCGTATTGAACAGAAACCCGATCAACGACTGGCCCAGCACCACTTTGCGCAGACCGCGCGTGGCCACGCCCACATCGGCTGTTTGCACCGCCACGCCGATGGTGAACGAGAAGTACAGGAAGTCCCAATAGTTGGGGTTGCGCAAGCCTTCGGCAAAACGCAATGCCGGCTCCTCGCCCTCCCAGGTGTAGAAAAGGCGCGCGTAGTGCACGCTGAAAATCACCCCGGTCAACAACCATGAGCCGACCACGGTCATGCCGGTAAAGCCGTAGTGCAGCAGGCGCGCTGTGCTGTCGAGGTCTTTGCTGCCCACCAGGTTCACCGTGATGGTCGCAAGGCTGGCAATTGCCGCGATGCACACCATGAACAGCACCAGCCCGGCGTTTTCGTCTTCAATCTCGGCGATGCGTTTTACGTCGTCGGCGCGAGCACGGGTCGCCAGCCACAGCATCAGCAGCAGGTAGGTCCAGACGCCGGCGTTCCAGCCGATGAGGATTTTGCTGATCAGCGTATCGGCAGGCGCCAGAATGCCCACGGCAAGGCCGAGTACGGCGGCGGATGAAAGGCGAGGGTGGGTGCGGGCGAGGAAGGCCATAGGTGCTCACAACAAGAGAGGTTGTGAGCACCATAGCGCATTTTCGGACGGGTTATGGACGCTTGCGCACCCACTTCATGACGACCACAAAGAACACCGGCACAAACACCACTGCCAGTGTTGCGGTGATCATCCCGCCGATCACCCCGGTGCCAATGGCTTGCTGGCTGGCGGAGCTGGCGCCAGTGGCAATCGCCAGGGGCACCACGCCGAGGATAAACGCCAGCGACGTCATGATGATCGGCCGCAAACGCAGGCGCGCGGCTTTCAAGGTGGCGTCGATCAGGTCCTCGCCTTGCTCATACAAGTCCTTGGCGAATTCGATGATCAGGATCGCGTTCTTCGCCGACAAGCCGATGATGGTGATCAAGCCGACCTTGAAAAACACATCGTTAGGCATGCCGCGCAAACTCACCGCCAATACCGCGCCGAGCACGCCCAGCGGCACCACCAGCAACACCGAGGTCGGGATCGACCAACTTTCATACAGCGCCGCCAGGCACAGGAACACGATCAGCAGCGACAGGCCCAACAGCAACGGCGCCTGGGAGCCGGACAAACGCTCCTGCAGCGACAAGCCGGTCCATTCCTGGCCCAGCCCTGCGGGCAGTTGGCTGACCAGGCGCTGGATTTCTTGCATGGCTTCACCCGTGCTGTGCCCTGGCGCCGCTTCGCCGCTGATGGCGATGGCGGGGTAGCCGTTGTAGCGGGTCAGCTGCGCCGGGCCCTGGGTCCATTTGGCTTCGACAAATGCCGATAACGGCACCATCTTGCCGGTGTTGTTACGCACATTGATCTTCAACAAATCCGCCACCTGGCTGCGCTGATCGCCTTCGGCCTGCACCACCACCCGTTGCATACGGCCCTGATTGGGGAAGTCGTTGATGTAGGCCGAGCCGATGGCTGAAGACAACACATTACCGACGTCAGCAAAGGAAACCCCCAGTGCATTGGCCTGCTTGCGGTCCACTTCCAACTGCACTTGCGGCGCCTCGGCCAGGGCGCTTTCACGCACGTTGGCCAGGATCGGGTTTTTCTCGGCGGCCGCCAGCAGCTCAGTACGCGCCGCCATCAAGGCGGCATGGCCGACACCGCCACGGTCCTGCAACCGGAACTCGAAACCACTGGAGGTGCCCAGGCCATCTACCGGCGGTGGCAGAATCGCATAGGCAATCGCATCCTTGAGCTCGCTGAACGCGGCGTTGGCGCGGTCGGCAATTGCCGCCGCCGAATCGTCGCTGCTGCGTTTGGACCAGTCCTTGAGCGTGGTGAACGCCAGCGCCGCGTTCTGCCCGGAGCCAGAGAAACTGAAGCCCATGATCATGGTGGTATCGCCCACCCCAGGCTCCTGGGCGTTATGCGCCTCGATCTGCTCGGCCACCTGCACCGTGCGGTTCTTGCTCGCACCCGGTGGCAGCTGGATGTCGGTGATGGTGTAACCCTGATCTTCCACCGGCAGGAACGAGGAGGGCAGGCGGCTGAACATCCAGCCCAGGCCCACCAGCAGCACCAGATAGATCAGCAGGTAACGGCCGCTGCGTTTGAGGGCGTAGGCCACCCAGCCTTCATAACGGTCGGTCAGGTGTTCAAAACGCGTATTGAACCAACCGAAAAAACCGCGCTTGGCGTGGTGCTCGCCCTTGGCAATCGGCTTGAGCAACGTGGCGCACAGGGCCGGGGTCAGGGTCAAAGCCAGGAACGCCGAGAACAGAATCGAGGTGGCCATCGACAGCGAAAACTGCTGGTAAATCACGCCCACCGAGCCCGGCATAAAGGCCATCGGCAGGAACACCGCGACCAGCACCAAGGTGATGCCGACGATGGCCCCGGTGATCTGGCCCATGGCTTTGCGCGTAGCCTCCTTGGGCGACAGGCCCTCGGTGGCCATGATGCGCTCGACGTTTTCGACCACCACAATCGCATCGTCCACCAGAATGCCGATGGCCAACACCATGCCGAACATGGTCAGCACGTTGATCGAAAACCCCAGCAACAGCATGGTGGCGAACGTGCCCATCAGCGCGATTGGCACCACCAGCGTCGGGATCAGCGTGTAGCGCACGTTCTGCAGGAACAGGAACATCACCGCAAACACCAGCGCCATGGCTTCCAGCAAGGTGTAAACCACCTTGGTGATCGAGACTTTGACGAAGGGCGAGGTGTCGTACGGGATCTTGTACTCCACATTGGCCGGGAAGTAGCGCGACAGCTCGCCCATCTTCGCCCGCACCAGCGTTGCGGTGCTCAGCGCGTTGGCACCTGGCGACAGCTGCACACTGACGGCGGTGGACGGCTTGCCGTTCAGGCGCGTGGAAAACTGATATTCCTGGCTGCCGATTTCCACCCGCGCCACATCGCCGATGCGCACGGTGGAGCCGTCCGGGTTGGCCTTGAGCACGATGTCGGCGAACTCCGCCGGCGTCGACAGCTGGCCTTTGACCAGAATGGCGGCGGTGATTTCCTGGGTGCTGGTGCCCGGCAAATCACCGATGCTGCCCGCCGAGACCTGCGCATTCTGTGCGCTGATCGCGGCGTTGACGTCGGCGGGCGTGAGGTTGAAGCCAATCAGTTTCTGCGGGTCGATCCAGATACGCATCGCACGCTCGGCGCCATACAGCTGCGCCTTGCCCACGCCCTCGATGCGCTTGAGCTCGTTCATCACGTTGCGCGCCAGGTAATCGCTGAGCGCCACGTCATCGAGCTTGCCGTCGTTGGAGGTCAATGTCACCAGCAGCAGGAACCCGGCGGAGACTTTCTCCACCTGCAACCCTTGCTGGGTCACGGCTTGCGGCAAGCGCGGCTCTACCGCCTTCAGACGGTTTTGCACATCGACCTGGGCCATTTCCGGGTCGGTGCCCGGCTGGAACGTCGCGGTGATGGTCGCCGAGCCCAGGCTGCTTTGGGACTCGAAATACAGCAGGTGATCGGCGCCGTTGAGCTCCTGCTCGATCAGGCTGACGACGCTTTCGTCCAGGGTCTGGGCCGAGGCGCCCGGGTACACCGCGTAGATTTCCACCTTCGGCGGCGCGACGTTGGGGTACTGGGCCACCGGCAGCTGCGGGATCGCAAGCGCGCCGGCCAGCAAGATAAACAGGGCAACCACCCAGGCGAAGATCGGGCGGTCAATAAAGAACTGCGGCATTGTCAGGTATTCCTTTGCTTAGCGGACCGAGGCCTGGGCATTCGGCGCAGGGCTGTCGTCCACTTCGACTTTTTCACCGGGGCGTGCGTGTTGCAGGCCTTCGACGATGATGCGGTCACCGGGCTTGAGGCCGTTGCTGACGATCCAGCGATCCTCGATCACTGCGCCAAGCTCCACCGGTTGCTGGCTGACGACCTGTTCGGCGTCCAGCAAGAGCACCATCGGGATGCCGGCGCTGTCGCGGGTAATGGCGCGTTGCGGCACGCTGATGCCTTGTTTGTCCACCGCCTGTTCCAGGCGCACGCGTACAAAGCTGCCGGGCAACAGGTCGAGGTCCGGGTTGGGGAACTCGCTGCGCAGGATGATCTGCCCGGTGCCGGGGTCGACGCTGATTTCGGCAAACAGCAATTTGCCTGGCAGCGGGTACAGGCTGCCGTCGTCCTCGATCAGCGTGGCTTTGGCCTGGTCCTGGCCGACCTGCTTCAAGCTGCCGGCACGGAAGGCACGGCGCAGGTCGTTCAACTCGCGGGTGGACTGGGTCAGGTCGGCGTGGATCGGGTCCAGTTGCTGGATGATCGCCAGCGGCGTGGCTTCGTTTTGCCCGACCAGCGCGCCCTCGGTGACCAACGCGCGGCCGATGCGCCCGGAAATCGGCGCGGTCACGGTGGCGTAGCCCAGGTTGAGTTTGGCGCGCTCGACGGCGGCTTTGTTGGCGGCGACTTCGGCATTGGTCTGGCGCACGGCGGCGCGGGCATTGTCGTAATCCTGGCCGCTGATCGCGTTGCCTTCGACCAACTGGCTGTAGCGCTGCTCCTGCAGACGCGCCTGGAAAGCGTTGGCCTGCGCCTTGCTCAGGTTGGCCTGGGCGCTGTCCAGGTCGGCTTTGAACGGGGCCGGGTCGATGCGAAACAGCACGTCGCCCTGTTTCACGTCGTGACCTTCCTTGAACACGCGCTGCACGACCACACCGGCCACCCGCGCACGCACTTCGGCAATACGCGGCGCGGCGATCCGCCCGCTCAGTTCACTGGTGATCGACAGGGGCTTGGCCTGCAGGGTCTCGATGCGCACTTTGGCCAGGGGCATTTGCGGCGCCTCGTCCGCCGACTGGCCACATGCGCTCAGGGCGAGCGCCAGGGCCAGCAGGCAAAACGGCGCAAACAGATTCTTCGACATGCTCATATCCCAATATTGACTGGCGCATCCTAAAGACACCTGCGCCGTGGTGCTGTGAAGCTGTGTAGCTCGTCTGTGAAGAAATGTAAGGTGCGACCCATAGTCGCCTGAGGCCGTATATCCTTGCACAATCCTGCAAACAGCAAAGATCACATGTGGGAGGGGGCTTGCCCCTAATGGCGGTGGATCAGCCAATAAATCTATCCACTGAACCACCGCTTTCGCGAGCAAGCCCGCTCCCACATTGGGTTTCTGTACACCTGATGAACTGCATTATTTGGAAACACCATGCCCAACATCCTCCTGGTGGAAGACGACGCCGCACTCTCCGAGCTGATTGCCAGCTACCTGGAGCGCAATGGCTACCATGTCAGCGTGCTCAGCCGTGGCGACCACGTACGCGAACGCGCGCGCCTCAACCCGCCGGACCTGGTGATCCTCGACCTGATGTTGCCCGGCCTCGATGGCCTGCAGGTGTGCCGCTTGCTGCGCGCAGACTCGGCGGGTTTGCCGATCCTGATGCTCACTGCGCGCGACGACAGTCACGACCAGGTGCTGGGCCTGGAAATGGGCGCCGACGACTATGTCACCAAACCTTGCGAGCCGCGCGTGCTGCTCGCCCGTGTGCGCACCTTGCTGCGCCGCAGCAGCCTGTCCGAACCTCAGGCGGCCAACGACCAGATCGTCATGGGCAACCTGTGCATCGACCTGTCGGAGCGCACCGTGAGCTGGCGCGAGCAGGCTGTGGAGCTGTCCAGCGGTGAATACAACCTGCTGGTGGTGCTGGCCCGGCACGCCGGTGAAGTGCTCAGCCGCGACCAGATCCTGCAGCGCCTGCGTGGTATCGAGTTCAACGGCACCGACCGCTCGGTGGACGTGGCCATCTCCAAGCTGCGCCGCAAGTTCGACGATCACGCGGGCGAGGCGCGCAAGATCAAAACCGTGTGGGGCAAGGGGTACCTGTTCAGCCGTTCCGAGTGGGAATGCTGATCCATGTTTCGTGTCCTGCTGCGCCTCTACCTGATCACCATCATCACCTTCAGTGCGGCAATCTTCCTGATTCCGCGGTTGGTGATCCAGCTGTTCGAACACCGTTACATGGACTACAACGTCGAGCAGACCCGTGGCCTGCAGACGCTCATCGTCAAACAATACCTGCGCGCGCCGGTTGAGCGCTGGTCCCAGGTGACCGAGCAATTGGGCCGCGACTTCGCGCCGCTGAAAGTCAAACTGCTGTTACGCCAGGACGCCAGCTACACGCCCGCCGAAGAAAAGCTGCTGGAGCAGGGCAAGCCGGTGATCCGCCTTGGCGAATGGGGCTGGATGGAAGAAATCAGTTCGCCGGTCAACCAGCAGTTTGCGGTCAAGCTGACGATTCCCCCTGACCCGATGGACATGAACCTGCTGTACTGGTCGATGAACGTGCTGATCGGCGCCGCGCTGCTGGCTTGCCTGCTGTTCTGGCTGCGCCCGCACTGGCGTGACTTGGAGCGCCTGAAAAGCACCGCCGCACAACTGGGCAAGGGCAACCTGGGCGAGCGCACGCAGATTCCGCCCAGTTCCAACATTGGCAGCCTGGCGTCGGTGTTCGACACCATGGCCGACGATATCGAGCGCCTGCTCAATCAGCAGCGCGACCTGCTCAATGCGGTCTCCCATGAACTGCGCACGCCGCTGACCCGCCTGGATTTCGGCCTGGCGCTGGCGTTGTCCGAAGACTTGCCCCAAGCCAGCCGCGAGCGCCTGCAAAGCCTGGTGGCGCACATTCGTGAGCTGGACGAGCTGGTGCTGGAATTGCTGTCCTACAGCCGTCTGCAAAAACCGGCGCAACTGCCGGAGCGAGTCGACGTGGTGCTCGACGAGTTTGTCGACAGCGTGCTGGGCAGCGTCGATGACGAGCTGGAAAACCCCGAGATTGTCATCGACGTGGCGCTTGATTGCGCGGTGGAGCGCTTCAGCCTCGACCCGCGCCTCACCGCCCGCGCGCTGCAAAACTTGTTGCGCAATGCCACGCGCTATTGCGACAAGCGCATTCAGGTGGGCGTCAAGGTGTGTGCCAAGGGTTGTGAGATCTGGGTGGATGACGATGGCATCGGCATTCCGGTAGACCAGCGTGAGCGGATCTTCGAACCTTTCTATCGCCTGGACCGCAGCCGCGACCGCGCCACCGGAGGCTTCGGCCTCGGCCTGGCCATCAGCCGGCGCGCGATGGAGGCCCAGGGCGGCACGTTGACGGCCCAGGCGTCACCCTTGGGCGGGGCACGGTTCCGGCTGTGGTTGCCCAGCGTCGGCTGATCAGAGCACCTTGACGGCGCGGCCGATCGCCTGGATCGGCCCGGTGGGTTTGCCGGTCGGCGAGCCATTCGGGTCTTCCAGGGTCAGCTCGAACAATTGGTTGGGCGCCAGTGGCGGCAGTTTGTCCAGCGGCACCGACAGCGTCTGGCCTGGCTTGACCAACCCCAGCGACACCGGGCCTTGCCAGCCATCCGCCTTGGTCCAGAACTGCAGCGCCTTGTCGGCAGGCACTTGCATCACACCCAATGGAATCAACTGGATCTGTTGAGTATTGCTGGCCTGGATCACCCAGCCCGGAGCCTGGCTTTGCGGCGCCACCAATACCACCACAAAAGTGGGTTCTGCAGTGGGCGGGCGGGTCAGCAGCAGCGTCGCCAGTACCCACGTCGCCACCAGCCCCGCGCCGGCCAAACCGCGCCATAGCGCCAGCAGGTTCCACCACGGTGTGTGCAGGTCGGCGCGGGTGTCGGCAGGCGTGACGGTCCGCTCGATGCGCCGCCACAGCTGGGCAGAAGGGGGTACCGGTTCGGCCAATGCGGTCAGCGGCAAAAGGCGCTGCTCCCATGCGTCCACCGCCGCGCGCAACTCGGCATCCTCGGATAAGCGTTGCTCAACCTCGGCGCGTTGCGCGGCGGGCAGGGTGCCCAGCACGTATTCGCCAGCCAGTTCGTCCAGAGGGTTGCTCATGCCATGCACTCCCGCAGCGCAGCGAGGCTGCGTTTGATCCAGGCTTTGACGGTCCCCAGTGGGGTGTTCAGTTTCTGTGCGATTTGGCTGTGGGAATAGCCGTCGACGTAGGCATGCAGGATGCACGCGCGACGGGCCGGGTCGAGCTGCTCCAGGCAGGCGTGGACCTGCCCCGAGCGCGAAGCGAATTCAACGGTGTCGGTTGTGGCGATGTGCTCGTGCGCGTCGCCCAGGGGTAATTCGCGGTAGTGATTGCGTACGGCATTGAGCGCCAGGTGCCGGGTCACGCTGAACACCCAGCCACGCGCCGAGCCGCGGCTGGGGTCGAAACTGCCGGAGCCCCGCCAGATCCTGATAAACGCGTCATGCACGATGTCTTCGGCCAGGGATTTGTCCCTGGCAATGCGAAAAGCCACGCCGAGCAAACGGCTGCTGTCCTGCTCATAGAGCTGGCGCAAGGCGCGTTGATCCCCACGGGCGCAGGCCAGTAGACAGGTTTCGTAATCAAAATCGGCGTCAGGCAAGGCCACGTGTTTCCACCATTGTCATAACAATCGCCACCGCGCTGCAGGGAGCCGGCATGCCGGCGAAAACGGGCACGGGCGCAGCGTAAACCCAGGTGCCCTGCGTCATCGTTGACGACCCTCGCCGGCAAGCCGGCCCTTACAGGGGCAGCGTAGCCGAGTTTGTTCTCAGTTGGCCGCCCAGAAGATGTAGTCGGCCTGGTACTTCACCACTGCCTGCGTGCCTTTGTTGGCAGCGCTGCACTCGGTGCTCGGCGCCACGCCACCCTTGAGCGCCACGCGCTGGATATAACTCACACCGCTCATTGCGCCTTTGCCTTCGGCCGGGTTGGCCTTGACCAATTGGTACGGCAGGTTGCCCGCACTGGACGGCGCCACGGCCAACTGCGTGCCGGTGATTTTCGAACCGTCCTGGGCTTCCCATGTAGCCGGTGGTCCGAAATAGGTGCCCACTGGCTTGCCACTGCGGTCATTCAACACCGCCTTGGGGCCGACGAACGTCCACTCGGTCTGGCCGGGGGCGTTAGCTTTGTCGCGGCATTCGTAGGTGATTTCGCCGACGCCTGTGGTCTCCAGCGCCACCTTGTGCCCATCCGGCACCTTGATGCTGTCGGGCAGGCCGGTCTGGGCGAAAGCCATTGGCGCGGCGGCCAGCAGGGCGGTCAGGCAGAACAGTGCTTTAGCGTTCATCGGTGTTTCTCCATTGAGTAAAACAGCGGGGTCACTGTAAGCACTACCCAGGCCGCGCTCGATTGGATGCAGTGATTAGAAAATAAATGCACAAGGGCGCACACTGTGCCCCCCGCTTTACCCGAGGAGAGATTGGCAATGACTGGTGTTCACACGTCTGCTCAACAGGGTTTCTCTACCCAGGCCGCCACTTACGCCCAAGGCCGGCCCGACTATCCACGACAACTCACCGGCTGGCTCACTGATGCGCTGCACATCGATGCGCAATCGACGGTAATCGACCTGGGCGCCGGTACCGGCAAGTTCACCCGTTTGCTCAGCACCCTGGCGCCAACGCTGGTGGCGGTCGAGCCGGTCGAAGCGATGGGCGCGCAGCTCAATAAACTGTTACCCGATGTGCGCTTGGTCAATGGCACCGCCGAATCCATTCCCCTGGAAACCGCCGTCGCCGAGGCGGTGGTCTGTGCGCAGGCGTTCCATTGGTTTTCTACCGAAGCCGCGCTGGCAGAAATCCACCGTGTGCTCAAACCCGATGGGCGCCTGGGGTTGGTGTGGAATGTGCGCGATGAATCGGTGGATTGGGTCGCCGCCATCACCGACATCATCACCCCTTATGAGGGCGACACGCCGCGCTTTCATACAGGCCGCTGGCGCGAAGCCTTCACCGGCGAGTATTTTTCCGCACCCGAAATGACCTGCTTTGCCTATCAGCATGTCGGCAGCCCTCAGGAGGTGATCATGGATCGCTTCCTGTCGGTGAGCTTTATCGCGGCGCTGCCCGCCGCCGAGAAAGCCCGCGTGACTGCGCAATTGCAGGCACTGATCGACACGCATCCTGCCTTGCGGGGGCGTGACACTGTGGCGTTTCCGTATCAGACGCAGGCCTACGTCTGTCAACGGCTGACACAAAAGGCATAAAGTCAGATCATATTGATATAAGTCGTTATAAGAAAAATCGCTATCCTGCGGCCAGAAATTTATAAGGCCGCGGGTAGTTGTATGGATGTGGGTAACTTTGGTTTTGTCATCGCCGGCCTGGTGGTTGGTTTTATCGTCGGCATGACCGGTGTCGGTGGGGGGTCTTTGATGACCCCGATCCTGTTGTGGTTCGGCATCAACCCGGCGACCGCCGTGGGCACGGACTTGTTGTACGCGGCCATCACCAAGTCGGGTGGCGTGCTGGTGCACAGCAAGAACAAGAATATCGACTGGACCATTACGGGTTGGCTGACCTTGGGCAGTGTGCCTGCGGTGCTGCTGACCCTGTGGTTCCTTGCCAGTCTGCACACCGACCCCAGCGCCATGAACGCGGTGATCAAGCAGGCGCTTGGTGTGGTGTTGTTGCTGACGGCGCTGGCGATTCTGTTCAAGAAAAGCCTGCTGGCTTTTGCACAGCGGCATGCGGGTGATGACTATCACATGAGCTCGCGCAACTTGAACCTGTTGACGGTGGTGACCGGTGCGATCCTTGGCACCATGGTTGCCCTGACGTCCATCGGCGCGGGTGCGCTTGGGACCGTGGCGCTGTTTATTCTGTACCCGTTTCTGGCGACGCGTCGGCTGGTGGGTACCGAGATTGCCCATGCTGTGCCGCTGACGCTGGTTGCGGGCCTGGGGCACGCGAGCATGGGGAATATGGATTGGCATTTGCTGGGCTTTTTGCTGATGGGGTCGTTGCCGGGGATTTACCTGGGGAGTCACATGACCGGTAAGGTTCCTGATGGTGTGTTGCGGCCTTGTCTGGCGGTTATGTTGATGACTATTGGCTATAAGTTGGCGTTCTGATGTTTTCAGGTTTCTGAGTGGGGTGAGTACATATCCGTTGCTGCGGTAACGGCGGCTGGCGGTTCCGCTCTTACAGCGGGTCACTTTTGGCAAAATCACAGCAACACACCTCTATCTGATGCACAGACACCCAAATGTGGGAGCGGGCTTGCCCGCGAATGCGGTGGTTCAGTCAGCCCATGTGTCACTGGCACACCGCCTTCGCGAGCAAGCCCGCTCCCACCTTTGACCGAGTACAAACGACACCCACCTACCTGACGCACAGAGATCCAAATGTGGGAGCGGGCTTGCCCGCGAATGCGGTGGTTCAGTCAGCTCATGTGTCACTGGCAGGCCGCCTTCGCGAGCAAGCCCGCTCCCACAAGTTGACCGAGTGAAGATGCCAGCACCTCACTGCTTGGCTTTTCTGTGGGAGCTGGCTTGCCTGCGATGCAGGCACCTCTGTGTATCATTGACACCCAGTAGATGCCATCGCAGGCAAGCCAGCTCCCACATTTGATTGAGTTCAGCTTCAAGGGTCAGGTCGGCTGTCGGGCAGCCTCGCTTCCGCTTTTGATCTAACCACTCAGGTCGGCTACCAGGCCGCCGTGCTCTGCTTTTGATCTCAGGCATACCGAAGCGTGAGCGAGGTGCCGAGTGCTGGGGCAAGAGCCCTTTGGTTACTTTGGGGCTTTTCCAGAGTGACCCGCCGTAAGGGCGGAACCTATCTCAGCCGTCACCCAAACAACGGATATACCCCCTAACCCTGATCGATCAGAAAGCCTATCCCTTGGCCGGCCCATTCCCGATTTGCCACACAAACGGCGGCTCAGTGCCGTTAATCACCCAGTCCCCCACAATCCGCGCCTTGTAGATCACCGGATTATGCGACGACACCGTACGGGCATTGCGCCAGTGGCGATCAAGCGCTTTACCCTGGCGCACATCCGACGCCCCCAGCGCATTGAACAACTCCGTGGTGGCCCGCTGCACCAGCGCCGACACCACCACCTGCGCCGTCGCCGATTCAATCTCGGCCGCCACATTCGCCTCCCGCTCGGCCACCTCATCCCCGGCAAACCGCGCCAGGTACGCCTGTTGCGCCGGCACCGCAGCCTTCAACGCACTGGCCTCGGCGGCATACACCAGCGCCGCCACTTCACCCACCACTTGTTGAACCTGCGCATCCTGGCTGACATGCGCGGCATTGCCGTGGCTGTAAATGCGTTTGCGACTGCGCACCTGATGAGCCACGTCGCTGAGTGCCGCACGGCCAATCCCGGCCAGGCTCGCCAGCAACACCAGCTGATAAAACGCGGTCTGGTACTTGAACCGGGTGGCAAAGTCGATGACGTTTTCCGCGTCCACCACAGCATCGGTAAAACGGCTGGTGCCACTGCCCGTGGTGCGCTGGCCAAAGCCGTCCCAGTCATCGCTTTGCACCACGCCAGGCTGGCGCGTGCGGGTGGCGGCGATCACATCGGCGCCGGTATCGCTGCGCTGGGCGTACACGTCGATCCAGTCGGAGAAAAGGCTGCCGGTGCTGTAGAACTTTTCACCGTTGAGTTTCCATTTATCGCCGTCGGGGCTCACCTGAGTGACCACCTCGCCGATGGCCACGTTGCCGATTTCGGTCCAGGCGCAGCCGACGATGTCGCCCTCGACAAAGCGCTTGAACCACAGGTCGCGGCCAGCGCTGGGTGGCGCATTCAGACGGTCCTCGGCGAAGGCGAAATGCCCGCGCAACGCCTGGGGCACATTCGAATCGGCGGCGGCCAGCTCGATCAGCAACTCGAACAACTGCGGCAGCGACGCGCCGCCGCCGCCGTATTCCACCGGCACCCGCACGGCGCCAAAGCCGGCCTGCTTGAGCCATTGGATCGGTTCATAGGGCAGGGCGCGGGTCTGTTCGCGCGCTACCGCACCTGCGGCAATGCGCTGGAAGATCGGCCGAAAACGCGCGGCCAACGTGGGGTAATCGACACCTGTGGACAGCGGGTTGATGACGTGTTGTTCGCTCATGGGGGGCAGCTCCTTGGCAGTATCAGTCCTTGGGTGATTGCACAGTTCGTGCCGATGGCTGCAGCCCGTGTTTGCAGGGGATGAAAGCCATCCACTGTTGCTCCGGCAACAGCAGATCGACAAATCGGTGTAATCCATGACATTGGCGGCTCAGCCCTGCGAGATGGGGATTTTTACCGCGACGCCCATGGCCAGGGCGTTTGCACCGGCCTGGCACGCTTGCTGCTCTAGCCCTGGAACATCCCTTCGTGCGAGGTACTGCCAGATGAGTCAGCAAGCCGTGAAATTTGCCTATTGGGTGCCCAACGTCAGCGGTGGGCTGGTGGTCAGCAAGATCGAGCAACGCACCCATTGGGGCATCGACTACAACCGCAAACTGGCGCAGTTGGCCGAAGCGGCCGGTTTTGAATACGGCCTCACGCAAATTCGCTTCACCGCCGGCTACGGCGCGGAGAACCAGCATGAATCCGTAGCCTTCAGCCATGCGCTGCTGGCGGCGACCACCACGCTCAAGGTGATCGCGGCCATCTTGCCCGGCCCGTGGCAGCCGGCCTTGGCGGCCAAGCAACTGGCGACGATCGACCAGCTGACCAATGGCCGTATCGCGGTGAACATCGTCAGTGGCTGGTTCAAGGGCGAGTTCCAGGCCATCGGCGAACCCTGGCTGGAGCACGATGAGCGTTATCGCCGTTCCGAGGAGTTTATCCGCGCGTTGAAAGGCATCTGGACCCAGGACGACTTCACCTTCAAGGGCGACTTCTACCGCTTCAACAATTACACCCTCAAGCCCAAGCCCCTGGGCCAACCGGAAGTGTTCCAGGGCGGCAGCTCGCGCGCCGCGCGGGACATGGCGGCGCGCGTGTCGGACTGGTATTTCACCAACGGCAACACCCCGCAAGGCATCAAGGCTCAGGTCGATGACATTCGCGCCAAGGCGGCGGCGAATAACCATTCGGTCAAAGTCGGCGTAAACGCCTTTGTGATCGCCCGCGACACCGAAGAAGAAGCCCGCGCGGTGCTCGCCGAGATCATCGACAAGGCCGATCCGGAGGCGGTGAATGCCTTTGGTGACGCGGCCAGGCAGGCCGGCAAAGCCTCACCGGAAGGCGAGGGCAACTGGGCCAAATCCAGTTTCGAAGACCTGGTGCAGTACAACGACGGCTTCAAGACCAACCTGATCGGCACACCGCAGCAGATTGCCGAGCGCATCGTCGCGCTCAAGGCCGTGGGCGTGGACCTGGTGCTGGCGGGCTTCCTGCATTTCCAGGAGGAAGTCGAATACTTCGGCAAGCGCGTGTTGCCGCTGGTACGTGAGCTGGAAGCCAAGGCCGGGATCAAGCAAGTGGCTTGAACAGCACCACCGCCGCGCGCAACTTGTTGTTGCCAAAGCGGCACATGCGTTCGAACTCCCCGTGGCTGACCGGCAAGTGCTGGCAGTCCAGGGGCTGGCGGTGCTGGCTGTGGTCCACATCCGGGTCGTGCAGGTAGACGAAGTCGTCGTCGCAATCGGTGACCATCACCCAGTGTGGCGACTTGGAGCGGGTGAGGCGGTAGCTGCTGATCAACACCAGCGGCTGCCCGCCATCGCGCAGTACCTGCGGCAAATCCAACGCGCCGCCGAACACCTGCTCGACGTCGCTGCCGGCCAGTTCTTCTTCGAACGCCTCGTGCACCAGACGCATGACGTCCTTTTTATGCTGGTCGCGCACGCCGTCCAGAAACAGCGGGCCGCGCACATTCACCTGCATGCGTACGCGAAAGCCCCGACGCCACGCCGCCAGGGCCAGGCCTTGCGGGCTGCAGCCGCCGTGGCCGGCGGTCATGAACACGGTGGTGGCTTCACGCCAGATTTGCAGCTCTTCGCGCCGGCCGGCCACGCGCGTCGGCACCAGTGCGCCCATGGCCATCAGCAGGCACGCGGCGCCACAGGTGAAGTCGGTGGTTTGCTGGTAATACGGCACGTTTTGCGGGCGCGCGTCCTGGTGCTGAACGATGCGTTTTTCCAGGCGCAGGGCCGGTGCATGGTCTTCGTAATAGTCATTGATCAGCGCGAAGCGCCGGTAGCCATTGCGCTCGTACAGGGCGAGGGCGCCGGGGTTGTCGGTGCGCACTTCCAGGCGCAGGTAGGCGCAATCATGCGCCACGGCGCAGGCTTCGATGCGCGAAAGCAGCTGCTTGCCCAGGCCCATGCCGCGTGCGTGTTCGGCGATGGCGATGGAGTACAGGCGCGCCAGTGAGGTGCCGCGATGGAACAGCACCAAGGCGTAACCGAGCAAAACACCGTCATTTTCGGCAACGAGCAACTGGCCATGAGCGCGGCTGATCATCCACTGGAAACTGCGCGGCGAAAGCCGGTCGGTGGTGAAACAGTGCTGTTCCAGTGCCACCAGTTCGGGCACGTCAGCGGGGGTTGCAACGCGAAAGGAAAGAGCCATATGACCGCCGTAAAAGTTGCGTAACGAAACGGGACTTCTCTAAAAGATCGTGCTTAATAGAAAAGGTCGAGTTCTCTAAAGCGGATCAAATATTATGTCGGCGGTACAAAGTCATTGGCGTGAAGTATCCGAGCAAACTGTCGCGGCGACAATAACTTCCACGGGTTATTTTTCTCCTCCCCTTAAAGGCTCCAGTCAAGTTGTGATCATTGTCGAACGCAAGGAAGATTGGGCCTCCTACTTTCCCAGCGAAGACATCGTCACCGCGCAGGAATACCTTGAACAAACCCGCGAGAGCGAGACGGGCAAGCGCGTGCAGGTGATCAACCTGTGCCGCAGCTACAAATACCTGGGGCATGGTTATTACTGCTCGCTGTTGGCCGAGGCGCGCGGGCACAAGGTGATTCCGTCGGTGCGCACCATCAGTGAACTGACGAAAAAGTCGCTGTATGGCCTGTCGCTGGATGACCTGGATAAAACCCTCGATAAAGCCTTGAGTCATCATCTCTACAGCAATACCGAAGGCTTTACCCTGACACTTTACTTTGGTCGGACCAATATAGAACCGTTGCAGGAGTTGGCCCGTCAGTTGTTTGAAACCTTCCCGTGCCCGATCCTGTTAGTTGAGTTTCGCAAGAACAACGGCTGGCACATCGAAGGGGTCAAATCTGGCGTGTTGCACAAGTTGCGTGACGACCAGGAAGACCAGTTTGCCCACGCCCTGGACAACTTCAGCCGCAAGATCTGGCGCCAACCGCGTTCACGCAGGCTGGCCCGTTACGACCTGGCCATCCTGCACGATCCGCAGGAGCAATTGCCGCCCTCCAATGCCCGCGCCCTGGAAAACTTCGTGCGGGTCGGCAAGGGCCTGGGCATCGATGTGGAACTGATCGAGCGCAAGGATTACTCGCGCCTCGCCGAGTACGACGCCTTGCTGATCCGCGAGACCACCAGCGTCGACAATCACACCTACCGCTTCGCCAAAAAGGCCGAGAGCGAAGGCCTGGTGGTGATGGATGACCCGGCGTCGATCCTGCGCTGCACCAACAAGGTGTACCTCACCGACCTGCTCAACAGCCACCAGCTGGGGATGCCCGCCACCGAGATTCTGTACAAGGAGCGACCGGAAGATTTCGAGCGGGTGGGCGAGCGCCTGGGCTTCCCGCTGGTGTTGAAGATCCCCGACGGCTGTTTCTCGCGCGGTGTGATCAAGGTGGAAAGCCAGGAGGCCTTGCTCAAGGCCACCGCTGAATTGTTCGAGCATTCGGTGCTATTGCTGGCCCAGGAATTTTTCTACACCGAGTACGACTGGCGCATCGGTGTGCTCAACCGCAAGCCGATCTTTGCCTGCCAGTACTTCATGTCCAAGGGCCATTGGCAGATCTACAACCACAAGGCTATCGGCCAGGACATCAACGGCGAATGCCGTACCCTGGCGGTCCACGAAGCGCCCAAGGCGGTGGTGGAGCTGGCGGTGAAGACCGCCAACCTGATCGGCGACGGCCTTTACGGTGTTGACCTCAAGCAGTCCGGCGACAAGGTGGTGGTGATCGAGGTCAACGACAACCCGAACATGGACGCCGGTATCGAAGACGCCTACCTGCAAGACGACCTGTACGCCCTGGTGCTGGAGGAGTTCGTGCGGCGCCTGGAGTTGAAGCGCCAGGGCCAGGTGTGGTGACGCGCGATGATCCAGCGCTTTGAATTGACCGGTGGAAAGTTGTGCGGCGCAGGAGGTGATGATGCGCCGATCATGTTGTTCAACAACCCGGACCTGGCCGAACGTGAATGGCTGCGCGACCACCACAAGCTGGATGAACATGCGCTGGCCTCGGCCCTTGACCCGGATGAAGTGTCACGCATCGAATTTCACCCCGACAACCTGTTCCTGATCTGGAAACGCCCGGAAAACTACTCCGGCGGCGGCAACCTGGTGTTTGAGGTGTCGTCGTGCGGCTTGTTGTTTTCGCAGGATCGCCTGCTGGTGATTGCCACCGATGAAACCCCGCTGTCGGGGCTCGGCGCGCGCCGGCCGCTGCACACGCCGTTGGATGTGCTGCTTGATTTGTTGCTCAACAACATCCACCACTACCTGGGCCACCTCAAGGTGATCAAGCTGGTTGCGCGCGAATTGCAGCAACAGTTCAACGCGTCGATGAGCAACCATCACCTGATGCAGATGTTCAGCCTCAGCGAAAGCCTGATCTATTACATCAATGCGCTGCACAGCAACGGCGCGGTGCTGTCGCGGCTGCGTAATCACGCTGAAAAAGAGCATTTCAGTGCCGAGATCCTGGGGTTGATCGACGACCTGATCATCGAAAACCATCAGTGCTACAAGCAGGCGGAGATCTATTCCAATGTGTTTTCCGGATTGATCGACGCGCGTGGCAACCTGATGAACAACAGCATGAACAACCTGCTGCGCAAGTTGACCCTGATTAACGTGGTGTTCCTGCCGCTTAACCTGATTGCCAGTGTGGGTGGCATGTCGGAATTCAGCATGATGACGGCGGGTACGCCGTGGTGGGTGTCGTACCCGCTGCTGATGGCCGCGATGGCGTTGGGGGCCGGCTTGATGGTGCTTGGGCTCAAGCGAATGGCGGGTGGGGCAAGTGTGGTGTGATGGGAGTACAGAGCCGTTGTTGCGGTAAGGCCGGCTTGGTAATGCGCTGGGGGCCTGCGTTCCACAGCGCATCACCCTGATGTCATCCGATCCAAAAATGTGGGAGCGGGCTTGCTCGCGAAGGCAGTGTGTCAGCTACACATGAGTTGACTGACCCACCGCCTTCGCGGGCAAGCCCGCTCTCACAATTTGACCGAGTTCACCTACCAGCACCGCGGTGCTTTGCTTTTCTGTGGGAGCTGGCTTGCCTGCGATGCAGGCACCTCGGTCCATCAGGTACTCCGGGTTGATGCCATCGCAGGCAATCCAGCTCCCACATTAGAGTGGGTTCAGCTTCCAAAATCAGGCCGCCTCGGCTTTGCTTGTGATCTAACCACTCAACTGCCGTCACCCCAAAAATGGGTATGCCCCAGCACCAGCCGCCACACCCACATCTACACGCCTCAATCCGTTACCTGCAAGGTAAGCACCTCAAACCCGTCGGCCGTTACCGCCACGGTATGCTCCCACTGCGCCGACAGGCTGTTGTCCTTGGTCACCACCGTCCAGCCATCTTTCAAGTCGCGCACCTTGGCGCTGCCCTGGTTAAGCATCGGCTCGATGGTAAACACCATGCCTTCACGCAGTTCCAGGCCGGTGCCGGGGCGGCCGAAGTGGAGGATTTGCGGTTCTTCATGCATCTGGCGGCCGATACCATGGCCACAGTATTCGCGCACCACGCTGTAGCCGTTGGCCTGCGCATGGCTCTGGATCGCATGGCCGATATCACCCAGGCGCGCGCCCGGCCTGACTTGGCGAATGCCGGCCCACATGGCTTCAAAGGTCTGTTCCACCAGGCGCCGCGCCTTGGGCGCCACGGTGCCGATCATGTACATCTTGCTGGCGTCAGCGATAAAGCCGCCTTTTTCCAGGGTGATGTCGATGTTGATGATGTCGCCGTCCTTGAGAATAGCCTTGGCGCTGGGCATGCCATGGCACACCACCTCGTTGATCGAGGTGTTGATGCAGAACGGATAGTCATATTGCCCCAGGCTTGCCGGGCGGGCTTTGAGGTCGTTACGAATGAACGCCTCGACGGCGCTGTCCAGCTCCAGGGTGGAGCGGCCGGCGGCGACAAAGCCGTCAAGCATGTCGAAAACCTGGGCCAGCAGACGTCCGGATTCACGCATCACTGCCAGTTGGGCGGCGGTCTTGATCATCAGCTGCGCCCCCGGATCAGGTCGGGCTTGTCCAGCAACAGTTTGTTGATCAGCTCGTTGTAGGGCAGGTGTGGGTTGAGTTCGGCGAGCAGGCCGATCTTGATCCAGAACTCGGCCTGGGCGTTGATGGAGCGGTCCATGGCAGCGCTGGCCAGGCGAAGCTGTTCGTGCAATTGGTCGGTGATCTTGACGATGCCCATGACGTTCACTGTGTGGAATTGATATACAAAGCGTATACGTTTCGTATGTTGTCCGTAAACCCCTGCCGGATAATGGGTAGTTGGGCATTGACGTGGCCGGTGAGTGGCGGTTAATTTCGTGACATGACATTTCAAGCCTTTCGCAGCCAGCCAAGCATTATTACCGCCATTCCTCATATGGCGGGATAGCACACGGCTGTACCCAAACCCGCCCTAGAGGCGGGTTTTGTTTTTCCGTCTCAGGGCCCTGTAAAAAAGCCAGGAGACACCCCATGAGCATGTGCCCCGTCCCCCACACCGCTGATACGGCATTGCTTGAACACTATGTGAAAAAGATTCTCGCCGCCCCTGTATATGACCTGGCAGTGCGCACCCCCTTGCAAGCGGCACCGGCGCTCTCGGCATTGCTGGGCAATCAGGTGTTGCTCAAGCGCGAAGACCTGCAGCCGACTTTTTCTTTCAAAATCCGCGGGGCGTACAACAAATTGGTGCAGCTCACGCAGGCGCAAAAGGCGCGGGGCGTGGTGACGGCGTCGGCGGGCAACCACGCCCAAGGTGTAGCGCTGGCGGCGCGCGAATTGGGGATCAAGGCAAGCATTGTGATGCCGTGCACCACGCCTGAGCTGAAGGTGCTCGGCGTTCGCTCCCGAGGCGCCGAGGCGGTGCTGCACGGTGAGAGCTTTGCGTTTGCCCTGGCGCATGCCCTGCAATTGGCCGAGACCTCGGGTTGCACCTTTGTCTCGCCGTTCGATGACCCGGACGTGATCGCCGGCCAAGGCACCGTGGCGATGGAAATTCTGCGCCAGCAACAGGGCGCGCTGGACGCGATCTTCGTGCCGGTGGGCGGCGGCGGTTTGATCGCCGGGATCGCGGCGTACGTCAAATACCTGCGGCCCCAGGTGCGCATCGTCGGTGTCGAGCCTGAGCGGTCCAGCTGCCTGTTGGCGGCGCTGCGCGCGGGCGAGCGCGTGGTGTTGCCCAGCGTGGACGGGTTTGCCGACGGCACGGCCGTGGCGCAGATCGGCGCTTATGGTTTTGAAATCTGCCGCGACTGGGTGGACGAAGTCATTACTGTCAGCAACGACCAGCTGTGCAGCGCGATCAAGTTGATCTATGACGATACGCGTTCCATCACCGAGCCATCCGGGGCACTGGCGGTAGCGGGCATCCGCAAGTACATGGCGCAAAACGCGCTGCGTGGGCAAACCTTGGTGGCAGTGAACTCCGGGGCAAATATCAACTTTGATAGTTTGCGACATGTTGCAGAAAGAGTCGCAGCACAGGGTTCAAATTAGTGCATAACCGTTTAATCAACGCTGTTCGCCGAGAATTTGCGCGCAGTTCCAAGACTTATATAACCGCGCGTGCCGCTTATGAGGAAAAGTTACAACGAGAATGGATTTTGCCGAGTACGCTGGTGATTGTAAGCGTCTTCCAGGGTCGGTAAGACGTGGCAGACACGCATCTGCCGGACATAACAATCTGTTGGCAGTCTCATGAAAGGAGAGGTTGGCCATGCTTTCGGAATTAGAACTTCGCAGTATTATTGAAGGAAGTTTCCTGCCTAAACGGTGCGAATGCACCAAAGCCGAAGATGCTTCGTTGACGATCAAAGTCTATGACGACCGTGACCGCGACCGAGTGGATTTGGAAGTAAAAGGTATAAACGCTGACAAACTCGACAGCAGTCGAGCCATTTGCAACCTGATCAGCGGGTTGCGTGAAGACCTCAAGCACACCCATTCGCCCGCTCTGCAAAGAGTGGGAGGGCGCGGCTAGTAATCAGGCGTTGTGCGAGGTTGAGTCACTGGGGAACTGCGGGCCTGGTAGAAGCCAGGCCCAATACGGTTCTGTCGCCAGTGTAAGGAATCAATTCTGGAAATCGCAGGCTTCGGACATTTTCCGGTAGCCGACGTCTTCGACTTTGCCCGCGGTGTCGACAAACTTGATATCGGCGTTGATGACTTTGCAAACGTTGGTGTCGGTTTCATGCATCGCAATCACCGTTTTAACGTTCATGGGCATGCCGTACTGGTAGGGCACCGGTTTGGTCGCTGTGGCTTGGGTATCTGCCTGGGCCAGGCCCGAGACGGTTGCCAGCGCCAATGCGCCGCCAAGCATCAAAGTGCGCAGTTTCATGGTAGTTCTCCGCAAGTGGGTACACCTTCACTCTCGGCTCGCGGGATTAACCATCGATTAATTTTGCCTTGGCTGACAAAACCTTCATCTTTTTTACCAGCGCACGGTGTTGGCCGACATACAGCCCAACGCGTTGGATGTACCCGTCGCGGTCAGCAGGCTTTGCTCGCCCTGACGCTGACTGCAAGCCACGAAAATACGTGGCCTGCAGTCATGGGCAATCAGCCCAGCTGAGCGCGGTACGGCAAGTCCGGCCCGGTCTTGCTGCACGTCAGGGCGGCGGCGCGAATGGCGAAGTCGAGCATGCTGTCGATCTGCTCACGCGACAGCTGCTGCAGGCCCTCTACGGAGTCAAGCTGCTGCTCGGTCAGCCAGGCAATCAACGCCGCCTGGAAGGTATCACCGGCACCCACGGTGTCGGCGATCACCACCTTGACCGCCGTTGCAGACCAACTGCCGTGCTGGCGACTGAACACCGTTGCGCCGTCGCCGCCTCGGGTCAGAAACACCAGTTGGCAACGGTGCTGCAACCAGCCTTGCAGCACGCTTTCCGGTGACTGGTCGGGGTAGAGCAGGTGCAAGTCTTCGTCGCTGACTTTGATTAGGTCGGCATGCTTGACCAACTCGCCCACGCGATCACGCCACAGTTGGATATCCGGCTGCGGGTTGAGCCGCACGTTGGGGTCCAGGCTGATCAGGCGTTTGCCGCTTTCGCGCTTGACCAGGTTCAGCAGCGTGTCGCCGATGGGTTGCACCACCAGCGAAAACGAACCGATGTGCAGCCCACGAATTTCATGGCCCAGCGTGGGCAAATGCACCACCCGCAGCTGGCGGTCGGCGCAGCCTTCGTCGCGAAAGCTGTATTGCGGTGAGCCATTGGCGCCCACAGCCACCATCGCCAGCGTGGTCGGCGCGGGGAATTCCACCAGAAATTGCTCACTCACGCCCTCGTCCTTGAGCACTTGCAGCAAGCGCTGGCCGAGAAAATCATTGGACAACCCGCCGAACAACGCGGAGTCGATGCCCAGACGGCGCAAGCCCACGGCCACGTTGAACGGCGAGCCGCCGGCAATCGCCTTGTAATTGACCTTGGACGCCTGACCGCTGGCATCCTCCTCGCTGAAAAAATCAAACAGCGCTTCGCCACACACCAGATACATAGTCGTTCGCTCTTAAAGGGTTGCCACGAGTTGTTGATAGCGCTCGTAAGCGTGTTGGTAGGCACTGACACTGGCCGCCACCGGCAGCGTGCGGCTGGCCGGATCGACGCTGACGCATTTGTCGCACAAGCTGGCCAGGGACTCGCCGGACTGGCTCCACGCCGCCTGGATCGCCGCGCCCAGGGCGGCGGCTTCGCTTTGTTCGGTGCAGACCACTTCGGTGTTCATGATATCGGCGACCATCTGACGCCACACCGGGCTTTTTGAACCGCCGCCGATCAGGCGGATGCGCAGGCTTTGCAGGCCGCTCTGGCGCAGCAGGTCCAGGCCATAACGCAGCCCAAAGGTGGTGCCCTCGACCACCGCACGGCAGAGGTTGGCGCGCGTCAGGTTGGTCATGGTCAAGCCGTGCACGCTGCCGGTGGCGTGGGGCAGGGCGGGCACACGTTCGCCGTTGAGAAAGGGCAGCATGCTGACGCCGTCGGCGCCAATCGGTGCCTGGGCGACCAAGGCGTTGAAGGCGGCCAGGTCGAGGTCGAACAATTCGCGTATCACGCCGGTGGCGTTGGTCAGGTTCATCGTGCAAATCAACGGCAGCCAACCGCCGCTGGAGGAGCAGAAGGTCGCCACCGACGCTTGTGGGCTCACAGTCGGCTGATCGGCAAACGCATACACGGTGCCCGACGAACCCAGGCTCATGGTGATCACGCCGGGCGCGATGTTGCCGGTGCCGATGGCGCCCATCATGTTGTCGCCGCCGCCGCTGGAGACCCTGGCGTTGGGGTTGATGCCCAGGCGTTCGGCGATGGCGGGCAGGATCGTGCCCACGCTTTGATTCGCCTCGATCAGTTCAGGCAGGGCAGCTTGCAGGCGGCCGCTGGGGTCGATGTGCTGAAGCAGCGCCACGTCCCATTCGCGCGTGCGCACGTTGAAATAGCCGGTGCCCGACGCATCGCCGAATTCCGCGACGGCGCGGCCGGTGAGCCAGAAGTTGAGGTAATCGTGGGGTAGCAAGATATGCGCGATGCGTGCGAACACGTCCGGGTGCTGCTCGCGGGTCCACAGCAGTTTGGACACGGTGTAACCCGGTGCAATCGCCACGCCGAGGCGTTCCAGGGAGCCGCTTTCGCCACCCAGGTGTTGCAGCAGGCGGTCGTTTTCCGGTGCGGTTTCGGTGTCGCACCAGAGTTTGGCCGGGCGCAGCACCTGGCCCTGGTCATCCAGCAGCACCAGGCCGTGTTGCTGGCCGGAAACGCCGATGCCGAGGATGTCCTGGCCGTCCACGCCGGCCTGCTGCAAGGCGCGGTGCGTGGCTTCGGTAAAGGCGTCCAGCCATTCCTGGGTATGTTGTTCGCGCCGGCCATTGGCGCCGCTGATCAGCGTGTGCGCAGCGGCGCCCAGGCCCAGTACCTTGCCGCTTGTGGCGTCGAGGACGATGGCCTTGGTGCCTTGGGTGCCGCAGTCGATGCCAAGGTAAAGGTTTTGCTGGGTCATGGTGGAGTGCTCAGCAGTGTTGTTGTTTTGGATTGAAAACCCGATCAACGGTGGGAGGGGGCTTGCCCCCGAAAGCAGTGGGTCAGTGAAGGGCATTTGACTGATACACCGCCATCGGGGCAAGCCCCCTCCCGCAGGGTTAAGCCGGTTTCTTCAGGAGGTGCTGCAGGGTTGCGGTAACGCCGTTATCGCGAAGGCTTGCATAGCACCGCTCAAACGCTGCCACAAACTCGGGAGAGTTGGGAATAGCCTTGCCAAAAATCTCCTCCACACCCAGCAACCGCTGGCTGATCAACGCATCATCGCTCACCAGTCCCTGACAGAACGCCGCGCGCGGATCAGGGATTTTGTAGCTCACGCCATTCTCATCGACGCCCTTCAAGTACAGCGCCCAGGCCGCGACCACCAGCGCCGCGCGCTCGGTCTCACGCCCATCGGCAATCAAGCGATTGATGGTTGGCACGGTGAACTTGGGAAACTTCGACGACCCGTCCGAACACACCCGCTCCAACTGGTCGGCAATCGCCTGATTGGAGAAGCGATCCACCAGAGTCTGCTTGTACTCGGTCAGGTCGATGCCCGGCACCGGCGCCAGGTTTGGCGTAACGTCCAGGTCCATATAGGCGCGCATGTAAGCCACAAACACCGGGTCGTTCATGGTCTCGTGCACAAACCGGTAACCCTTGAGAAAACCCAGGTAAGTCAGGGCCAGGTGGCTGCCGTTGAGCAGGCCGATCTTCATCTCTTCGTAGGGCGTGACGTCATCGGTGAACTGTACGCCGACCTTTTCCCAGGCCGGGCGTCCATTGACGAACTTGTCTTCCAGCACCCACTGCACGAAGGGTTCGCACACCACAGGCCAAGCATCGTCGATGCCATGGTCGTCATGCAGCTGCAAGCGGTGGGCGGTGCTGGTCATCGGCGTGATGCGGTCGACCATGGCGTTCGGGAAGCTCACGTTGGCCTTGATCCACGCGTGCAGCTCGGCGTTGTGCAGGGCGGCGAAGGCCAGCAGCGCTTTGCGCGTGACGGCGCCGTTGTGCGGCAGGTTATCGCAGGACATCACCGTAAACGCCGGCACACCGGCCGCGCGACGTTGGGTAAGCGCCGCGCAGATAAAGCCGAACACGGTTTTCGGCGATTCGGGGTGCGCCAGGTCATGCTGGATCTGCGGCAGGTGGGCCATGAACTCGCCGTTGCTGTCGTCGATGCAGTAGCCGCCTTCGGTGATGGTCAACGAAACGATGCGAATCTGCGGGTCGGCCAGCTTGTCGATCAACGCCTGGGCGCCGTCTTCGGCCAGCAGCATGTCGCTGATCGAGCCGATTACGCGCACTTCGGTGTCGTCGGTATCGCCCAGTTCATACAGGGTGAACAGGTAATCCTGGCCAGCCAGGTCATCGCGGGCCTTGCGGTCTTCAGCGCGCAGGCCGACCCCACAGATGCTCCAGTCGAGGCCCTCGCCTGTGTTCATCAATGCGTCGGTGTAATACGCCTGGTGCGCGCGGTGGAAACCGCCGACGCCGATATGCGCGATGCCCTGCGTGGTGCTGGCAATCGCATAGGCCGGGATCTTCACGTGCGGCGCCAGTTGGGTCAGGTTCTGTTTATTCAGTTTCATCACAAATCTCGCGAAATCAGGCGGCAGCGCGCAGTGGACGGGCCACGGCCACGCCGTCGGTGTCGAACAGATGGCAGTGCGCCGGGTCCAGGTGCAGGTGCAGGGTCTCGCCGTACTGGCTGGCCATGTCACCACGAATGCGCATGGTCAGCGGCTCGCCGTTGGCGGTGATCACGTGGCAGAAGGTGTCGCTGCCCAGGCGTTCGCCAACGTCGGCGGTGACGGTCAGCGTGGTTTGGCCGGGCGAGGCGATTTCCAGGTGCTCCGGACGAATGCCCAAGGTCACTGCGCTGCCGACGCTCAGGGTGGCGCCGCTCAATGGCAGGCTGATGGTGGTGCCGGCGTCCAGTTGCACGTCGCAGCCCTGGCCTTCGACACGGGTGACTTTGCCCTTGAGAAAGCCCATTTTCGGCGTGCCCAGAAAACCTGCCACAAACAGGTTGGCCGGCTGGTGATACAGCTCCAGCGGCGAGCCGACTTGTTCAATGCGGCCGCTGTTGAGCACCACCACTTTGTCGGCCAGGGTCATGGCTTCGACCTGGTCGTGGGTCACGTAAATCATGGTCGCCTGCAGCTCTTTATGCAGGCGCGCCAGTTCCAGGCGCATCTGCACGCGCAGGGCGGCGTCGAGGTTGGACAGCGGTTCATCGAACAGGAAGATCTTCGGGTTACGCACAATCGCGCGGCCGATGGCCACACGCTGACGCTGGCCGCCGGACAACTGTTTGGGCTTGCGCTCCAGCAGCGGGCCGAGCTCAAGGATGCGCGCCGCTTCGCTGACCTTGCTTTCCACCAGCTTCTTGTCGACACCGGCCAGGTCCAGGGCAAACGACATGTTCTTGCGCACGCTCATGTGCGGGTACAGCGCGTAGGTCTGGAACACCATTGCCAGGTCGCGCTTGGCCGGGGTGACTTCGGTGATGTCGCGGCCATCGAGCTCGATGGTGCCTTCGGTGACTTCTTCAAGGCCGGCGATCAGACGCAGCAGGGTGGATTTACCGCAGCCCGAGGGGCCGACGAAGACCACGAATTCCTTGTCGTTCACTTCCAGGTCGATGCCCTTGATGATGGAAAAGCCTTCGAAGCCTTTTTGAAGATTCTTGATTTTCAGGTTGGCCATGGGATGGGCCTCCGCTTTGAATTTTTTATTGAAAGACCGTTATTTCACGGCGCCGAAGGACAAACCGCGCACCAGCTGTTTCTGGCTGATCCAGCCGAAAATCAGGATCGGCGCGCAGGCCAGGGTCGACACGGCCGACAATTTGGCCCAGAACAAGCCTTCGGGGCTGGAGTAAGAGGCGATCAGCGCGGTCAGCGGCGCGGCATTCGAGGAGGTCAGGTTCAACGACCAGAACGCCTCGTTCCAGCACAGGATCAGCGACAGCAACACCGTGGAAGCCAGGCCACCCTTGGCAATCGGCAGCAGCACGCGGACCATTTCCTGCCACAGCGTGGCGCCATCCAGGCGGGCGGCTTCGAGGATGTCCTTGGGGATGTCTTTGAAGTAGGTGTAAACCATCCACACCACAATCGGCAGGTTGATCAGGGTGTAGATGATGATCAGCGCGATGCGCGTATCCAGCAGGCCAAAGCTCTTGGCCAGCAGGTAGATCGGCATCAGCACGCCCACCGGCGGCAGCATCTTGGTGGACAGCATCCACAGCAGCGTGCCCTTGGTGCGCTGGGTTTCGTAGAACGCCATGGAGTAGGCGGCCGGTACCGAAATCAGCAGGCACAAGGCCGTGGCGCTGAACGAAATCACCACGGAGTTCCAGGCGTAGGCGAAGTAGTTGCTGCGCTCGTTGATGTGCAGGTAGTTCTCCAGCGTCGGCGTGAAGATGAACTGCGGCGGGGTGGCGAACGCGTCGATTTCGGTCTTGAAGCTGGTCAGCACCATCCAGAAGATCGGGAAGAAAATCAGGATCGCGATGGCCCAGGCCAGGGTGCCGAGCAACAGGCTTTGCAGGCGGCGAGATTGTTGAAGCGTCATGGCGCGGCCCTCAAGGCTTGTCAGTCAGGTTTTTGCCGATCATCCGCACCAGGATGATCGCCGCGATGTTGGCGATGACCACGGCAATCAAGCCGCCGGCCGAGGCCATGCCCACGTCAAACTGCACCAGCGCCTGGTTGTAGATCAGGTAGGCGAGGTTGGTCGAGGCGTACCCCGGACCACCGTTGGTGGTAGTGAAGATTTCGGCAAACACCGAGAGCAAAAAGATCGTTTCGATCATCACCACCACGGCAATCGGGCGCGCCAGGTGGGGCAGGGTCAGGTGCCAGAAGATCGCGATGGCGCCGGCACCGTCCAGGCGTGCGGCTTCCTTTTGTTCCTGGTCCAGGGACTGCATGGCGGTCATCAGCAGCAGGATGGCGAAGGGCAGCCATTGCCACGACACAATGATGATGATCGACAGCAACGGGTAGTGCGCCAGCCAGTCCACGGGCTCGGCGCCGAACAGCTTCCACACCGCGGCGAGAATCCCCGACACCGGATGAAAAATCAGGTTCTTCCAGATCAGCGCACCGACGGTGGGCATGATGAAGAACGGCGAAATCAACATCACCCGCACCACGCCACGGCCGAAAAACTCACTGGCCTCAAGCAAGGCGCTGATCAACACGCCGAACACCACGCTGATCAACAGCACGCTGCCCACCAGCAGCAAGGTATTGGTGGCGCCGGGCAGGAAGCCCGAGTCGGTGATGAAGTACGTGAAGTTTTCCAGGCCCACAAATTGGTTTTCGCCGGGGTAGAGCAGGTTGTAGCGGATCAGCGAAAAGTACAGGGTCATGCCCAGCGGCACGATCATCCACAGCAGCAGCAAGGCCACCGAGGGGCTGACGAGGAACCAGCCGGGGTTGGCCAGGCGGCTTTTGCGCGGCTTTTCAGGCGCGGCGGTTTGCACTTTGGCAGTGGTGGTATTCATAGGATCAGAACCAGTCAAGTACGTGCAGAGCGAGAGTCGAAGCGCGGTCAGTGTGGGAGCTGGCTTGCCTGCGATGGCATCAACTCGGTTTAAACAGAAAGACCGAGGTGTCTGTATCGCAGGCAAGCCAGCTCCCACATAACGCAGTTCCCACATTTACAGGGGGATGCCTGCTTTACTTGGGATAACCCGCCCGCTTCATTTCACGCTCGGTGGTGGTCTGCGCGGCGGTCAAGGCTTGATCCACCGTTTGCTGACCGGTCAGCGCGCCCGAGAAGAACTTGCCGACCTGGGTACCAATCGCCTGGAACTCAGGAATGGTCACCAACTGGATACCGATATACGGCACCGGCTTGAGGGTCGGTTTGGTCGGGTCGGCGACTTTCAGCGATTCCAGCGTTACCTTGGCGAACGGTGCGGCCTTCATGTATTCGTCGCTGTAGGTCGACTTGCGCGTGCCTGGCGGTACGTTGGCAATGCCGTCGGTCTTGGCCACGAGCTGGCTGTATTCCTTGGACGTCGCCCAACTGGTGAAGATCTTGGCGGCGTCCTTGGCTTTGGAGCTGGTGGGGATCGCCAGGCTCCAGGAGTACAGCCACGACGTGCCCTTGTCGGTCGTCTCGTGCGGGGCGAAGGTGAAGCCCACGTGGTCGGAGACCTTGCTCTGAGTCTTGTCGGTGACAAACGAGCCGGCCACGCTGGCATCGACCCAGATCGCGCACTTGCCGCTGTTGAACAGCGCCAGGTTTTCGTTGAAACCGTTGCTGGAAGCGCCCGGCGGGCCGGATTTCTTCATGTTGTCGACGTAGAAGTTCAGCGCGTCCTTCCACTCGGGGCCGTTGAATTCGGGTTGCCACTTCTCATCGAACCAGCGCGCGCCGTAGCCGTTGGCCAGGGTCGTGATCAGCGCCATGTTCTCACCCCAACCGGCTTTGCCGCGCAGGCACAGGCCGTACTGCTCTTTGGTCTTGTCGGTGAGTTTTGCTGCGAATTCGCCGATCTGGGTCCAGGTCGGGTGCTCGGGCATAGTCAGCCCGGCGTCCTTGAACAGGTCGGTGCGGTAGTAGGTGATCGAGCTTTCGGCGTAGAACGGCAGGGCGTACAGCGAGCCCTTGACGGACAAACCGTCACGCACCGAAGGGAAAACATCGTCGAGGTCGTAGGACGCCGGCAGATCCTTCATCGGCTCCAGCCAGCCTTTGGCGCCCCAGAGTGCGGCTTCGTACATGCCGATGGTCAGCACGTCGAACTGTCCGCCCTGGGTGGCGATGTCGGTGGTCAGGCGTTGGCGCAGCACGTTTTCTTCGAGCACCACCCAGTTCAACTTGATGTCCGGATGCTCGGTCTCGAAGGTCTTCGAGAGTTTTTGCATGCGGATCATGTCGCTGTTGTTGACGGTGGCAATGGTCAGGGTTTGCGCGCCAAAACTGACGGCGCTGAGGGTCATGCATACAGTCATGCAAGAACAGGCAAGCAGCGTTTTTGCTGTGAACTTCATCGCGCACTCCATTTCTGCGCCCAGGGGCTACAGAAGGACAGTTATTGTTGTTGTGTCTTCCCACGAACAGTCAGGAAGAGTGTGCGTTGATTACAGCCTTCAAATGGGGTTATGACAAATCCTTGGGCGCACTTGGACTGATACTTTTTTGCACTCATCACTTCGCTTGCTGAACCAGTTAAGCCAGGTTCTGTTCCGTCAGCCGCTGCACCGCCAAGCGCCGGTAGTGGGAGGGCGTCATGCCCTTGAGTTGCTGAAAGCGCCGGTTGAAGTTGGAGATGTTGTTGAAACCCGACTCGAAGCACACGTCGGTCACGGCTTTATCGCCGTCTGCCAGCAATTCGCAGGACTTGCTGATGCGCAACCGATTTACGAACTCGATAAAGGTGCGCCCCGTGGCCTGTTTGAATACGCGAGAAAAATACGTCGGCTTCATCCCCAGGTATTCCGCGACTTCCTCCAGCGATAATTCGCGGGCGTAGTGGGCAAAAATGTAGTCCACCGCGCGGTTGGTGCGGTCGATGCTGTGCTCGTCCGCCAGTTGCGGGGTGGTCACGCCAGACAACAATTGGTAGTGCTCACACGCGCTCAGCACTTCCAGCAGGATAAAGAAATGCCCCAGGCGCGCCATGCCCTGGGCGTCTTCGATGCGCTGCATCAACGTCATGGCCTGGGCGATGGTTTTTTTGCAGCGGAACTCGATACCGTATTGCGCACGTTCCAGCAACGGCGCCAGGCTCTTGAGCTCGGTAAAGATCTGACTGCCGCCCTCAAACAGCTCATCGGTGAAGTTGACCAGCATGTCGCGCTTGGGCACGACCTCGTCTTCCTCCACCTGGCTGATCCAGTTGTGGGGCAGGTTGGGGCCGGTGAGGAACAGGCTTTCCGGGTAAAAATTGCCGATGTAGTCGCCGATAAACACCTTGCCGGAGCTGGCGACAATCAAGTGCAGCTCGTATTCCTTGTGGAAATGCCAGCGCACCAGCGGGCACGGGAAGCCATGTTGGCGATAGATGATGGACAGACCGTTGTGATCGTCCATCAGCTCGTAGGAAGGGTCGGTGATTCGCGTTGCTCGGGTCATGCTGCCGTCGCTTTATTGTGGTTGCTGCCAAGGATAATGCCCCCTTGCGCGCGACCTCGCCAGCCTCGGTGTTTACACGCTGCGGTTTTTGGCCTCGATCCACTGGGACATGTACTGCGTACTTTTATGCGCATGGTGGCGCAGCATGCTGCCGGTGAAGTTGTCCCGGCGATGGGCCGCGAGCTGGAGGCGGCACTGCTCCAGGCATTGCACCAGCGCCGGGCCGTGCAGGGCCTGGTCGTAGCGGCGGGCAAGCAGGCGGCGGCCATCCTCCTGAGCCTGGGTCCACCGTTCGCGGTCCTGGTACAGCGCCACGGCGGCCGCTGCCAGGGCTGGCGCGCTATGTTCGATCGCACCCGGCCACGGTTGCTCATCACCCATGCCTTCGGCGCCGATGGGCGTGGTGACATTCGGCGTGCCGCAGAGCATTGCGTCCATCAGCTTGCCCTTGATCCCGGCGCCGAAGCGCAGCGGTGCCAGGCAGATACGCGCGGAGCCCATGACTTGCAGGGCGTCTTCGGCCCAGTTCATCACATGAAAGCCCTGCGCCGGGTTGTGCAATGCCGTGGCCTTGGGCGGGGTGTAGGAACCGTAGATATGTAACTGTGCTCCTGGCAATTGCTGACGGATCAGCGGCCACAGGCTGCTCTTCATCCACAACACCGCATCCCAGTTGGGCGCATGGCGAAAGTTGCCAATGCTCAGGAAGTGCGCGCGGTCCTCGAACGGTGCGAAGGGTTCGGTCGGCGGTTCCAGCATCAACGGGCACCCGTGGAGCAGGGCGGCGGGCACCTTGAACTGTACGGTGAGCAGGCGGATTTCCACGTCGGAGATCACCAGGCTGATATCACAGCGGTAAATCGCTGCAATCTCGCGCTTGGCCAGGTCGGTGTCGGCCATCCGCCGGAATTCTTCCTTTAATGCAGGATTGAACAGCGCGCTGAAGTCATCGCTCTCGGGGTGGGCCTTGAGGTGGTCCTTGAAACGCTGGTGGCGGGCGTCCCGCAAGCTTTGCAAGTCGGACGTTTCCAGCACGCGCAGGGCGTCGGGGCAGCATTTCTCCACGCGCCAGCCGAATTGCTCTTCCATCATGAAACGGTCGAACACCACAATATCCGGGGCCAATTCGCGAATAAAATCATCGAAACTGCTGTTATTGAGTTCGATGGCGCATTCGGTGATGCCCAACGCCGGCAAGTCGGCCTTGTGTTCGCCCACGGTTGCCGGGCTGCTGAACGTGATGTCCCAGCCCTGGTCCAGGAAGCTCTGCAATATCTGCATCATGTGCCCGCCGGCGGCCGAGGAGCGTGGTTCCGGCCAGACATAACCAATGACCAGGACTTTGGTAGCGGGCTGATTCATCAACAACGAATTCCTTGAAGGGCGGGCGAAAAGCGCGCAATTAAACCATAGCCGTTGTTAATCGGGCGCCCGCGTGACAATTTACGCCCGGCCATAGGTAGCTTCGCCCGTTTGTGGTTAACTTCTGCGTCTCGAATTCGTTTCAATAAACCCAGCATAAGGATTCTCTTCATGGCTCAAGTCACCCATCGTGGTAACCCAATCAAGGTTGAAGGCGAGCTGCCGCAAACCGGTACCCAGGCCCCCGATTTCATCCTGACTGCCGGCGACCTGTCGGACGCAACCCTGGCCACCTTCGCCGGCAAGCGCAAAGTACTGAACATCTTCCCAAGTGTTGACACCCCAACCTGCGCCACTTCGGTACGCAAGTTCAACGCCCAGGCCAACGACCTGAACAACGCCGTGGTGCTGTGCATTTCCAGCGACCTGCCGTTTGCCCAGGCCCGTTTCTGCGGCACTGAAGGCCTGGAAAACGTGAAGAACCTGTCGGATTTCCGCGACCCGGGCTTCGCCGTTGACTACGGTGTGTCGATTGTCGAAGGCGCGCTGCGCGGCCTGACCGCCCGTGCCGTTGTGGTACTGGACGAAAACAACAACGTGCTGCACAGCGAGTTGGTCAGCGAAATCGGCCAAGAGCCGAACTACGAAGCCGCCCTGGCTGTTTTGAAGTAACTGTATCAGCGCATTACTGTCTTTTCGCAGTAACACGCTTGATAGATGATTGCGGCCTGGCCTAGTCCAGGCCGTTTTCATTTAGAGTCAGCGGCTTAGCTAAATAGCCCATAAACTAAGGCCAGAAGTTAAAAGTTGTAATCCAAGGTAAATAGCCGGTAAAGGCGCTTTTCTTAATGCGCCTCAGTGCTTATCTTTCAGCCTCCCAAAGTAGAAGCTCTCGCGCCCAATGGTTGATCACTCCATGCAATCCTCCCCCCGCAACTCCCGCCGCTGGCTGTTCGGCCTGCTCGTGCTGCTGGTTATCGCCGTCCTGTGCTGGAAATTCTGGCCCGGCAGCCATAAGGATGCCGGCGAGAAAAAACCGGCCGGGCATGCCGGCAAGTCGGGGATGATGCGCCCGGGCTTCGGCGGTTCCACCGGCCCGATTCCCGTGCGCGTGGCGCCGGCGGTGCTGGGTGAGTTCCCGGTGTACTACAAGGCATTGGGCACGGTCACCGCGCTCAATACCATTAACGTACGCAGCCGGGTGGGCGGTGAGCTGGTGAAGATTGCCTTTGAAGAAGGGCAGATGGTCAAGGCCGGCGACCTGCTGGCGGAAATCGACCCGCGCAGCTACCAGAATGCCTTGCTGCAGGCCCAGGGCACGCTGTTGCAGAACCAGGCGCAGTTGAAAAACGCCCAGGTTGACGTCCAGCGTTACCGCGACCTGTATGCCCAGGACAGTATCGCCAAGCAGACCCTGGACACCGCCGAAGCGCTGGTCCTGCAATATCAGGGCACGGTCAAGACCAACCAGGGCGCGGTGGACGACGCCAAGCTCAACCTCGAATTCACCAAGATCCGCGCGCCTATCGGTGGCCGTGTGGGCTTGCGTCAGGTCGACGTGGGCAACCTGGTGGCAGCCAACGACACGACCTTCCTGGCGGTGATCACCCAGACGCAGCCGATCAGCGTGGTCTTCACTCTGCCGGAAAACACCCTGGACACCGTCCTCGCCCGTTACCACGCCGGCAACAAGCTGCCGGTGGAAGCCTGGGACCGTGGCGACGCCAAAAAACAGGCCGTGGGTGTGCTGCAAAGCCTGGACAACCAGATCGACGTGACCACCGGTACCCTGAAATTCAAGGGCCGTTTCGATAACAAGGACCAGGCGCTGTTCCCCAACCAGTTCGTCAACGTGCACCTGCTCGCCGACACCTTGCACAACGTGGTGCTGGCGCCGTCTGCCGCGATTCAGTTTGGCAACAACGGCACCTTCGTCTACAAGCTCGACGGCGACAAGAAGGTCAAGGTCCAGCCACTGGTGGTCGGCGATACCGATGGCGACAACACCGTGATCAAGGAAGGCCTGGCGGCCGGCGACCGCGTGGTGATGGAAGGCACCGACCGCTTGAAGGATGGCAGCGAAATCGAAGTGGTCAACGACAGCAGCGAGGTGCCGACCACCCCGACCGAGCACCTGCAAGGCAAGCCTGCGGCAAAAGGGGAGACCGGCGCTAACGCCGGCAAGGCGCAAAAGGTCGGTTCATGAACCTGTCGCGGCTGTTTATCCTTCGCCCGGTTGCCACCACGCTGAGCATGCTGGCCATTGTCCTGGCCGGCATTATTTCCTATCGCTTGCTGCCGGTATCGGCCTTGCCCCAGGTGGATTACCCGACCATCCGGGTGATGACCCTGTACCCCGGCGCCAGCCCCGATGTGATGACCAGCGCGGTCACCGCGCCGCTTGAGCGCCAGTTCGGGCAAATGCCCGGCCTGACCCAAATGGCGTCCACCAGCTCGGGCGGTGCATCGGTGCTGACCTTGCGTTTCAACCTCGACATCAATATGGATGTCGCCGAGCAACAGGTGCAGGCCGCGATCAACGCCGCGACCAACCTGCTGCCCAAGGATTTGCCGGCACCGCCGGTGTACAACAAGGTTAACCCCGCGGACACCCCGGTGCTGACCCTGGCGATTACCTCCAAGACCATGCTGCTGCCCAAGCTCAATGACTTGGTGGATACGCGCATGGCGCAAAAAATTGCCCAGATCAGTGGCGTCGGCATGGTCAGCATCGCCGGCGGCCAACGCCAGGCCGTGCGCATCAAGGTCAACCCCGAGGCCCTGGCCGCCAATGGCTTGAACCTGTCGGACGTGCGCACGCTGATCGCCGCGTCCAACGTCAACCAGCCCAAAGGCAACTTCGACGGCCCGACGCGGGTGTCGATGCTGGACGCCAACGACCAGTTGGTCTCACCCCAGCAATACGCCGAATTGATCCTGGCCTACAACAATGGCGCGCCGCTGCGCCTCAAGGATGTGGCACAGATCGTCGACGGCGCCGAAAACGAGCGCCTTGCCGCCTGGGCCAACGAAAACCAGGCCGTGCTGCTGAATATCCAGCGCCAGCCGGGCGCCAACGTGATTGAGGTCGTCGACCGTATCAAGGCGTTGCTGCCGAGCATCACCGACAACCTGCCGGCCGGCCTGGACGTGACGGTGCTCACCGACCGTACCCAGACCATCCGCGCCTCGGTCACCGATGTGCAACATGAATTGCTGATCGCCATTGCCCTGGTAGTGATGGTGACGTTTCTGTTTTTGCGTCGTGTCAGCGCCACGATCATTCCGTCCATCGCCGTGCCGCTGTCGCTGATCGGCACCTTTGGCGTGATGTACCTGGCGGGCTTCTCCGTCAACAACCTCACGCTGATGGCCCTGACCATCGCCACCGGGTTTGTGGTCGACGATGCCATCGTGATGCTGGAGAACATCTCGCGCTATATCGAGGAAGGCGAGACGCCGCTCAATGCTGCGCTCAAGGGCGCCAAGCAGATCGGCTTCACCCTGATTTCCCTGACCCTGTCGCTGATCGCGGTGTTGATCCCGCTGTTGTTCATGGCTGACGTGGTGGGGCGGCTGTTCCGCGAATTCGCGATCACCCTGGCGGTGGCGATCCTGATTTCCCTGGTGGTCTCGCTGACCTTGACGCCGATGATGTGCGCGCGGCTGCTCAAGCGCGAACCCAAGGAAGAAGAACAGGGCCGTTTCTACAAGGCCAGCGGCGCCTGGATCGACTGGCTGATCGAAGCCTACGGGCGCAAGTTGCAGTGGGTGCTCAGGCACCAGCCGCTGACCCTGCTGGTGGCCATCGCCACCCTGGGCCTGACGGTGGTGCTGTACCTGGTGGTGCCCAAGGGCTTCTTCCCGGTGCAGGACACCGGGGTTATCCAGGGTATTTCCGAAGCGCCGCAGTCGATTTCGTTTGCCGCGATGAGCCAGCGCCAGCAAGAGCTGGCCAAGGTGATCCTGGCTGATCCGGCGGTGGAAAGCCTGTCGTCCTATATCGGTGTGGATGGCGATAACGCCACCCTCAACAGCGGGCGCCTGTTGATCAACCTCAAGGCGCACGGCCAGCGCGACTTGAGTGCGGCCCAGGTGATCACACGGCTGCAGCCGGAAATCGACAAGCTGGTGGGCATTCGCCTGTTCATGCAGCCGGTGCAGGACCTGACGATCGAAGACCGCGTCAGCCGCACCCAGTACCAATTCAGCATGTCGTCACCCGACGCCGACCTGCTCGCGCTGTGGAGCGACAAGCTGGTACACGCCCTCAGCCAGTTGCCGGAACTCACGGATGTGGCCAGCGACCTGCAGGACAAAGGCCTGCAGGTGTTCCTGGTGATCGACCGCGACGCCGCCTCGCGCCTGGGCGTCAGCGTATCGACCATCACTGACGCACTGTACGACGCCTTCGGCCAGCGGCAGATTTCCACCATCTACACGCAGGCCAGCCAGTACCGGGTGGTGTTGCAGGCGCAATCCGGTGAAACCCTCGGCCCGGCGGCGCTCAACCAGATCCATGTGAAAACCACCGACGGCGGCCAGGTGCGCCTGTCGAGCCTGGCCCACGTGGAGCAGCGTCAGGCGCAGTTGGCGATTGCGCACATCGGCCAGTTCCCGGCGGTGATGATGTCGTTCAACCTGGCCCCCGGCGTCGCGCTGGGCAAAGGCGTGGAACTGATCAACCAGACCCAGAAAGACATTGGCATGCCAGTGGGCGTGCAGACCCAGTTTCAGGGCGCGGCGCAGGCCTTCGAAGCGTCGCTGTCGAGCACCTTGCTGCTGATCCTGGCGGCGGTGGTCACCATGTACATCGTGCTGGGCGTGCTCTACGAGAGTTACATTCACCCGATCACCATCCTCTCGACGTTGCCGTCGGCAGCGGTGGGGGCCTTGCTGGCGTTGCTGCTCAGCGGCAATGACCTGGGCATGATCGCGATCATCGGCATCATCCTGCTGATCGGTATCGTGAAAAAGAACGCGATCATGATGATCGACTTCGCGCTCGACGCCGAACGCAACCAGGGCCTGGACCCGCAGACCGCGATCTACCAGGCGGCGCTGCTGCGTTTTCGGCCGATCCTGATGACCACCCTGGCCGCCCTGTTTGGTGCAGTGCCGTTGATGCTGGCCACCGGCTCCGGCGCCGAGTTGCGCCAGCCCCTGGGCCTGGTGATGGTCGGCGGCTTGCTGGTGAGCCAGGTATTGACCTTGTTCACCACGCCGGTGATCTACCTGTACTTCGACCGCCTTGGCCGCCGCTGGCGCAAAGAGCCGCAAAGCCTGGAGCCGGTTGAGTCATGAACCTGTCCGGACCGTTCATTCGCCGGCCGGTAGCGACCATGCTGCTGAGCCTGGCGATCATGTTGCTCGGCGGCGTCAGCTTCAACTTGCTGCCGGTGTCGCCGCTGCCGCAGATCGACTTCCCGGTGATCGTGGTCTCCGCCAGTTTGCCCGGGGCCAGCCCCGAGGTGATGGCGTCCACCGTGGCCACGCCGCTGGAGCGCTCGTTCGGCGCAATTGCCGGCATCACCACCATGAGCAGTTCGTCGAGCCAGGGCTCGACGCGGGTAATCCTCGCCTTTGACTCCGACCGTGATATCAACGGCGCGGCGCGCGAAGTGCAGGCGGCCATCAACGCCTCGCGCAACCTGCTGCCCAGCGGTATGCGCAGCATGCCGACCTACAAGAAGATCAACCCGTCCCAGGCGCCGATCATGGTGCTGTCGCTGACCTCCGACGTGCTGCAAAAGGGCGAGCTGTACGACCTGGCCTCGACCATTCTTTCGCAAAGCCTGTCGCAGGTGCCGGGCGTGGGTGAAGTGCAGATCGGCGGTAGTTCCCTGCCGGCGGTGCGCATCGAGCTGGAACCCAAGGCCCTCGACCAGTACGGCGTGGCCCTGGACGACGTGCGCAACACCATCGCCAACGCCAACCAGCGCCGGCCCAAGGGCTCGCTGGAAGACAGTGAGCGCAACTGGCAGATCCAGGCCAACGACCAACTGGAAAAGGCCAAGGATTACGAGCCGCTGCTGATTCGCTACCAGAACGGCGCGGCCCTGCGCCTGGGCGACGTGGCAAAAATCAGCGACGGCGTGGAAGACCGCTACAACAGCGGCTTTTTCAACAATGATTCGGCGGTGCTGCTGGTGATCAATCGCCAGTCCGGCGCCAACATCATCGAGACCGTCCGGCAGATCAAGGCCCAGTTGCCGGCGTTGCAGGCGGTGTTGCCGTCCAGCGTCAAGCTCAACCTGGCGATGGACCGTTCACCGGTGATCACCGCGACCCTGCATGAAGCCGAGATGACCTTGCTGATTGCCGTGGCCCTGGTAGTGCTGGTGGTGTACCTGTTCCTGGGTAATTTCCGCGCGTCGTTGATCCCGACCCTGGCGGTGCCGGTGTCGTTGGTGGGCACCTTTGCGGTGATGTACCTGTTCGGCTTCTCGCTGAACAACTTCTCGCTGATGGCGCTGATTCTGGCCACGGGCCTGGTGGTGGACGATGCCATCGTGGTGCTGGAGAACATTTCCCGGCACATCGACGATGGCGTGCCGCCGATGAAGGCGGCGTATCTGGGCGCGCAGGAAGTCGGCTTTACCTTGCTTTCGATGAACGTGTCGCTGGTGGCGGTGTTCCTGTCCATCCTGTTTATGGGCGGTATCGTCACCAACCTGTTCCGTGAGTTCTCCATCACCTTGTCGGCGGCGATCATCGTCTCGCTGATCGTGTCGCTGACCTTGACCCCGATGCTCTGCGCGCGTTGGCTCAAACCGCACATCAAAGGGCATATGAGCGGTTTGCAGCGTTGGAGCCACAGGATCAACGAGCGCATGGTGGCGGTGTATGCCACCAGCCTGGACTGGGTACTGCGCCACCGACGCCTGACCCTGCTGAGCCTGTTGCTCACCGTGGGCGTGAACATCGCGCTGTACGTGGTGGTGCCGAAAACCTTCATGCCGCAACAGGACACCGGTCAGTTGATCGGCTTTGTGCGCGGCGACGACGGGCTGTCGTTCAATGTGATGCAGCCGAAGATGGAGACCTTCCGCAAGGCGGTGCTCAAGGACCCGGCAGTGCTCAGCGTGGCCGGCTTTATCGGCGGCAACAACGGCACCAACAACGCGGTGATGCTGGTGCGCCTCAAGCCTATCGCCGAGCGCAAGATCTCGGCCCAGGCGGTGATCGAGCGCATTCGCAAGGAAGTACCGCTGGTGCCGGGCGGGCGCTTGTTCCTGATGGCCGACCAGGACCTGCAGTTTGGCGGCAGTCGCGACCAGACCAGCGCGCAGTATTCCTACATCCTGCAAAGCGGTGACCTGGCCGCGTTGCGCCTGTGGTACCCGAAAGTGGTCGCCGCGTTGCGCGAGCTGCCGGAGCTGACCGCCATCGACGCCCGTGAAGGCCGTGGCGCGGCACAGGTGACGCTGGTGGTCGACCGCGACCAAGCCAAGCGCCTGGGCATCGACATGAGCATGGTCACGGCGGTGTTGAACAACGCCTACAGCCAACGGCAGATTTCCACCATCTATGACAGCCTCAACCAGTACCAGGTGGTGATGGAGGTCAACCCGAAATACGCCCAGGACCCGATCACCCTGAACCAGATGCAGGTGATCACCTCCACCGGCGCGCGGGTGCCGCTATCGACCATTGCCCACTACGAAAACAGCCTGGCCGACGACCGGGTCAGCCATGAAGGCCAGTTCGCCTCGGAAAACATCGCGTTTGATATGTCGCCCGGGGTCACGGTGGAGCAGGGCACGGCCGCCATCGAGCGCGCGATTGCCAAGGTGGGCTTGCCCGAAGACGTGATCGCCAAGATGGCCGGCACCGCCGACGCGTTTGCCGCGACCCAGAAGGGCCAGCCGTTCATGATCCTCGGCGCACTGGTGGCGGTTTACCTGGTGCTGGGCATTCTGTATGAAAGTTACATTCACCCGCTGACCATCCTCTCGACCTTGCCGTCGGCCGGTGTCGGCGCGTTGCTCTCGATCTACCTGCTGGGCGGCGAGTTCAGCCTGATCTCACTGCTGGGCTTGTTCCTGTTGATCGGGGTGGTGAAGAAGAACGCGATCCTGATGATCGACCTGGCCCTGCAACTGGAGCGCCATGACGGCATGAGCCCGGTGGAATCGATCCGCAGCGCGTGCCTGTTGCGCCTGCGCCCGATCCTGATGACCACGCTGGCCGCCATTCTCGGCGCCTTGCCGTTGCTGCTCGGCTCCGGCGACGGCGCGGAAATGCGCCAGCCGCTGGGCCTGACGATTATTGGCGGCCTGGTGTTCAGCCAGATCCTGACCCTTTACACCACCCCGGTGGTTTACCTCTATCTTGACCGCGCGCGCCACCGCTTCAACGCCTGGCGCGGCGTGCGTACCGATGCTGCCTTGGACACTGCGCTATGACCGATTCAACCTTGACCCAATTGGCCATGAGCATGCCCCGTGGTTTGCGCGTTGCCAGCCTGCTGCTGTGCGGCGCGTTGCTCAGCGCCTGCGCCATCGGGCCTGACTACAAACGTCCGGATGTCATCGAGCCGGTGCAATTCAAAGAAGCCCAGGGCTGGAGCCAGGCCACGCCCAGCGACTCGCTGGCGCGAGGCGCCTGGTGGGAGCTGTACGGCGACCGCCAACTGAATGACCTGGTGACGCGCCTGAACAACGCCAACCAGACCGTGGCCCAGGCCGAAGCGCGTTTCCGTCAGGCCCAGGCCCAGGTGCGCAGCGCGCGCGGTGCGTTCTTTCCAACGGTGGACCTGAGTGCCGGAAAAACCCGCGCCAGCCAGGGCACCGGCAGCAGTAACGCCAGCCTGAGCAGTTCCAGCAGCGGTATCCGCGACACCCTCAACGCGCAACTGGGCGTGAGTTGGGAAGCGGATGTGTGGGGCAAATTGCGCCGCGGCCTGGAAGCCAATGAAGCCACGGCCGAGGCCAGCTCGGCAGACCTGGCGGCGATGCGCTTGAGCCAGCAATCGGAGCTGGTGCAAGACTACTTGCAACTGCGTGTCATGGATGAACAGACGCGGTTGTTGCAGGCCACGCTGGACACTTATCAGCGTTCGCTGCAAATGACCGAGAACCAATACCGCGCCGGTGTGTCCGGCAAGGACGCGATCGCTCAGGCGCAAACTCAGCTCAAGACCACCCAGGCCAGCCTGATCGACTTGATCTGGCAGCGGGCCCAGTTGGAAAACGCCATTGCGGTATTGATCGGCGAGGCACCGGCCAACTTCAACCTGGCGGTGAGCAAAGATATTCCAGCCTTGCCGCAGATTCCCGTGAGCCTGCCGTCGCAACTGTTGGAGCGCCGTCCGGACATTGCTTCGGCTGAGCGCGCGGTGATCGCTGCGAACGCAAATATCGGTGTGGCCAAGGCGGCTTATTATCCGGATTTGACCTTGAGTCTGGCCGGGGGCTATTCCAGCAGCACCTACGCCGACTGGATCAGCTTGCCGAACCGCTTCTGGTCGGTGGGGCCGAAGTTGGCGATGACGTTGTTCGACGGTGGGCAGCGTTCGGCGGAGGTTGATCGCAGCGTGGCCTCGTATGACGAGACGGTCGCCAAGTATCGCCAGACGGTGCTGGATGGTTTTCGCGAGGTTGAAAACTACATGGTGCAGTTGAAGGTGCTGGAGGATGAGGCGGTTGTCAGCAATGAAGCGCTGGAAGCTGCGCGCGAATCGCTGCGGTTGACGCAGAATCAGTACAAGGCCGGGTTGATTGCGTATCTGGATGTCGTCACGGTGCAGGCCACGGCCCTTAGCAATGAGCGGACCGTGCTGACGTTGTTGCAGACGCGGTTGGTGGCGAGTGTGCAATTGATCGCGGCGCTGGGCGGTGGGTGGGATGGGCAGGTGGCGTTCAAGGAGTGATTGAGCCGCTGTCCGTTGCTGCCCTCTAGAGCTGGGAGGGGGCAAGCCCCTCCCGAAGTCGCCGATCCAGACGCCACTTCAAGCCCCGACCACCGCAACGTTAAGCCAGTAGATTGACGTCAAAGCGCCACTAATTGCCCCATGGTAATTAATCAACGCGCCCATAATTATTCTCGCTACAATCGCCCGCTTTGCCACTTGGCACGGGCGCTCCAGGCCCGTCAGTTCTGAGACATTCCATGCTGATCGGTAGCTATTCCCCCTCCTTGGTCGTGATTTCCTTGTTCGTCGCGATCCTGGCGTCCTACACCGCGCTGGACCTCGCCGGCCGTCTCGCGACCGCCAGGGGCCGCGCCGTGTATGTGTGGATGACGGGCGGCGCATTGGCGATGGGCGTAGGCGTGTGGTCCATGCACTTTATCGGCATGTTGGCCTTGCGCCTGCCGTTTGCCCTCGGGTTTGACCTGGGCGTCACCGCGCTGTCCCTGCTGATCGCCGTGTTGTCCAGCGGCTTTGCCTTATGGTTGGTCAGCCAGCCACGCCTGCCGGCGTGGCAACTGGCATTCGGTGCGCTGATCATGGGCGCGGGCATCAGCAGCATGCACTACACCGGCATGGCCGCGATGCGCATGACGCCAGGCATCGACTACGACCCGACTCTGTTCGGCGCTTCATTGTTGATCGCGGTCATCGCGTCCGGCGCTGCGCTGTGGATCGCTTTCAACCTGCGTCGCAACACGCCTTACGTACGCCTGGCACGCGGCGGCGCAGCCGTGGTGATGGGCATCGCAATCGTGGGCATGCACTACACCGGCATGGCCGCCGCGCGCTTTGATGACAACAGCTTCTGCGGCGCCGCCCTGACGGGCCTGAGCGGCAAGGGCCTGGACAACCTGGTGCTGGTGACCACGCTGGCCGTGTTGATCATCGCGCTGCTGACTTCGTTGCTTGACGCTCGCCTTGAAGCGCGCACTGCCGTACTCGCCGATTCCCTGACCCTGGCCAACCAGGAACTGACGCACCTGGCCCTGCACGACATGCTCACCGGCCTGCCCAATCGCACCTTGCTCGCCGACCGTATTCAGCAAGCCATTCAGGCGGTGAAGGAGCAGGGCGGTTGCTTTGCCCTGATGTTTATCGACCTGGACGGGTTCAAACCGGTCAACGATGCGTTTGGTCATCACATGGGTGACCAGTTGTTGCGCGAGGTGGGCCTGCGTTTGCGCGAGGACCTGCGCAGCCATGACACTTTGGCCCGTATCGGCGGTGATGAGTTTGTGTTGCTGGTGCAATTGACGCAGCCGGACGACGCCGTGGGCCTCGCCGAACGTCAGGTCGGGCTGATCAACCGTGCCTTCAAGGTTGCCGAGCATGAACTGAAAATCTCCGCCAGCATCGGTATCGCGCTGTTTCCGGGCAACGGCAATAACCCGCAAGAGCTGTTGATGAACGCCGACGCTGCCATGTACCACGCCAAGGGCATGGGCAAGAACGGTTACAGCTTCTTTGATGCGTCGATGAACACCAACGCACGCAAGCAGTTGCAGTTATTGCAGGACCTGCGCAACGCCCTCGAGCACGAGCAATTTCGTTTGTATTACCAGCCCAAGATCGATGCGTTGAGCGGCATCCCGGTCGGCGCCGAAGCCTTGCTGCGCTGGGAGCATCCGCAGCAGGGTCTGTTGTTGCCTGCGACGTTTATCGACCTGGCGGAAAAGACCGGGTTGATTATTCCTATCGGCGAGTGGGTGTTGAACGAAGCCTGTCGTCAGATGCGGCTGTGGTATGCGCTGGGCTATGAAGACTGGCGCATTGCGGTGAACCTGTCGGCCTTGCAGTTTTGCCATGCCGGGCTGGTTAAGAGTGTGGCCGCAGCCCTCGACCGTCACCAGTTGCCGGCTAATAGCCTGACCCTGGAAATCACCGAAACCACCGCCATGAGTGACGCCGACGCGAGCATGACGGTGCTGCAGCAGTTGTCGGACATGGGCGTCGACCTGTCCATCGATGACTTCGGCACCGGCTATTCGAGCCTGATGTACCTCAAGCGCCTGCCCGCCAATGAGCTGAAGATCGATCGCGGTTTTGTCCGCGACCTGGAACACGACAGCGACGATGCTGCCATCGTTTCCGCTATCGTCGCCCTCGGTCAGGCCCTGGGGCTGCGGATTGTCGCCGAAGGCGTGGAAACTGATGTGCAGCAGAGTTTCCTCACCCGCCTGGGGTGCAACTCGCTGCAAGGCTATCTGTTGGGGCATCCCTTGCCGGCTGACGGTTTCATGGCCGACATCCAGCGTGCCGAAGAGGCGGGAGCGCCTGACAAAAGCCGTGCGTGACGAGTATTCTTGGCCCCAACCCTAACCATCAGGTTGAGTCAGGAGACCGCACGCATGGACAAAGTCGTCATCATCACTGGGGGCAGCCGTGGCATCGGCGCCGAGACGGCATTACTGGCCGCTCGCGAGGGCTACCGCATCTGCATCAACTATCAGTCCGACGAAAACGCCGCCCACAGCGTGCTCGAACAGGTTCGCGCCCTCGGCGCCCAGGCGATTGCAGTGCGTGCGGATGTCAGCATCGAAGATGAAGTGGTTGCGCTGTTCAGTCGCGTGGATGCCGAGCTGGGCCGCGTCACCGCGCTGGTGAACAACGCCGGCACCGTGGGGCATAAGTCGCGGGTCGACGAGATGTCCGAATTCCGCATCCTCAAGATCATGAAGACCAACGTGCTCGGGCCGATCCTGTGCGCCAAGCATGCGGTGCTGCGCATGTCGCCAAGGCATGGCGGGCAGGGTGGCAGTATCGTCAACGTGTCGTCAGTGGCGGCGCGCCTGGGTTCGCCGGGTGAATACGTCGACTATGCCGCCTCCAAGGGAGCACTGGACACCTTCACGCTGGGGCTGTCGAAAGAAGTTGCCGGTGAAGGGATTCGCGTCAACGCCGTGCGGCCTGGCTATATCTTTACCGACTTCCACGCCCTGAGTGGCGACCCGGACCGGGTCAGCAAACTGGAGTCCGGCATTCCAATGGCCCGTGGCGGGCGCCCGGACGAAGTGGCCGAGGCGATTATCTGGTTGCTGTCGGACAAGGCCTCGTACACCACCGGGACCTTCCTGGACCTGGGCGGCGGTCGCTGATCACCGCTGTTGACCGGCTGTTGAGTGAGGCACCCACGGGGGCGCCTCACTGCGACGCTCAGGGCAGCTTGATCTGATACGCCGCCAACTGCGCCTTGTGTTGCGCCTCCACCGTGCTTGGGTCGACGCGTTTGGCGAACTGGGTCAAGTCGCGTCGAGCGTTTTCCTTATCGCCCAGCCGGTCATAGGCCAGCGCTCGCTGGTAGTAGGCCCACGCGTAGTCAGGCTGTTTGATCAGTCCGGCGCTGTAGGCTTCGGCGGCTTCGCGGTACTGGCCGAGATCGTAGAGCGCCAGGCCCAAATGATAGAACGTCGGCATGTTGAACCCGGCGCCTTTGCCATTCTCGCCCAGGCCGGCATCCAGATTGGACTGCACCAGTTCGAGGGCTTTTTGCGGGTTGCCATTGAGGCGGTACAGGTAGCTCAGTTCCAGGGTCGCGCGCGGTTCGGGGTGCGGGTTGGTGGCGATGGATTTTTCGCGCGCGCTGATGGCTTGCGGATACTGCTTGAGGTTTGTGTAGGCCACTGACTGCAGCAGGTACACGGTGCTCTTGATTTTGGGCGGCAGGGTGTTCTTCGTCAGGCACAGGTCTGACTCTTGAATCACCTGCTGATTTTGCTCGGCTCTCATGGCCTTGCTGGTGTTGACGCAATGTTGCAGGTTGAGTTCGGCGGGGGTTGGCTGGTGCGCGCAACCGGTGACGACTGCGGCAACGGCCAGCAGGGCGAAACCACGAATAGAGGCGTTAGGCATGCTTGGTCAGTCCAGCAGATTGGCGTTGAGGTCGGGGCGATAGACTTGCAGCAGGGCAGGCGTGACGGTGCCTTGCAAGGAGCAGAAGATCTTCGTACGGCCCTCGGTCGGCCCTTTTTCCAGGCTCAGCGTACGTTCTACAAAGCCGAAGGGCGTGGCCACGCCCGGCCCCGCCAAGCCTTCGGTGCGCCATTGGCCGATCGGGTCGCCCACCCGGCGAATATCGGCGCGGCTGACGTTGCCGCGTTCTGCTACCAGGCGTGCGTGGTCGGCGATCAAGGGCTTGAGGCGCTCGGCCACATCGCTCACCGAACCTTCGGCGACGAATCCCCAGAACAGCAAATTGCCGACATTGGGCAGCGACATGGCTTCATTGTGATACCCCACAAGGCGCACGCCGTTGACCACCAGCGGTTGCTCAAAGGCCTGGTAGCGACCGCCTTCCTGCAGTGGGTTCATGACCACTGGAGCGCTGACGTTGCCCTGTTTGGCCACGCGCAGGGTGCCGGCGGGCAGGGAGGCGGTGTTGAGGGTTTCGAAAAAGCGTGCGTCACAGCGGGAGAAATCGCTGAACAGCTGATCGGGGGTGGCGGCAGTGGTTTGGCCCTGGGCCTGGCTGGCAAGCGCCAGCAAGCAAAGGGCGGATAACAGTGGGCGAAGCATCGGCGTCATCCATGAGCGTTGAGGGGCGGCGAGTGTAACAAGGCCCAAACGTCTTCGCTAACAGGATGAGCGTTGCCCGGTGGTCAGGCTCCGGCGAGCCTGTTCAAAACGAGCGCACGATCCGCCCCAGCGTTTCCATCGCTTTCTCCGACGCCTCGGTCCACGGGCTGCCGTAATTCAAGCGAATGCAATTTCTGAAGCGCTGGGTCGCCGAGAAAATCGGTCCCGGCGCAATGCTGATGCCTTGGGCCAGGGCCATCTGGAACAGCTTCAGCGAATCGGTTTGCTCCGGCAGTTCGAGCCACAAAAAATACCCGCCAGCCGGCTGGCTGACCCGTGTCTGGGCCGGGAAATAGCGGGCGATGGCCGCCAGCATCGCGCTTTGCTGTTCTTCCAGGGCATAGCGCAACTTGCGCAAATGGCGGTCATAGCCACCGTGCTGCAGGTAGTCGGCAATCGCCGCCTGCGCCGGCATTGAAGGGCACAATGAGGTCATCAGCTTCAAGCGCTCGACCTTCTGCGCATAGCGCCCGGCGGCCACCCAGCCAACGCGATAACCCGGGGCCAGGCTTTTGGCGAAGGAACCGCAATGCATCACCAGGCCTTCGGTGTCGAAGGCTTTGGCCGGTTTGGGCGCGTGCTGCCCGTAATACAACTCGGCGTACACGTCGTCTTCAATCAGTGGCACCTGGTGACTGCGCAGCAGTTCCACCAACGCCTGCTTTTTGGCTTCCGGCAGGGTTGCGCCCATCGGGTTCTGGAAGCTGGTCATGGTCCAGCAGGCCTTGATCGGGTAGCGCTCGAGGCTTTGCGCCAAGGCGTTGAGGTCAATGCCGTCGCGTGGGTGTACCGGAATTTCCACGGCCTTGAGCTTCAGACGTTCCAGCACTTGCAGGCAGGCATAAAACGCCGGCGCTTCGATGGCGACCAGGTCGCCCGGCTCGGTCACGGCCTGCAGGCACAGGTTCAGGGCCTCGAGCGCGCCGTTGGTGATCAGCAGCTCCTCCATCGGCAGCATCAGGCCACCGACCATGTAACGCAGGGCAATTTGCCTGCGCAGCTGCGGGTTGCCCGGTGACATGTCGGTCACGACCAGGCGTGGGTCCATTTCGCGGCTGGCACTGGCCAGGGAACGTGCCAGGCGTGGCAAAGGGAACAGCATCGGGCTGGGAAAGGCCGAGCCGAAGGGCACGGTGTTGGGGTCTTTGATGGAGTCCAGTACCGAAAAAACCAGTTCACTCACATCGACTTCGGTGGATTCGTGCACATGCTCACTCACCACCGGCTCGGAAAACGGGCTCGGTGCGTGGGTGTTGACGAAGTAACCGGAACGCGGCCGCGCGCGAATCAGCCCACGGCGTTCGAGCAGGTAATACGCCTGGAACACCGTGGACGGGCTGACGCCGTAGGTCTGGCTCGCATAGCGCACCGACGGCACGCGCTGGCCGGGCCCGAGCACGCCGGAGCGGATCAGTTCTGCGATGTCATCGGCGAATTTTTCGTAGCGTTTCATGAAGGCCTTAAAAACAGTTTTCTCATTATGAACACAGGGCAAACAGTGGCTGCGGGCCTGTGTCGGTTAGGCCTCAGCGGTTCATCGGCGCTACAAAGCGGCTGTCGGCCGCACTGTAGATCCAGGGCTCATCCACGTCCGTCACCTTGAACCGCAGGGTCTGTGAACTGCTCGCCGGCTTGTCGGCCAACAACGCCACCGACACCGGCACATCGCTGATTTCCCCCGGCGCCAGGCTGAGCTCGGTCTTGCCTTGCAGCACGAAACCCTCGGCGTCCACCAACGCCAGGCGATAGTGCTGGCGCTGCTGGGTTTTGTTGATGACCTTGAGGCTGTAAATGTTTTCGATCAAGCCCTGGCTGTTTTCGCGGAACATACCGCGATCCTTGGTGACGTCGAGCGATACCATCGGCCGTCCTACCAGGGCCACCACCAGTGCGGCGATCATCACCAGCAGCACGGCACTGTAGCCGATCAGTCGCGGCCGGAGCAGGTGGGTTTTGCCGCCCTGCAGTTGGTGCTCGGAGGTATAGCTCACCAGCCCGCGGGCATAGCCCATTTTGTCCATGATCGAATCGCAGGCGTCGATGCAGGCCGCGCAGCCGATGCACTCCATCTGCAAGCCGTCGCGAATATCAATGCCGGTGGGGCACACCTGCACGCACAGTTGGCAGTCGATGCAGTCACCCAGGCCGACGTCGGCGGGCGTCACGTCTCGTTTGCGCGGGCCGCGGTGTTCTCCACGCGCCGCATCGTAAGAAATGGTCAGCGTGTCCTTGTCGAACATCACGCTCTGGAAGCGCGCATAGGGGCACATGTGCATGCACACCGCCTCACGCAGCCAGCCGGCATTGATGTACGTGGCCGCGGTGAAAAACAGCACCCAGAACAGGCTGACGCCGCCCATTTGCCAGGTCAGCAGCTCCAAGGCCAGGGGCCGGATGGGCGTGAAGTAGCCGACAAACGTCAGCCCGGTCAACACGCTGATGCCCAGCCACAGCGTATGTTTGGCCGAGCGCCGCGCCAGCTTGTTCAGGCTCCACGGCGCCGCGTGCAGCTTGATACGCTGGTTGCGTTCGCCTTCGGTGACCTTTTCACACCACATGAACAGCCAGGTAAACGAGCTTTGCGGGCAGGTGTAGCCGCACCACACCCGGCCTGCGAACACGGTGATGGCAAACAGGCCGAAGGCGCAGATGATCAGCAGCGCCGACAACAGGATGAAGTCCTGGGGCCAGAAGGTTGCGCCGAAGATGTGGAATTTGCTCTCGGCCAGGTCCCACAGCACGGCTTGGCGCCCACCCCAGTTCAGCCATACGGTGCCGAAAAAAGCCAGGAACAGCACCGCGGCGCCGGCTACGCGCAAAGTACGAAACAGGCCGGTGAAGCTGCGGGTATGGATCAGGGTGTCGCTGGATTTGGCCTTCACCTTCTTTGGGTGTATGGGCTCAAAGGTTTCCACGGTTGGGATTTTTTCGCTCATGGTCGTTCGCTCATCAGCCTCCATCAGGCGGATGAACTATGGACGCCGCTCTGTGTGCATAACAGACTCAGCTAGGGCGATAAAAAGCGGATCAGATGGGGGGCTTCAGCAAGACTTCCGCCAGTTGCTGCACTCCGTGGTGCCAGGAGTGCAGCGCTAATCAGCGCACATTGATACAGATCAATCAAATCACCGAATCACTGTCGGTCGCCTTTAAGTGTTTGCGTCCATCCACGGCACCGGCGACGGTCAGGGCATCGGCTTCGGCCTCGGTGATGTAGACCCTGTCGTTATCCAGCGTCACAAAAGACATGGCCTTGAGGCTGTCGGTGCTGACCATTACCTCGGATGCAGGCAGGCTGCGCTCCTGGCCGTTTTCATCGACCTTGAAGTAGCACGTCTGGTTATCGATACGTACAGGCATGGTGATCTCCTTTTCCATTGGCGGGTGATCATTAGGGGTCACCCGGTTGCCCGGCGTTCCAGGCAACTGACTGGCGGTCGCCGTTGTCCATGCTTAACCCATAATCACAAAGGACCGCTTTCCATGGATGCCTGGTGGAGCGAAGTGTGGCAAACCCTGCAAGCCGAATTTGCCGACATCGGCGATGCGAAACAACTCACCCAGATCACTGTGCGCTTGCTGATCGCCGCGCTCCTGGGCGGCATTCTCGGGTTCGAACGGGAACAGAAGGGCAAGGCGGCGGGTGTACGCACCCACATGCTGGTGGCGTTGGGCGCCGCGCTGTTTGTATTGGTGCCGCAGACGTCCGGCAGCCAGGCGGATGCGATGAGCCGGGTGCTGCAAGGCGTGATTGCCGGCATCGGATTTCTCGGCGCCGGCACCATTCTCAAAGGCAATGAAGATGAGCAGGGCCAGCACGTCAAAGGCCTGACCACCGCTGCCGGCCTGTGGATGACGGCGGCAATCGGGGTTGCCGCCGGCATGGGCCGCGAATCGACAGCGGTGCTCAGTACCTTGCTGGCCTTGGCGGTATTCAGCGTGATGCCCCGGATCGTCAGGGCGTTCGATAATGATGATGACCGCCGATCAGGTGAGTAGATCGTCTTCTTTGACCTGGCCAAATATCTTCGCAACCAGCGCAGGCTCCCCTTGGTTGCCGGAAATCACCAGCACGCTGGCATTGTGTGCACGCGAGTATTTCAGCTGCATCTCACCACTGGCGCCGGATAACTGGTTGACCCAGTGCAGCGGTTTATTCAGTTGCCGGCGAATGCCGGTGACATCCAGCTTGTCTCGGTCGGTGACGAAGTTTCTGATTTCACACGGGTGGTCGAGCGTGGACTCCAGCGTGTGAGTGAAACTGTAGGTTTTGGGGTGGTTTTTACAGTCGGACTCGTAGTGATCCCGTCGCTGCCAATCCTCAAGATGCGCATATTGCAACGGCTCGGTCACCTTCCGGACCTGAGTGGCAATGTCGCAGAGGTGTTTACCCTTGGCCTCCAGGCTGCGCATGGAGTCCTGAATGCTGGTCAGGGGCGCGTGCTCCTGGCGGGCGAACGCGCGAACCATATCAAAGCGACTGCCCGGCGAGGCTTTCATCAAACTGGCTTTCAACGCGAACAGCGCCGCCTCCACGTAATTGCGATAGGCGCCGACCTGCTCGGTTTCGATGGGGCTCAAGACCGCGTCGATCGAATCTTTGTTGAGTTGGGTTTCGATCCTGGCAAGGATCTTGAAGCAGGACGTTGCGTTGGGGCCGCTCAACAGGCACTTGAGGTTGTCTGGGGTCAACAGCCGGTCGATGGTGTTGAAGTTGGCTGCTGACTCTCTGGACTCTGGGTCGCGCATCAGGCGCTCAACGGTTTTGCGGTCCAACTGGTCGCAGAGCTGCTTGAGCTGTTTTTCCAGGGCAGCCTGGTCGGCGGCTGGGGGTGGGGCTCCATCTGCACGCATCGGCTCGCGGGTGGTGCTTGGTGCCGACCGGAGCAACGCGTCCAGCGCTTGAGCAGACACGCTTACGGGTGAGGGTGAAATGGGGCGGGCGTGAAGATGGCCTGGGGTGACTTCGGCGCGGGCGCGCGACGGCTGATGGATGGTCGACATGATAGATCCTCAAAAACAAATCGGACGAGCGCTGGGGTCAGGGGCTTGGATATGGAATCAGCGCAAAATCAGTATGAGAACGACCACGTCAGTTGGGGTTAGGGCTTTGCCTTTTAAGTGAGTGGGAATTTTCTGCGTCAACGCCCGCTCGCGAGTCACGGTTCAGCGGCCAGTGCTGCGCCGGCAGTACCAGGCTGACCCGGCGAGCGGATGCTGAATCTGCAACATCTGCGTCACAGAATGACCGGTGGCTCGCTCGTTGGCGGTTCCTGCACCGGCGGTGGGTCGTTTTCAGGGGGTTCCTGTTCGGGAATCGGCTTCGGCTCAGCGGGCGGTAACGTTGGGTCGTCGATGTTCGGATCAGGTGTTTCAGCCGGAATCGGGATATTCATCGGTGTGGCCTCCTTTGTGCTTTGCTCTACCGGTGGACATCCGCCTGGGGGAATTGATTCCCCGCCCAATGGCGACATATCCACCTGAACTTTTCACCTGACGCCAGGCTCGGACCTATTACGGCCTTGCTCAGGGAGAGCGTTGCCCTATCAGAATTCGGATCAAGCAAAGAGCGTCCACAGGGCGTAAGGGGAAGATGCTCGATGACTGCTGAAACACTGGCTCCAGACGATTCCATTTTGCCGCTATCCCAGGCGTTGTTATTGCCCAGGATCGCCATCGAAAGTACCGCGCCTGTCATCGACGGCGGCGAATTTGCCGTGAAAGCCGTGGTCGGCCAGCGCATCAATGTCACCAGCAAGGTCTTTGCTGATGGCCATGACAAGCTTGCCGTACTGATCCGCTGGCGCCCGTTGCAGGACGAAAGCTGGCACAGCGTGGTGATGGCCGACGTCGGTAACAATGGCTGGGAAGGCGCGTTCACCGTGACGCAGCAAGGCCCCCACGAATATTGCATTGAAGCCTGGATCGATACCTTTGCCAGCTTCTGTTATGAGCTGCGCAAGAAACACGAGGCCGGCGTACCGGTCAGCCTTGAACTGCAGGAAGGTCGCAGCCTGGTGTTGCAGGCCGCCGAGCGCAGTGACAACGAGCTGCGCGATCGCCTGATGCTGCTGCACCACGAACTGTCGGGCTTGCTGGAAACCGAGCAGGTCGCGCAGTTTCTGCACGAAGACAGTGCACACCTGATGACCCAGGCCGACCATCGTGCCTACTTGAGCGTCAGCCCGGTTTACCCGGTTGATGTGGAGCGGACGGCGGCGCAGTTTGCCAGCTGGTACGAGTTGTTTCCGCGCTCGATCACCGACGATCCTGCGCGCCACGGCACGTTTAACGACGTGCACTCGCGCTTGTCGATGATCCATGACATGGGCTTTGACGTGCTGTACTTCCCGCCGATCCATCCGATCGGGCGCAGCCATCGCAAAGGCAAGAACAACTCCCTGACCGCCGGCCCCGATGATCCCGGCAGCCCGTACGCGATTGGCAGCGAGGAGGGCGGCCATGAAGCCATCCACCCGCAACTGGGCAGCCGCGATGACTTCCGCCGGTTGGTCAAGGCCGCCGCGGACCACGGCCTGGAAATCGCTCTGGATTTTGCCATTCAGTGCTCCCAGGACCACCCGTGGCTCAAGCAGCACCCGGGCTGGTTCAACTGGCGCCCGGACGGCACGATCAAATACGCCGAGAACCCGCCGAAGAAATACCAGGACATCGTCAACGTCGACTTCTATGCCGCCGATGCGATCCCGAGCCTGTGGACTGAGCTGCGCGACGTCGTGCTGGGCTGGGTGGAAGAGGGCGTGAAGACCTTTCGGGTCGACAACCCTCACACCAAACCGCTGCCCTTCTGGCAATGGCTGATCAGCGACGTGCGCGGCAAGCACCCGGACGTGATCTTCCTCGCCGAAGCATTCACCACGCCTGCAATGATGGCGCGCCTGGGCAAGGTCGGTTATTCGCAGAGTTACACCTACTTTACCTGGCGCAATACCAAGGCCGAGTTGAGCGAGTACTTTGCACAGTTGAACGAATCGCCCTGGCGCGAGTGCTACCGACCGAATTTCTTCGTCAACACGCCGGACATCAACCCCGGCTTCCTGCACGAATCCGGGCGACCGGGCTTCTTGATCCGCGCCGCACTGGCCACCATGGGCTCGGGCCTGTGGGGCATGTATTCAGGGTTTGAGTTGTGCGAAGCCGCGCCGGTGCCGGGCAAGGAGGAGTATCTGGATTCGGAGAAGTACGAGATCCGTCCGCGTGATTTCACCGCGCCCGGCAACATCATTGCCGAGATCGCGCAGCTCAATCGTATCCGCCGGCAGAACCCCGCGTTGCAGACGCACTTGGGGTTGAAGCTCTACAACGCCTGGAACGACAACATCCTGTACTTCGGCAAACGCAGTGAAGACGGCAGCAATTTCATTCTCGTCGCGGTGAACCTTGACCCGTTCAATGCCCAGGAAGCGCATTTCGAGTTGCCACTGTGGGAACTGGGCTTGCCGGATGATGCCCAGACCCAAGGCGAAGACTTGATGAACGGGCATCGCTGGACCTGGTACGGCAAGACTCAGTGGATGCGGCTGGAGCCGCACATGCCGTTTGGAATTTGGAGAATCACCACCTCCTGAAACCAGCCAGTCACCTGCGGGCGCCGGTACACGGCGCCTGCAGGGAGCGCGCTCCACCAGTTGGTTTTTCAGCATTTTCAGGAGTTACCAATGGCGAAGAAACCCAAGGCTGCCACCTTTATCAAAGACCCGCTCTGGTACAAGGATGCGGTGATTTATCAGGTTCACGTCAAATCCTATTTCGACTCCAACAACGACGGCATCGGTGACTTTCCCGGGCTGATCGCCAAGCTCGATTACATCGCCGACCTGGGCGTAAACACCATCTGGCTGTTGCCGTTCTACCCCTCGCCACGCCGTGATGACGGCTATGACATCGCCGAGTACCGTGGCGTGCACAGCGACTACGGGACCATGGCCGACGCCAAGCGGTTTATTGCCGAAGCCCACCAACGCGGCCTGCGGGTCATCACCGAACTGGTGATCAACCACACCTCCGACCAGCATCCCTGGTTCCAGCGTGCGCGCAAGGCCAAGCCGGGTTCGGCCGCGCGCGACTTCTATGTGTGGTCCGATGACGACCAGAAATACGACGGCACCCGGATCATCTTTCTCGACACCGAAAAATCCAACTGGACCTGGGACCCGGTCGCTGGCCAGTACTTCTGGCACCGGTTCTATTCTCACCAGCCAGACCTTAACTTCGACAACCCGCAGGTGATGAAGGCGGTGCTGTCGGTGATGCGTTATTGGCTGGACATGGGCATCGATGGCCTGCGCCTGGACGCCATTCCGTACCTGATCGAACGCGACGGTACCAATAACGAAAACCTCCCGGAAACCCACGACGTCCTCAAGCAGATCCGTGCCGAGATCGACGCGCATTACCCCGACCGCATGCTGCTCGCCGAAGCCAACCAATGGCCGGAGGACACGCAGCTGTACTTCGGTGACAAAAAGGGTGACGACGGCGATGAATGCCACATGGCGTTCCACTTCCCGCTGATGCCGCGCATGTACATGGCGCTGGCCCAGGAAGATCGCTTCCCGATCACCGATATTTTGCGCCAGACCCCGGAGATTCCCGCCAACTGCCAATGGGCGATTTTCCTGCGCAACCACGATGAACTGACCCTGGAAATGGTCACCGACAAAGAACGCGACTACCTGTGGAACTACTACGCCGCCGACCGTCGCGCGCGGATCAACCTGGGTATTCGTCGACGCCTGGCGCCGCTGATGGAGCGTGATCGCCGCCGTGTCGAACTGCTCAATAGCCTGCTGCTGTCGATGCCGGGCACGCCGACCCTGTATTACGGCGATGAGATCGGCATGGGCGATAACATTTATCTGGGCGACCGCGACGGCGTGCGTACGCCGATGCAGTGGTCCATCGACCGTAACGGCGGCTTTTCCCGCGCCGACCCGGCGAGCCTGGTGCTGCCGCCGATCATGGACCCGCTTTACGGCTACCAGTCGGTCAACGTCGAAACCCAGGCTCAGGACCCGCACTCGTTGCTGAACTGGACCCGGCGCATGCTCGCGGTGCGCAAGCAGTCCAAGGCCTTTGGCCGTGGCAGCTTGAAAATGCTCTCGCCGAGCAACCGCCGTATCCTGGCCTACACCCGTGAATTCACCGGCGAAGACGGCCGCACGGAAATCATCCTGTGCGTGGCCAACGTGTCACGCAGTGCCCAGGCCGCCGAACTGGACCTGTCGGCGTTCGCCGGCATGGTGCCGGTGGAGATGCTCGGCGGGAATGCCTTCCCGCCGATTGGCCAGCTCAATTTCCTGCTGACCCTGGCGCCTTACGGCTTCTACTGGTTTGTGCTGGCGGCGGAAAACCAGATGCCGAGCTGGCATGTGGAACCGGCGCAGAGCATCCCGGACTTCACCACACTGGTATTGAAAAAACGCATGGAAGAACTGCTCGAAGAACCGTGCCGCAGCACCCTGGAACAAACCTCGCTGCCCGCCTGGCTGCCCAAGCGGCGCTGGTTTGCCGGCAAGGACACTGCCATCGACAGCGTGCACATTGCCTACGGCGTGCGCTTTGGCGACCCGCAGCACCCGGTGCTGCTCAGCGAGATCGAGGTGAGCAGCGCTGGCCAGGTCAGCCGCTATCAACTCCCGTTCGGCTTTCTCGGCGAAGACCAGCTCACCAGTGCGCTGCCCCAGCAATTGGCGCTCGCCCGTGTACGCCGTGCGCGTCAGGTCGGTTTGGTGACCGATGCCTTCAGCCTTGAGCACTTTATTCGTGCGGTGATCCATGGCCTGCAAGCCGGCACCGTGCTGAACACCGGCGAAGGTGATTTGCGCTTTGAGGCCACGCCGCATCTGGCCAAGCTGCAACTGGGCGACGAGCCGCAGGTGCGCTACCTGGCCGCCGAACAGTCCAACAGTTCGGTGGTGGTGGGCGAAAGCCTGGTGCTCAAGCTCATCCGCAAAGTCAGCGCCGGCGTGCACCCGGAGCTGGAAATGAGCGCTTACCTGACCGAAGCCGGTTACCCCAACATCTCGCCGCTGCTGGGCTCGATGGTGCGCCGTGACGGTGAAGGGCAAGACAACCTGCTGATGATTGCCCAGGGCTACCTCAGCAACCAGGGCGATGCATGGGCCTGGACGCAAAACAGCCTGGAGCGGGCGATTCGCGATGAATTGGCCGAAGCCATGTCCGAACAGGAACAGCACTACAACGCCCTCGGCGAACTGCAAGACTTTGCCGGTTTGCTCGGCCAGCGCCTGGGTGAAATGCACGCGGTCTTGGCGGCGAAAACCACCAACAAGGACTTCAAGCCTGAAGTCACGAGCGTCAAGGACATCCAGGCCTGGGCCAAGGACGTGGGCGCGCAGATCGACCGCGCGCTGCACTTGCTCAAGCTTCATCAAAGTCAATTGAACCCTGCCGATCAGGCGTTGGTCAGTGAATTGCTGACGCAGAAAAAAGCCATCGGCACGCACGTTCAGGCCCTGGCGAAAGCCACGGCCGGCGGGTTGCGGATCCGGGTTCATGGTGACTTGCACCTGGGCCAGGTACTGGTGGTCAAGGGCGATGCTTACTTGATCGACTTTGAAGGCGAACCGGCGCGTCCGCTGCATGAGCGGCGCGGCAAGCACAGCCCCTATAAAGATGTCAGTGGCGTGCTGCGCTCGTTCGATTACGCCGCCGCCATGGCCTTGAATGTGCAAGGTGTGGATCACTCGCCCGAAGCGGACATTGCCCGCAAGCGCGTGACCGACCGGTACTTGAGTGAAGCACGTCAGGCATTTACCCAGGCTTATCATCAGGCGACGTCTACACTGGCGCATGACTGGCAGGATGCCAAAGGCCAGAGCGCTGCGCTGACGTTGTTCAGCTTGGAAAAGGCCGCGTATGAAGTGGCCTACGAAGCGGAAAATCGCCCGACCTGGTTGCCGGTGCCGTTGCAAGGTTTGCACGGTCTGCTCAGCGGGCTAACACCTATATCGAAAAATGCACGCGGTGGGGAGACGTCATGAGCTTTACAAATAAAGAACCGCTGCAACCGAAACTGACTGCAATGCCGGCGTCCAAGGACGTCGAAGCACTGGTACGCGCCGAACACCATGACCCGTTCTCGATTCTCGGGCCACATGATGACGAGCAAGGCGGCCAGTTCATCCGCGCGTTTCTGCCCGAAGCCCTGAGTGTTCAGGTGCTGGCGCGAGACAGCGGTGAGACGCTCGGCAACCTGGACGCCAGCCCGGTGCCAGGTTTGTTTGTCGGCCACTTCAAGACACGCCAGAGCTACCTGCTGAAAATCCAGTGGGCCGGCGGCGAGCAGATCACAGAAGACCCTTACAGTTTCAGCCAGTTGCTGCTCGGTGAAATGGACTTGTACCTGTTTGCAGAAGGCAATCACCGTGACCTGAGCAGTTGCCTCGGCGCGCAAGTGACCAGTGTCGATGGCGTGCAGGGTGTGCGCTTTGCCGTGTGGGCGCCGAACGCCCGGCGCGTGTCGGTGGTGGGTGATTTCAATATCTGGGATGGCCGTCGCCATCCGATGCGGTTGCGTCACCCCTCGGGCGTCTGGGAAATCTTCATTCCACGCCTGCAACCGGGTGCGGCCTACAAGTACGAGATTCTCGGTGCCCACGGCATTCTGCCGCTCAAGGCCGACCCGATGGCGTTGGCGACCCAGCTGCCGCCCGACACCGCCTCAAAAGTCGCTGCGCCGCTGCAGGTGGACTGGCAGGACCATGAGTGGATGCAGTCGCGCGCCGACAAGCAGAAACCCTCGGCGCCGCTGTCGATTTATGAGCTGCATGTCGGCTCCTGGCAATGCGAGCTCGACGAGGCCGGTGAAGTCTCCCGCCAGTACGGTTGGCGCGAGCTGGCCGAGCGCTTGGTGCCGTATGTGCAGCAGTTGGGCTTCACCCACGTTGAGCTGATGCCGATCATGGAGCACCCGTTCGGCGGTTCCTGGGGTTATCAGGCGTTGTCGCAGTTTGCTCCGAGCGCGCGCTTCGGCTCGCCGGAAGATTTCGGCTTCTTCGTCAACGCCCTCCATCAGGCCAACATCGGCGTGATCCTCGACTGGGTACCGGCGCATTTCCCCACCGACACCCACGGTTTGGCCCAGTTCGACGGCACCGCGCTGTACGAGTACGCCAACCCGCTGGAAGGCTTCCATCAGGATTGGGACACGCTGATCTACAACCTGGGCCGCACTGAAGTGCACGGGTTTATGCTGGCCTCGGCGCTGCACTGGCTCAAGCACTTCCATATCGACGGCCTGCGCGTGGATGCCGTGGCGTCGATGCTGTATCGCGATTATTCGCGCAAAGCCGGCGAGTGGGTGCCTAACCGCCATGGGGGCCGCGAGAACCTGGAAGCCATCGACTTCCTGCGTCATTTGAACGACGTGGTGGCGCTGGAAGCACCAGGCGCACTGGTGATCGCCGAAGAATCCACCGCGTGGCCGGGTGTGAGCCAAAGCACCCAGCAGGGCGGGTTGGGCTTCAACTACAAGTGGAACATGGGCTGGATGCACGATTCGCTGCATTACATCCAGCAGGATCCGGTGTACCGCGCCCATCATCACAACGAGCTGAGTTTTGGCCTGGTGTATGCCTGGTCCGAGCGCTTTATCCTGCCGATCTCCCACGATGAAGTGGTGCACGGCAAGCATTCGCTGATCGACAAGATGCCCGGTGACCGCTGGCAGAAGTTTGCCAACCTGCGCGCATACCTGAGTTTCATGTGGATGCACCCCGGCAAGAAGCTGCTGTTCATGGGCTGCGAGTTTGGGCAGTGGCGCGAGTGGAACCATGACCAGCAACTGGATTGGTACCTGCTGCAATACCCTGAACACCAGGGCGTGCAGAAACTGGTTGGCGACCTCAACCGCCTGTACCGTGAGGAACCGGCGCTGCATGAGCAGGATGATGCGCCCCAAGGCTTCCAGTGGCTGATCGGCGACGATGCGATCAACAGCGTCTATGCCTGGCTGCGCTGGAGCAAGGACGGCAAGCCGGTGCTGGTCGTCGCTAACTTCACCCCGGTGCCGCGTGAAGCCTACGCCGTTGGCGTGCCATTTGCAGGGCGCTGGAGCGAGGTGATCAACAGCGATGCCGACATGTACGCCGGTTCCAACTACGGCAACGGTGGGGAAGTGTTCACGCAGGAGGAACCACGTCATGGGCAGCCGGTGTCACTGTCGTTGAATGTGCCGCCATTGGGTGTGCTGATTCTGCGGCCGGAAACGCTTTAAGGGCGCCAAGGTGCCGGATTCTGTTGTCCGCAGTACTGGCAGGGTGCCACAATGGCGCCCTAGTCGCGGCAGTCGAAGCAGGCGTATTGAATGAACGGCCTAGAGCATGGGCAGGACCAGGATGGTTTGATAGAAGAACTGGTGCGAACCGACCGTTTGCATCTGCTGTTTCGTCAATCCTTCGCTGCCATTTTCGGCAGTTACCTGGCCGCCGTCATGCTCTGCTGGTTGTGCTGGGACCGCTTTGACCACACCGTCATGCTGGTCTGGTTATCGGTGCTGGCAGTGACCTCGCTGCTGCGGGTGCAGATGTTCATGCAATGGTTTCGCTGCCCGAACAGCGAACGTACCCCCGACCGCTGGGAGCGCCGTTACTGGGTGACGTTGATGCTATCCGCGGGTGTTTGGGGCATTGGCGCCCTGGCGGTGATGCCCACCGACGACCGCGTCTCCCAGGTGCTGGTCATGTTGTTCACCGTGGGCATGTCGGTCAGCGCCGTCTCGTGTTATTCCGCTTACCGTTACATGACGCTGGGCTCCATGGCCCTGGTGCTGTTCCCCTGCACGCTGTGGCTGCTGTTCCAGCCCTCGTCGATGCAAGTGGGCGTGGGCGTGGTGGTGCTGGTGTTCTCGACCTTCGCGGCAAGCGCCACGCGTAAATTGGCGGATGCCCTGGAAAAAGCCTTTCGCCTGACCCGGCAGATGGAACGTGCGCACACGATTTCAACGCGCGCCGCCCAGACCGACGAACTCACTGGATTGATGAACCGCCGCGCATTCTTCGAACATGCCCAAGTGCTGTACGCGCAATGTCGCCATAACCAGCAGCCGTTGTGCGCGCTGATGATGGACATGGATCACTTCAAAGCCATCAATGACACCTACGGTCACCAGGCCGGCGACCAGGTCTTGCGCCAGATTGGCGGGGTGATCAGCGCATCGTTTCGCCAGGCCGACGTGTACGGGCGGCTCGGCGGCGAGGAGTTTGCGGTGTTGTTGCCCAATACCTCGCTGGAAACCGCACGGGATATCGCCGAGCAACTGATCAAGGCCATCTCCGGCCTCGCTGCCGAACCGGTGCAGGGCTTGACCGCCAGCCTCGGTGTGGCGACGACCCGCAGCCTCGATCAGGACCTGCACAGCCTGATGAACACCGCCGACCAGGCGCTGTATCGCGCCAAGGCTATGGGCCGTAACCAGGTGGCGATCGCGGAGTAGGCGTCAGGCGCGCTGCATCGACTTGGCCAGCACGCGCGCCACCTGGTCGGCGGAGTAGGGCTTGGCCAGGAACTCGACCCCTTCATACCCACTGTCGGCCAATTCTTCGCTGTAGCCGGAGGTCAGCACCACCGGCAGGTCCGGCCGACGCTGGCGCAGCAGTCTGGTCATCGCCACGCCGGTCATGCCCGGCATTACCACATCGGAAAAAATCGCGTCGAAGCCCATCACATCGGCACCGGCCAATGCGAGTGCCTGTTCGGCGTCGGTGGCCCAGGTGGTCTGGTAACCGAGGTCCTGCAGGATCTGGTTGGCAAAGCGGCCCACTTCGAGGTTGTCTTCGACGATCAGAATATGCCGCTGCGCGGTGTCGTGGACCAGCGAGCCGTCCTCCTGGGGCAAGCTGGCCTGCACCGTCTCGGCTTCTGCTTCGGGCAAGTACAGGGTAAACACGCTGCCTTGCCCCAGGGTGCTGGACACGTCGACGTTACCGCTCGATTGCTTGGCGAACCCGAACACCTGCGACAAGCCAAGGCCCGTGCCTTTGCCCACCGCCTTGGTGGTAAAGAACGGTTCGAAAATGCGCTCGACAGTGTCCTCGGCAATGCCGCTGCCGGTGTCGGCCAGCGCAATCGCCACAAACGGCTGCTGTACTTGCACATCGCCACGGATCAGTGGCAACGCTGCCACCGTGGCGACGCGCAGTGTCAGGGTGCCGCGGCCGTCCATGGCATCGCGGGCATTGAGCGCGATATTGATCAGCGCGGTTTCAAACTGGCTCGGGTCAACGCGCACATAGCATGGCAGGCGGGGCAGTTCGATATGCACAGTGATACGCGCGCCGGTCACGCTTTCAAGCATTTCGCCGATGTTCTTGACCCGCTCGCAGACATCGAAGACTTCCGGGTTCAACGGCTGGCGGCGGGCGAAGGCGAGCAACTGGCTGGTGAGCTTGCTGGCGCGCTCGACGGTGTCTGAAACCGCGCTCATGTAGCGTGTACGTCGCTCTTCAGACAGCCCTGGCTGGCGCAGAAAATCCACCGAGGAGCGAATGATCGTCAGCAGGTTGTTGAAGTCATGGGCCACGCCGCCGGTCAACTGGCCGATCGCCTCGAGCTTTTGCGATTGGTGCAACGCCGCTTCAGCCTGGGTCAATGCGGCGGTGCGTTCTTCTACGCGTTGTTCCAGGGTGGCATTCAGTTCGGTGATCGCGGCCAGGCCGTCGCGTACGGCGGCGTCGGCGCGCACACGTTCTATGTGTGCCCAGGAACGCTCGGTGACTTCACCCACCAGCGCCAGGTCGTACGGTGACCACAGGCGCGCGAATTTATGGTGCACGGCCATCAGTGCTGTCAGGCGCCCATCCTTGATCAACGGAAAACACACCGTCGCCGTCACGCCCAGCGACTGGTAGGCGGCGGCTTCCTCGTGGCTGAACTCCACACGGTTGTCATTCACCACAAACGGCTCGCCTGCACGCAGGCACCTTACGGCCTGCTCGCCGAAATCCGCCAGGCTGTAACGCCCGACAATACTCGGCGAGCCCGGTGCGGCCCAGTTGTCGCGGATGGTGAAGCTGTCTTCGTCGGCTTCCATGTCGGCATAGGCGCAGATGGACACCTGCATGTGCTCGGCGAGCAGGCGCGTGGTGAGGGTCATGATGGCTTCGGCGTCAGTGGCGTTGGCCACCGCGCTGCCAATCGCATCCAATACCGCCAGGCGACGGCTGAGGAATACGGTTGCGGTGGTTTCGGTGACGGTATTGAGCATGCCCACGACCGCGCCCAGCGGGTCGCGCACAGGGCTGTAGCAAAACGTGAAATACGATTGCTCCGGGCCGTTGCCACGTTCAATCACCAGCGGGTAATTCTCGACATAGGTCGCGTGCCCTTCAAAGGCCGCGTGGGCGATGGGGCTTACTTCATCCCAGACTTCGCGCCAGGTTTCACTGAAAGGACGGCCTAACGAGTAGGGTTTATCGCCAAGAATGGGGACAAACGCATCGTTGTAGAGCGTGATCAAGTGTGGCCCCCAGCTGATGGACTGGGGGAAGCTTGAGGCAAAGCACAGCGCGACCGTTGTTTTGAGTACGTCGGGCCAGTGTTCCAGCGGACCCAATGGCGTACTCGCCCAATCATGCTGACGCACGCGTTCGGCCATGTCGCTGCTGCCTTGCAGCCAATTCATCATTGGGAGAACACCTTGTTTGCCAGAGTCTTCAGCGCGCCTGAACATTCAAGGCGCCCAGCTACAGACACAGTTGATCGTCAGCAGTTCAGCGCAATTATCGGCAAGATGGCACTTTGATTTCGTACGCGTTCGAGCAGGCTTGCTTCGGCCGGGTTGGGCGCTTGCCCAACCGCTATTGCGTGCCGAACAAACCGGTCCAGTAAATGCCCGCATCACTCTTTGGGTCCATCGCATAAGCGGCGCCCAACTCGCGAAATTGCGGGTTCATCAGGTTGGCGCAATGCCCTGGGCTGGCGAGCCAGCCATCCACCACCTTGCGCGGCGTGTCGAGGCCGGCGGCGATGTTCTCGCCGATATTTTTCGCGATATAGCCTGCCAGTTCGGCGCGATCACCGGGGGTGCGGCCGTCGTGGTCCAGGTGGTCGAAGAAGTTGCCGTTGGCCATATTGCGTGTGTGGCTGTTGGCGGCGCTGGCCAGGTCGTCGTTCCACGACAATGGCGTGGTCGCGGCAAATGCCTGGGTGCCGCACTGGCGCGGCTGTTCACGGGCGGCGTTGATCAGGTTGAGCAGCTGCCGGCCTTCGGTCTGCCAATCACCCAAACCGCTGGAAAGCAGCGGGCGGGCAAGCACAATGCGCCAGTCCTCGCCGCTGTTGCTCACGCCGATGTCGACAAATTGCGGGTCCAGCACCACGCGGCAGAAACTTTCCCGCACCGCCTTCATGGCCGCCTGGGCATCCTTGGGCCCCGACAGGCTGATGGCTTGCACGTTGACCATCGGGTACGCAGCCCGCGCGAGCGCTTGCTGCAAATCGCCGACATTGGTGGCCGGCAGCACCAGCCGCGTGTCGCTGGCCAGCGGTGGCAGTTCCTGTGAACCCTGGTCACCGCAGCGCTGCACCTGGCTGCGGTACTGGTTGATCTGTTGCACCAACTGACTTTCTTCATTCGCCATCGCGCTGGCGCAGAACGCCAGACTGGCGGCCAGCGTCGTAAGACCCATCATCAATGACAGAACGCGCATGGACGTTACCCTTGAGCTTGAAAGTGCCCATGATGCGCGATGTAACCCGGTCTGGCGCAACGCCTTTTTTGTTTTTTTGCCTCAACGGGTGTTCTGCGGGCCGTTCACGGCGCTGTGGCGGCGCCAGGCAAAGCGGCTTGCAAGGATGATCAAGACCAGTGCCACGGCAAAGGTCACGTGCAGGCCATTAGCCACGGTTTGCGCGGTTGCATGGGTGACATCGGGGCTGGCCCAGGCAAATACTGCGCCCAGGCCCAAGGTGCCGACTGATCGCCAGCGTGCCCGAACGCTACACCGCCCACCAGCGCGATGGGCTGTACAGCGTTGCGCTGCCGCTGACGCTTGCGTCGTTTACCGTGGCCATGCTCTGCACCCGCGGTTGTTTGCGCGAGGTGTGCGGGCAATGAACCGGTCGCAGCAGGTACAATCGCCGCTGCCTTGACGCGAAACCTCAGGAATTTGCATGTTCAGCCTTACCCGCTACACCGCGCCGTGCCCCGAGTCGATCAACAGCCAGATCCTGCAGATGGTGGTGGATAACCTCACCGACATCAGCAGCGTCGCGCTGCCGCCCAGCAACCTGCTCTACAACATTTACCAGTACACCACCGGCTTTGAGGCGCACCTGTACCTGCAAGCGCTGGATGGCTCGAAGGGCATCGCCGTTGAGCTAGTGGTGGCGATGGATGAGGACACGCTGGTCGGCTTTTGCCTCTATCTGCCGGTGAAAGACGACCCGCAAGCCTGCGGTATCGCGTTCATGGCGGTGCAGGCGGGTAGGCGCCGCCAGGGTGTGGCGCGCGCAATGATGCAGGACGTGCTGGCGCGTTATCCCCACGCCGAGTTGGCGTGTGCCGTAGAAAAGGTCCCGGCGTTCACGGCCATGGGCTTTCAGGTACGCGGTGCGCGCGACACGCAGGTGCTGATGAACACGCGCGATTACGGCACTGACGGCCTGATGGGCGTGCTGGACGTGGCGGCGATCTATCGCTCGCTGGAGGTGCGGCAGATTCATACCTACCTGCTGCAAAAACACGGCAAGCGCGCGATGGTGGATGCCGAGAAGCAACGCGACCGGCATCTCGATCAGCTGGCGCGCAAGGTGCAGCTATATGTGAATGAGCACTTGGCGTGAAACGGCCAACCGGTGGCGAAAGCGCTTTCCCTTGCCACCGGTACGCTGTATTGGCCTCAAACCTTACGGCTTGGCCAGGTTCCAGTTACCGCCAACGCCGTCACCGGTGATGTCGCCCGGCTTGCTGTCCTTGACCCAGGTGTACAGCGCCTGGCCTTTGTAGGCCCATTGTTTGCTGCCGTCGTCGCGGGCGATCACGCTGTAGCCGTCGGCGTCTTTCGCCGCGGCCTGGGCAGTGAACGCGGGCCAGTTGGCCAGGCACTGGCCGTTGCACGCCGATTTGCCGGCGCTGTCTTTGGCGAAGGTGTAAAGGGTCATCCCCTGGCTGTCCACCAGCACTTTGCCCTTGGCGCTGTCGGCCACCTTGGCCGGGGCGGCGAACGCCGTGGAAGCCGCACAGGCAATCAGGACGGCAGCAGCGAGGAAGAGTTTTTTCAGCATGACGAGCTCCTGGGTGTTTTTGGATTTGGGTACCGGCCTTGTGCTGTATTCACAAGCCGTACTCAGGTAAACACCCGTCACGACGCTTTATTCCTGCGGCGCAAATAATGATTTACCCGCGGCTGCGATTGACCATGCCCAGGATCGTCGCGAGCAACTCCTGCTGCGCCTCATCGCGGCTGATCTCGCCGCTGGCTGCCGCCTGGGACAGCGCCTCCGCCGCGCCCAGCATCGCCCGCAAGCCGGCTTGCGGCACGGTGGCGCCGGGTGCAAACGGCGCCAGGGCGTCGCGGCATTTGTCGAGAAAGATCGCCTCGTATTTGCGCTTGAGGGTTTCCAGTTCCGGCGAACTGCTCAACGCGGCAATGACCCCCGGAATTTCCCGCCCCTGCAGCAACACACAATCGACATAGCACGCGGCGATCACCTGCGCGCGGTCATCGAGTGTCGCGCCACTGCTATCGAGGGCTTCGGCAAACAGCTGGTTCTGGCGCCCGTCGAAATCTTCGTACAGCGCGGCGAGCAAGCCTGCGCGGGTGACGAAATGGTCATAGACCACCGGCTTGGTGACGCCCGCCAGTTCCGCGAGACGGCCCAGGGTCAGCGCTTCGGTGCCTTCCTCGCGCACCATTTGCCAGGCCACGTCGAGCAGTTGGCGCAGACGATCTTCGCGCGCAAGGCGCCGGCGTGGAGCAGGGGATTCAGTGCTTGACATGCTTATATACCAAAAGTAACTTGATGGAATAACTTACTAAAAGTAGTTTAGCCCAGCCTAAACGCAAAGGGAGTCAATGTCATGCATGCTCTGATCGTTGTTGCTCATCACGACCCGCAATCGCTCACCCATAGCCTCGCCGCGCAAGTGGCGGCAGGGCTCACCGAGGCCGGCCACACGTTCGAGATCGCCGACCTCGCCGCCGAAGGTTTCGACCCGCGCTACACCGCTGCCGACCACCGCGTGCACCGCAGCCGTGCCGCGCCACCGGCCGACATCCTCGCTGAGCAAGCACGCATCGACCGCGCCGACGCGCTGGTCATGGTGTTCCCGATCTACTGGTGGTCGCTGCCGGCCTTGCTCAAAGGCTGGGTCGACCGCGTATTCGTCAACGGCTGGGCCATCGACTACGGTCCCGATACGCCGGTGGTGAAAAAACTACGGCACTTGCAGGTGCACTTGCTGGCGGTGGGTGCAGCCGATGAAAGCGCATTTGATCGCCACGGCTATGCCAAGGCGATGCGCACGCAAATTGACTACGGGATTTTTGATTATTGCGGTGCTCAGGTGGTGACGTCCGAGTTGCTGCTGGAATCCGAGAGCGGGGGAGCGCAAGCGCATTTACAGGCGGCGAAGGTCGTGGGGCTGGGCCTGTTTGAGGACGAAACCGTAGCCGGGTGATTCAACCTTCGCGAAACAGGTCGTGGGCATCGAGCAAGCGGTAGGCAATCTCCGGGCGTTTTTCCATGCCGCGACGAATCGCTGCGGGAATCGATTGCCGGGTCTTGCGACACATGCCCGGCAGGTCGTCGATGACGATCTGAATCCCGCGCATGCTTTTGACCTCGGTGTGCCCCGGTGCGACATGCACGCGGATGCCCAATTGCTCGTACATCCGCTGTTGCATGTGTTCCAGGTCTTGCAGGCTTTTGAGGTCTTCGAGGCGCTCGAGCAGGCGTTTTTCTTCCTGGCGTGTCAGGTGAAGAATGCGCAGGTCGGCGTCGGGCGCCTGCAGCAGTTGCTCACGTTCGCACACGCAGGCGCCGGGTGGGCAGGGCGGGCGAATCGTCATGTGCATTCCCTCCCCATTCCGACGCCGCTGCTTCAGTAGCTCAGTGCGACCCCAAGACTGCCCAGGGCCTTCCAGTACTCAGGATAGGTCTTGGCCACGCAGTCCGGGTCTTGAATACGGATACCCGAGACCTTCAACCCGGCCAGCGCAAAGCACATGGCGATGCGGTGGTCGGCGTGGGTGTCGATCAGCGCGTTGCACGTGGTGCCGGCCAGTGCAGGGTCGCTGGCGACCAGCAGGTCATCGCCTTCGATGGTGGCCAGGCCGGGGCGAATTTCGTTGAGGCCGTCGTGCAGCGCCTGCACCCGGTCACATTCCTTTACGCGCAGGTTGGCCAGTTCAGTGAAGCGCACCGGGGTGTTATTGAAAGCGGCCAAGACTGCCAGGGTCGGGATAGCGTCCTGCATCTGCGAGCCGACCACGTTGGCCTGCATGTTCGGGAACTGGGCGATCACGGCCTGGGCCTTGGCGTCCGGCTGAGTGAAGTCCTGCGCCGCCACGCCGATGTCGATGCGCCCGCCGGTCAACACTTCAGCGGCCCACAGGTACGTTGCAGCGGAGGCATCGGGTTCGATCAGGTAGTCATGCGCGGTGTAGCCGGTGGGGGCGACGCGCCAGGTGGTGTCGTCGACCACTTCGACCTGTGCGCCAAAGGCACGCATGCAGTCCAGGGTCAGGTCCACGTAGCCACGGGCGCCGATGTCCTTGCCGGTCAGTGCCACTTCAATCGGCGCTTCGCCGCAGGCGGCGAGCATGAGCAAGGCCGACACGTACTGGCTGGACAAACCGCCGTCGATTTCAAAGCGTTTGGCCTGGACCTTGCCCACGCCGTGCACGGTCACCGGCGGGCAACCCGTGGGGCTGTCGACGCGGATGCCGTTCTGGCCAAGGGTGGCCAGCAGCGGGCCGATCGGGCGTTTTTGCATGTAGTCGTCGCCGTCCAATACCACGGTGCCTTCGACCGTTGCCACGGCTGCCGTGAGAAAACGCATCGCGGTGCCGGCATTGCCGAGGAACAACGGCTGCGCGGGCAATTGCAGTTTGCCGGAACCGGTGACCACGAAGGTGGTGTCATCCGGCTCATCGATGGTCACGCCCATCTGGCGCAGGGCCACCGACATGTGGCGGGTGTCATCGCTTTTCAGCGCGCCGCTCAAACGGCTGGTTCCCCTGGCCAGCGCCGCCAGCAACAGGGCGCGGTTGGTAATGGATTTGGAGCCGGGAGGAGCGACCTTGCCGTTCAGGGGGAAATTGGGCGGTGTAACGGTCACGGTTTTCTGCGAACTCAAGGTACAAGGCTCCTGATCAAGGCAAGGTGGTGTGGAGTGGCCGACGGGCGGACCCGAATAATCAGCCAAACACGCCACGCTTGTCGAGCAGGGATCGTTGTACGGCGCGTATTACGGCGTGATCCACTTGCGGACAGGGCGTGTAGCCTTGCTGCCCTTAGCCGGGTAGGACAAGTAACCCTCGCAGTGCAGGACAACAGCCTTTACTCCGCGAAACGGCGTCGCTGTACGAATGTTCCGAAAGAAGCATCGACTGGACAATAAAACCCACCGCGGTAAGTTCGAGGCACGCCCCATGACGGGGCGCTTTCAATCAAGGAGCGAATGAAATGAACAAACCTCAGACGCAACTCAGACACGGCCGTGTCGTGACCCCCGCCAGCCGAGGCTCGGTGGCCGTGGAACGTGGGCTGCTGGGCAACTGGCAAGTCAACGAAATGGAAGGCGGCAAGAACTTCCCGGCACTCACCGCCGGGCCTTTCCCTGCGCCTTATCAAACCGATGATCAAAGCGTCACGCCGCCGGCCGACGGGCACATCCTGAGCGGCGGCAAAACCGACGAGCGCGATTGCCTCAACTTCACCGACGAGGAAATGAGCAAAAAGCTCAACACCCCGTTCACTTGGCCATTGCTCAATGTCGAGGCCGGCCAGGTGTTCAAGGTGCAGTGGGAATACACCGCTGCCCACGTCACCCGGGGTTATCGCTGGCTCATCACCAAGGATGGCTGGGACCCCAAGCAGCGCATCAGCCGCGCCCAGCTTGAGGCAAAGCCATTCTTTGAAGACTTCTACACCCAGGTGCCGTATTACCAGCATGCCGATGAGATGAAAGCCAAGGTCGAGCACCAGGTGACCTTGCCCAAGGGCAAAAAGGGTCGCCACGTGGTGGTGTTGATGTGGATCGTGGCCAACACCGGCAACGCCTTCTATCAGGCGTTTGACCTGGATTTCAAATAAGCCCGGCTCAGCGTTTGCTCAACCAGTAATCATGTAGCGCCCGCGCAGCCGGTTCGATTGCGCTGACCCGCTGTTGATGGGCGTTTACATCCAGGTCCGCCGGCAATTCGAAGTTGTCCTGCTCGGCGCACCAGGAAATCTTCTCCAGTTGCCCGGCCAGTTCGGCGGGCAATTCGGGCCAGTGGCCGATCGCGGCGCCACGGATATAGCCAAAGCACCATTCCTCCGCCAGCGTGACGACATGGCCCTGATGCTCCGTGTCATCAAAGCGAGCCTTGAAGCCTTGCGCGTCGGTTGCCAACTGCGCGGCCAGGGTATTCATATGGCGCACGCACAGTTCGAGAAAACGTTGGGCCTCTTCCACACTTTCCCAGTCCGGGTTCTGCCCACCCCAGATCGCCGGGAACCACTCAGCGACGTCTACTTGTGCCGGGCTTGAGACCAGCGCAGTGAAGTAGCCGTCGAGTTCGGCCAGGTTCAGCACCGAGTGATCGTCGCCGTACTTGAGCAGGGTTTCTTCGATGAATTCGAAATCGGCGGGGGCGAGGGGTTGGGCGTGCATGGCAATTCCTTTGAGCGTCGAGCGCCGCTTCGGGGCGGCTTAAAGCGCGAAGGATGGCGCTTAGGCGGGCTTTTTTCCAGCGTTTTCCCAGCGCGCAAGCAGTTTGCTCACGCACAGCGAGCCGACCACCGCCAGGATGATCGGCACCAGAAAGTCATGGTCGATCCGGGTAAATTCCGCCACCAGCACAATTGCCGTCAGCGGCATGCTCATGCTCGCCGCCAGGAACGCCGCTGCGCCGATGATCGCAAACGCGCCCAGTGGCACGCCGGGCCACGCCAGGCTCCAGGCGCCGCCAAGGATGATCGCCAGCAGCGCGCCATTGGCCAGGGCCGGGGTCAGCAGCCCGCCTTCGGCCCCGGCGCGCAGGCTGCTGGCCGTGATCAGCACTTTGACCAGCAGCAGGATGGCGGCCAGGCCGATTGTCAGTTCATTGTCGAAACCCAGTTGCGCCGGGCCCTTGCCGTTGCCGAGGATCTGCGGCAGCAGCATGGCCAGCGCACCGATGAGGGTGAAGTTGATCAACGCCAGTACCGGCAAACGCCAGCCGCGCGCGGCGTTTGCCCTGGCGGCACCGGTAAAGCGGCTGAAACCGTAGGCCGCCACGCCAAACACCGGGCCACACGCCACGGCCCAGGCGATCAACGTCGGGCTCAGCAGAAAATGCGGCACCACGTATTGCGACTCTGCGCCAAGGCCGATCCACGCCACCGAAGCCCCAATCGCCGACGTTGCTAACGCAATCACCGCCGCTGGCCAGCTGAATGCGCCGACCAGCACTTCCAGCACAAACACCGCGCCGCCCAACGGCACGTTGTACACCGCCGCCAGGCCTGCACCCGCGCCGCAGGCGACGATCAGTCGATGCATCGACGGTTCCAGTCGCGCCCGTTGCGCTAACCATGTGGCCGCCAGCGCGCCGACTTCGCGCGGCGCCACTTCACGCCCCAGCGGCGAGCCGAGGGCCACGGTGACAATTTGCAGGATGGCGTGGGCGAGGGTGGTCTTGGGCGGCATGATCGGCATCTTTTCGCCAACCGCCTGCTTGATGCTCACCAGCGGGCGGCCGTAGCGATAAATCGTCCACCAGCCCACACCCGCAACCAGGCCGCACATGACCAAGACCAGTAACCGACGCTGCGGTGCGGCTGCGGTCACGCCCAAAAGAAAGGTCTCATGGCTGATCAGGCTGTCGAGGCTGTAGCCGTACGCCAGGTGCTGAATGGCGTGCAGCAGCAACGCCAGGAGCATCCCGCCAAGCCCGGCGCCAATGCCAGTCAGCACGACCACCAGGGCCAGAATCAACGATGAGCGAAACGTGGTCGGCATAGACGGCTCCAGGAAATGGCCCAGATTGTATAGCCGATAAAGTCGCGTCCCTGGGTGAAATGTATCGGCAGGCCATGAACCGCGGCCCCACAACATTTCATTACGTTTGCCAGTCCCGTTTTTGGCCGATGCGCCGCCGCGCTCCCTTGTTATAGTTCGGCCCTTATCACTCGCCAGTCAGGGATCACTGCCATGTCCGAATACCAAGCTTTCGTCGTCGAACTCACCGGCAACGTTGCCCATGTGCAGATCAACCGCCCGGAAAAGATCAACGCGATGAACGCGGCGTTCTGGACCGAGATCATCGACATCTTCCAGTGGGTCGAAGACACCGACGCCGTGCGCGCCGTGGTGCTCAGCGGCGCCGGCAAGCATTTTTCTTCCGGCATCGACCTGATGCTGCTGGCCTCGGTGGCCAACGAATTCGGCAAGGACGTGGGCCGCAACGCGCGCTTGTTGCGCCGCAAGATCCTTGAGCTGCAAGCCTCGTTCAACGCCGTCGACAATTGCCGCAAACCGGTGCTGGCGGCGATCCACGGCTACTGCATCGGCGGCGCCATCGACTTGATCAGTGCCTGCGACATGCGCTACGCCGCTGAAGACGCGCAGTTCTCGATCAAGGAAATCGACATCGGCATGGCCGCCGACGTGGGCACCCTGCAGCGCCTGCCGCGCATTGTCGGCGACGGCATGCTGCGTGAACTGGCTTACACCGGCCGCCAGTTCGGGGCTGAGGAAGCGCGCAGCATCGGCCTGGTCAATCGCGTGTATGCGGACCACGCAAGCCTGTTGGCTGGCGTGATGGACATTGCCCAGCAAATTGCCGCCAAGTCGCCGATTGCCGTAACCGGCACCAAGGCGATGATCAGCTACATGCGTGACCATACGGTCAATGATGGTCTGGAATACGTTGCCACCTGGAACTCGGCTATGTTGCAATCCAACGACCTGCGCGTGGCCATCGCGGCCCATATGAGTAAGCAGAAACCCGAATTCGTGGATTGACTGACATGACCCCAGGCTGGATTACCACAACGCTGCTGGACAACGACGCCCCCGGTGGCTGGGCCGTTGCCCGCAGCCGTGAAGGCTTTTTGCATGACACCAATGGCCCGCTGTTTGCGCGCGAATGGCTCAAGCGCCAGGACCTGTCGGTGTTCGCCGAACACGGCATCGGCCACCTCGACGGTGAGCCGGTGTACCTGCTGGAACTGAACTCGGCAAGTGACGTGCCGGGCTGCAGCTGGCAGGGTTTGCGCGCTTTCATGCTGCAGGGCGACCACACACTGTACAAAGTGCTCGGCTACGCGGCGCAGATCGGCACCTGGGCGCGCGAGCACCGGTTTTGCGGCAGTTGCGGGCAGGCCATGGTCCAGGTGCCGCGTGAGCGTGCGATGCATTGCCCGGCCTGCGACCTGCGCAGCTACCCGCGCATTTCGCCGAGCATGATCGTGTTGGTGACCCGGGGCGACGAGATCCTGCTGGCGCGTTCGCCGCGTTTTGTCACGGGCGTCTACAGCACCTTGGCCGGGTTTGCCGAGCCGGGTGAGTCGGCCGAAGACTGCCTGATCCGCGAGGTGCGCGAGGAAGTGCAGGTGGAGGTCAAGAATATCCAGTACATGGGCAGCCAATGCTGGCCGTTCCCGCATTCGATGATGCTCGGCTTCCATGCCGAATATGCCGGTGGCGACATCGTGCCCCAAGCCGACGAGATCGAAGACGCGCAATGGTTCAACATCCACGACCTGCCGCCGTTGCCGGCGTCACGGTCGATTGCGCGTTACCTGATCGACCTCTACCTGGCCCGTCGTTTAGGCCACGCTGAACCAGTGTTGCCAGGCTAGGCGCACGGTCAGGCCAAGGACCACGGTGATAAACACCGGGCGAATGAATTTGGCGCCGCCGCTGATCGCGCTGCGTGCGCCAAAGAACGCGCCGCACATTACCGAGAAGCCCATCGCCAGACCGACGATCCAGTCCACCGAGCCGTTGAAGATGAACACCGACAGCGCCGCCGCGTTGCTGACGAAGTTCATGCTGCGCGCTACGCCGCTGGCCTTCACCAGGTCGATGGGGTGCAGCAGCATCGTGCTGACCGTCCAGAAGGCGCCGGTGCCGGGGCCGGCCACGCCGTCGTAGAAGCCCAGGCCGAAGCCCTGGGTGGATTGCCATTTTTTCTTGATCGGCGCGTCGGCATCCAGCGGCGCCTTGGGCGTGCCGCCAAACAGCAGGTACACACCGCAGCCGAATACGATTACCGGGAGCATTTTGTTCAGGGTTTCAGCGGGCAGGTAGTGCGCGACCACCGCACCGGCGAGGGCGCCGATCAGCGTGCCGACGATGGCATGCACCCATTGGCGCGGGTGAAAGAGTTTGCGCCGGTAGAAGGTAAAGCTGGCCGTGGCCGAGCCAAAGGTGGAACTGAGTTTATTGGTGCCCAGCACCAGGTGGGGCGGCATGCCGGCGGTCAGCAGGGCCGGCGTGGTGAGCAGGCCGCCGCCGCCGGCGATGGCATCGATGAAGCCGGCGATAAAGGCCACGATGGCCAGGATGGCGAGGGTGGTGAGGTCTACGCTGAGTTCGAAGGGCATGGGCAGGGCTTATTCTTGGCAGGGCGCAGCAAAGGGGCTGCGCCAAAGGTCGCCATCTTACCTGCCGGTGTACACAGATCCAAATGTGGTAGCGGGCTTGCCTGCGATAGCGGTGGGGCAGGCCCAACTGCTGTAACTGACCCGGCGCCATCGCAGGCAGGCCAGCTCCCACCTTTAAACCGTGCCCGCCTTGCTATTTATGGGTTCCCAGCCACTCCAGCGCTGTGCGCCACACACAAATGCCGAGGAAATACGCCGACATCAGCGACCACAACCCGAACGTCCATGGGTTGGTATTCGGGTAGTCCACCACCATCAAAAAGCTGCACAACAACCAGATTGTGGTGACGGCAATGTTGATCGGCATAAAGCGCTTGACCCGGAACGGGTGCAAAAACTTCATCGGCGTCACGGTCAGCAGCGCCAGGCCAATCACCGTCAGCAAGGTGACCCAGGCGTCCGGCTGAATGATGTACACGCACAGGGCAACCACGTTCCAGGCGGCGGGAAAGCCGACGAAGTAGTTGTCCTTGCTCTTCATGTTCACATTGCAAAAGCAGAACAGCGACGACACCAGAATCACCGACACCGTAAACAGGTGAGTGAAGTCCGGCAGGTCGATATAGCGGTAGATGAACAGCGCCGGAATAAACACATACGTCAGGTAATCAATCACCAGGTCCAGCACCGAGCCGTCAAAGCTTGGCAACACCGTGCTGACATTCACTCGTCGGGCCAGGGAGCCGTCAACGCCATCGACTACCAGTGCCAGGCCCAGCCAGAGCAGGCAAGCCTTGGGTGAGTTTTCCAGCAGCGCAAGCGTGGCCAAAAAGGCCAGCACCACGCCAGTGGCAGTAAAGCCGTGGGCGCCCCAGGCTTTGAGTCTGGCTACATGCAGGGTCGATATCACGGGCGGTTCTCCAAAAGGTCAAACAGGGCAGCCGACAACGTAACGCCGTCGAGTCTGGCCGGGGAATGCAGGTATCGACCGGGAAGGGGGGGATAAGGTTCACCACCCCGGTGTACCACTTAGCGTAGCAAGCGCAGGACGTTTCAGCATCAACCCTGACGGAACACCAGCGCCTTCAAGCCACTTTGGGGGTCGATATCCGGAAATTCAGGCGGGTTTTGCAGCCGCTCCACAAAGCGCAGGCCCGGTGCTTCGCGGGTGACGCCGTCGATCAGGAAGTCTTCGCCAAACGCCGGGTCGTTCATGCACGCCAGTACGCTGCCCTGTGGCGTGAGCAAATCCGGCAGCCGGCGCAGCACGCGCTGGTAGTCCTTGGTCAGCAGGAAACTGCCTTTCTGGAAGGACGGCGGATCGATGATGACCAAGTCATAAGGCCCGCTGTGGGTGACCTTGGCCCAGGACTTGAACAGGTCATGGCCCAGAAACGTAACGTTGCTCAGGTCGTGACCGTTCAGGCGATGGTTGTCGCGGCCACGGCTGAGGGCGCCACGGGCCATGTCGAGGTTGACCACATGGTCGGCGCCGCCTTCGATGGCCGCGACCGAAAACCCGCAGGTATACGCGAACAAATTGAGTACGCGCTGGCCCTTGGCCTGCTCACGCACCCAGTGACGGCCATAACGCATGTCGAGGAACAGCCCGCTGTTCTGTTTTTTTCCCAGATCGATCAAGTAACGCAGGCCGCCTTCGGTGATGGTCAGCTCATCAACAGCGTCGCCCACCAGCCATTCGGTAGTGCTTTGCGGCAGGTAGCGGTGTTGCAGGGCGACGGTATAGGCGCTGAGCTGCGCTTTGAGCATCTGTTTCAGCGCGTCCAGCTGTTCGGCCTCCGGCGCTTTGAACAGCGACACCAGAATCACCCCTTGCAACCAGTCCACCGTCAGTTGTTCCAGGCCCGGCCAGCAGCGGCCACGGCCGTGGAACAGTCGCCGGGTCTCGGCGGGCGGGCTGGCCAGGGCGGTGAGCAGGTGGGCGTGCAGGGTGGCGAGTGCGTCTGGGGTCATCGGTCAGCGTCGGTCATTGAGCGGGCGGCATTTTAAACACAGTTGCAGTGTTACGTGTGGCTTGAGCACAACGTGCTGGAAAAAAGCAGATTCGCAGTGATTCATGCTCAAAATGCTCGAACCTGCGCCTGATAACAGGCAAAAAATCCTCGAGCACCAGCATAAACTGGAAAAAAAGCCCGGAGGTGCGCATGAATGGTTTCGTCAGTGCAGTCAATCACACGGCGTTGGATCAAGTAGAGCTGGACGAGTGGCGGGACGCACTGGCCTCGCTGGTGGCCAACGCCGGTCCCGAACGAGCGCGGCAGATCCTCGACCTGCTGGCCCGCGAAGGCAGCGCCCCGCACATCGACTGGAAACCCCGCCACGGCACGCCGTACATCAACAGCATCAGCGTTGCGCAGCAGCCGGCGTTTCCCGGTGACCTCGCCACCGAAGAGCGCCTGGCCTCGCTGGTGCGCTGGAACGCGCTGGCCATGGTGGTGCGCGCCAATCAGGCGTACGGCGAACTGGGTGGCCATATCGCCAGCTACGCCAGTGCCGCCGATTTGTTCGAAGTCGGCTTCAACCACTTTTTCCGCGCCCGCAACGAAGACTTTGGCGGCGACCTGGTGTTCTACCAACCGCATTCCGCGCCGGGCATTTATGCGCGTGCCTATCTGGAAGGCCGCTTGAGCGAAGACGACCTCGCACACTACCGCCAGGAGATCGGCGGGCAACAAGCGGGTGCACGGGGTCTCTCCAGCTACCCGCACCCGTGGTTGATGCCGGACTTCTGGCAGTTCCCCACCGGTTCCATGGGGATCGGCCCGATCAGCTCGATTTTCCAGGCGCGTTTCATGCGCTACCTGCAGCATCGTGGGCTGCTCGACACCACCGACCGTCACGTCTGGGGTGTGTTCGGCGACGGCGAAATGGACGAACCGGAAAGCATGTCGGCCCTGACCCTGGCCGCCCGCGAAGGCTTGGACAACCTGACCTGGGTGGTCAACTGCAACCTGCAACGCCTTGACGGCCCGGTGCGCGGCAATGGGCGCATCATCGACGAACTGGAGGCGTTATTTGCCGGGGCCGGCTGGAATGTGATCAAGCTGGTCTGGGGTTCAGACTGGGACGCCTTGCTTGCCCAGGACAGCGACGGCTCGCTGGTGAGCACGCTGTCGCAGACGGTCGACGGGCAATTCCAGACCTTCGCCGCCAAAGACGGCGCCTACAACCGTGAGCACTTTTTCGGGCAGAGCGAATCACTGGCCAAGTTGGTCGAGGGCATGAGCGACGAACAGATCGACCGCCTCAAGCGTGGCGGCCACGAACATGGTCAAGATCCACGCTGCCTACCACGCCGCGCTCCGGGTCAAAGGCCAGCCGACGGTGATCCTGGCGCAGACCAAAAAAGGTTTCGGCATGGGCGAAGCCGGGCAGGGCAGGATGACCACGCACCAGCAGAAGAAGCTGGATCGGCAAGCGCTGATTGCCTTCCGCAATCGTTTCCAGTTGCCGCTGACGGACGAGCAGACCGAATCGCTGAGCTTCTTCAAGCCGGCCGACGACAGCCTCGAATTGCGCTACCTGCATCAACGCCGCCAGGCGCTGGGCGGTTACGTACCGAGCCGCAGCCAGGTCGCAGCGCCGGTGGCGGTGCCGCCAGTGACGGGTTACGCCGGTTTCGCCACGGCGGCTGACGGCAAGGAAATGTCCACCACCATGGCCTTCGTGCGCATGCTCACCAACTTGCTCAAGGACAAGGCCCTCGGCCCGCGCATCGTGCCGATCGTGGCGGATGAGGCGCGCACCTTTGGCATGGCCAACCTGTTCAAGCAGATCGGCATCTATTCCAGCGTCGGCCAGCGCTACGAGCCCGAAGACATCGGCTCGATCCTCAGCTACCGCGAAGCCACCGACGGGCAGATCCTCGAGGAAGGCATCAGCGAAGCCAGTGCCATCAGCTCGTGGGTGGCAGCGGCCACCAGTTACTCAGTGCACGGCCTGCGCATGTTGCCGTTCTACATCTATTACTCGATGTTCGGCTTCCAGCGCGTCGGCGACCTGATCTGGGCCGCCGCCGACCAGCGCGCCCGCGGCTTCCTGCTTGGCGCCACGGCCGGGCGCACCACCCTGGGCGGCGAAGGGTTGCAGCACCAGGACGGCAGCAGCCACCTCAGCGCGGCCACCGTGCCTAATTGCCGCGCCTACGACCCGGCGTTTGCCGGCGAGTTTGCGGTGATCCTCGACCACGGCATGCGCCAGATGCTCGAGCACGATGTGGACGAGTTCTACTACGTAACGCTGATGAACGAAAACTACCCGCAGCCGAGCCTGCCGCAGGGCGTGGAGTCGGCGATCATCAAAGGCATGTACCGCTTGCAAGGTGCGCCAGATGCTCAAGTGCGCCTGTTGGGTTCGGGCACGCTGCTGCGCGAGGCCCAGGCTGCCGCGCAGTTACTGGCCGAGGATTGGCAGGTGGCGAGCGAGGTGTTCAGCGTCACCAGTTACAGTGAGCTGGCGCGGGATGCGCGGGAAGTGGAGCGGTGGAATCGCTTGCATCCTCAGGACGCCAAGCGCGTCAGCCATATGAATGACTGTCTGCCCAACGGCGCGCCGGTGATTGCGGTGTCCGACTATGTGCGGGCGGTGCCGCAGATGATCGCTTCTTACCTCAATTGCAGCTACGCCGTGCTCGGCACCGACGGTTTTGGCCGCAGTGACACACGGGCGGCGTTGCGGGATTTCTTCGAAGTAGATCGCCATCACCTGGTGCTGGCGGCGCTGACGGCGTTGGCGGAGCAGGGGAGTGTGGCGCGGGAGGTGTGTCAGCAGGCGATTGAGCGCTATGGCTTGCAGACAGAACGGGCGGGTTCCTGGATGTCCTGAACCACACACACATCAAATGTGGGAGCTGGCTTGCCTGCGATAGCGGAGTGTCAGTCGACAAATTTATTGACTCGTCCACTGCTATCGCAGGCAAGCCAGCTCCCACAGAGTTTTGTGGTGGGTGTTAGAACGTGGCAATCAGGGCTGGCCCAAACGCTTCCTTCAGAAACCCCGGTGCGATGTAGCGCTCGTAGTGCGCCTCGGATAACAGAAAAAACTCGCGATCAATCGCGTCGCGTAAATCAGTCAGGTTGCGCTCACGAAATTCCGGCAACAACGCCAGGCCATACGCATCCAGTCTGGAAATCACCCGCGCGCCCCGCGCAATCAACTGGTACGCCCAGCAATACGGCGACTGGTGGGGCACAAACCGAATTTTGCGGTCTTCCAACTGCTGGCGCAGGCGCTGCGGGTCAAGCACTTCCAGCTTGCTGGCCATCACCTGCACCAGCAACTGTTCCAGGCGCTGCCACACTGCCTGCTTCTCGTCGGCGCTGTAGCCATTCCACTGAATCACCTCATGGTGATAACGCTTGCAGCCCCGGCAGACCAGGTCCCCGTAAACGGTGGAGCACAGGCCGACGCAAGGCGTTTTGATGGTTTGATTGGGCATAAAGGGCAATTTGCAAAGTCTATAGAGCACCGCAGACCCAATGTGGGAGCGGGCTTGCCCGCGAATGCGGTGAGTCAGTCACCGGATGCATCGACTGACACACTGTATTCGCGAGCAAGCCCGCTCCCACACGTTTAGATCTGTGTTGTTGATCAGTCCCAGCTCAGCGCGCCGCCGGTCTGGTACTCGATCACACGGGTTTCGAAGAAATTCTTCTCTTTCTTCAAGTCCATGATCTCGCTCATCCAAGGAAACGGATTCGTCGTCCCTGGATACTCTTCCTTCAACCCAATCTGCGACAAACGACGGTTCGCGATGAACTTCAGATAGTCCTCCATCATCGCCGCATTCATGCCCAACACCCCACGCGGCATGGTGTCGCGCGCATATTCAATCTCCAGCTGAGTCCCTTGCAGGATCATCTGGGTCGCTTCTTCCTTCATCTCGGCATCCCACAAATGCGGGTTTTCGATTTTGATCTGGTTGATCACGTCGATACCGAAGTTCAGGTGCATCGACTCGTCGCGCAGGATGTACTGGAACTGCTCGGCAACGCCGGTCATTTTGTTGCGACGGCCCATCGACAGGATCTGGGTGAAGCCGCAGTAGAAGAAGATGCCTTCCAGCACGCAGTAGTAGGCGACCAGGTTGCGCAGAAGTTCTTTGTCGGTCTCGACGGTGCCGGTTTCGAACTTCGGATCGGAGATCGAGCGGGTGTACTTCAGGCCCCAGGCGGCCTTTTTGGCGACCGAAGGAATCTCGTGGTACATGTTGAAGATCTCGCCCTCATCCATGGCCAGCGATTCGATGCAGTACTGATACGCGTGGGTGTGGATCGCTTCTTCGAAGGCCTGGCGCAGGATGTACTGGCGGCACTCCGGGTTGGTGATCAGGCGGTACACGGCCAGCACCAGGTTGTTGGCAACCAGGGAGTCGGCGGTGGAGAAGAAGCCGAGGTTGCGCATGACGATGCGGCGTTCGTCGTCGGTCAGGCCTTCGGGGTTTTTCCACAGGGCGATGTCGGCGGTCATGTTGACCTCTTGCGGCATCCAGTGGTTGGCGCAGCCGTCGAGGTACTTTTGCCAGGCCCAGTCGTACTTGAAGGGCACGAGTTGGTTGAGGTCGGCGCGGCAGTTGATCATGCGCTTTTCGTCAACGGCGACGCGGGCGGCGGAGCCTTCCAGCTCAGCGAGGCCTTCGGCGACGTCGAGTTTGTCCAGGGCGGCCTTGGCGCGCACGATGGCGGCGGAGTCGTTGGCAGTCACATTGCGCGCTTCCAGTGCGGCCGCGGCGCCGGCACCGTCAAGGCGGTCCATGTTGGCTTCGCTGGCATGCCCGGCGTTGGCGCCCTTGATCACCGCTGCACCGGTGTCTTCGTTGTCGACTTCATCCCAACTCAGCATTGAAATACTCCTTCCTGATCTGTTCTGACGGCGTGTTAACCCGTCCAAAAATATGCGGTTTGCAGGCTACCTGGCATTGAAATGCTGCGCATAGTGTGGTCGGTAATTACCGATACTGCACACTATGTAGTGGTCTGTTTTGTTTGTGGGCACACTATATGGTGTGTAACAAAGTAGGTCAACGCACAAGATGTGCGGTCATCGGTCGCTGCCCGGCGCCCATTCAGCTATAAAGCCTGGGTTCACTGGCCACACACGCAAACTCAAGGGAATGAAAAAAATTCTGATCCGCGCAGCCGCCCAGGAAGACGCCTAAAGCATCTTCGCCGTGCATCAAAACTCGGTCGAAAACCTGTGCAACGCCGATTACGGCCCTGAGCAGATTGCAATGTGGCTCGATGGTCGCTCGCCTGAGACGTACCGCGCGGCCATTGCCGCGGGCAGCCTGTGGCTGGCGTATACCGATAGCCTGCAAGGTTTCGTCGAGATTGACGGCCATGAAATCAGCAAATTGTTCGTGCGCGGTGATGCGGCCGGGCAGGGCATTGGTGCGCGTTTGCTGATTGAAGCCTTGCAGCACATCCAACACACGGGCCATGCCACGGCCTACCTGGAAGCAACCCTTCCATGGTTGAAACGCCGCAATGAGGGACCGCGGCCAAATTGACGTCCTGTCCAGGACTGGATATGTTGTCTTGCATGAAAAAGACCTCTCCCGAACAAACCACGCTGATCAGCCAGCTCGAACAGATCGCCGAAGGCTTGAGCAAAACCTTCAGCCCGTTCTGTGAAGTGGTGCTGCACGACTTGCGCGACCCGCAGCACGCTATCCTGGCGATCCACAACAACCTCTCCGGGCGCCAACCCGGTGACCCGGCCACCGAACTGGGCCTGGCGCGCATTGCCGACCCGGACTACCCGCAGGTCCTCGCCAACTACCAGAACCAGTTCGCCGATGGGCGCCAGGTCAAAAGCACGTCGATCGGCATCAAGGACACCAGCGGCAAGTACGTCGCGGCTTTGTGCATGAACGTCGATCTCTCGTTGTTCCGGGGCTTGCAGAGCATGCTGGAGCAGTTTGGTTCAGTCAGTGGCGACCAGCCCAATGAGTCCCTCGACCCGTCCGGCGCCGATGTGATTCGTGCGCGAATCGACCAGTTCGCCGCACGCCTGGCGACCACGCCGCGGGCACTCAAGGCGGCGGATCGGCGGCTGCTTCTGCAAGAGCTCAAAGACTCTGGCTGCATGGACGTTCGCCGGGCCATGGAAACTGTCGCCTCGCACCTGGGCGTGTCGCGCGCGGCGGTCTACACCTACGCCAAGTAACGCGCCAGCGCTTCAATCTCTACCAGATACCCGTGATGCAACTCGGGCACCGGCACCACCGCGCGGGCAGGGCGGTGCTCGCCCAGCGCGGCGGCGTAAATTCGGTCAAATTCCGGCCAGTGGTTAACCCCGGCCACGTACACCGTGACCTTGACCAAGTCCTGGGGCGAACCGCCAGCGGCTTTCAAGATCGCCAACACATTGTCCAGCGCCACCTGCGCCTGTTCGGCAAACGACGCCTCAAGGTTGTGGCGACCCTGCGCGCTGACCGGCAATTGCCCGGAGATATACAGTGTGTCGCCATGGCGGACGGCCTGCGAATAATGCCCGGCTGGCGGCGCGGCAGTTGCGGTGTGAATGATGTTCATGGCACCTCGCTGAGCAGAGCGGCGTAGCGCTGGATATCGACGTTGCCGCCGGTGACGATAAGCCCCACGCGCTGGCCCTTGAACCGCTCGCCCAGTTGGCGCAACGCAGCCAGGCCAAGGCAGCCGGTGGGTTCCACCACCATCTTCATGCGCTGCATGAAAAAGCGCATGGCATCCACCAACTGCGCGTCGGAGACGGTAAAGATGTCGTTCACCTGATCACGGATGATCGGGAAGGTGTAGTTGCCCAAGTGTTGGGTTTGCGCACCGTCGGCAATGGTCGCCGGCGTGTCGATGTGCACAATGCTGCCGGCACGCAAGGAGCGCTGGCCGTCATTGCCGGCCTCCGGTTCGACGCCGAACAGTTGGCAATCCGGTGCCAGTGCACGAGTCGAAAGTGCTGTGCCTGAGAGCATGCCACCGCCGCCCAGGCCGACGAAGAGCGCGTCCAAAGGGCCGGTGAATTCCAGCAGTTCCTTGGCGGCCGTGCCTTGGCCGGCGAGGATGTGCGGGTGATCGTAAGGCGGGATCAGCGTCATCCCTTGCTCGATGGCCAGGGTACGGCCGATGTGCTCGCGGTCCTCGGTGAAACGGTCATACAGCACCACGCTGGCGCCATATTCACGGGTCGCGGCGACCTTGGCGGCCGGCGCGTCGGTCGGCATCACAATCGTCGCCGGCATGCCCAGCAAACGCGCCGCCAGCGCGATGCCTTGGGCGTGGTTGCCTGAAGAAAACGCCACAACACCGGCCGTGCGCTGCTGCGCATCAAACTGCGAGAGGGCGTTGAACGCCCCGCGAAACTTGAACGAGCCGGTGCATTGCAGGTGCTCACATTTGATGAACACTTCGGCGCCGGTTTCGGCGTTGAGGGTGCGCGAGGTGAGCACCGGCGTGGTGTGCGCGAAGCCCTCCAGGCGCTGGGCGGCGGCGATGACGTCTTGATAGGTAGGCAATTGCATGCGACGGACCTTGTGTGCGTGTCTGGATAAAATATCCATATCAAGACAAATAGTAAAGTTTCCCGTGTTCATGCTAGCGTTTCGAGCTTCTCTGAATGCTCGAGGGTTCGACGTTGATCAGACTCACCGACTACATCGCCAACCTTGCCCAATCACCGCTGGCGCCGTGGGCCGACCTGGCACCCTGGGTGTTGGTCGCCCAGGCGCCCGCCATCGTGCGCCAATTGCTCACCGAACTGGCGCTTGATGATTACGCCATTCACGATGAAATCGCCGTGCACCGTACCGCGACGGTCGAACCCGGCGCCTTGCTCAAAGGCCCATTGATCATCGGCGCCGAGTGTTTTATCGCCAGCGGTTCGCTGCTGCGTGGTGGCTGCTGGCTGGAGGCGCAGTGCATCATCGGGCCCGGCGCCGAACTGAAAACCTCATTGGTATTCAAGGGCAGCAAGCTGGCGCATTTCAATTTTGTCGGTGATTCGGTGCTTGGCCACGGGATCAACCTGGAGGCGGGCAGCATCGTCGCCAACTACCGCAATGAGCGGGTGGACAAGGAGGTGCTGGTGCGCATTAACGACCAGTTACAGCGCACCGGTTGCGACAAGTTCGGCGCGTTGCTCGGCGATCAGTGCCGGATTGGCGCCAATGCGGTGCTGGCGCCGGGTGCCGTGTTAGCCCCTGCCAGTGTGATCGGGCGCGGGCAAGTGTTCGACGCAGAAACGTCTGTATAAACGCAATGTTGAAAAGGGCATGGTGCACCGGCACGATATTAAATAGAATGAATCTCATTTGAGACTCACTCGCGCCGCGCAGGTCGCTTGCCATGAATGATGCTGTTGTCCCGACCCACGCCGCCGAACCCACCTTGTCGAGTTTGTACCGCGACCACCGCAGCTGGCTCGAAAGCTGGCTGCGGCGGCGCCTGGGCAATGCCTGGGATGCGGCGGACCTGAGCCAGGATACGTTCCTGCGCGTGCTCGCCAGTGCCCAGCCGATTGCGCAGATGCAGGAGCCGCGCGCGTACCTGGTGACGGTCGGCAAGCGTTTGCTGGTCAACTTTCATCAGCGGCGCAGCCTTGAGCAGGCTTACTTGACGGCCTTGGCAAGCCTTCCGCACACCTGTGTGCCGTCGCCGGAGCAACGCTGGTTGCTGCTCGAAACCCTGCAGGCGCTGGATGAGCTGCTCGACGGCTTGCCCGTGCTGGTGCGCCGCGCATTTTTGTGGAGCCAACTTGAAGGCCTGGGTTATCGCGAGATTGCCGAGCGGCTCGACGTTTCTGAGCGCACCGTGAAGCGCTACATGGCGCACGCTTACGAACATTGTTTGCTGGCCGAGCTGTGAGCCGCGAGGTCGCGCGCGCCGCCGCGCAGTGGCTGGCCTTGCTGGAATCCGGCGCGGCCACCGAACGTGATCACGCCGCGTTGCAGCAGTGGCGTGACAGCCACCCCCAGCACGAACTGACCTGGCAGAAAGCCCAGGCCCTGCGCCAGCGTTTCAACGACGTGCCGCCGGCATTGGCAATGGCCAGCCTCGACCGCCCGCAACCGTCGCGGCGGGCCATGCTCAAGCGTGCGCTGGGTGTGGCGGCGCTGGTGCCGACCGCCTGGCTGGTCAGCCGGCAGTTGCCCATCGAGGCATGGCGGGCCGACGTGCACACCGCCACCGGCGAGCGCCGGCGCCTGCCGTTGGCCGATGGCAGCAGCGTGCAACTCAACACGGCCACGGCGGTGGATGTTGATCTCCAGCAGCGGCGCATCACGTTGGTAGACGGTGAACTCGCCGTGAATGTGCCGGGCGCGGCCTCGATGACTGTGAACACCCGCTACGGCGAGGTTCACGTCAGCCAGGCCGAGGTGTGTGTGCGGCAATTGGCGTCCGGTTGTTTGGTCTCGGTGCTCAAGGGCGTGGTGCAGGTGCGCGACGTGCGGGGGCACGTGGCGACGTTGAGCAGCGGGCAGCAGGCGCCGTTGCAGGCCAAAGGGCTTGGCGCCTGGGTAGCGTTCGATGCGCTGCAACTGGGCTGGCGCGACGGCGTGTTGACCGCACAGAACCAGCCGCTGGGGGATTTTCTGCGCGAACTGTCGCGTTATCGCCCAGGCGTGTTGCGCTGGGACCCGAGCCTGGAAATGCTACGCGTCACCGGCAGCTTCCGGCTGGACGACACCGACCGCATCCTCACGCTGCTGTCCCAGACGTTGGGGTTTGAGGTGCGAGCGCGGACGCGGTATTGGGTGACCTTGAGCCGCACGCTGGTTTGACGCTTTAACCCTTGATGGCCGCGATCAACTCGGCCGCCACCAGGAACATCCACGCCAGGCTCGGGATCGAGCGCAGCCCGGCAAACGTGGGCTCCAGAATGGTATGTTCCTTCATGCTTTATCGGAATATGCAGTCTCTGTGCTATCTGCTTCTACGGCGCATTTGCTCGGGTTTACGCCGCTGTGGCTGTGATGGCAGCGGGCAGTTTGTTGATCCAACTGTCGCCAGGCGAACACTTCTTATATATCCGTATCGAATAAATAAAGAGTTATATATTCCTTTTAATGTTCGATTGGATGGCGCATTTTGAGGGCCTGCGCATTCGTGCGGATTGACCCAACAGCCAAAAGGAAAGCCGACATGACCATTAAAGCGATCAACGTGCGCAACCAGTTCAAGGGCGTCATCAAGGAGATTCTGCTGGGGGAAGTGGTGTCCGAGATCGACGTGCAAACCGCGTCCGGCATCGTGACGTCAGTGATCACCACGCGCTCGGTGCGCGACCTGGAATTGAAAGTGGGCAGCGAAGTGATTGCCTTTGTGAAGTCGACCGAAGTTTCCATTGCCAAGCTGTAAACCACTGTTGAAGCAAAAGCGGATTAAGTGCAGATCTGCTTTTTTGTGGGAGCTTGCTTGCCGGCGATGCGGGCACCTCGGTGCATCAGGCCTACCCAGTTGATCTCTTCGCAGGCAAGCCAGCTCCCACATTTGAGTACACCCATTACCCTGATGTACTCAAATGTGGGGGCTGGATTGCTTGGGTAGGTCACTCGGGAGACCGATTACCTATCCGTTGCTGCAGCCATCTTGGTTGTCGGGGCCTGTCAGACCGCGTGCAGATCTGCTTTTCTGTGGGAGCTGGCTTGCCTGCGATGCGGGCACCTCGGTGCATCAGGCCTACCCAGTCGATCCCTTCGCAGGCAAGCCAGCTCCCACATTTGACCCAGTACACTCTCTGCCTGATGTACTCAGCTGCCAATGTGGGAGCGGGCTTGCTCGCGAATGCGGTGGGGCATTCAGCTTTTCTGTCACTGATACACCGCCTTCTCAAGCACGCCCATTCCCACATGGATAGAGGCCAGCCCAGTGAACCTCAGTTGATGCGCGGGCCGCCGCCGCCTGGTTGATGCGGTTGCGGTTTGTCCGGGGGCGCATCGCTGGGCAGGCTCTTGGGTGGCGTGTTGGGGTCTTCGTAGTGCTTGTGCAAGTCCCCATCCAGCCGATTGCTCGACGACCCGCCTTTTTGCGGCGTCTGGTCGAAGTGCTCCCATTCCGATTGCTGGAAGCGAAAGATGCTGTCATCGGTCGGCGTGTCGCGGCTGTGGTAATGGTGGATTTCGTAGTGGGCGTACTCGACCTTGTCGGCCCAGTTGTCCTGCAATAAGCCGTCGCCGGCCAGATCGCGGTACCAGTCGTTTTCTTTCTCGGTGGCTTTCTGCTTTTTGTTGTGGTCGACAAAGTAACCGATGATCCCGCCCACCACCGCCAGCACCACGCCCACCAGGAACAATGGCCCGGTCAAGGCCGCCGCGGTGCCTGCGCCAAACAGTGCCGCCGCGCCGAGTACCCCGGCCGACGCACCGAACGCACCGCCCGCCACCTGCAGGCCGCCGGCCGCCTGGGCCAGCGGGTCTTTGCTGTCCACGCCACTTTTGATCGCCAGTGCGCCCAACACGATATCGGCGAACCCGCCGGCGATGTCCGTGGCCGGGCCGAGCACCTTGATGACCGAGCCGGCAATTTTCGCGGACTTGGACGCGCCGAGCTTGGCCGCGCCTGCAGCGGCGAGGCCGTCATCCAGGTGAGTCGCCAGGCCTTCGGTGGCCTCGGTGACGGCTTTATCGCCTTCGCCAAACATCTTCGAAATGCCGTCGTACTGGCTGTCGGGCACGGCATCGAGTGCGCTGGTGATCTTGGCTTTTACATCGGAGGGCAGGTCGTTGACGCGGAACTCGAAGTTCGGCTCCTGCAGGCCGGTCTTGCCCCAGATTTCCGGCAGCGTTTTGTCCAGGCCAAGGAAATCCACCAAGCCGCCTTTACCCAGGGTCTCGCCAATCTTGTCGCCCAGGCGCACGAAGTGGCTGGAACCGCCGGCAAAGCTCAAGAAGTCCTTGGCGATGGACATGCGCTGCGCAGGCGTTTCACCGAGCTTGCCGCCTTTGCCGACCAACTGGTAAATCGCCGAAAACAGGGTCACGCCGGCGCCGAGAGAACCCAGGATGCCCTTGCTGTTGAGGGTATGAAACACCTCGCCGAGCATGCCGCGGTCGGCGACCGGGATATAGGGTTTGCTCAACGCGGTTTTCAGGTCGGCCTCGCTGATCGAACCATTGTTCTTGTAGACCTCGCCCAACTCCTCCAGGGCCTTGGTCACGCCAGCGGACTTTTCCTTGCCCTGCAGGCCTTCGTTGAGAAATTTCTCCAGGGTTTCCTGGGTGCGCCGTGGCAGGTCGAGCAGGGTGCCTTTCAATACGCCTTTGAGCAGGCCGAACAGGTCCTTGGTGGCCAGTTCCTTGTTCTCGTCGGAGATCTTGCTCGGGTCCGAAAGGATCGCGTTGAGGTCGGTGGTCAAGCCGTCGGCCTGAATGTTCTGCGCCGCCTTGCTGGCCGCTTCCGGGTCGAACAACGACAGCGAGGTGAGGGTGTCGCTCAGGTCTTTCTGCGCCTCAGAGGTCTTGCCCTGGTCTTGCAGGTCCTTGAGGTACAGCACGTAATCCGGGTTGGACGTCAGGTCCAGGAGCTTTTGCTTGATCTCGTCCTTGTTTGGCAGCTTGTTGATCGCGTCGTCCATTTTCGACTTGTAGTCGGCCTGCACGGTCGGGTCTTTGAACAGCTCGCCGATCTGCTCCTGCACTGCCTTGCCGTCGATGATGTCGTGCATATCGGCCGAGGTCAGCTCGGTCTGCTTGTCATCGAACTCGCGCCAGGTGGTGTTGAACGGGCGCTTGGCTTCTTCGTAGCCGGTAATGCCGTGGCCATTCTGGTAGGCGGCCTGGGCTTCCAGCGCGCGCACCAGCTTGGCACGCGGGTCGTCTTTGGGAATCGAGCCATCCTTGACGCCGGCGCGGTAGGTGTCGATCAACTGGGTGGTGGCCAGCTCGCTGACGCTCAAGGTTGGCGACTTGTCGTCTTTCTCATCGGCATGGACGCCGGTGTCCATGTTCAGCACGTCGAGGTCACCGGCCTTGGGCAGGTTGTGCTGGGTGCGCGTGTCATCGACCGCTCCGGCACTGGAGGCGTCCCACTTGGCCTTGACGTCATCGTAGAGCTGCGGGCTGAGTTCCTTGGAGACGATGACCTTGCCTTCGCTGGTTTCGTAGCGGATCAGGCCATCGCCCAGTTCGTCGGGTGAACCGAACGTGATGTCGGTGTTTTTCAGGAAGTCATTCGGCCCGGCCAACTTATAGCCTTCGCTTTCGCTGGTGTGGATCTTGTCCCAGGTGACGTGGGCGGTGGCGACGCTCTTGAACAGCTCGGGGCTGACGTCGGAAGACACCACCACCTTGGTGCCGTCATGCAGTTCGTAGGTGAGGATGCTGTCTTTCTGGTCGTTGTTCCAGCTGAACGTCTTGTAGTCATTCAGGCCCGGCACCGGCGTGTTGGCGTCGGCCAGGGCTGCCCCGTTATTCAGCTCGCCTTCCACCACGGCCTTTTTGCCAGGGTCGGTGTAGACCTCGTGCAGGCCCGCCAGGTAGTCGAACAGCTTGGGGTTGTCGTCACGCGCCACGACCATCTTCTGGCCGTTGCTCTCAAAGCGGATCAGGCCCGGGCCGACTTCATCCTCGGGGCCGACCGTGGTACCGGCGTAGGGCGGCCACACTTCGTTGTCGCTGGCGCGTTTGTAGCCGGCGTCTTCGCTGCTGGAGAGGCCGGTGAAGCTCGCATAGTCATCCTTGGCTTTCTGGAAGGCTTCGGGGTTGTCACGCTGGCTGACCACGACTTTGGTGCCGTCCTGGGTTTCATAGCGGATCACGCCCGGGCCGGTCTCGTCGGGTGGCCCAAGGGATTTGTAGTCGGCGAGCTTTTCCGGCGCTTTTGCATCCGCGCCAAGGCTCTGGTAACCCGCGTTCTGGCTGGCCACCACGCCCGTGAGCGATTTGAAATCGGCACTCACTTGCTTGAACAGCTCCGGGCTGTCCTGTTCGCTGACGATGACTTTCTTTCCGTCCTGGGTTTCATAACGAATCAACCCAGGGCCGACTTCATCGGGCGGGCCGATGGCCTTGTAGTCGGCGAGGGCGGGCGGTGGCGTGGCGTCCTTGGTGGCCAGTGTATAGCCCTGTTGCTGGCTGGCATCGAGCCCCGCTGGCGTCTTGTCCTGGGACTCGACTTTTTTGTGGGCGCTGTTTTTGAGCAGCACATGAAAAGCGGTGCCCGACTTGGATGGCGTGCGGGGAAGGGTTTTGGGATCGGACGAGCGATCAAGGGGCTGGGTCGCCATGCCATGAAACTCCTGCTGTTGCCGGTGGGACGGATGGGCAAAAACAGTAACAGCAGGGTTTCGGCATTCGTTGCGAAACGTTGTGAATTAACGCCGGCGACCCGCGCTAACGGGCTCATCCGGCTGGGTTGTGCAAGTCAGCAGTCCGAGATTCGAGGAGGGCTGGCCCCGGCGATGGGGCCAGTCGCTTAGCGGTTTTTCAGGCTGCGCTCCATACGCTGCAAGCCCTCTTCGAGCATCGCACGCGGGCAGCCGAAGTTCAGGCGCACAAACTGCTGGCTGTCATCGCCGAACTCAATGCCGGCGCTCAGGCCGACCTTGGCCTGTTCCAGGAAGAACTGCTGCGGATCGTCCAGGCCCAGGGCGCTGCAATCCAGCCACGCGAGGAAGGTGCCTTGCGGGGCATGCATCACCACGCCGGGCAAACGGGTTTGCACGGCGTTGAGCAGGTAGTCACGGTTGGCCTGCAGGTAGCTCAACAGCGCCTCCAGCCATTCACCGCACTGGCTGTAAGCTGCGCGGGTAGCTTCCAGGCCAAGCGGGCTGACGCTGTCGACCATGCCGCAACGCGCGTTATTGAAGCGCTCGCGCATCTGGGCGTTTTGCACCACGGCAAAACAGGTCTTCAAACCGGCGACGTTGTAGGCCTTGCTCGCCGACATCAGGGTGATGGTGCGCTGGGCGATCTCGGGGCTGAGGCTGGCGGTAGGTGTATGGCGACGGCCATCGAAGCACAGTTCGGCGTGGATTTCATCGCTGATGATCAGCGCGCCGCTTTCCAGGCAGGCGTTGGCCACGGCCAGCAGTTCTTCGCGCGGGAAGACTTTGCCGATGGGGTTGTGCGGGTTGCTCAACAGCAGCGCGCCGGCGCCGGTCAGCGCCTGGCGCAGGGCCGGCAGCGGCGTGAGGTATTCGCCGTTGCTCAACGCGAACGGCACTTCGATACGCGGCAGGTTCCAGTTCGCTGGCGCCAGGCGAATCGGGCGATAGTTCGGGGTTTGCAGCACCACCGGCTGGCCCGGCTGCACGAACGCGTGCAGCGCCATGTTGAAGCCGGGTTCGACGCCGGGCAAAAACAGCAGTTCGTCTGGCAGTACGCGCCAGGCGTATTTGGCCCATAGGTCGGCAACGATGGCGTCGCGCACATCCGGCCCGGCCACGCTGTAGCCCAGGATGTGCTGGTCCAGACGCTGGTGCAGGGCTTGCAGTACGGCAGGTGGCGCGGCGATATCCATGTCGGCGATCCACATCGGCAAGACGTCTTGCGGGTAACGGTTCCACTTGGTGCTGCCGGTGCCGAGGCGGGGGTGGATCGTGTCGAAATCAAAGCTCATAAGAGGCTCGTGTCAGGGAGGCAGGCGCAAGAATGGCGCTGATTTTAGCGCCATTATTTTTATAGGCCAGCGCTGATTGCCTCATACGGCGTCGGGATTTGTGGGGCGGCTATGAAAGCCTGGTCACCGTGGCGGATACACGCGACCGTGAAAGCGCGACGGAGCGGGCGTTGAACCTGGTGGTGCGCTTGCATATCGGCTTGGAAGATGTGGCGGCGCTGATCGAGGATCTGCAGCGCGGCTTTGCCTTGGCGGGTTGAGTGAGGGGCGCTCCCACGCAAGGTGGGAGCGATCCCTTTATCAGTGCTTGACCGGAGTCGGCAGCGTCACCAGGCCGACGTAGCCGTCCCAGAATTTGTGCTGATCGACGCCAAATACCACCTTGGCTTTCTGCGTGCCCAGCGGTGCACCTTTCTGGTAGCCCAGCGCACGGCCGTAGTCGGCGCCGAACGTTGCGTCCACATCCACCCACAAATCGCGGGATTCGGTGACGATGTCCGGGCTGACCAGGAACAGCGCCGGCAAGCTGTCCCAGGTGAAGCTGTGGTAGCTGGGGTCTTTGTCGAACAACGGCCCGAACTCGTGCTTGTACAGCTCGGCAATCGCGCCTTTGTGTGCCACCACGCGTTGGTACACCGACTTGTCGAAGGTGACTTTCTCGCAAACATCATTCGGGAAAATCACGTGCTCGATCGGTGAGCGCAGGACGATCTTTGCCGCCTCCGGGTCGAACCACCAGTTGAATTCCGCCGCCGGTGTGGTGTTGCCCGGAATCTGGAACGCACCGCCCATGTACACGATTCGCTTGATCAGCGGCACGATGTCCGGCGCCGAGCGAATCGCCAGGGCGATATTGGTCAAGGGACCGACGGCGAGGATCGTCACTTGATGGGGATTGGCGCGCACGCTTTGCACGATGAACTGCGCGGCGGTCTCGCTGCGCAGTTGGGTGTGCGTCGCCAGGCCATCCGGTGGCGCGATCAACTGCGAGGGCGAGGCAGGGCGCGGGTTTTTGAACGCGCCCGGCCAACCGGCGCCAAACAGCGCTTTCTCTGCCTCGTAAGTGGCGTAGTCATGCAGCAGCGGGTAGGCGGCGCCGGAGTAGACGCCCACCTCTTTTTCCACGCCCATGCGTTCCACGGCCTTGAGGGCATCGACCTGTTCCTGGTCGACCCAGGCGTTGCCGCTGACCAGGGTCATGCCCAGCAGCTCGATGCGTTTTTGCGCATGCAGCTGGGCGAGCATGATAAAGGCCTGGCCGTCATCGTTGAGCACGTTGAAATCGGTGTCGAAGATGACTTTTTCGGCCGCTTGCGCGGTGCCGGCACACAGGCCGACCGCGACAAGCAGTGCACAGCTTTTAAAGAAGCCTTGCATGGTGATTCATCCGCAGAAATTGTTGTTGTTAACGGTTCACCAGTTTCGCCGGCAAGGCGATGACCAGGAAGCTGCTGAGGATCAGGCAGCCGGCGAAAAACCACAAGGCGCCCGCGCTGCTGCCGGTGACGTCGATGGCCACGCCCATCAGCGAGTTGCTTACCAGGCCGGCGATGTTCGCCACCGAGCAGGCCAGGGCAAAGCCGGTGGCTGCTGCGGTGCCTTTGAGAAAAGTTGCCGGCAGGCTGAAAAACACCGGCACGGCGCCGATGATCGCGGCCGAGGCGATGGCGAACAGCACCACCGTGGCCACCACGTTATGGGTAAAGAATGTGCTGGTGGCCATGGCGGCCGCGCCGATGAAAAACGGCACGATGATGTGCCAGCGACGTTCACGGTGTTTGTCGGAGCTGGCGCCGATCAGCAGCATGCCGAGCAACGCCGCCACGCTGGGTAATGCGGTCAGCAGGCCGATGTGGAAGGTGTCGGTAATCCCGGCGTTGCGGATGAACGTCGGCATCCAGAAACCCATGGCGTAGGCGCTGAGCAGGATCGAGAAGTCGATACCGCCGAGCATCCACACTTTGAGGTTGAAGAAGCCGTCGCGGAAGCTGTGCTTGCTGCCGGTGGCGTCGGCTTCGTCCTTGCGCAGCTCACTTTCGAGCAGGGCCTTTTCGTCGTCCGACAGCCATTTGGCTTGCTGGAAAGTATTGGGCAGCGCCCAGAAGGTCAGCACGCCGAGCAAAACGCTGGGCACCGCTTCGATCAGGAACAGCCATTGCCAGCCGCGCAGGCCGCCCAGGTTGTCGAAGTGGCCCATGATCCAGCCGGACAACGGGCCGCCGATCACGCTGGACAGCGGCAGGCCGATCATGAACAGCGCGATGATGCGGCCGCGCCGATGCGTCGGAAACCAGGTGGTCAGGTAATACAACACACCCGGCAAAAACCCGGCTTCGGCGGCGCCGAGCAGAAAGCGCAGGATGTAGAACTGCGTGGTGGAGGTGACCAGCATGGTGCAGGCCGAGAGCAGGCCCCAGGTGATCATGATGCGCGCGATCCAGATCTTCGCGCCGACCCGTTCCAGCACCAGGTTGCTGGGCACTTCAAAGATGATGTAGCCGACAAAAAACAAGCCGGCGCCAAGGCCGAACGCGGTTTCGCTGAAGTGCAGCTGGTCGAGCATCTGCAGTTTGGCGAAGCCGATGTTGATGCGGTCCAGGTAAGCGGCCAGGTAGCAGAAACACAGAAACGGAATCAGCTTCCAGGTGATCTTGTGGTAGAGCGTGGTGACGGGGTCGGCGACGGTGGTCGCGGGCGCTGCATTCGCAATGGGCATTGGGGTGTCTCCTGGCGGTGACTTATGGTTTTTATACAGCCGCTTTTGTTCCAGCACTTCGGAGTGCTGTAAAAGCGACTTCCAAAGGCAGTGTCAGAAGACTGAGATTTCCCTGCTGGAGGTCATCCATCTGTGGGCCGGGTGTGTGGGAGCTGGCTTGCCTGCGATGGCATCGACGCGGTGTCACTGAAACACCGCAGCGCCTGCATCGCGGGCAAGCCCGGCTCCCACAGGGATCGGCTTCTACAGATGAGTGCCTTCCAAGCGGCTACCTCAGTTTTTTCCGGACCACGCTCTTTGTCGTGGTTCCTGGTCAATCGTTATTGCTCCCTGAACTTGCTCATCGCCTCCTGCTTGCTCACCACGTCGCCATACTTGCTGTCGATGTCGAACAGGTTGGCGTCGTGGGGCGCCGGGTGTCGGTCGCCGACGCATTCGCGCACGACGATGGTGCGAAACCCGTGTTGCACCGCATCCACCGCCGTGGCGCGAATGCAGCCGCTGGTGGAGCAGCCGGCGAGTACCACGGTGTCAATGCCTTGAGCGTGCAGCATCGGGGCCAGGCTGCTGCCGAAAAACGCGCTGGCGTACTGCTTGGTGATCACCACTTCATCGTCCTGGGGCAGCACCTCGGCGCAGAACGCCGCCAGTGGGTTGCCCTCGACCATGTCTTTCATTACCGGGGCTTTCTTGACCCAGATGCCGCCATCGGCGAAATGGCCGCGATGGTAGCGGATATTGGTGTGCACCACCGCAATCCCATGCTGGCGCGCAGTGGCCAGCAGCTCGACGCTTTCGGCCACGGCCGTGACCACGCCCGGTGCGAACAGTGGCGCGCCTTCGGTGGTGTAGCCCTGCATGAAGTCGATCATCAGCAGCGCGGCCTTTTTGCCGAAGCCGATGCGGTTGCCCCAGACGCCTTGGTAGTTGGCGTCGGCAGATTGTTCGCTCATTTGTTTTTCACCTCATTCTCTATGTGTGGCGAGCGGGCTTGCCCCGCGTTGGGCTGCGAAGCGGCCCCAAAACCTGCCATGCGGTTTGCCTGACGGAACCCATTGCCTGGACGAGGGGCCGCTTCGCGCCCCAACGCGGGGCAAGCCCGCTCGCCACGACAAGCCCGCTCGCCACAGCAAGCCCGCTCGCGGTGAGTCAATAAGCGCCGGAGAGCAGGGCGCCGGCACCGGGCACGATAGGCTCCAAATCCAGCGCCTTGAGCATCGCGTAAGTAGTGGCGATGGCGGCAGTGAGCACCGGCTTGCCGGTTTGTGCCTCAACCTTGGCGACCACTGGCAACGACTGCATCTGCACACAGGCCGAGAGCACGATCACATCGACGCCTTCCAGGTTCATGCCCGCGACGATGGCCGGCAGGTTGGCCGGGTCGTGGCGCGCAACTTGGAGGTTGTCGGGGATTTCCAGCGCCCGCCAGTCCACCACCTCAAAGCCTTCTTCGCGGATGTAATTCACCACCAGTTCGGTCAGCGGCTTCATGTACGGCGCGACGATGGCGATGCGTTTGGCGCCCATGACGTTGAGGCCTTCGATCAGTGCGCCGGCGCTGGTGATCACCGGGGCATTGGCGTCGTTATCGGCAGTGGCTTGGCGCAGGCGCTGCTCGGATTTGCGGTGATAACCCAAGCCCATGGCCATGATCGCCACCAGACAGGCGTATCCCAGCACATCCACCTTGGCGTCGGACAGCTCGATGGCGCAGCGGTCGGACTCGCCGTCCATTGCCGCCAGTTCTTCCTTGCGCACCTGCTTCATGCGCATGCGGCTGGAGTGGAAGGTAAAACGCTCCGGGCGGATCGCCTGGCGCGCGTTGAGCATCGCCGGGATCTCGGTTTCCATAGTGGTGTTGGAACTCGGCACGATCTGGCCGATGCGGTAAGGCTTGTGCATGGTGGTCTCCGTTCTTAGTGGGTGAGGAAATCGCCGAGCGCGTCGAAGAAGCCCTCGAGGTCATCCCACGGAATCATGTGCCCGGCGTTGGGTACGCGGACGATCTGGATGGCCGGTTGCAGGTCCTGGATTTCGGCGATGTCTTCATCGAGGATCACGCCGCCGCGCCCGGCCACCATCAACAGGGCAGGGGCCTTGAGGTGAGGCAGGTCCTGATGGAAGTCCACCGTGTGAAAGTCATTGAAGGCGCGCACGATGGCGGGCTCAAAGCAGGTGTGCAGCCATTCGGCGCGCAGTTGCAGTTGCTCGGGTGTCCAGGTGGCGCAGAAGGCGCGCATGGCCTGTGCATCCATCCCAACCAGGGATTGGCGGATCGAATCGACGTACCACGGCAATTTGCTCGGGTATTCACGACGACCGGGGCCGGACACTGGCGGGTCGATCAGCACCACACGGTTTACGCCCTGCGGATGCTTGACCGCACTGCGCACGGCAAAGCGCGCGCCCATGGAGTGGCCGACCAGGTGGTAACGGTCCAGATTCAGTGCATCGGCGAATGCGCCAATGTCATCGCTGCAGGTGTCGGCGCTGTAGTCCAGCTCGGGTCCGGTGGACGACAAGCCGCGCCCGCGTACATCCAGCACGTACGTGTCGAAGTGCGCGCCGAGGCGTTCGGCCACAAACCCCCAGGTAATCGCCGGGCTGGTGATACCCGGAATCAGGATCAGCGCCGGGCCGTTGCCGCCGTAGCGCAGGTAGTGCTGGCGAATGCCGTTGGCCTGGACGTTGCCGCCATAGAGAAAGGTGCTCACGCGGCCACCCCCGATTTCAGTGGCTGCGCGTACAGGTCATAGCCGTACACCCAATCCGGGTCTTCCTGGGTGCGCAACCACGTGTTGGCGTTGGACACCGCCTGCACGCGGGAGGCGCGCTCCTTGCGGTTGGCTTCGTAGAGCTGGAACGCGGTGCGGTAATCGCTGATGCCGGTTTCCTGCAGGCAACGGGTGAGCATGGCGGCGTCTTCGATGGCCATGCCGGCGCCCTGGGCCATGTGCGGCTTCATTGGGTGGCAGGCGTCACCGAGCAACACCAGGCGACCTCGGCTCCACAGTGGCAGCGGGTTGCGATTGCGCAGCGGCCATTTGGTCACGCTTTCGGTGGACTCGATCAGGGCCTGCACGGTGGGGTGGTAGCCCTTGAACGCCTCGAACATCTCTTCGCGGCTGCTGTCCACGAATGCGCCCTGAAAGTCCCATTCGGCATGCGGTACGCCAGTGACGTAGTAGTACTCATCGCGTTTGCCGGTGGTGTAATACACCATCATGTGGCGGTCTTCGGTCCACCACTTGATGCAGTCTTCGAACGTAAGGTCGTACTTGGCCAACTGGTCGCCACGGATCAATGCGCGGTGCGCGACCCAGCCGCTGTACAGCGGTTTTTCCGCGCCGAGCAGTTCTTCACGAATCTTCGAATTGATGCCGTCGGCGCCGATCACGATGTCGGCATAGGTCACTTCACCATCGGCGAAGGTCAGGCGCACCTGGGTGTCGGTTTCTTCGAGGGTTTCCAGGCGCTTGTTGAAATGCAGGGTGCCGGGCTTGAGAGTGGACATCTGCAGGGCATGCAGGTCGCCGCGGTGCACGGTGACATACGAGGCGCCGTAGCCGGTGAGCGGGATGCGCGAGAGGTAGTCGCCGGTTTCGCCGCAACGGCTGAACCAGTGCTCGGGGTGCGAGCCCATCAGGTCCAGCTGCTGTTCGATGCCCATGCGGCGGAAGATTTTCATGATGTTGGGCCCCATGTGGATCCCCGCGCCCAACCGGGAAAACTCCGGCGCCTGCTCGTAGACGTCCACGTCAAAACCGGCCTGCTGCAACAGGGTAGCTGCGGCGGCGCCGCCCAGGCCGGCACCGACGATGGCGATTTTTTGTGTGCTTCCCATGGGGCGTGATCCTCTTTCTTTGTGATTGTCGGCAGCGTCTGTCTGCAAGGTTTTTAAAGTGTATACGCTCATTTTTTAAAATGGGAAGCCCGCTTCTGAAAATTTATTTTTTGGCCTCGCTGAACCTGTGTAACGCGATAATCCCAATAATTACTGGGTTTGTTTCGATAGGTAACGTTTTGGCGCGCCGCTTGCAGTCCGCTTGCAATTCAGGTCTTATCGTTATTAATTGGCGTATACGCTATAAAAATGCACTAGAGTGAAGCGCAGTGCTTGAACTTGGTGCAGTCCCACAGGAGACAGGAAAATGCCGGTAAGCGATTGCGAACTGACCCAGATGTTTGAACACGTGCTGAAGCTGTCGAAGGTCGACCCGACCCAGAGCGTTGCCGTGCTCAAGAGCCATTACTCCGACGCACGCACCGTGCGCGCGGCGATGGAGGCGGCGCAGCGCCTGGGGGCCAAGGTGTATGCGGTGGAGCTGCCGTCGTTCAATCACCCGCGGGCAATGGGCAATGACATGACCGCCTACTGCGGCGACACCGCGCTCACCGGCAACATCGCCGCCCAGCGTGCGCTGGAAGCCGCCGACCTGGTGGTTGACACGATGATGCTGCTGCATTCGCCGGAACAGGAGCAGATCCTCAAGACCGGCACGCGCATCCTGCTGGCCGTGGAGCCGCCGGAAGTGCTGGCGCGCATGCTGCCCACCGAAGAAGACAAGGTGCGTGTGCTGGCGGCCGAGCAATTACTGAAAAAGGCGCGTTCGATTCACGTCAAATCCCGCGCCGGCAGTGATTTTCGCGCCGCCTTGGGGCAGTACCCGTCGGTGACCGAATACGGTTTTGCCGATGAGCCTGGGCGCTGGGACCACTGGCCCAGCGGCTTCCTGTTCTCCTGGCCCAACGAGGAAACCGCCGAGGGCGTGCTGGTGCTGGACGTCGGCGACATCCTCCTGCCATTCAAGACCTACACCCGCGAGAAGATCACGCTGGAGATCGAGAAGGGCTTTATCACCAGGATCCACGGTGGTTTCGAGGCCGAGTACCTGCGTGATTACATGAAGTACTTCAACGATCCGGAGGTGTACGGCATCTCCCACATTGGCTGGGGCTTGCAGCCAAAAGCGCAGTGGACCGCCATGGGGTTGCATGACAAGAACGACGGCATGTGCATGGACGCGCGGGCGTTCTATGGCAACTTCCTGTTCTCCACCGGGCCGAATACCGAAGTGGGCGGCACGCGCAAGACGCCGTGCCACATGGACATTCCGCTGCGTCATTGCGATGTGTACCTGGATGACGAGGCGGTGGTTATCGCCGGTGACGTAGTCGCCCCGGCAGCCTCTCTGGCCCGCTGAAGATCCCAATGTGGGAGCGGGCCCGCTCCCACAGTTCTAACCGTGTTTCCTCAATGAGAAACTTGAGTCGATCCGGTAAGCCAGCCATCATGCGTCCCCATCGCCAATCACCCACCGAGCCCGCCGTGCCTGATTCCTACGTTTTCTCTGAACAAGTTGGCCACCTGCTGCGCAAGGCCTACCAGCGCCACCTGGCGATCTTTCAGCAGAATGTCGGCGACTCCCAGCTCACCGCCGTGCAGTTCGTCACCCTGTGTGCACTGCGCGATCAGGGTGCAAGTTCCCTCACCGAACTGGTCAAGGCCACGGCCGTTGACCAGGCGACCATTCGCGGCATTGTCGAGCGGCTCAAGGCCAAGGAACTGATCACGCTGGAGCCGGACCCGCAAGACAAGCGCAAGGTGATGGTGGACCTGTCTGCCGCAGGCGCCGACCTGGTCGCGCAAACCGCGCCGCGCGCCGCGCAGATCAGCGAACTGACCCTGAGCAACCTCAACCCGGCGGAACGGGTGGCGGTGTTGTTTCTGCTGCGCAAAATGATCGACGACCCGCAGGAATAGTGGGCTTGTTGTGGCGAGCGGGCTTGTTGTGGCGAGCGGGCTTGTTGTGGCGAGCGGGCTTGTTGTGGCGAGCGGGCTTGCCCCGCGTTGGGCT
>NZ_VMSH01000016.1:0-120232 GCF_007713445.1 Pseudomonas sp. RGB | reverse complement strand
TCCTGACATCCTGCTCCCAAAGCAGGCGCGCTACCGGACTGCGCTATACCCCGGTTTTGAAATTGGCTCCGTGACCAGGACTCGAACCTGGGACCCAATGATTAACAGTCATTTGCTCTACCGACTGAGCTATCACGGAACTGCATATTTCAAATGTGTAACTTTACTGCGTTGAAACGTTCTCTTCGGCTTGTCCGTATCGCTACGTTCATGTCTCTGAGGCGCGCTATTCTACAATCTTAAAAACCCCTGTCAACCCTTTAAATTGCTTTTAAGACAATGATTTGCGCTTCTTTCTGATTTCTTCTTGGGGAGAAGAAACCCGTGGGCTGACGTTGCTGCGGGGCGCACTTTACAAGCCTTTGCCTTACAGTTCAACGCCCTATCGAAAAAAAAGGCCCCGCAATGCGAGGCCTCTTCTTATAGCCATACAGGCTGGGCTCAGTGGAAGACGATTTCGTCGTTTTCCACAGTCGCCGTGACGCTGGTGCCCGGCATGAAGCTGCCCGACAGGATCAACTGCGCCAATGGGTTCTCGATCCAGCGCTGGATCGCACGTTTCAGTGGCCGTGCGCCATACACCGGGTCGTAACCCACCGCGATCAGCTTGTCCAACGCCTCGCTGCTCAGCTCCAGGTCGAGCTCGCGCTCGGCCAAGCGGCCGCGCAGGCGCCCCAACTGGATCTCGGTGATGCCCGCGATCTGATCCCGCGCCAGAGGCTCGAAGATCACCACTTCATCGACCCGGTTGATAAATTCCGGACGGAAATGAGTGGTCAGTGCATCCATCACCGCAGCGCGCCGGCCCTCGCGATCCCCCACCAACTCCTGAATCTGCGCCGAGCCCAGGTTGGAGGTCATCACGATCACCGTATTACGGAAATCCACGGTACGCCCGTGGCTGTCCGTCAGACGGCCATCTTCCAGCACCTGCAGCAAGATGTTGAACACATCCGGGTGGGCCTTCTCGGCCTCGTCCAGCAGGATCACCGAGTAAGGCTTGCGACGCACGGCTTCGGTCAGGTAACCACCCTCTTCGTAGCCCACGTAGCCTGGTGGGGCGCCGATCAAGCGAGCCACCGAGTGTTTCTCCATGAATTCGGACATATCGATCCGCACCATGGCCTCTTCGGTATCAAACAGGAACTCAGCCAAAGCCTTGCACAGCTCGGTCTTACCCACGCCGGTCGGGCCGAGGAACATGAACGAGCCGCTCGGACGGTTCGGGTCGGACAAGCCGGCCCGGGAACGCCGTACCGCGTTGGACACAGCCACCACGGCCTCTTCCTGGCCGATGACGCGCTGGTGCAACAGGCTTTCCATCTTCAGCAGCTTGTCGCGCTCGCCTTCGAGCATTTTCGACACCGGAATACCGGTCCACTTCGAAACGACTTCGGCGATTTCTTCCTCGGTCACCTTGCTGCGCAACAATTGGTTCTCGGGCTTACCATGCTGGTCGACCATTTGCAGGCTGCGCTCCAGGTCCGGGATCACTCCGTACTGCAACTCGGCCATGCGGTTCAGGTCACCTTTACGGCGCGCGGCTTCCAGCTCCTGACGGGACTGCTCGATCTTTTGCTGGATCTGCGCAGAACCCTGCACCTCGGCTTTTTCCGAGGTCCAGATTTCCTCGAGGTCTGAATATTCACGCTCCAGACGCACGATTTCTTCCTGGAGTTTTTCCAGGCGTTTCTTCGCGGCCTCGTCTTCTTCTTTCTTCAGGGCCTGGGATTCAACCTTCAGTTGAATCAGGCGTCGATCCAGACGGTCGAGCACTTCCGGCTTGGAGTCGATCTCCATGCGAATACGGCTGGCCGCTTCGTCGATCAGGTCGATGGCCTTGTCCGGCAACTGGCGGTCAGTGATATAGCGATGGCTCAATTTGGCCGCCGCAATAATCGCGCCGTCAGTGATCGCCACCTTGTGGTGGACCTCATAGCGTTCTTTCAGGCCACGCAGGATCGCGATGGTGTCTTCTTCGCTGGGTTCTTCCACCAGCACTTTCTGGAAGCGACGCTCAAGGGCCGCGTCTTTCTCGATGTACTGGCGATACTCGTTCAGCGTGGTGGCGCCAACGCAATGCAGCTCACCGCGCGCCAATGCGGGCTTGAGCATGTTGCCGGCATCCATCGAGCCCTCGCCTTTACCGGCGCCGACCATGGTGTGCAGTTCGTCGATGAACAGAATGATCTGCCCTTCCTGCTTCGACAGTTCATTAAGCAGGGATTTCAGGCGCTCTTCGAACTCGCCACGGAACTTGGCGCCGGCGATCAGCGAGCCCATGTCCAAAGACAGCAGACGCTTGCCTTTAAGACCGTCCGGCACTTCACCATTAATGATGCGCTGGGCCAGGCCTTCGGCAATCGCGGTTTTACCCACGCCAGGTTCACCGATCAGCACCGGGTTGTTCTTGGTGCGGCGTTGCAGCACTTGGATGGTGCGACGAATTTCGTCATCACGGCCAATCACCGGGTCAAGCTTGCCTTCTTCGGCGCGCTTGGTCAGGTCGACCGTGTATTTGTCCAGGGCCTGGCGCGACTCCTCGTGGTTGGGGTCATTCACCGCCTCGCCGCCACGCAGGTTGTTGATGGCGTTTTCCAAGGCCTTTTTGCTCACGCCCTGGCCCAGCAGCAATTTGCCAAGCTTGCTGTTGTCGTCCATCGCGGCGAGCAGTACCAGTTCGCTGGAGATGAACTGATCACCTTTTTGCTGAGCCAGGCGATCTGCCTGGTTAAGCAGGCGCGCCAGGTCCTGCGACATGTTCACGTCGCCGGTAGGGTTTTGGATTTTTGGCAGTTGGTCGAGCTCTTTGCTCAACTCTTTGCGCAGGCTGTTGACGTCAAAGCCCACCTGCATCAGCAAGGGCTTGATAGAACCACCTTGCTGTTCCAGAAGCGCCTGCATCAAGTGCGCAGGCTCAATGGCCGGATGGTCGAGGCCGACCGCCAGGGATTGGGAGTCCGATAGAGCTAACTGCAATTTGCTGGTTAAACGATCAATACGCATTAGTCACCTTCCTTTTGAGCAGGCCGGAGCTATGTGCGAGCGAGCTTGCTCGCGAAAAACGCATCCTGAATGAAGAAACCTGCCAGATACCCCTATAGATGGGGTGGATTCTGCAAGATTCAAGCGGGCTATCGTGGATGTGGATCAGCGTTGACCCAAGTCAAGAGAGTCTAGCGCTCAAGCCAGATAAGGGAGGCAAATCGACCCGTGCGAGGGCTGCGACGGTAAGAAAAGAAGCGCGGGTCAGTCACGGTGCAATAACCGCCACCATAGACAGCGGTGATTCCACGTGCGGCGAGCCGCAGGCGCGCCAACTGGTAGATGTCGGCCATGTACTTGGCGGGATTGTGGCTTGGCACGAAGGCTTCGGCGGTCGTCGGCAGCTGCTGCATAAAGGCTTCACGCACCTCCGGGCCGACTTCAAAGGCTTGCGGGCCAATGGCAGGACCCAGCCAGACCAATACATCGGCAGGTTCGCAGCCCAGGCTTTCGAAAGCCGCTTCGAGCACACCCGCTGCCAGCCCACGCCAACCGGCATGGGCGGCCGCCACGCGAGTACCGGCGCGGTTGCAGAACAACGCGGGCAGGCAATCGGCAGTCATGGATGTGCAGGCGATACCAGGCGTGCTGGTCCAGCTGCCATCGGCTTCGGCGATGCGCGAGGGGTCAGCCTCGACCACGGTCACCCCGTGAACTTGGCGCAGCCACGCGGGCTGAATATCAAAGGTATCGGTCAGACGACGGCGATTCTCAAGGACGGCTTCAAGGCTGTCATCAACATGATCGCCCAGGTTGAGGCTGTCGAACGGCGCCAGACTGACGCCGCCCGCACGGGTGGTGACGCAGGCTTTAACCTGAGCCGGCGCAGGCCAGTCAGGAATCAGCCAGTCATTCATCCGATAAACGCCTCGCGATCCTGCTTGAGCAGCGACAACAACCAGACCAAATCATCTGGAAGAGGCGATTCCCAGCTCATCCGCTTACCGCTCGTCGGATGATCCAGCTCCAGGAAACGTGCATGCAGTGCCTGACGCGGGAAAGATTTCAGCGATTCAACCATGGTCTGACTCGCCGCCGGCGGAATACGGAAGCGACCGCCGTAGGCCGGATCTCCGACCAACGGGAAGTTAATGTGCGCCATGTGCACGCGAATCTGGTGCGTACGACCGGTTTCCAGCTTGACCCGCACGTGAGTGTGGGACCGGAAACGCTCCAGCACACGGTAGTGGCTGACGGCCTGCTTGCCGCCTTCCATCACCGCCATACGCTGACGCTGCTGGCCGTGGCGACCGATAGGGGCGTTGATCTTGCCACCCGCCACCACCACGCCGATCACGATGCACTCGTAGATGCGGCTGACGCTACGGCTCTGCAACTGTGTGACCAGTTGCGTCTGGGCCTGGATGGTCTTGGCCACCACCATCAAGCCGGTGGTGTCCTTGTCCAGGCGGTGCACGATGCCGCAGCGCGGGACATTGATGATGTCCGGCACGTGGTGCAGCAAGGCATTGAGCAAGGTGCCATCAGCGTGCCCGGCGGCCGGGTGAACCACCAGGCCTGCGGGTTTATTGATGACCAGGATGTCGTCGTCTTCATAGACGATGTCCAGCTCGATGTCCTGGGCGACCCATTCTCCCTGGGCTTCCTGCTCGGCAGTCAGCTCAAGAATCGCACCGCCATGGACTATGTCTCGCGGGCGGATAACCGCTCCATCCACAGTCAGGCGGCCGTCTTTGATCCAGGCGGAAAGGCGCGAGCGCGAGTGCTCAGCGAATAATTGTGCGGCGACTTGATCGAGGCGTTGGCCGCCCAATTCGGACGGCACCTCTGCGCGAAGTTCAATTTTATCGGACATGCTCAGACTAGGCGTGGCACAGCCTTTGGTTTCGGCTGCGCGCTTGTGGTTAAATACGGCGTCTTTTGCCCCGAGGCTTTCAACGGGGCGCTCATCATAACAGGACGGCCCCGCCCAAGACAGCGGCCGTCATAGGGACGCAAGCCGCCATGCAAGTGAAACACCTGCTGCTGATCGCCATCCTCGCCATGACTGCTGCTTGCTCGTCAACAAAGGAAGTCGTCGACGAAAACCTGAGCGAAGTCGAGCTGTATCAATTAGCTCAAAAAGACTTGGACAATAATAGCTACACCAGTGCCACAGCCAAGCTGAAGGCCCTGGAGTCACGTTATCCGTTCGGTCGCTACGCCGACCAGGCACAGCTCGAGCTGATTTACGCCAACTACAAGAACGCCGAGCCGGAAGCTGCCAAGTCCGCCGCCGAGCGTTTTATCCGCCTGCACCCGCAGCATCCGAACGTGGACTACGCCTACTACATGAAGGGCCTGACCTCGTTCGACCAGGACGTGGGCCTGCTGGCGCGCTTCCTGCCGCTGGACATGACCAAGCGTGACCCCGGCGCTGCCCGCGACTCCTACAACGAGTTCGCCCAGCTGACCAGTCGCTACCCCAACAGCCGCTACGCGCCGGACGCCAAGCAGCGCATGATCTACCTGCGCAACCTGCTGGCTTCCTACGAGATTCACGTGGCTGACTACTACCTGACCCGTCAGGCCTACGTGGCTGCCGCCAACCGTGGGCGCTATGTAGTGGAGAACTTCCAGGAAACCCCTTCCGTGGGTGACGGCCTGGCGGTGATGACCGAGGCTTACCAGGCATTGCACCTGGATGCATTGGCAGCCACCAGCCTGGAAACCCTGAAGCTCAACTACCCAGACTCGCCAAGCTTGAAAGACGGCCAGTTTGTGCCTCGGGTTGCCGAAACAGACAACCGTTCGTGGCTGAGCAAGTACACCCTGGGCCTGATCAGTTCCCGTCCACCCTTGCCGCCGGGCGAAACCCGCGCCAACCAGGACGTGATCAAACAGTTCCAGGACGCCAAGGAAGCAATTCCGTCGGAGCTCAAGCCGCATGACGAGAATGGCGATGTGATCGAAGAGCAAGAGCCGCAGGCCCTTGGCAACAACGAAGATCGTTCGTGGTTCAGCTACATGACGTTCGGCGTATTCGACTGATTGCACTCAGCGTCATCAAGAAGGAGCCTTTCGAGGCTCCTTTCTTATTGCCCGGCGTTATTGCACTGTGCGCCTGCCACGACCTTGGCTAAACTGGCGCATTCCTTGTCGAGAAACTGCCCATCATGCTTCGTCTACTGTTCTGGATTGCCGTCATTGCTGCCGCGGTATGGTTCTGGCGCAAATTCAAAAGCCCGGCCGCCCGGCAGCAACGCGCCAGCGAGCCTGACGCAGCCATGATGGTGCGCTGCGCCCACTGCGGCGTGCACTTGCCGCAGGATCGCGCGCTGAGCTCACGCCAGGAGTGGTATTGCACTCAGGCACACCTGGAACAGGGGCCGAAGTCTATCCAGCGTTGATTCGACCTGCGGGCGCATAAGGCGCCGGGTCAATGATCGGCGTATGCCCCAGCAAGAAGTCGGCAAACAACTGGCAGGATGCCGGCGCAAGCACCAAGCCATTGCGGTAATGCCCGCAATTGAGCCACAACCCTTTGAAGCCCGGGACTTCACCGATATAAGGGATACCTTCCGGTGAGCCGGGCCGCAAACCGGCCCAATGCCCCACGACCTCGGCGTCCGCCAAGGCAGGAATCAACTCCACAGCCGAAGCCTTGAGGCTTTCCAGCGCTGAGTCGGTCGGGGTCTTGTCGAACCCTTCGTGTTCAAGCGTGCTGCCGATCAGAATGTGCCCATCACGCCGTGGGATCGCATAACGCCCCTTGGCCAGGACCATGCTCGAGAGGAAATCCGAGGCGCATTTGTACAAAATCATTTGGCCTTTTACCGGTTCCACCGGCAGCGCCAAGCCCAACTTGCCAAGCAACTCACCGCTCCAGGCACCCGCAGCCAACACTATCTGGTCGCCAAGAATCGGTCCCGCAGCGGTATTCACGCCCACTACGTCTTCGCCTTCAAGTACAAACCCCTGCACTTCGCACTGCTCATGAAGGGTCACACCAGGCAGCGCCAACAGCGCCGCCTTGAGGGATTTGACCAGGCGCGGGTTGCGCACGTTGGCCACGTCCGCCATGTAGATCGCCTGGGAATACCCGCCGCCCAGTACCGGCACCGCATCGTGCGCAGCCGACACATCCACTTTGCTCAGCGGCCGCCCCTCGCGGGCAGCCCAGGCCAACGCCTGGGCCTCGTCTTCCAGGTCCAGCCAGTAAAGGCCCGTGGTATGAACCTCTGGATCAACACCCGTGGCCGCGAACAGACGTTCGGCCAATTGCGGATAAAAATCCTGGGACCAATGCGCCAGCGCGGTGACCGCCGGGCTATAGCGCCACGGATACAGCGGCGACACGATCCCGCCGCCGGCCCAGGAGGACTCCTGGCCAAGCCCGGAGCGCTCCAGCAGCATGACGGCCTGCCCTTGGGTGGCCAGGTTGTACGCAGTCAACAACCCGATTACTCCGCCACCGACAATCACCACTTGCTGTTGCTTAGCCATCATTTGATCCAGCCGATAAAAAGGGAAAAGCGCACCGGGCGCCCACTCATCCAGCACTCTCATCATTGCCCCCAGCACGCCTTGCGCGACATTCCAGGTGCCGCGCCCGGGTTGCTGCGCACGCCGGAGCTGCTCAGGCTGAATTCAGCGCAAGGGTCGCCTGCCATGACTGAGCCGACGGCAGGCGTGGCCACCAAGGTGAAGTCCTGAGGGTTCAATGCAGCGCCGATTCTATAGCGTTCATTGCCCGCACTGACGCCGCTTGCATCAATAAAAGTGCCGTTGCGCGTGTAAAAGCGCTCCAGGTAATGGACTTGCTCGGACAACAACGCAACGATTTCTGCGCGATAGGCCTTTTTTACATGCCCGGTATACGCCGGGTAAGCGACCCCGGCCAGAAACGCGATGATCGCTACAGCGATCAATAGCTCGATCAAGGTAAAACCCCGGCAATCCTTGCCCATTGATACGCTCCTTATTGAAGTTGCCGCCATAAAATCCGACGAAATCTCGCCCCTGCTGCTTCGTTGACCTGCGCATAGACCGTCTCCAGAACGGTGCGCGATTGGCCACTGAAGCCCACCGCCGTCACGCGGTATAACCTGGCAGATGTGTGCAAAGGTAAACCCGTCAGCCCTGTGCCCTGCCCCAGCGCCTGAATGCCGTACAGGCCGCCCTTGAAGGCAACCCAACTGACCGCTGAAACAGAACGCTCCCCGGTGCCAACCACAGAAAACGACTCCGGTGGCGGTGCGCAGGCGCTTACCGACGGGCATAACGGCAACACCGACCCCGCGCGCCGGACCATTGATTCCCCCAACCTCAGGCCGCTTTCTGCACTTTGAAATGATTGATTGCGATGCCAGATGCCGCTGGCAATCCTTTGCTGGGACACGGCCCCTTGCATCGAGGCCAGGCCGATCAGTGACAACACCAGCAAAAACACCAGGCTGATCAAGAGGACCATGCCCGTCTGCCGTGGATGGAAGCCGTCAAAGTTGCGCATGATCGCTCTACTCCAACCGGTTGCGCAGCGCTGCCACGACGCTGTAGGCCTGATCCTGAACGCGCCCCGTCGGGTCTCGCAGCGTCATTCGGATACGCACGCTGCGTATCAGTGATTCGTCGGCCGGGGTGGGGTCATAGCACGCAACGCGAGCCGAGCCGGGCTTGGTTGCCACACCGAAACTGAGGTCGAACGCCTGTACGTTATCCACCAGAACCGCCTTGGCCGGCGCAGCCGGTGTACTGACCTTCAGCTGGCCCGCTTCAAAGGTGTAGGTGAGCTGGCGTATCGCAAACCGGCTCTGGCCAGGCGCGGGCGTCGGCGAGTTGCCCGCATAGGCCTGGGCCGTGGTCACGCAGTCGGAAAGTACCGTCCAGTCTGGCCTGCCACCCTCTCCACTTGCATCCGCAGTGACTAACGTCAGTGACCTCGAGCTGCCCGAGGTGCTCCAGCCGACCGGTCGATCAAAGGCCGCCGGCGCATTATCGATAGAGGCCGTCGCCAGGCAGCCAAATACACCCGCCTGGCGAATGTCCTGAATCATCTTGCCCAGCACAAACCGCGCATCATCCTGCAGCAACATGGCTGCCTGCTGGCTGGCGTGGGTGGCTCGAACGCTGATGACGACTTGGCTGACCCCGAGGATCAGCAACAACCCGACAGACAGCGCCAGCAACAGCTCCACCAGGCTGAATCCCCGTGCAAAGCGATTCATTGCGCCACCCCAGACTCGCTGGCAATGCGACTGGCGAGGGTGAAGGTTTCCCGTGCGCCGCTGGGGTTCGCGCCCCTGGCGTCGCCCCAACTGATACTGACGGTCACCTCGCTGCCACTGACCACGACGGAGCCTTTTGCACTCGCTCCGGCAAACCCGACGATATTTGCTTCGAAGTCGTGCAGGTCCAGGTCACGCACGCTGGCGCTGGCCGTACCGAGCGGCGCGCCTTCGGTTCGGCTCCATGAATAGTCGACGCCCGAGTTGGCGCGAACCCGGTCCAGCATGTCGTAGGCAATGAAACTGGCCTGGCTGATCATCCTTGAGCTGTCGGTGTATTTGAGTGCGTTGAGCTGGATCACCGCCGCGCCCAGCAACCCGACCGCAAGAATCAGCACGGCCACCAGCACCTCGATCAGCGTCATGCCGGATTGGTGGCGAGGTAAGACGCAGGCAAATTTTAGGTTCGGACAAACAAGCATCACCGTCGTCATCCCTGTCGAAGGCCGGAGAAAAGCAGGAAAAACCTGCTGTGCGGCCCAAGACTAGCGTCGGTTTTCGGCTGGCGCTGCTGCCGGAACAAAGGGAAATACTTTGGACATAAAGGCCATCACTCCACGCCAGGAACTGGCGGCTATACCTATGCCTGTCACCTGAAACAGTGAACCCGTCCATGGAGGGACGACACATGACGCAACGCGGATTCACCTTGGTCGAGCTTCTGCTGAGCCTGTTGCTGAGCGGCATCCTGGCAAATCTCGCAGTGCCCGGTTTCAGAGGCTTGCTTGAGTCGCAGCAACGACAAACAGCTGCGCAGGCCTTGGCCAGCGGCATGCGCTATGCGCGCACCGAGGCCATTGCGCGCAATCGTGCGGTGGTCATTCATGCGCGGGATGAAAACTGGAGCCAGGGATGGCGAGTAGTACTGGACGAAAGCGGACGCGGCCATCTGGACGAGAACAATCCGGTGCTGCTGGAACGCCAGGACAGCGGGCAGGTGCCGATCGTAGGCAATGGGCCCGTGAAGAGCGAGGTACGCTTCAGCGGATTGGGCGAGCCGATTTTTTCAGCGGGAGGGTTCCGTGCAGGCACTGTGCACGTGTGCGACGCGGATCAGGCACAAAGCCTGTTTCAAGTGGTACTTGCCCCCAGCGGGCGCATCAGCCTGCGCAGTGACACCACCGAGCAGGCGTTATGCCGGAATGACTCCGGCACCTTGGCACTCAGAGCAGCGAGCGAACCCGCAGTTCCTTGGGCATGGAGAACGTGATGTTCTCTTCACGGCCAGCCAATTCATCGGCACCGGTGGCACCCCATGCCTGCAGTTGCTGGATCACACCGCGCACCAGCACTTCCGGCGCCGACGCGCCCGCCGTAATGCCGATACGCTCGACACCGTCGAACCAGCTGCGCTGCATGTCTTCAGCGCCGTCGATCAGGTAGGCCGGCGTGGCCATGCGCTCGGCCAGTTCGCGCAAGCGGTTGGAGTTGGAGCTGTTGGGGCTGCCGACCACCAGCACGACATCGCACTCATCGGCCAATTGCTTGACCGCGTCTTGACGGTTTTGTGTGGCATAGCAGATGTCGTCTTTGCGCGGGCCACCAATGGCCGGGAATCGCGTGCGCAAGGCATCGATTACACGGCTGGTATCGTCCATCGACAAGGTGGTCTGCGTGACAAAGGCCAGCCGCTCGGGGTTTTGCACCTGCAAGTTGGCAACGTCTTTTTCGTCTTCCACCAGGTAAATGGCGCCGCCATTGCTGGCGTCGTACTGGCCCATGGTGCCTTCGACTTCCGGGTGGCCGGCATGGCCGATCAGGATGCATTCACGGCCGTCACGGCTGTAGCGCGCGACTTCGATGTGCACCTTGGTCACCAGGGGGCAGGTGGCGTCGAATACCTTGAGGCCGCGGCCGGCAGCCTCGGTACGCACGGCCTGGGAAACACCGTGCGCGCTGAAGATGACGATAACGTCGTCCGGCACCTGATCGAGCTCTTCGACGAAGATGGCACCGCGTGCGCGCAGGTCTTCGACCACAAATTTGTTGTGGACGACTTCATGACGCACGTAAATCGGCGGCCCGAAGACTTCCAGGGCGCGATTGACGATTTCGATCGCCCGGTCCACACCGGCGCAGAAGCCACGGGGGTTGGCGAGTTTGATTTGCATGCTGTGCCTCGTGTCTTGCAGGGCAAGAAATTGGATCAACTCAACTCTACAGGAGTGAGCCCCTGTGGGCGCCGGGCTTGCCCGCGATGCAGACGACTGGGTGTATCAGGTACACCGAGGTGATGCTATCGCAGGCAAGCCAGCTCCCACATAAACCAGCCCCCACAGGAGCCAGCGTCGTTGATCAGAGCGCTTTAACGTCGATGATTTCAACGTCAAACGTCAAGGTTTTACCGGCCAACGGGTGGTTGAAGTCGATGGTCACTTGCGCGTCATCGAAGGTTTTCACCACACCAGGCAGCTCGGTATTCGCCGCATCATTAAAGATCACCAACAGGCCTTCCGACAGGTCCATGTCCTGGAACTGCGAACGCGGGATGATCTGCACGTTTTGCGGGTTGGGCTGGCCAAAGGCGTTTTCCGGCAGGATCTGCAGGGTACGCTTGTCACCGGCCTTGAAACCGAACAGCGCCGCCTCAAAACCCGGCAGCAGGTTGCCGTCGCCGACCTTGAAGGTCGCCGGGGCTTTGTCGAACGTGCTGTCGACCGTGTCGCCGTTCTCCAGGCGCAGTGCGAAATGCAAAGTGACTTCCGTGTTCTGGCCGATGCGTTGCTCAGCCAATACCTGATCAGTCATTGACGGTCTCTCCGGTTTTCTTGCTTTTGAACATGTCCAACGCCAGCATGATTGCACCGACGGTGATGGCGCTGTCGGCAAAGTTGAACGCCGGGAAGTACCAGCGGCTCTGCCAATGCACCAGGATAAAGTCGATCACATGGCCCAGGGCAATGCGGTCGTACAGGTTGCCCAGTGCACCGCCCAGCACCAGGGCCAGGGCGATAGCCAGCCAGGTATCATCGCGACCCAGGCGCTTAAGCCAGACCACCAGGACTGCACTGACCACGACCGCGATCAACGCGAACAGCCAGCGCTGCCAGCCGGAGCTGTCAGCGAGGAAGCTGAAGGCAGCGCCGGTGTTGTAGGCCAGGGTCCAGCTGAAGTAGTCAGGGATGACCACGATCTGCTGGTACATCTGCAAGGCACCTTCGAAGTGAGCCTTGCTGAGCTGGTCAATGACCAGCACCAGCACGCTCAGTACGAGCCAGCCCAGACGTCCGAAACGGCTGGTGTTAGGCATAGTGGCGAACCTCGCCAGCACCGCTGATGTTGTCGACGCAACGACCGCAGATTTCCGGATGCTCAGGGTTCACGCCAACGTCTTCACGGCAGTGCCAGCAACGGGCGCACTTAGGGAAGACCGACTTGACCACTTGAAGCTTGAGGCCCGGCACTTCGGTGGCTACCGCGTCCGCAGGTGCCTGAGCAAACGGTGCCAGGCTGGCAGTCGAGGTGATCAGCACGAAGCGCAGTTCGTTGCTCAGCTTGGCCAGGTCGGCGCTCAGGCCTTCCTCGACAAACAGGGTGACTTCGGCTTGCAGGTTGCCACCGACGGCCTTGGCCGCACGCTGCACTTCCAGCTCCTTGTTCACCGCCACTTTGACGGCCATCACGCCTTCCCAGTACTCGCGGCCCAGTTCGAAGTCGGCCGGCAGTTCGGTCAGGCCTTCGTACCAAGTGTTGAGCATCACCGATTCGTTACGCTCGCCCGGCAGGTATTCCCACAGCTCGTCGGCGGTGAAGGCCAGGATCGGCGCGATCCAGCGCACCAGCGCTTCAGAGATGTGGTACAGCGCGGTCTGCGCCGAACGGCGTGCCTTGCTGTTGGCGCCGGTGGTGTACTGGCGGTCCTTGATGATGTCGAGGTAGAAACCGCCCAGTTCCTGCACGCAGAAGTTGTGGATCTTGGAGTACACGTTCCAGAAGCGGTATTCGCCGTAGTGTTCCTGCAACTCGCGCTGCAGCAACAGGGTACGGTCCACTGCCCAACGGTCGAGGGCGAGCATGTCCTCGGCCGGCAGCAGGTCGGTGGCCGGGTTGAAACCGGTCAGGTTCGACAGCAGGAAGCGTGCGGTATTACGGATACGGCGGTAGGCATCGGCGCTACGGGCCAGGATCTGGTCCGACACGGCGATTTCGCCCGAATAATCGGTCGAGGCTACCCACAGACGCATGATGTCGGCGCCCAGGGTTTCATTGATCTTCTTCGGCTCGATCACGTTTTTCAGCGACTTGGACATCTTGCGGCCCGTCTCGTCGACGGTAAAACCGTGGGTCAGCAGTTCGCGGTATGGCGCGTGGTTGTCGATGGCGCAGCCGGTCAACAAGGAGGAGTGGAACCAGCCGCGGTGTTGGTCCGAACCTTCCAGGTACAGGTCGGCACGCGGGCCGGTCTCGTGGCCCATCGGGTGCGAACCGCGCAGCACGTGCCAGTGAGTGGTGCCGGAGTCGAACCACACGTCGAGGGTGTCGCTGATCTTGTCGTACAGCGGCGCTTCGTCGCCCAGCAGCTCGGCGGCGTCCAGCTTGAACCAGGCTTCGATGCCTTCCTGCTCAACACGCTGGGCCACGACTTCCATCAGTTCGACGGTGCGCGGGTGCAGCTCGCCGCTTTCCTTGTTCAGGAAGAACGGGATCGGCACGCCCCAGTTACGCTGACGGGAGATGCACCAATCCGGGCGGTTGGCGATCATCGAGTGCAGGCGCGCCTGGCCCCAGGCCGGAACGAACTTGGTGTCTTCGATGGCTTTGAGCGAGCGCACTCGCAGGGTGTCGCCGCTGGTCGGCTCTTTGTCCATGCCGATAAACCACTGCGCAGTGGCGCGGTAGATCAACGGGGTCTTGTGGCGCCAGCAGTGCATGTAGCTGTGCTTGATGGTTTCGGTGTGCAGCAGCGAACCGACTTCACGCAGCTTATCAATGATTGGCTCGTTAGCCTTGAAGATGAACTGGCCGCCGAAGAACTCCAGCGACGGCGCGTACACGCCATTGCTCTGCACCGGGTTGAGGATGTCGTCGTTGACCATACCGTAGGCTTTGCAGGTCACAAAGTCGTCAACGCCGTAGGCCGGTGCGGAGTGAACCACACCCGTGCCCGAACCCAGCTCAACGTAGTCAGCCAGGTACACCGGCGACAGGCGGTCATAGAACGGGTGACGGAAGTTGATCAATTCCAGCGATGTGCCAGTGGTGGTGGCGATCACCGAACCTTGCAGCTCGTAACGCGCCAGGCAGGCTTCGACCATTTCTTCAGCGAGCACCAGCAGGCGATCACCGACGTCCACCAGGGCGTAGGTGAATTCCGGGTGCACGTTGAGCGCCTGGTTGGCCGGGATGGTCCACGGGGTGGTGGTCCAGATCACGATGGCAGCCGGCTTGCTCAGACTCGCCAGGCCAAAGGCCTCGGCCAGCTTGGCGTCGTCGGCGATCGGGAAGGCCACGTCGATGGTCGAGGACTTCTTGTCTTCGTACTCGACTTCCGCCTCGGCCAGGGCCGAACCGCAGTCGAAGCACCAGTTCACGGGCTTGAGGCCCTTGAACACGAAACCGCCTTTGACGATTTCAGCCAAGGCGCGGATTTCCCCGGCCTCGTTCTCGAAGTTCATGGTCTTGTACGGGTTGTCCCACTCGCCCAATACGCCCAGCCGGATGAATTCGGACTTCTGCCCTTCGATCTGCTCGGTGGCGTAGGCACGGCACAGTTCGCGGGTTTTATCCGCGCCCAGGTTCTTGCCGTAAGTCACTTCGACTTTGTGCTCGATTGGCAGGCCATGGCAGTCCCAGCCCGGAACATAAGGTGCGTCAAAACCCGACAGGGTTTTGGAGCGCAGGATCATGTCCTTGAGAATTTTGTTCAGCGCATGACCGATGTGAATCGTGCCGTTGGCGTAAGGAGGGCCGTCGTGCAGGACGAATTTCGGACGATCCTTGCCAATTTCGCGCAACTTTCCGTACAGGCCAATACTGTCCCAGCGCTGCAGAATCTGCGGTTCGCGCTGTGGCAGGCCGGCCTTCATTGGGAAGGCGGTGTCCGGAAGGTTTAGCGTGGCTTTATAGTCGGTCATTTAAGGCTCTTCGGTTAGCGATGGGCGCTAGGTGCGGCTAGTGCACGGGCGGCGGCGACATCCGCATTGATCGCCGTTTTCAACGCCTCAAGCGAGGCGAAACGCTGCTCTTCACGCAGCTTCTGGTGGAAAACCACCGTCAAACGCCGGTCATACAAATCACCGGCAAAATCCAAAAGGTGAACTTCCAGGTGGGCCTTGCCATCACCTGCAACCGTGGGCCTGACGCCTATGTTGGCGACTCCCGGCCACGATTGGCCGTCGATGTCGACGCTCACCAGGTAAACCCCGGTGAGTGGCACACGACGGCGCTTGAGTTGCACGTTGGCGGTTGGCGTGCCCAGTTGGCGCGCCAGCTTCTGGCCGTGCAGTACCCGCCCGGCAATGCGGAACGGGCGACCGAGCAAACGCTCGGCCAAGGCGAAGTCGGCAGCGGCCAGGGCGTTACGCACCTGGGTACTGCTCACGCGCAGGCCGTCCAGTTCGACGGTTTGCGCGGCTTCGACGGTAAAACCTTGATTCACACCGGCGTGTTGCAGGAAGTCGAAATCCCCGACGCGGTCGCAACCGAAACGGAAGTCGTCGCCGACCTCCAGGTGCTGTACGCCCAGGCCATCCACCAGGATACGGTCGACGAACTCGGCGGCGCTGAGGCTTTGCAGACGCTGGTTGAAGGCCAGGCAAAGAACACGGTCCACGCCCTCTTCGGCCAGCAGCTGCAGCTTGTCGCGCAAACGCGCCAAACGTGCCGGCGCCGTTTCAGGGGTAAAAAATTCCCGTGGCTGCGGCTCAAAAATCACCACGCAGCTGGGCACGCCCAACTCGACCGCACGTTCACGCAGCCGGCCCAGGATAGCCTGGTGGCCACGGTGAACACCGTCAAAGTTGCCAATAGTGGCGACGCAGCCCCGATGCTCGGGGCGCAGGTTGTGGAGACCTCGAACCAGCTGCATAACGCGCTTCTTGCTCATAAAGTGGTCGATTATAACCACACCCGGCCCCGGACGACAGGCAACAGCGCAGGCCAAATGGATCGAATCGATAAAACCATCGTTTTATCGCGGCAAACTCTCTATCCCAGGGACTTGCGATTGAAATCACGCAGACGAAAGCCTTGCAGCAGCAACATCCCGAAGTACACCACCACGCCGGCAACCACCAAAATGCCCAGGCGCATGAAGCGCTCCAGCATATGGCCTTGGTCCCAGGCGGGCATAAAGTGCATCAGGCCCAGCAACACGGCCGACATGGTCGCCACCGCCACGAGCAGCTTGAGGGCGAACATGCCCCAGCCCGGCTGCGGCTGATACATCTGTTGTTTACGCAGTTGGTAAAACAACAGGCCGGCATTGATGCAGGCACCAGCGCTGATGGCCAGGGCCAGGCCGGCGTGAGCCAGCGGACCGATGAACACCAGGTTAAGCAGTTGAGTGACGATCAAAGTGAAGATTGCGATCTTGACCGGTGTGCGGATGTTTTGCTGGGCGTAGAACCCCGGCGCCAGCACCTTGATCACAATAATGCCGAGCAGCCCGACGGAGTAGGCGACCAGCGCACGCTGGGTCATCGAGGCGTCAAACGCGCTGAATTGGCCGTATTGAAACAGCGACACGGTCAGCGGTTCGGCCAGGATGCCCAAGGCCAGAGAACACGGCAGTACCAACATAAAGCACAGGCGCAGGCCCCAATCGAGGATCCGCGAATACTCCTGGCGGTCCTTGCTCGCATAAGTGCGCGATAAGGTTGGCAGCAAAATGGTGCCCAGGGCCACCCCGAGCACGCCGGATGGCAGCTCCATCAGACGGTCGGCGTAGTACATCCAGGACACTGAGCCTGAAACCAGCAACGAGGCGAACGCGGTGTTGATGATCAGCGAAATTTGACTGACGGAGACCCCGAGGATCGCCGGCAACATATTGCGCATCACGCGCCAGACACCAGTGTCCTTGAGGTTCAGGCGCGGCAGCACGAGCATGCCGATCTTTTTCAGGTGTGGCAGCTGGTACAGCAATTGCGCCAGGCCACCCGCCAGCACGGCCCAACCCAGGGCCATCACCGGCGGATCGAAGTACGGCGTGAGGAACAGCGCAAAAATAATCATGCTGACGTTCAGCAGAGTCGGCACGAAGGCTGGCACCGAGAAGCGGTTCCAGGTGTTGAGGATCGCCCCAGCCAGGGACGACAGGGAAATCAGCAATATATAAGGAAAGGTCACGCGCAGCAGATCAGTGGTCAGCGCGAATTTTTCCGGGGTATTGGCAAAACCCGGCGCCGTGGCCCAGATCACCCAGGGCGCGGCGAGCATGCCGGCGATGGTGACTAGCATCAGCACCAGCGTCAGCAGGCCCGAAACGTACGCGATAAAGGTACGGGTGGCTTCTTCGCCCTGCTGGTTTTTGTACTCGGCCAGAATTGGCACGAACGCCTGGGAAAATGCCCCCTCGGCAAAGATGCGTCGCAGCAGGTTGGGCAGTTTAAAGGCAATAAAGAACGCATCCGTGGCCATGCTGGCGCCAAAAATGCGCGCCAGCAGGGTGTCGCGCACGAACCCCAAAACCCGGGAGATCATCGTGATAGAGCTGACGGCAGCCAACGATTTGAGCAGATTCATTGAAAGAGTTTGCGCCTATAGATAAAGAGCAGGCGAACAAAGCGCCCACTTATGCGATACTGCGCGCCTGCAACAGCACAGAGCCAAAGCTCGCGAGTTTACAGGTCAAGCGCCGGAAATAAATCACCCGCCTCTTCAGATCGACCACTCAGCAGTTCGCATCAGCCGCCCTTGACAACCCATCAAGTCATCGGCATGATTCGCGGCCTATTTTGTTTGCTATTTCCTAAAAAGTCTTTCGAGGAGCTCGACGGTGGCCAACACACCTTCCGCCAAAAAACGTGCAAAACAGGCTGAGAAGCGTCGCAGCCACAACGCCAGCCTGCGTTCCATGGTTCGTACCTACATCAAGAATGTAGTTAAAGCCATCGACACCAAAGACGCTGAAAAAGCCCAAGCTGCTTACGTTCTGGCCGTGCCAGTTATCGACCGTATGGCCGATAAAGGCATCATCCACAAGAACAAGGCCGCTCGTCATAAGAGCCGCCTGAATGGCCACATCAAGGCTCTGAACGTCGCTGCAGCAGCCTAAGTGGTGAAAACTGCCACGTAGCCCAGGCCGCGTAACAGTTAAGAAATGCCCCGCACCGAAAGGTGCGGGGCATTTTTGTTTGCTTGCAGAATCACCACAGTTCTCCTTGTGGGAGCGGGCTTGCTCGCGAAGGCGGTGTATCAGTTAATGCATGTGCTGACTGACCCACCGCCTTCGCGAGCAAGCCCGCTCCCACATTTGGACTGGGGGACATTTTCAAGGCACAAAAAAACGCCCCGAACCAGTCGGGGCGTTTTTGCTACCTATTGATCAAACCACAATCAATGGTGATGACCGCCTTCACCGTGAACGTGGCCGTGGGCCACTTCTTCCTGGGAAGCGTCGCGGATGGCAACGATCTTCACTTGGAAGTTCAGGCGCTGGCCAGCCAGAGGGTGGTTACCGTCAACGGTCACGTCATCGCCGTCCAGATCGCGGATGGTGACGATCTGCATTTGGCCGTCCGGCGCGGAAGCGTGGAACTGCATGCCCACTTCCAGCTCGTCAACGCCTTCGAACATGCTGCGGCTCAAGGTGCTGACCAGTTCGGCGGAGTATTCGCCGTAAGCGTCTTCAGGTTCTACGGCGACGGTCAGTTCGTCACCGACGTTCTTGCCTTCCAGAGCCTTTTCCAGGCCCGGGATGATGTTACCTGCGCCTTGCAGGTAGACCAGCGGCGCGCCGCCGGCGGAGCTGTCGATGACCTCACCAGCGTCGTTGGTCAGGGTATAGTCGATGGAGACAGCCTTGTTAGCGGCGATCGTCATGGGGCGAGACCTTTTGCATAAGAATGAAGAACGGACAAGTCTAAACAAGGATTTGCCCGAAAGCGAACACAACCCGGACAGACGGGACCGGTCAACGGCATCCTTCATCCTCGGATTCCACCAGGATGACGACCGGCACTGGGTCGCCGAGCTGTCCTGCGGCCACACCCAGCACCTGCGCCACCAACCGCCATGGCAGTCGCGCGCCTGGGTACTGGACCCCGTGCAACGCCTTGAAAAAATAGGCCAACCCTTTGCGTGTGGCTGGTGTGCGCAAGCGCTCGAATAACGATAACCTTGGCGTCTGATTCCCGGTAGGCGCTCAACCATAGAGCGCCACCGAAGCCATGCACCTCCAGAGAATTCGCATGCAGACTTTTTTTATCGCGCCCACCGATTTTGGTGTGGGTCTGACCTCCATCAGCCTTGGGCTGGTGCGCACCCTTGAACGGGCCGGGCTGAAAGTCGGTTTCTTCAAACCCATTGCCCAGCCGCACCCGGGCGACACCGGCCCCGAGCGCTCCACCGAGCTGGTGGCCCGCACCCACGGCCTGAAACCGCCCCAGCCTTTGGGCCTGGCCCATGTAGAGCGCATGCTCGGCGACGGCCAGCTGGACGAGCTGCTGGAAGAAATCATCACCCTTTACCAGCAAGCCGCCGTGGGCAAGGACGTGCTGATCGTCGAAGGCATGGTGCCAACCCGCAGCGCCAGCTATGCGGCGCGGGTCAACCTGCACCTGGCCAAGAGCCTGGATGCGGAAGTGATCCTGGTCTCGGCGCCGGAAAACGAGGTGCTCACCGAGCTCTCTGGCCGCGTGGAATTGCAGGCGCAACTGTTCGGCGGCCCCAAAGACCCGAAAGTGCTGGGCGTGATTCTCAACAAAGTGCGCACCGACGAAAGCATGGAAGCGTTCTCGGCGCGCCTCAAAGAGCATTCGCCACTGTTGCGCAGCGGTGACTTCCGCCTGCTTGGCTGCATCCCGTACCAGCCCGAACTCAACGCGCCGCGCACCCGCGACGTGGCCGACCTGATGGGCGCACAGATCCTCAATGCCGGCGACTACGAAACCCGGCGCATGACCAAAATCATCATCTGCGCGCGCACCATGCGTAACACTGTGGAGCTGCTCAAGCCCGGCGTGCTGGTGGTTACCCCTGGCGATCGCGACGACATCATCCTCGCCGTCAGCCTGGCCGCGATCAACGGCGTGCCGCTGGCCGGCCTGCTGCTGACCAGCGACACCCTGCCCGACCCGCGCATCATGGATCTGTGCCGGGGCGCGTTCCAGGCCGGGCTGCCGGTGTTGTCGGTGAGCACCGGCTCCTACGACACCGCCAACCAGCTCAACAGCCTTAACAAAGAAATCCCGATTGATGACCGCGAGCGCGCAGAAATCATCACCGATTTCGTCGCCAGCCACCTCGACGCGCGCTGGCTGCACCAACGCTGCGGCACGCCACGGGAGATGCGCTTGTCGCCGGCCGTGTTCCGTTACCAGTTGATCCAGCGCGCCCAGGCCGCCAACAAACGCATCGTGTTGCCCGAAGGCAGCGAGCCGTTGACCGTGCAAGCTGCCGCCATCTGCCAGGCGCGCGGCATTGCCCGTTGCGTGCTGCTGGCCAAACCGGCGGATGTGGAAGCGGTGGCCCGCGCCCACGGCATCGAGCTGCCCGAAGGCTTGGAGATTCTCGACCCGGACCTGATTCGCCAGCGTTATGTCGAACCGATGGTCGCCCTGCGCAAGAGCAAGAGCCTCAACGCACCGATGGCCGAGCAGCAACTGGAAGACACCGTGGTGATCGCCACCATGATGCTCGCGCTGGATGAAGTGGATGGCCTGGTCTCCGGCGTCATCCACTCCACCGCCAACACCATCCGCCCTGCCCTGCAGCTGATTAAAACGGCGCCGGGCTGCACCCTGGTGTCGTCAGTGTTCTTCATGCTGTTCCCGGAGCAGGTGCTGGTCTACGGCGACTGTGTGATGAACCCGCACCCGAGCGCGGCGGAACTGGCGGAAATCGCCCTGCAAAGCGCCGACTCGGCCGCCGCGTTCGGCATCACCCCGCGCGTGGCGATGATCAGCTATTCCAGCGGCGATTCGGCCAGTGGCGAGGAAGTGGAAAAAGTCCGCGAAGCCACCCTGCTCGCCCACGAACAGCAAAGCTCGCTGCTGATCGACGGGCCGTTGCAATACGACGCCGCCGCCAACGAAACCGTGGCCCGGCAACTGGCGCCCAACAGCCTGGTCGCCGGCAAAGCCACGGTGTTTGTGTTCCCAGACCTCAATACCGGCAACACCACGCACAAGGCCGTGCAACGCAGCGCTGATTGCGTAAGCCTGGGGCCGATGCTGCAAGGCCTGCGCAAACCGGTGAACGACCTGCCGCGCGGCGCTCAGGTCGACGACATCGTGTACACCATCGCCCTGACTGCGATTCAAGCCGCCAACCGACCTATGGATATTTAAATGCTGGATTTTCTACCTGCCGCCGTGCGCGGGGTGATCGCGTCCTTGTTGTTGGCGCTGAACACGATTCTGTTGTGCTCGTTTCTGTTTATCGTCGCGCTGTTCAAGGCGCTGCCATTTGCCAAGCGCTTCAGCGAATGGCTGATGAACCACACCCACGAAGCCTGGGTCACCAATAACAAGGGCTGGATGAACCTGGTACGGCGCACGCGCTGGCACCTGACCGGCCTTGAAGGGCTGGACTACGAGCACTCGTACCTGGTGACCAGTAACCACCAGAGCTGGGTGGACATCATGGTGTTGCAGTACGTGCTCAATCGACGGATTCGCCCGCTGAAGTTCTTCCTCAAGCAGGAGCTGATCTGGGTGCCGGTGATTGGCCTGGCGTGGTGGGCGCTGGGCTTCCCGTTCATGAAGCGCTACACCAAGGCTTACCTCGAGAAACACCCGGAAAAGAAAGGCAAAGACCTGGAAACCACCCGCAAGACCTGTGCGAAGTTTCGTGACAACCCGGTGGGCATTTTCAACTTTGCCGAAGGCACACGCTTTACGCCGGGCAAGCATGCGCAGCAAAAATCCCCATTTCGCTACTTGCTCAAGCCCAAAGCCGGCGGCATTGCGTTTGTGCTGGACGCCATGGGCGAGCAGTTGAAGTCCCTGGTCAACGTGACTATTCACTACCCTGCCGGGCGCCCTGGGTACTGGGACTTGCTGTGTGGGAATGTGAAGGATGTGGTGGTGCACTTTGAAGAAGTGCAGATTCCGGCCGGGTTTATCGGCAAGAATTATGAGCAGGACGGGGAGTACCGGTTGGCGTTTCAGGGCTGGATCAACCAGCTGTGGGAAGACAAGGATGCGTTGCTGGACAAGCTGCACACTGATTTCCCAGGCAAACAATAATCAACTGTGGGAGGGGGCTTGCCCCCTCCCACAGTTGACCGAGTTGTCTTCAAGACTCCATGAAAAAGCCCGCCACCGAGTCATCGGTGGCGGGCTTTTTTGTGGCGGCGAGGTTTAGATCGCGCCGCGCTGACGCAACAGCTCCAGCACTTGCTTGACGCTGTCTTCCAGCGACGTGGCCTGGGTGTCAATCACCAAGTCGGCATTCAACGGCACGTCGTACGGGAAGGACTCGCCAGGGATGTTATCCCCACCCGCCGCGTACAGGCCTTGCGGATCACGCTCGGCGCACACCAGCGGCGACGCTTGCACATAGACGGTGAGCAGGCGGTCGGCGCCAATCAGCGCCTTGGCCTGTTCGCGGCCCTCGGCATCCGGGGCAACGAACGCGGCCAGGGTCAGCAGGCCGGCTTCGTTGAACTGGCGCGCCACGTGAGCAGCGCGACGCCAGTTTTCAGTGCGGCCGGCTCGATCCTGCGGCAACCCTTTGTTCAGGTCGTGACGCAGGTTCTGGCCATCCAGTACGAACACCGCACGACCCATGTCGAACAACTTGCGCTCAACCGCATAGGCCAAGGTGCTCTTGCCCGCGCCCGACAGGCCGCTGAACAACACGGTGGCCGGCTGCTGGCCGAAGCGCAGAGCGCGCTCTTCAGTGGCGACATGAGCAAGGCTGCCGTGTTGCGCTGAACCGCCATGGTTGACCGGCGGCGCGATGATCATGCCCGCGGCCACCGTGCCGTTGGTCAAGCGGTCGATGACGATAAACGCACCGGTGGTGCGGTTGCTGTCGTAACCGTCCAGCGCGATGGCGGCGTCGAGGCTGACCTTGACCCGGCCGATCTCGTTCAACTGCAGCGAACTCGCCGGGCCTTCGGCCAGGGTGTTCACGTCCACGCGGTGCACGATGCTGGTGATGGAACCCGGCACGTAGCTGGTCGCGCGTTTGATGTCGTATTTCTTGCCCGGCAGCATCGGCTCTTCGGCCATCCACACCAGCATGGCGTCGAAGGCGTCGGTCACTTGCGGCACGTTATCGGCATGCACCAACAGGTCGCCACGGGAGATGTCGATCTCGTCTTCCATGGTCAGGGTCACGGCCTGGCCAGGGCCTGCGTGCTCCAGCTCACCTTCGAAGGTGACGATGGATTTGACGCGGCTGCTCTTGCCCGACGGCAGCACCACGACTTCGTCGCCCTTGTGCACAATGCCGCTGGCCAGGGTGCCGGCGAAACCACGGAAGTTCAGGTTCGGACGGTTGACGTACTGCACCGGGAAACGCAGGTCGGTGTAGTTGCGGTCGTTGGCGATCTCGACGGTTTCGAGAATTTCCATCAGCGACTGGCCGGTGTACCAAGGCGAACGCTCGCTCTTGTTCACCACGTTGTCACCCTTGAGCGCCGACATCGGCACGAAGGCCAGGGTGCTTGGCTTGAACGCGATACCGTCGGCAAACTTCAGGTAATCGGCCTTGATCTGCTCGAATACGCTTTGGTCGAAGCCGTTGATGTCCATCTTGTTGATGGCCACCACGATATGTTTGATGCCCAGCAACGAGGCGATAAAGCTGTGGCGACGGGTCTGGGTCTGCACGCCATAACGCGCGTCGATCAGAATGATCGCCAGGTCACAGGTGGAGGCGCCGGTGGCCATGTTGCGGGTGTACTGCTCATGGCCGGGGGTGTCGGCAATGATGAATTTGCGCTTGGCGGTAGAGAAGTAGCGGTAGGCCACATCGATGGTGATGCCCTGCTCGCGCTCGGCCTGCAGGCCGTCGACGAGCAAGGCCAGGTCGATGTCATCGCCGGTGGTGCCGGATTTCTTCGAATCACGGGTGATGGCTTCCAGGTGATCTTCGTAGATCATCTTGGAGTCGTGCAGCAGGCGCCCGATCAGGGTGCTCTTGCCGTCGTCGACGTTGCCGCAGGTCAGGAAGCGCAACATTTCCTTGCGCTCGTGCTGGCCCAGGTAGGCGAGGATGTCCTCGCTGATCAAATCAGATTGATGCGACATTGGTGACAGCCCCTTAGAAATAACCCTGACGTTTTTTATCTTCCATCGAGCCTGCGCCATCGTGGTCGATGACCCGGCCCTGGCGCTCGGAAGTTCGCGTCAGGAGCATTTCCTGAATGATGTCCGTCAGCGTCTCGGCTTCGGACTCCACCGCGCCCGTCAACGGGTAGCAGCCCAGGGTACGGAAACGTACTTTCTTTTTGACGATTCGGGCTTTGTCTTCGTCGGACAAGTGCTCGAGGATGCGGTCGTCGTCGATCATGATCAACGTGCCGTTCTTCTCGATCACGTCGCGTTCGGCGGCGAAGTACAGCGGCACAATCGGAATGCCTTCCAGGTAGATGTACTGCCAGATGTCCAGCTCAGTCCAGTTGGACAGCGGGAACACACGGATCGACTCGCCCTTGTTGACGTTGCCGTTGTAGACGTTCCACAGCTCCGGGCGCTGGTTTTTCGGGTCCCAACGGTGCTTGCTGTCGCGGAACGAGTACACGCGCTCTTTGGCGCGGGATTTCTCTTCATCGCGACGGGCACCGCCGAAGGCTGCGTCGAAACCATGCTTGTCCAGGGCCTGCTTGAGGCCTTCGGTTTTCATGATGTCGGTGTGCTTGGCGCTGCCGTGGGTGAACGGGTTGATGCCCTGCGCCACGCCGTCCGGGTTGACGTGGGTGATCAGGTCCAGGCCAAGCTCTTCGACCATTTTGTCGCGAAACTTGTACATCTCCTGGAATTTCCAGCGGGTGTCGACGTGCATCACCGGGAACGGCAGCTTGCCCGGGAAGAAGGCCTTGCGCGCCAGGTGAAGCATCACGGCGGAGTCTTTACCGATCGAGTAGAGCATCACCGGGTTGTCGAACTCGGCGGCGACCTCGCGGATGATGTGGATGCTTTCCGCCTCCAGCTGTTTCAGATGCGTCAGTTTGTCGACCATGGCTACTCACGGAAAAACGATCTTATGGACGGCCAGCGGGCCGTGTTCGAGCGGGGCATGCTAGCACAGCACCTTCTTCTATTCAGGGAGCTGGCTAGATCGAAACGGTATATGAATATGCCGCCTGGTTTGGCGTGAAACCCGGTCAACTGCGGGAGCTGGCTTTTGTGGGAGCTGGCTTGCCTGCGATACAGGCACCTCGGTCAGTCAGGTAAATTGAGGTGATGCTATCGCAGGCAAGCCAGCTCCCACATTGGGCCTGCGGCGAGGCTTAGATCGGGTTGGGGCAATCGATGAACAGATGCTCCAGCGCGAAACGCCGCGCCAGGTACTCGCCCAACGCCTGCACGCCATAACGCTCGGTGGCGTGGTGGCCGGCGGCGATAAAGCTGATGTCGTTTTCCCGCGCGCTGTGAAAGGTTTGCTCGGAAGCTTCGCCGCTCAGGTACAAGTCGACGCCTGCCGCAATCGCGTCGTCGATGTAACCCTGACCGCCGCCCGTGCACCAACCAACGCGGCGGATCATTTCGCTGCCTTCGATCAGCAGCGGCTCACGGCCCATCACGTCCTGCACACGGCGGGCAAAGTCGCGGGGCGACAGGGGCTCGGCGAGGGAACCGACCAGGCCGACGATTTTGGGGTTGCTTGGGTCCAGCGGGCCTTCGACGGTAATGTCCAGCTGGCGGGCGAGTTGCACGTTATTGCCCACGTCCGCGTGCAGGTCCAGCGGCAGGTGGTAGGCGAGCAGGCTGATGTCGTGCTTGAGCAGGGTTTTCAGGCGGCGCTGTTTCATGCCGGTGATGCACGGGTTTTCGCCCTTCCAGAAATAACCGTGGTGCACCAGCACCAGGTCGGCCTGGGCTTCGACCGCGGCATCCAGCAGAGCCTGGCTTGCGGTCACGCCGCTGACGATGCGCATCACCTGCGGACGGCCCTCGACCTGCAGGCCATTGGGGCAATAATCGGCAATTTTTGCGCTGCCAAGGTAGCGGTCCGCTTCCTCGACGAGGGTGGTAAGGGGGACGGCCATAAAAGACTCCTAAATATCCCGTTCCGAGGCGCTCGCAGCCTCGTATAATGCGCGACATTATGGGCGCTCTCCCGCCCCCTGCAACCTGTCAGGACTTACTTGATGCTTAAGGCACTGCGTTTTTTTGGATGGCCATTGTTGGCTGGCGTGCTGATCGCGATGCTGATTATTCAGCGTTATCCCCAGTGGGTGGGCTTACCCAGCCTTGATGTGAACCTGCAACAGGCACCGCAAACCAGTTCGGTGGTGCAAGGTCCGGTGACTTATGCGGACGCCGTGGTGATCGCCGCACCCGCCGTGGTCAACCTGTACACCACCAAGGTCATCAACAAACCGGCGCATCCGCTGTTTGAAGACCCGCAATTTCGCCGCTACTTCGGCGACAACGGCCCCAAGCAGCGCCGCATGGAATCCAGCCTGGGTTCCGGCGTGATCATGAGCCCCGAAGGCTACATCCTCACCAACAACCACGTGACCACGGGTGCCGACCAGATCGTCGTGGCCCTGCGCGACGGCCGCGAAACCCTGGCCCGCGTGGTTGGCAGCGACCCGGAAACCGACCTCGCGGTATTGAAGATCGATTTGAAAAGCCTGCCCTCGATCACCATCGGGCGCTCCGAAGGGCTGCGCGTCGGTGACGTGGCACTGGCGATCGGCAACCCGTTTGGCGTCGGCCAGACGGTGACCATGGGCATCATCAGCGCCACCGGGCGTAATCAGTTGGGGCTCAATAGCTACGAAGACTTTATTCAGACCGACGCGGCGATCAACCCGGGCAACTCCGGCGGCGCGTTGGTGGATGCCAATGGCAACCTGACCGGCATCAATACCGCGATTTTCTCCAAATCCGGCGGTTCTCAGGGCATCGGTTTTGCGATCCCGGTGAAGCTGGCCATGGAAGTGATGAAGTCGATCATCGAGCACGGCCAGGTAATCCGTGGCTGGCTGGGCATCGAAGTACAGCCACTGACCAAGGAATTGGCTGAGTCGTTCGGCTTGACCGGACGCCCGGGCATCGTGGTCGCCGGGATCTTCCGCGACGGCCCGGCGCAGAAAGCCGGCCTGCAACTGGGCGATGTGATCCTCAGCATCGATGGCGAACCGGCCGGTGATGGCCGTAAGTCGATGAACCAGGTCGCGCGGATCAAGCCGACCGACAAGGTGGCGATCCAGGTAATGCGCAACGGCAAAGAGATCAAATTGCTGGCAGAAATCGGCCTGCGCCCACCGCCGGCGCCGGTGAAAGAAGAGGAATAACGGGGTTGGGAGCCCGTTCGCGGGCTCCTGTAACCTAATATTTCAAAAGAAATCCATTCTCATTAGGCATGTTATATTGTTTCAATATAGACATTGGAACGCTCTATCATGCCTCCTCGTAGACTTACCCAACTGGCTGGTCTGGCCTTGGGATTGTTGCTCGACCCCGCCTGCGCCGAAGACAGCTACGCCAAAGACAACACTGTCGAACTGGACACCATCAGCGTCACCGGCGACGCCTATGAATCTGCCACGGGCCCCGTCAAAGGCTATCGCGCCACCCGCTCTGCCAGCGCGACCAAAACTGACACGGCCCTGCGTGACATTCCTCAATCAATCAGCGTGATTCCCGCCACGGTGCTCAACGACTTGGGCAGCACCAATGTCGAACGCGCCCTGGAATTCGCCGGCGGCGTGTCCAAGCAAAACAACTTCGGCGGCCTGACGCTTTACGAGTACAGCGTGCGCGGCTTCACCACTTCGCAGTTCTACCAGGATGGTTTCAGCGCCAACCGTGGCTACCCGAGCACGCCAGACGCGGCCAATATCGAGCGCATTGAAGTGCTAAAAGGCCCCGCCGCCAGCCTCTACGGGCGTGGCGATCCCGGCGGCACCGTCAATATCGTCAGCAAAAAACCCCAGCCGCAAGCCTTCACCACCGTGCAAACCAGTGCCGGCAGCTGGGACCGCTACCGCACAGCCCTTGATGTGAACACGCCACTGGACGGCGACGGCCGCGTGCTGTCGCGCGTAAACCTGGCGGTGGAAGACAATCACAGCTTTCGCGATCACGTTGACGCCAAGCGCGTATTTGTCGCGCCGTCTTTCAGCTGGCAATTGGACCCGGACACTCGCCTGCTTGTGGAAAGCGAGTTCGTGCGCCACAGCTCAACCTTCGACCGTGGCATCGTCGCGCCCCATGGCATGTCCCGCTCCACCTTCCTCGGCGAGCCCAACGACGGCAACATCCGCAACCACAACAACCGCCTCCAGGCCGCCGTGGAACACCACCTCAACGACGCCTGGCAACTGCGCCTCGCCAGCCACTATAAACAGGGCAGCCTGTGGGGCGACGCCTCGGAAAGCCGCGCGCTGAATGCCGACGGCCATACCGTCAACCGCCGCTACCGCCAACGCTCTACCGGTTGGCATGACAGCATTACCCAGCTCGAACTGCGCGGCCTGTTCGACATCGGCAGTTGGCAGCATGAACTGCTGATCGGCAGCGAGTACGAGGACTACCGCAAAAAAGAACGCGTGACGGCGATTGCCGGCAGCCTCTACCCCATCGACATCTATAAACCGATCTATGGCCAGACCAAACCCAACGGCGCGCGCTCCGGCACCGACGTTTTCGAACAGGTGAAGAGCCAGGCACTGAACCTGCAGGACCAGATCGTTTTCACCGACCGCCTGCGCGGCATGCTCGGTGCGCGCTTCGAACACGTCGAACAAAGCACCGATGACTTCACCCGCAACCACGCCAAGGGCCGGCAAACCCATGATGCCCTGACCCAACGCGCCGGTTTGCTCTACCAGCTCACGCCGCAGGTCGGCGTGTTCGCCAACGCATCAACGTCGTTCAAACCGAACAGCGGCCTGGATGCCGGCGGTAAATCCTTCGAGCCAGAAGAAGGCGTCGGTTATGAAATAGGGCTCAAGAGCGAGCTGTTCGACGATCGCCTGAGCACCACCCTCGCCGCCTTCCACATCGAAAAGAAAAATGTCCTCGCCCTCGATCCCGCCACCGACACCCAGCGCGCCATGGGCAAGGCGCGCAGCCAGGGTGTCGATCTGCAACTGAGCGGGCAAGTGACCGACGCCGTACGCGTCATCGGCGCCTTCGCCTACATCGACGCCGAGGTGACCAAGGGCGACAAAGCCATCCCCACCGGCAGCCGAATTCTCGGCGTGGCCAAGCGCAGCGCCAGCCTGTTGGGCGTGTATGAATTCCAGAATGGCGTGTTGCGCGGCTCGGACCTGGGCGCAGCGTTCACCTACGTCGGTGACCGCTCCGGCGAGGCCGGCAGTCGTTTCGAACTGTCCGCCTACCACACCGTCGACCTGCTGGCGCATTACAAAGCCAGCGACAACGTCACCGTGGGCCTGAACCTCAATAACCTATTCGACGAAAAGTACTACGAGCGCTCCTACAGCAACTACTGGGTCACGCCCGGTGAGCCGCGCAACGTCACCGTCAGCCTGACCCTCAACCTGTAAAAGGACGCTCCCATGCAAGCCTTGAAATCCCTGGCCGTGCTCGGCCTGCTGTTTGCCAGCCAAGTTTCTGCCCACGGCCTGTGGACCGAACAGCGACGCGGCAATATCGAAGTGATCTACGGCCACGGCGCCGAGGACAACGCCTTCAAGGCCGAGAAAATCAGCGGCGCCTGGGCGTATGACGCCAGCGCCAGGATGATCCCGGTCAGCGTAGAACGCCTTGCCGACCACGCACGCCTCAAGCCGCTCAAATCGCCCGCCGTTTTAGCGGTCGCCCTGGATAACGGCATGTGGTCGCAGACGCCGGACAAGAAGTGGATCAACCAGGGCCGCCGCCATGTGCCGGGGGCGATTGCATCGACCCAGACCTTCAAGTACAGCCTGGCGATTTATCAGCCGGGGGCGAAGTTGCCGAAGCTGGATCAGATCAAGCTGCTGATCCTGCCTGAAGTGGATCCGCTGACCGTAGGACCTGGCCGATCACTGCCGGTGCGTGTGCTATTGGATGGCAAGCCTGCGGCGGGGATCAAGCTGGTGGGCGACTATCGCAATGCACCAAACACCTTGAGCACCGAGACCGACAAAGACGGTCGCGCCCAGGTGCTGGTGCGTAACGAAGGGTTGAATGTGATCGCGGCGCAGGTGGAGATCCCGCTCAAGGACAATGCCGATGTGGCGACGCGCGGGCTGTTCAGTTCGCTGACGTTCCTGGGTGAACCGCATCACGAATAAACCCTAAAAAACACTGTGGGAGCGGGCTTGCTCGCGAAGGCGCTGCATCAGTCAATACATTCGTTGACTGACACCTCGCATTCGCGGGCAAGCCCGCTCCCACAGTTGATCTCTATCGTTTCGACAATCTGATCACAGCGCCAAGGGCGCCCGCTCACACAACGTGTTCAGCGCCGCAGCCCACTGCGGGTCATCATTGAGGCACGGCACCAACACCAACTCCTCGCCCCCTGCTTCGCGGAACTGCTCCAACCCACGATCACCAATCTCTTCCAGCGTCTCAATGCAATCGGCAACAAACGCCGGGCACATCACCAGCAGCTTTTTCACGCCTTGCTGGGCCAGGGCTTCCAGGCGGGCTTCGGTGTAGGGTTCGATCCATTTCGCCCGGCCCAGGCGCGACTGGAATGCCACCGACCACTTGCCATCCGGCAGGCCCATGCGCGCGGCAAATTCCCGTGCAACGCTGAAGCACTGCGCGCGATAGCAGGTGGCAAGCACCTCGGGCGACGCGTTCTGGCAGCAGTTCGCATCCTTGAAACAATGCCCGCCGGTGGGGTCGAGCTTTTTCAGATGACGCTCGGGCAGGCCGTGAAAACTCAGGAGTAAATGATCGTAATCCTGCTCGACATACGGCCGGGCGCTCGCAACCAGTGCCTCGAGGTATTCCGGCTGATCGTAAAAGGGCTGCAGGATCGAAAACTGCACGTTGAGCTTTTTGTCGCGCACCACACGCTTGGCTTCTTCAATCACGGTGGTCACGGTGCTGTCGGCAAACTGCGGGTACAACGGCGCCAGGGTGACTTTCTTAATCCCCTGGGCAGCCAGGCGCGTCAGCGTCGTTTCAAGCGACGGTTCGCCATAACGCATCGCCAGCTCCACTGGGCCCTGGGTCCACTGCGCGGTCATTTGCTGCTGCAAACGACGACTCAAGACTACAAGCGGTGAACCCTCGTCCCACCAGATCGACGCGTAGGCATGCGCCGACTGCTCGGGGCGCTTGATCAGGATCAGCGACACCAGCAACCGCCGCACCGGCCACGGCAGGTCGATCACGTAAGGGTCCATCAGGAACTGATTGAGGTAGCTGCGCACATCGGCCACCGAGGTGGAAGCCGGTGAACCCAGGTTGACCAGTAACAACGCGTGATCCGTCATGCAACATCCTATGGCTAGAAGCGGCTGGACAAGTCTTCCAGGGCCGCGTGCAACTCAGTGAACTGAAAAGTGAAACCGGCCGCCAACAGCCGTTCGGGCACGGCTTTTTGCCCGCCGAGCAACAACCCGGACAGCTCACCCAGCCCGACCTTCAATGCAAACGCCGGCATCGGCATGAACGCGGGACGGTGCAGCACCTGGCCCAGGATCCTGGCGAATTCGCGGTTGCGCACCGGGTGTGGCGCGCAGGCATTATAAGGACCGCTGGCGTCGGCTTTGTGCAGAAGAAAATCAATCAGGGCGATTTGATCTTTGATATGAACCCACGGCATCCACTGCCGACCATCGCCGATCGGCCCGCCCAGCGCCAGCTTGAACGGGAGCAACAGCCGCGACAAAAAGCCGCCTTTCGCCGCCAGCACAAGGCCGGTGCGCACCAGCACCACGCGGATGCCCATGGCTTCGGCGCGCAGGGCCGTTTCTTCCCAGGCGATACACAGCTGGCTCGGGAAGTCGTCCTGCACCGGGCCGCTGGCCTCGGTCAATTCGCGTTCGCCGCCGTCGCCGTACCAACCGACCGCCGAACCGGAAATCAGCACCTGCGGTTTTTGCGCCTGGCCTTCCATCCACGCCAACAGCGTTTCGGTGAGGCTGATGCGGCTGCTCCACAACAAGGTCTTGCGCCTTTTGGTCCAGGGCCGATCAGCAATGGGCGCGCCGGCCAGATTGACCACCGCATCCACGCTGCCGATCACGTCTTGCAAGCGGCCAACGCCCAACACTTGCGCACCGCACCACTTGGCAACGGTGTCCGGTTCACGGCTCCAGACGGTCAAGCGATGCCCTTGGGCAAGCCAGTGTTGGCAAAGCTGGCGACCGATCAAGCCGGTACCGCCGGTCAGCAAAATATGCATGGGACACTCCTCATGTAACGTTCGCCGCCGATCACTGGTCTATTTTATAAGCAGGGATCAATTGCAATCGGGCGCGGCTGTTGGTTAAGCCTCAGCTTTAACCATAGGCCACGCCGTAAGAACAGGTACGCCAAAACTTATACCAAAAAACAATATTGTACAGCTATTGGTGTCGGCGTAGTCTGTACCCAACGGTAAAACGAGGCCTCCCATGACTGTTCCCATCGCGATCATCGGCACCGGCATCGCCGGTCTCTCCGCCGCCCGAGCGTTACGAGACGCGGGGCACGCTGTACAACTCTTCGATAAAAGCCGCGGCAGCGGCGGCCGCATGTCCAGCAAGCGCAGCGACGCCGGCGCGTTGGACATGGGTGCGCAATACTTCACCGCCCGCGACCGGCGCTTCGTCAACGAGGTGCAACGCTGGCAAAGCAACGGCTGGGCCGAGCAGTGGAAACCCCAGCTGTACAACTTCAAGTCCGGTCAGCTCACGCCCTCTCCCGACGAGCAAATTCGCTGGGTCGGTACGCCGCGCATGAGTGCTATCACCCGTGCGCTGCTGGATGATTTGCCGGTGGAATTCGGTTGCCGCATCACCGAAGTGTTCCAGGGCAAACAGCATTGGAACCTGCTGGACGCCGACGGCGGCAATCACGGCCCGTTCAGCCACGTCGTGATTGCCACGCCGGCGCCCCAGGCCACCGCGCTGCTCGCCGCCGCGCCGAAGCTGGCGGGTGCCGCTGCTGGGGTGAAAATGGACCCGACCTGGGCCATCGCCCTGGCTTTCGACAAACCTCTGGACACGCCGATGGAAGGCTGTTTCGTCCAGGACAGCCCTCTCGACTGGCTCGCGCGCAACCGCAGCAAACCCGGGCGCGATACCACCCTCGACACGTGGGTGCTGCACGCCACCAGCGCGTGGAGCAAGGCGCACCTGGACTTGCCCAAAGAAGCTGTGATCGAACACCTGCACGGCGCTTTCGCTGAGTTGCTGCACAGCGCCATGCCCGCGCCTTCTTTCAGCCTGGCGCATCGCTGGCTGTACGCGCGACCCTCCAGCGCGCATGAATTCGGGGTACTGGCCGATGCTGACCTGGGCTTGTATGTGTGCGGCGACTGGTGCCTGTCCGGTCGGGTCGAAGGCGCATGGCTCAGCGGCCAGGAAGCGGCGCGACGCTTGATCGAGCACCTGCAATGAACCGCATCAATCCCGCCAAACTGCTGCTGTCGAAGTGGACAGCAGCGCGTCCTCGCAACAAGGAGAAACACTTCTTGGTCACCGAATTGTTTCGTGACGAGGAAGGCACTGTGCTGGAAATCGAGCTGCAAGCCGTCATGACTCGCCGTGCTGAACGCCTGACCTGGCAAACCCTGCAGAACGCCGAAGATTGGCGAATCGGCTGGAAGTAGCTCGCCCGAAAATACTTGTACAAAATATTTGACTTGTACAGCATCAAACCTATGATGAGATTTAGTTGTACAGACTTAAGAGTTTGTACAGGAATCTCGGAGAGGTTTGAACATGTCCAGCACCGGAAAACCGAAGATCGCCATCAGCGCCTGCCTGTTAGGCGAGAACGTGCGCTTCAATGGCGGACACAAACAATCCCTGCTGTGCAGCCAGACGCTCGCTGACTACTTCGACTTCGTGCCGTTGTGCCCCGAAGTTGCCATCGGCCTGGGCATCCCCCGCGAACCGATCCGCCTGGTGGGCGACCCTGCCCAGCCGCAGGCCGTCGGCACGGTGCGCCGTGATCTCAACGTTACGCAGCCACTGGACGAATACGGCCAGCAGATGGCCCTGGAACACACCGATCTGTGCGGCTACATCTTCATGCAAAAGTCCCCGTCGTGTGGCTTGGAACGGGTCAAGGTCTACCGTGAGAACGGCACACCTGTGGACGGCGGCGGGCGCGGCATCTACGCGCAGGCGTTCTGCGCGCGCCACCCCAACCTGCCGGTGGAAGAAGACGGCCGGCTGAATGACCCGGTGTTGCGGGAAAACTTCCTGACCCGCGTCTTTGTGTACGCCAGCTGGCAGCAACTGCTGGCCGATGGCCTGACCCGCCACCGCCTGTTGGCGTTCCACTCGCGCTACAAATACCTGCTGATGGCCCACAGCCCGGTGCATTACAAAAGCCTCGGCCACCTGCTGGGCAGCATGGGCAAGGACACCTCTCTCGACGCACTGGCCGCCGGCTATTTCAGCGAGCTGATGACCGGCCTGAAAAAATGCGCCACCCGCGGCACTCACACCAATGTGCTGCAACACATCAGCGGCTACCTCAAGCAGGCCATCAGCGCCGACGACAAGCAGGAAATGCAAACCGTCATCGGCCAGTACCGCACCGGCATCGTGCCGCTGGTGGTGCCGCTGACCCTGCTCAAACACCACTTCCGCCAACACCCGGACCGTTACATCGCGCAGCAGGCTTACCTGCAACCGCACCCGGAAAACCTCAGCCTGCGTAATGCGATCTGACCCATGAAAAGTACATTATGAAAGCTGCCCTGCAAGACGAACCCGGCGAAGACATCGCCCAAGCCCTCCAAGACGGCTGGCTGCCGATTCGCGAAGTGGCGCGCCAGACCGGCGTCAACGCCGTGACCCTGCGCGCCTGGGAACGCCGCTACGGCCTGATCGTGCCCCAGCGCACGCCCAAGGGCCACCGGCTGTTCAGCGCCGAACACGTGCAACGCATCCACACCATCCTGACCTGGCTCAACCGCGGTGTGCCGGTCAGTCAGGTCAAAGGCTTGATCGACTCCGCCCAGGTCAGCCCCGACACCGTCGAAAACGAATGGCACGCCCTGCGCCAGAACCTGGTGGGCGCCATCAGCGCGTTGGCCGAGCGCCGGGTCGACGATGCGTTCAACCAAGCCATGGCGTTGTACCCGCCACGTACCCTGTGCGAACAGTTGCTGCTGCCGCTGCTGCAGGAACTCGAGCAGCGCTGGCAAGGCCAGTTCGGCGCGCAGATGGAGCGGGTATTTTTCCTGTCCTGGCTGCGCAGCAAGTTCGGCGCACGCATCTATCACAACAATCGCCAGCTGCAAGGCTCCCCGCTGCTGCTGGTCAACCACTCGGACCTGCCGCTGGAGCCGCATCTGTGGCTCAGCGCCTGGCTGGCCAGCAGCGCCGATTGCCCAGTGGAAGTCTTCGATTGGCCGTTGCCGGTCGGTGAGCTGGCGTTAGCGGTGGAGCACCTGCAACCGCGGGCCGTGCTGCTGTATTCGAGCAAGGCCCTGCAGGTGTCGACACTCACCAAGCTGCTGGGCGGCGTCGGTTGCCCGACGCTGATTGCCGGACCAACGGTATGCATCCACCAGGCCGAGTTGGCCGTATTAACCCGTGAAACCCCTGAATTGTTCGTGGCCGAAGACCCGTTGTCGGCCCACTTGATTCTGATCCAGCGTGGACTTCTTTAAATGCATTTGATCTGGCTGCGCACCGACCTGCGCCTACACGACAACACCGCCCTGGCCGCCGCCTGCCAGCGAGGCCCGGTTGCGGCCGTGTACCTGATCACTCCCGAACAGTGGCTGGCCCACGATGACGCACCGTGCAAAGTCGACTTCTGGCTGCGCAACCTGCAGCACTTGAGCCAGGCGCTCGGCAAGCTGAACATTCCCCTGCTGATCCGCACCACAGCGACTTGGGACCAGGCGCCCGCCGTGTTCGGCACGCTGTGTCGGGAGCTGTCGGTCGAGTCGGTCCACGTCAACGAGGAATACGGCATCCACGAAACCCGCCGCGATGCCGCCGTGGCTCAGGCTCTGGAAGCCCAGGGCGTGACGTTCCACAGCTACCTGGACCAATTGCTCTTCCAGCCCGGCAGCGTGCTGACCAAAACCGGCACGTACTTCCAGGTCTTCAGCCAGTTCCGCAAGGTCTGCTACAGCCGCCTGCACAGCGCCCTTCCCCGTTTGGTGGCAACACCCAAAGCCCAGGCGCCGATCAAGCTCAAAAGCGATCCGATACCTGCACAGGTCCAAGGGTTCGAGCCGCCCAGCGAAGCCTTGCGCGCGCTCTGGCCGGCCGGTGAAGACGAAGCACGCCGCCGTCTCGACGCCTTCGCCGATCAACAAATCAGCTACTACAAAGATGAGCGCGACTTCCCGGCCAAACCCGGCACCAGCCAACTGTCCGCCTACCTTGCCGCCGGCGTAGTTTCGCCCCGCCAGTGCCTGCATGCCGCCTTGCAAACCAACCAGGGCGAGTTTGAAAGCGGCGACATCGGCGCGATCACGTGGATCAACGAGCTGCTCTGGCGCGAGTTCTACAAGCACATTCTGGTCGGCTATCCACGGGTGTCGCGCCACCGTGCGTTCCGTCCCGAGACCGAAGCGGTGGCCTGGCGCGATGCGCCCAAGGACCTCGCCGCCTGGCAGCAAGCGCGCACCGGCCTGCCGATCATCGACGCCGCCATGCGCCAGTTGCTCGAAACCGGCTGGATGCACAATCGCCTGCGCATGGTGGTCGCGATGTTCCTGACCAAGAACCTGCTGATCGACTGGCGCGAAGGCGAGCGCTTCTTCATGCGCCACCTGATCGACGGCGACCTGGCCGCCAACAACGGCGGCTGGCAGTGGAGCTCCTCCACCGGCACCGACTCGGCGCCGTATTTCCGGATTTTCAGCCCGCTGAGCCAGTCGGAAAAATTCGACAGCGAAGGCGTGTTCATCAAGCACTGGCTGCCGGAACTGGCGGCGCTGAACAAGAAGGAAGTGCACAACCCCGAGGCGGCCGGCGGCCTGTTTGGCGTGGCCTATTACCCACGCGCTATCGTCGACCTGAAAAAGTCCCGCGCGCGCGCCCTGGCCGCCTTCCGCAGCCTGCCCTCGCGCCAGGGGGTTGCCGAACATGAGTGACTTCCTGCACCGGTTCGCCCAGGCCTTTGCGACGCTGGACAAGCACAACCTGCACCTGCTCGACAGCCTGTACAGCAAGGACATCGCCTTCACCGACCCGCTGCATGAAGTGCACGGGCTGACGGCGCTGCACCGCTATTTCACCGAACTGTATGGCAATGTGAGCCAGCTGCGTTTTGACTTTCACGGCTTCGACCAAGTGGCCGAAGGTGAAGGCTACCTGCGCTGGAAGATGAGTTTTTGCCATCCGCGGCTGAACAGCGGCAAGGTGATCCGGGTTGAAGGCTGCTCACACCTGATGTGGCGCGACAAGGTGTACCGGCACCGGGATTATTTCGATGCAGGCGCTCTGCTCTACGAACACCTGCCAGTAGTCGGCCGGGTCATCAGTTGGCTGAAAAGGAGAATGGGATGAGCCTTACACCGCCCCGCCGATATTGGCTGACTGGCGCCAGCAGTGGCATTGGCGCGTCGCTGGCCGTGGAGCTGCTCAACAGCGGCGCCCACGTGGCGCTCAGCTCACGCACGAAAGGCCCGCTGGAAGCCCTCGCCCAACGTTATCCAGGCCAAGTGCTGGTGGTGGCCGGCGACCTGACCAACAGCCAGACCGTGCGTGAGATTGGCGAGCATATCGGCGTGGTCTGGGGCTCCGTCGATACGGTCATTCTCAACGCCGGCACCTGTGAATATGTCGATGCCAAGCAATTTGATGCATCGATTGTCGAGTACGTGGTGCGCACCAACTTGCTGGCCAGCAGCTATTGCATCGAAGCCGCGCTGCCGCTGTTGCGCGCCGGGCATTCCCCGCACCTGGTGGGCGTAGCCAGCGCGGTCACCTACCTGCCCATGCCCCGCGCCGAAGCCTATGGTGCGTCCAAGGCCGGGCTGCGCTACCTGTTCGAATCCCTGCGCATCAGCCTGTCGCCCGAGAACATCGACGTCACCGTGATCAGCCCGGGCTTTGTCGACACACCGCTGACCGAACGCAACGACTTCCCGATGCCCCTGAGCTGGTCCGCCGACAAGGCCGCGCGGCATATCTTCGCCAAGCTGGCAAAACGTCCGCTGGAAATCGCCTTTCCCGCCATGTTTATCGCCACCTTGTGGCCCCTATCGAAGCTGCCCAACCGTGCGCAACTGATCATCGGCAAACGCATGTTGCGCAGCCCGCCACCGAAGAAGGACGACCTGTGAAGATCGCCATTATCGGCAGCGGCATCGCCGGGCTGACCAGCGCTTACCTGCTCAGCCGTCGCCACGACATCACTGTGTTCGAAGCGGGCGAGCGCATTGGCGGGCATACCCACACGGTCAACGTCACGGTTGAGGGCAAAAGCTACGCGGTGGACACCGGGTTTATCGTGTTCAACGACTGGACCTACCCCAACTTCATTCGCTTGCTGGGGCAGATTGGCGTCAGCTTCAAACCCACCGAAATGAGTTTTTCGGTGTGCGACCAAAGCGCCGGATTCGAGTACAACGGCAACAACCTCAACAGCCTGTTTGCCCAACGCCGCAATATCCTGTCGCCAGGGTTCTGGGGCATGTTGCGCGATATTCTGCGCTTCAATCGCCAGGCGCCGCTGGACCTGCAGGAACAACGCATCAGCGCTGAAATGACGCTGGGCGATTACCTCGAAGCCGGCGGCTACGGCCCACGCTTTATCCGGCATTACATCGTGCCGATGGGCGCGGCGATCTGGTCGATGTCCCTGGCCGACATGCTCGGCTTTCCGTTGCAGTTCTTTGTGCGCTTTTTCAAGAACCACGGTTTGCTCTCGGTGAACAACCGGCCGCAGTGGTGCGTGATCGAGGGCGGGTCGAGCAGCTACATCGAGCCGCTGACGCGCAGCTTTCGCGAACAGGTGCGCCTCAATTGCCCGGTGCATAACGTCGAGCGCACCGACGAGGGCGTTGTGATCCACAGCGCCGCCGGCAGCGAGACGTTTGACCGGGTCGTGTTGGCCTGCCACAGCGACCAGGCCCTGGCCTTGCTGGCCGACCCCAGCACGGCGGAACAGGAAATCCTCGGCGCGCTGCCTTACGCCGACAACGATGTGGTGCTGCACACCGACACGCGCCTGCTGCCGGACCGCAAGCTCGCCTGGGCCAGCTGGAATTATCGGCTGACCGGCGATACCCAAACCCAGGCCGCCGTCACTTACGACATGAACATTCTGCAAGGCATCGACAGCGCCACCACCTTTTGCGTCAGCCTCAACCAGACGCCGATGATCAACCCGCTGAAGATCCTCGCGCGCTACACCTACGCGCACCCGCAATACAGCCTCGCGGCGGTCGCTGCCCAAGCGCGCTGGGAAGAATTGGCAGGCACGCGCAACACCTTTTTTTGCGGCGCCTACTGGGCCAATGGTTTCCACGAAGACGGCGTGGTCAGCGCTTTGCGCGTGGCTCAAGCCTTTGGAGAAACCCTGTGAACAGCGCCCTGTACAGCGGCTGGATCGCCCATCGCCGGTTTGCGCCCAAGGCTCACGCCTTTCGCTACCGCATCGGCCTGCTGTACCTGGATTTGAGCGAACAAGACGAAGTGCTCGGGCTGTCGCCCCTGGCCGGCGCTAGCCGCCTGGCGCCCTTTGGCTTTCGCCAGCAGGATTACCTGCGTGAATTCACGCGCCACGGCATGAGCTTGAGCGATGCCGTGCGCCAGGAAGTTGGCAAGGCGCTGGGGCGCGAGCCCCAGGGCGTTATCTGCCTACTGACCCAGGCTCGCAGTTGGGGCCTGGCTTTTAACCCGGTGAGTTTCTTCTACTGCTTCGAGGCCGATGGGCAACTGGCCGCGATCCTGTGTGAAGTGACCAACACCCCATGGCGCGAGCGTTATCACTACGTGCTGCCGGCCCAGGCGCTCGGCGCCGATGAGCATCAGCACTTCGCCGTGGCCAAGGCCTTCCATGTGTCGCCGTTTTTGCCACGCGACCTGGAATACCGCATGAGTTTCAGCCCGCCCGCCGCCAAGCTCGGCGTGCACATGGCCGACTGGCAAGGTGAGCTGAAGGTTTTCGACGCCACGCTGAGCCTGCACAAGGAAGCGTTGAACCGCGCCAGCCTGCATCGCTACCTGTGGCGCTTCCCGTGGATGACCGCCAAGACGTGCCTGGCCATTTACTGGCAGGCCATGCGCCTGTTGCTCAAACGCACACCGATTTTTTCCCATCAGGCCGCCGATGGCGCCTCTCGCACCGCAGTCGGGTATACCAAGGATCGCCGCCATGAAATCCCCTAGCTTATCGGTCAAGACCAATCGCCTGAACGTCAACGGCATGACCAGCGCATTGCTGCGCAAGGCCGTGCTGCGCCAACTCAGCCAACTGCGCCACGGCCAGCTGGTGGTGATCGAGGACGGCGAACGCCAAGTGTTCGGTGCCCGCGAAGCGCACCTGCTGGGGGAAATCCAGATCCTCGACTCGGCGGTGTGGGGCCTGGTGGCGGCCAACGGATCGATCGGCGCCGGCGAGGCGTTTATCCACGGTTACTGGACCAGCCCGGACTTGACCGCCGTGGTGCGCGTGATGGTCAGCAACCTGGAGGTGCTCGACGCCATGGAAGGTGGCCTGGCGCGCCTGGCACGCCCCTTTACTCAAGGCCTGCACTGGCTCAACCGCAATACGCGCAAGGGCTCGCAGAAAAACATCGCCGCCCACTATGACCTGGGCAATGACCTGTTCGAAGAATTCCTCGACCCGACCATGATGTACTCGGCGGCGCAATTTCTGACGCCCGATGACACCCTGGAACAGGCGCAATTGAACAAGCTGGAACGCATCTGCCAAAAGCTTGCACTCAAGCCCACCGACCATCTGCTCGAAATCGGCACCGGCTGGGGCAGCATGGCGCTGTACGCAGCGCAGCATTATGGCTGCAAAGTCACCACCACGACCTTGTCCAAAGAGCAGTTTGCCTACACCCAAAAGCGCATCGATGCCCTGGGACTGCAGGGCCAGGTGACCCTGTTGTTGCAGGACTACCGCGACCTGACCGGTCAATACGACAAGCTGGTGTCCATCGAGATGATCGAGGCGGTGGGCCATCGCTTCCTGCCGACCTACTTCAAGCAGTGCGCGCATTTGCTCAAGAGCGACGGCCTGATGCTGCTGCAAGCCATCACGATTCGCGAGCAGCGTTTTGAGCAGGCCAAGAATAGCGTCGATTTCATCCAGCGCTATATTTTCCCCGGCGGCGCCCTGCCCTGCGTGCAGAACATGCTGCACATCGTCAGCCGCGACACCGACATGAACCTGCTGCACATGGAAGACTTCGGCCTGCACTACGCAAAAACCCTGCGCCTGTGGCATGAGAACTTCCGCCGCGCCCATGGCCGCCTTGCCGAGTTGGGCTACGACGAATACTTCCTGCGCTTGTGGGAATTCTATTTGTGCTACTGCGAAGGTGGGTTCATGGAACGAACGATAGGCACCGCGCAGTTGCTGCTGGCCAAACCTGCGGCAATCAACCCACCCTTGCTTGGGCGCTTCAGTGCTTAAATCGCTGGCGAACGCCGTACTGTTCCAGTGCGGCTGGTTTGCCTGTGTGCTGGGGGGCGACAGCGAATGGTTGCTGGTGGTCGGTGCAGTGCTGGCCATCCACCTGCTGTGGATAAGTTCATGGTCGCGGGAAGGCCAGGTGATCCTCGCCGTCACGTTGTTTGGCACTGTGGTGGATACCGCATTGCGCACCTTTGGCGTCTTTCATTTCAGTTTTCCGGGGCCGCTGATCCCGTTTTGGCTGGTGTTGCTGTGGGCGTTGCTCGCCACCACGCTACGCCATTGCCTGGCCTGGAGTGCCCAGCCCTGGTGGCGCGCCAGCGTGTTGGGCGCAGTCGGCGGGCCGTTGTCTTATTACGCGGGCAGCCAATTGGCCGGCGTGAGTTTCGGTTACGGCACGGCGCCAACCCTGATTGGCCTGGCGCTGCTTTGGGCGCTGGTGTTCCCGGTGCTGCACTGGATCGCCCGACAACTGGGGCACTGACGTCCGTCAGAGCTTTCACACCTACCTGACACGCTTGCCTTACACTGCGCGCCTATGACCAACATTCCCCACACTCAAATCACCGAACCCGCCGTCACTTGCTCGACGTGCGCGGCCTGCTGTTGCCAATTGGAAGTGATGCTGATCACCGACACCGGCGTGCCGGAGCGCTATATCGATACGGACGATTGGGGCGGCGAAGTGATGCTGCGTCTGGATGATGGCTGGTGTGCGGCGCTGGACCGAGACACGATGATGTGCACGATTTACGAGCGACGGCCGCTGATCTGCCGGGAGTTCGAGATGGGTGCGCCGGAATGCCTCACCGAGCGTGAAGGGATTGCGACGGCGTATCGCTGATCCTGAGGTAGATGAAAATCAAAATGTGGGAGCTGGCTTGCCTGCGATAGCATCACTTCGGTGTAACTGATAGACCGAGGTGTCTGCATCGCAGGCAAGCCAGCTCCCACATTAGTCAGCAGGTGCCTGATGATTTACAACGGCAAGGTGTAGTGCAACGAGTAGCTCTCTACGCCGTCGTTATTGCTGCTGATGCCCGCGTTGGAATAGTGCGTGGCACGAATGCCCACCTCATGCCCACCGGTGAAACGCAAACCAAAGCCCAGGCGGTCCTCAAACTGGAAGGACTGGCCGATGTTGTTGTCTTCCAGGCGTGTGCGCGAGAACGCGGCCACGCCGATGCCGGCCTCGATGTAAGGTTTTACCGATGCCCCGGCAAACTCATACACAAATACCGGCGAGAACGACAGGCTGCTGGCGCCCGCACGTTTGTCGCCTTCCCAGTAGGTGTACGCGCCGCTCCAGTAGCCGGTCAACCGGCCGGTATCGCTCTGCCACCAGCTTTTATCCCAATCCGATGTCAGCCCCAACCGATAGGTCATGGTCGAATCGCTGGTGCTCCCCACACCAAATTCCAGGCCAGCGGCCTGGGCCGAAACAGAGTGTCCTACCACGGCGGCCGCAATCGCAGCCAAACAGAACAAGCGCTTCATAAGAAACAGTCCTTGAGAACGAAGTTGTATGGTTTGGTACAAGCTAACTCGCTATAGAAGCGCGCGCATAGCCAGAAGTTCAGCGTCTAACCCCGGTATTTCACGAATTTTTCACGCGTCGAAGCTTCGCACAACTCCGGAATGTTTCCATAGTGTAGGTAGGATATTTCTTAAATGATCGACGTTACCGCTCGTCCAGAACCGGGCCGGCTCAGGGTTGCCGCCGGCCAGCAGGTCACGCTCGCCCAGCAAACGCTTGAGCTGGCGCGCCACGGCAGCGCCGGTATCGATCAGGATGATGCTCGGGGCAAGCATCTGCGCCAGAAGCGGCTTGAGGAAGGGATAGTGGGTGCAGCCCAGAATGATCGTGTCGCAGCCGGCGCTGAGCAGCGGTTCGACATAGCCGCGCAACATCTGGCGCAGCTCGGGGCTGTCGAGGTCGCCGCTTTCAATCAACTCCACCAGGCCCGGGCATGGCTGGGTGATCACACGCACGTCGGTGGCGAAGCGATCAAGCAAAGCAGCGAACTTGGCGCTTTGCAGGGTGCCAGTGGTGGCGAGAACACCCACCACGCCGCTGCGAGTGGCGGCGGCGGCGGGTTTGACCGCGGGCTCCATGCCTACCAGGGGCCAGTCGGGGTAGTTCTGGCGCAAATCGGCAACGGCGGCGACGGTCGCCGTGTTGCAGGCAATCACAAACGCCTTGGCGCCTTGCTCGCGGAAAAATTCGGCGACACGCCGGGAGCGCTCAAGAATGAATGCCGGGGTTTTCTCGCCGTAGGGGATATGCCCGCAATCAGCCACGTACAGCAGCGACTCATGGGGCAATAACTGCTGAATTTCGTCCAGCACGGTCAGGCCGCCGATACCGGAATCGAACACACCGATGGGCGCGCTCTTAACCATGCTGCGTCCCACAGACACTGCAACCGGGGTCGCGCTTGACGCGTAATTCGCGAAAGCGTGTGGTCAACGCATCAATCAGCAACAAGCGGCCTACCAGCGGCTCACCGAAACCGGCCAGCAATTTCAGGGCTTCCAGTGCTTGCAGGCTGCCGACCACGCCAACCAACGGACCGACGACGCCGGCTTCGCTGCAGGTCAGTTCGGTGTCGCTGCCATGCCCATATAAACAGTGGTAACACGGGCTGTCGGCGCGACGCGGGTCGAACACCGACAATTGCCCTTCCAGGCGAATCGCCGCGCCGCTGATCAATGGCTTGGCGGCGGCAACACAGGCGGCGTTCACCGCTTCACGGGTGGAAAAGTTGTCGCTGCAATCGAGCACCACGTCCACCGCCGCTACTGCCGCGGCCAGTGAATCGGCATCCAGCGCTGCGCGGTGAGCAAGCAGTTTGACTTCAGGGTTGATCGCCGCGAGACGACGCAGGGCCGAATCGACCTTGGTCTGCCCGACACTCTCGGTGTCGTGGATGATCTGGCGTTGCAGGTTGGTCAGGTCGACGGTGTCAAAGTCCGCCAGGTGCAGCTCGCCTACACCGGCCGCCGCCAGGTACAGCGCCACCGGCGCGCCCAGCCCGCCCAGGCCGACGATCAACGCGCGGGCGTTTTTCAGGCGCAATTGGCCGTCGATGTCGACATGTTGCAACAGAATCTGTCGGCTATAGCGCAACAGCTCCTGGTCGGTCAGCACGGCCGGCGTCCCAGGGTGATGCGTTCGTGGCCACCGAGGTCAAGGCGGCTGTGCACCTCTTCAAAGCCTGCGCCAAGCAGCAGGTCACGCACGGCCGCCGCCTGATCGTAGCCATGTTCAAGTAACAGCCAGCCAGCCGCATTCAAGTGGGCGGGAGATTCGGCAATGATCAACCGCAAGTCATCCAGGCCATCATGCCCCGCCACCAGCGCGCTGGCCGGTTCAAAACGCACGTCGCCGGCCACCAGATGGGGATCGTTATCGGCAATGTACGGCGGGTTGCTGATGATCAGGTCGAAGGTTTGATCTTGCAGCGCGCTGAACCAATGACTGTTCAACACTGTGGCGTTTTTCAGGTGCAGGCGCTGGCGATTGCGTTCAGCCAGGGCCACGGCTTCGAGCACGCGGTCAACCGCCGTGACCTGCCAGGCCGGACGTTCGCTGGCCAGGGCCAGGGCGATGGCGCCGCTGCCGGTGCCCAGGTCCAGAACCTTGGCAGGCGTGGCGGGCGACAGTTCCAGCGCGGCTTCCACCAATAGCTCGGTTTCCGGACGTGGGATCAGCGTGTGAGGCGCGACCTCCAGGTCCAGCTTCCAGAAGCCTTGCTGGCCGAGGATATACGCCACCGGCTCACCGCCACGACGACGTTGCAAATAGTCGGCAAAGGTCAGCGCATGTTCGCTGCTGACGATTTTTTCCGGCCAGGTGTGCAAATAGCTGCGCGATTTACCCAAGGCCGCGGCCAGCAACAACTCCACATCCAGACGCGCAGTGGGCGAGTCGGGCAGGTCTGCGGCGCGCAGCAGGCTGGCAATGATGGTCATTTATTCACCTATCGCCGCCAATTGGTCGGCCTGGTATTCGGCGAGCAACGGTTCGATCACTGCATCTACACCGCCGGCGAGAATCTCGTCGAGGGAGTAAAGCGTGAGGTTGACCCGGTGGTCGGTGACCCGGCCCTGGGCAAAGTTGTAGGTACGGATGCGCTCGGAGCGGTCGCCCGAACCCACCAGCAACTTGCGCTCGCTGGCAATCGCGTTAGCGGCGGCGCTGGTCTGCTGGTCGTTGAGCTTGGCCGACAGCCAGGACATGGCCCGCGCACGGTTCTTGTGCTGGGAGCGTTCTTCCTGGCACTCCACCACGATGCCCGACGGCAAGTGCGTGATGCGGATCGCCGAGTCGGTCTTGTTGACGTGCTGACCACCGGCGCCCGATGAGCGGTAGGTGTCGACACGCAAGTCCGCCGGATTGATCTCGATGGCTTCCTGCTCGTCGGGCTCGGGCAACACGGCCACGGTGCACGCCGAGGTGTGGATACGGCCCTGGGATTCCGTCGCCGGCACCCGCTGCACGCGGTGTGCGCCGGATTCGAATTTCAGTTTGCCGTAGACGTTATCGCCTTCAACCCGGGCGATGACTTCTTTATAGCCGCCGTGTTCGCCTTCGTTCTCGGACAGAATCTCGACGCGCCAACCACGACGCTCGGCGTAGCGCGAGTACATGCGGAACAGGTCGCCAGAGAAGATCGCCGCCTCGTCGCCACCGGTGCCGGCGCGGATTTCGAGGAACACGTTGCGCCCGTCGTTGGGGTCTTTGGGCAGCAGCATGCGCTGCAGGTCGCCTTCCAGCTCGGCCAGTTTTTCCTTGGCCTCGCGAACTTCTTCCACGGCCATTTCGCGCATGTCCGGGTCGCTGTCCTTGAGCAGCGCCTGGGCGCCTTCGAGGTCGGCCTGCACTTTCATCAGGTGTTTGTAGGTGGCCACAATTGGCTCAACTTCGGCGTATTCCTTGGAATAGGCGCGGAACTTGGTCTGATCGGAGATGACCTCGCCATCGCCGAGCAAGGCGGTCAGTTCTTCGAAACGGTCCTGGAGCACGTCCAGTTTATTGAGCAGTGACGCTTTCATTGCGGTTTTTTATCCGAAGAGCTATCTGACGCGCCCTCACCGAGGGCAAAGAGTTCCTGGGCCATGGCCAGCGCATCAAGGCGGCCTTCGGCGGTAAGCTTTTTCAACTGAACGCTGGGGGCGTGAAGCAACTTGTTGGTCAAGCCACGCGCCAGTTGCATCAGCACCTCTTCGGCGCTGCTGCCGTTGGCCAGCAGACGCTGGGCCTTGATCAATTCCTCGTCACGCAGGCGTTCGCCCTGCTGACGATACGCCTTGAGCACGTCGACCGCCGCCAGTTCGCGCAGGCGCACCATGAAGTCTTCGGCGCCGGTGCTGACCATTTCCTCGGCGGCCTGGGCAGCGCCCTGGCGACTCTTGAGGTTTTCGGCAACCACTTCGTGCAGATCGTCGACGCTGTAGAGGTAAACGTCGTCCAACTCGCCGACTTCTGGCTCGATGTCGCGGGGAACGGCGATATCCACCATGAAGATCGGTTTGTGCTTGCGCAGCTTCAGCGCGCTCTCGACCGCGCCTTTGCCAAGAATCGGCAACTGGCTGGCGGTGGAGCTGATGACGATATCGCTGTGCACCAGTTCAGCCGGGATATCCGAAAGCAGCACGGCATGGGCACCAAACTGCTCGGCAAGAATGCTCGCGCGTTCCAGGGTTCGGTTGGCGACCACAATGCGCTTCACACCCAGGTCGTGCAGGTGACGCGCCACCAGGGTGATGGTTTCACCGGCGCCGATCAGCAAGGCCTGGCTGCGCTGCAAGTCGCTGAAAATCTGTTTGGCCAGGCTGACGGCGGCAAACGCTACGGACACCGGGTTTTCACCGATGGCAGTGTCGGTGCGCACTTGCTTGGCCGAGTTGAAAGTGGCCTGGAACAGCCGCCCCAGCAGTGGCCCCACGGTGCCGGCCTCGCGGGCCACGGCATAGGCGGATTTCATCTGGCCAAGGATCTGCGGTTCGCCCAACACCAGCGAGTCGAGCCCTGAGGCGACGCGCATCATGTGACGAACTGCCGCATCCTCTTCGTGCACATACGCACTGGCGCGCAGGTCATCGAGGCTCAAATGGTGATAATCGGCCAGCCAGCGCAGCACCCCATCCGCTGAAAGATGTTCCTGCTCTATATAAAGCTCACTGCGATTGCAGGTCGAAAGGATCGCAGCTTCGCGGCTGTCGGTGAGCCGGCAGAGCTGCTGCAAGGCCTCAACCAACTGCTCTGGCGTAAACGCCACGCGCTCGCGCACGTCTACGGAAGCAGTCTTGTGGTTAATACCGAGTGCGAGGAAGGCCATTCAATATCGCTGATGATGTCGGGAAGCCGACAATTGTCCTACTTCGAAAGATCCAGAACAACCACCGTCGTCTATTGTCCTAGTAGCTTATGCCTATAAAGGCGCCAACTGAGACTCGGTTATGTTTGGCCGAAGGCTTGTGTCATGATGATCCGACCGCAGGTTAGTCGTCCTCTTCCTATATGAATAGATCTTCCGCGTTGCTCCTTGCTTTTGTCTTCCTCAGCGGCTGCCAGGCCTTGGCACCCGTGTCGCCGGACGGTACGCCGCCGGTTGAAGACAGCACCCCCGCCCCTGAAAAGCCCAAGGTTTATTCCTCGTTCAATGAAGAAACGATCTACAGCCTGCTGACCGCGGAACTCGCCGGCCAGCGCAATCGTTTCGATATTGCCCTGGATAACTACGTGACCCAGGCCATCAACACCCAGGATCCGGGCATTTCGGAGCGCGCGTTTCGCATCGCCGAATACCTGGGCGCTGACCAGGCTGCGCTGGACACCTCGCTGATCTGGGCGAGAAACGCACCGGACGACCTGGAAGCGCAGCGGGCCGCGGCCATTCAACTGGCGCGCGCGGGGCGCTATGACGACTCCATGGTCTATATGGAGAAAGTCCTGCTGGGCAAGGGCGACACGCATTTCGACTTCCTCGCGCTGTCGGCTGCCGACACCGACCAGGACACGCGCAATGGCCTGATGAAGAGTTTCGACCGCCTGCTGCAAAAACACCCAAAGAACAGCCAGCTGATTTTCGGCAAGGCGTTACTGCTGCAACAGGACGATGAAGCCGACGCCGCACTCAAGCTGCTGGAGCAGAACCCGCCGGAAGACGGCGAGATCGCACCGATTTTGCTGCGTGCGCGCCTGCTGCAGAACCTCAATCGCGGCAAGGAAGCGATTCCTCTGCTGGAAAAGAGCATCAAGAAGTATCCGGACGACAAGCGCCTGCGCCTGACCTATGCGCGCACGCTGGTTGAGCAGGACCGTATGGAAGACGCCAAGGTGCAGTTCGCCAATCTGGTCCAGCAATACCCGGACGACGATGAATTGCGCTACTCCCTGGCACTGGTGTGCCTGGAAGCCAAGGCCTGGGACGAGGCCAAGGGTTATCTGGAGGAGCTGATCCAACGCGAAAGCCATGTGGACTCGGCGCACCTGAACCTCGGCCGTATTGCTGAAGAGCGCAACGACCCGCAGGCGGCCCTGCTTGAGTACGCTCAGGTCGGCCCTGGCAACGACTACCTGCCGGCCCAATTGCGCCAAGCTGACATCCTGATGAGCAACGGCCGCACCGACGAGGCGGAAAAACGCCTGGCCGCAGCGCGCGATGCCGAACCGGACTACGCGATCCAGCTGTACCTGATCCAGGCCGAAACCTTGTCGGCCAACAAGCAGGGCGAACGCGCCTGGAAATTGCTGCAACAAGCCTTGCTGCAATACCCCGACGATTTGAATCTGCTGTACACCCGCGCCATGCAGGCGGAAAAACGCAACGACTTGGCGCAGATGGAAAAAGACCTGCGCCTGATCATCAAGCGTGACCCGGACAATGCCATGGCGCTGAACGCCCTGGGTTACACCCTGTCCGACCGTACGACGCGCTACGCCGAAGCCAAGGTGCTGATCGAGCAAGCCCACAAGCTCAACCCGGAAGACCCGGCCGTGCTCGACAGCCTGGGCTGGGTCAATTACCGCCTGGGCAACCTGGACGAAGCTGAACGCTTGCTGCGTCAGGCGCTGGAACGCTTCCCCGACCAGGAAGTGGCCGCCCACCTAGGCGAAGTGCTGTGGGCCAATGGCAAGCAGCGCGAAGCGCGACAAATCTGGGAAAAATTCCTCAAGGAACAACCCGAAAGCCCCATCCTGCGCGGCACCATCAAGCGCCTGACCGGATCCGAGACCCTTTAAGCTTATGTTCTTGCGCCACGTCATTGTTTTCAGCTTCATCGCCCTGCTCGCCGGTTGCGCGGGTTTCGGCGCCCGCGAATCCGTTGAAGGCCAGGGCAACCCGGCGCAATGGAAACAACACAAGGATCAGCTCAGCAGCATTGATGGCTGGCAGATCGAAGGCAAGGTCGGGGTTCGCGCGCCAAAAGATTCCGGCAGCGGCACGTTGTTCTGGCTGCAGCGCCAGGACTATTACGACATTCGCCTGTCCGGCCCACTGGGCCGCGGCGCAGCTCGCCTGACGGGACGCCCGGGGCAAGTCAGCCTGGAAGTGGCCAACCAGGGACGCTATGAAGCGGCGTCGCCGGAAGAATTGCTGGAGCAGCAAATGGGCTGGAAGCTGCCCGTTTCGCACCTGGTGTGGTGGGTTCGCGGTTTGCCCGCGCCGGACAGCAAAAGTCGCCTGAGCCTCAATGGCGACAGTCGGCTGGCCACGCTGGAACAGGATGGCTGGCAGGTGGAGTACCTCAGCTACGTGCAACAAAGCGGTTACTGGCTGCCCGAGCGCATCAAGCTGCATGGCACCGACGTTGATGTCACGCTGGTGATCAAGGACTGGCAACCGCGCAAGCTGGGGCAATAAACGTGACTGTTACAACGCTGACGCTGCCCTCCCCCGCCAAACTCAATTTGATGCTGCACATTCTGGGGCGCCGTGAAGACGGCTACCACGAGTTGCAGACGCTGTTTCAATTTCTGGACTACGGCGACGAACTGACCTTCGCCGTGCGCGATGATGGCGTGATTCAGTTGCACACCGAATTCGAAGGCGTGCCCCACGACAGCAACCTGATTGTGAAGGCCGCGAAAAAACTTCAGGAACAATCCGGTTGCACCCTGGGCATCGACATCTGGATCGATAAAATTTTGCCTATGGGTGGCGGCATTGGTGGTGGCAGCTCAAATGCCGCGACGACGTTGCTCGGCCTCAATCACTTGTGGCAACTGGGTTGGGACCACGATCGCCTGGCTACGCTGGGCCTGACGCTGGGCGCTGACGTCCCGGTTTTCGTGCGTGGGCACGCCGCTTTTGCCGAGGGCGTGGGGGAGAAACTCACCCCGGAATACCCCGAAGAGCCGTGGTATGTCGTGCTTGTTCCGCAAGTATCTGTAAGTACAGCAGAAATTTTTTCAGATCCACTGTTGACACGTAACTCTCCTCCCATTAAAGTGCGCCCCGTTCCCAAGGGAAACAGTCGAAATGACTGCTTACCGGTTGTAGCAAGGCGTTATCCAGAGGTACGTAACGCTTTGAATTTGTTAGGTAAATTTACCGAAGCAAAATTAACCGGAACTGGAAGTTGTGTGTTTGGGGGCTTCCCAAGCAAAGCTGAAGCTGATAAAGTCTCGGCCCTTCTTACAGAGACCCTTACAGGGTTTGTAGCAAAGGGAAGCAACGTTTCGATGTTGCATCGCAAGCTGCAAAGTCTGCTCTAAAGGAACCGAGTACTGGGTACTCGTTGCAACAGATACAGGGGCGTCGCCAAGCGGTAAGGCAGCAGGTTTTGATCCTGCCATGCGTTGGTTCGAATCCAGCCGCCCCTGCCATTTTCTAATACTCATCCAGGTTACCCTCAGCCTCTAGGTACTGCGCGTGTCCAAGATGATGGTCTTTACGGGGAATGCCAACCCCGATCTGGCTCGACGTGTCGTACGTCAGCTGCATATCCCTCTCGGTGACATCTCTGTCGGTAAGTTCTCCGACGGCGAAATTACAGCCGAGATCAATGAAAACGTCCGCGGTAAAGATGTCTTCATTATTCAGCCGACCTGCGCTCCGACCAACGATAACCTGATGGAACTCGTCGTGATGGCTGATGCCTTCCGCCGCTCCTCAGCGACTCGAATCACAGCTGTAATCCCTTACTTTGGTTATGCCCGTCAGGATCGCCGTCCGCGTTCCGCACGTGTGGCTATCAGCGCGAAAGTCGTTGCTGACATGCTGACCGTGGTAGGCATCGACCGTGTTCTCACGGTTGACCTGCACGCTGACCAAATTCAGGGGTTCTTCGATATCCCGGTAGATAACATCTACGGCTCCCCAGTATTGGTGGATGACATCGAAGACCAGCGCTTTGAAAACCTGATGATCGTGTCCCCGGACATTGGTGGCGTCGTGCGTGCACGGGCCGTTGCCAAATCCCTGGGCGTTGACCTCGGGATCATCGACAAACGCCGTGAGAAAGCCAATCACTCTGAAGTGATGCATATCATCGGTGATGTCGAAGGGCGTACCTGTATTCTGGTTGATGACATGGTCGACACCGCCGGCACACTGTGCCACGCGGCGAAAGCCCTGAAAGAGCACGGTGCCGCAAAAGTCTTCGCCTACTGCACACACCCTGTGCTGTCGGGCCGAGCGATCGAGAACATCGAGAACTCCATGCTGGACGAACTGGTGGTGACTAACACCATCCCGTTGTCCGCAGCAGCTCAAGCCTGTTCGCGTATCCGTCAACTGGATATCGCACCGGTAGTTGCCGAGGCGGTTCGCCGCATCAGCAACGAAGAATCGATCAGCGCGATGTTCCGTTAAGGTTCACACCTTAGCGACCTCAACCTGACGAAAAGCGCCCCGCCCCAGCATACTGTTGGGGCGGGGCTTTTTTGCCCATATCGCCTTTAGCGCTGGTCGCAAACGCTGGGGCGAATGTGGTTATTTTGGAGATACAACATGAACGATTTTACTTTGAATGCTGAACTGCGTTCCGACCTGGGGAAAGGTGCGAGCCGCCGCCTGCGTCGTCTCGCAAGCCTGGTTCCAGCTGTAGTTTACGGTGGCGAAAAAGCCCCTGAATCCATCAGCATGCTGGCTAAAGAAATCGCCAAACTGCTCGAAAACGATGCTGCTTACAGCCACGTTATCGAACTGAACGTTGGCGGCACCAAGCAAAACGTGATCATCAAAGCTCTGCAACGTCACCCGGCCAAAGGCCACGTGCTGCACGCTGACTTTGTACGCGTTGTAGCCGGTCAGAAACTGACCGCTATCGTTCCAGTGCACTTCGTTGGCGAAGAAGCTCCGGTCAAGAAAGGCGGCGAGATCTCGCACGTCCTGAACGAAATCGAAGTGACCTGCCTGCCGAAAGACCTGCCTGAGTTCATCGAAGTCGACCTGTCGGCTCTGGAAATCGGCGCCATCGTTCACCTGTCCGACCTCAAGGCCCCTAAAGGCGTTGAATTTGTCGCACTGGCTCACGGTGATGACAAAGCTGTTGCCAACGTTCACGCTCCACGCGTTGCTCCAGAAGCTGAAGAAGAAGGCGCTGCAGAGTAATTCACTCTGTATTGCCGGAGCTTGAGGAAACATCGCGGACCGAAACGTAGCGAGAAAGCGGGCGATAACGCGGCGTTTACTCTTGAGTAAATGATCTCTTGTCGTCCACTTTCGCCGCACGCAGGTTGCGGCGATGTTATCCACAACTCCAAAGGAAGGGCCCCTGTCGTGACTGCCATTAAACTGATCGTTGGCCTGGGAAATCCAGGCGCCGAATACGAACAGACCCGGCATAACGCGGGGGCCCTTTTTGTTGAGCGTATCGCCCACGCCCAAGGCGTAAACCTTGTGGCCGATCGCAAATATTTTGGCCTGACCGGACGCTTTTCGCATCAAGGTCAGGATGTTCGTCTGCTGATTCCCACCACCTACATGAACCGCAGCGGCCAAGCCGTCGCGGCGCTTGCGGGCTTCTTCCGGATCAAACCCGAAGAAATCCTAGTGGCCCATGACGAACTGGACCTGCCACCCGGCGTTGCCAAACTCAAGTTAGGCGGCGGGCATGGCGGGCACAATGGCCTGCGCGACATCATCGCGCAGCTGGGCAATCAGAATAATTTTTACCGTCTGCGGCTCGGCATTGGCCACCCAGGCGTTGCCAGTATGGTTTCAAATTTCGTCCTGGGTCGTGCGCCACGCGCCGAACAGGAAAAACTCGATGCCAGCATCGACTTTGCCCTCGGCGTGCTGCCGGATATCTTCGCCGGTGAATGGAACCGTGCGATGAAAAACCTGCACAGCCAGAAGGCCTGACTCTTACCGAGGGGAAACACCATGGGATTCAATTGCGGCATCGTCGGCCTGCCCAACGTCGGCAAATCCACCCTGTTCAACGCCTTGACCAAGTCCGGTATTGCGGCGGAGAACTTCCCCTTCTGCACCATCGAACCCAACAGCGGTATCGTGGCCATGCCGGACCCGCGCTTGCAGGAGTTGGCGGCTATCGTCAATCCAAAGCGCATCCTGCCGACCACCATGGAATTCGTCGACATCGCAGGCCTGGTGGCCGGCGCGTCGAAAGGTGAAGGCCTGGGCAACAAGTTCCTGGCCAACATCCGTGAAACCGATGCCATCGCCCACGTGGTCCGCTGCTTTGAAGACGAGAACGTGATTCACGTCTCCAACAGCGTCGACCCGAAGCGCGACATCGAGATCATCGACCTGGAACTGATCTTCGCCGACCTCGACAGCTGCGAGAAACAACTGCAGAAAGTCGCGCGTAACGCCAAGGGCGGCGACAAGGATGCCGTGGTCCAGAAAGGCCTGCTGGAGCAATTGATCGCTCACTTCACCCTGGGCAAGCCAGCGCGCAGCCTGATGAAGAGCATGAATGCCGATGAAAAAGCAGTGATCAAAGGCTTCCACCTGCTGACCACCAAGCCGGTGATGTACATCGCCAACGTCGCTGAAGACGGCTTTGAGAACAACCCATTGCTCGACGTGGTCAAGGCCATCGCCGAGGAAGAAGGCGCGATCGTGGTGCCGGTGTGCAACAAGATCGAAGCCGAAATCGCCGAGCTGGATGACGGCGAAGAAAAAGACATGTTCCTCGAGGCGCTGGGCCTGGAAGAGCCTGGCTTGAACCGTGTGATCCGCGCCGGCTACGAAATGCTGCACCTGCAGACTTACTTCACCGCCGGTGTCGAAGAAGTCCGCGCCTGGACCGTCAAAGTCGGCGCCACCGCGCCACAGGCTGCCGGCGTGATCCACACCGACTTCGAAAAAGGCTTCATCCGCGCCGAAGTCATCGCCTACAACGACTTCATCCAGTACAAGGGTGAAGCCGGCACCAAGGAAGCCGGTAAGTGGCGCCTTGAAGGCAAGGAATACATCGTCAAAGATGGCGACGTCATGCACTTCCGTTTCAACGTATAAGTAAACCTTGCGGTCATTGCCGCAAACAAAAAGCCGATGCACTGCATCGGTTTTTTTGTGCGCGACTACTTATGGACGTTCATCCGAACACTCCGAAACTTAAGATTCCTCCTATTAACTCTCAATATTTTACTGACTACACCTCCAAGCAAAATACCCCCCAAACCTATCTCATTTCTCCTACGCCTTGCGCGTAAGTTCCTACTTCAGAACAACAATAAAAAAACTATAATTTGCGACCTGCTGGCCTTTGCCTGTCGACCGTTGCCTGAATGATGCACAGTGATAATGGAGCACTTACTTGATGTCGGATGCCTACCATAGGGAAGTTGAAACAGACATCTCAATCAGTGACACCTCAGGTATTGAAAACACCCTTAACAGTACAGCGTCACTCAATATCGACATTCTGCTATTAGGGGAAACCGGCACAGGGAAAGACACCTTGGCCCAACGGGTCCATCGCTTGTCGGGGCGGCGCGGTAACTTCATTGCCGTGAACTGTGCCGCTATTCCGGAAAGCCTCGCGGAGAGCCAATTGTTCGGGGTCAACAGTGGCGCCTTTACCGGGGCCATGCAATCGCGGGCCGGCTTTGTCGAGGCGGCTCACCTGGGCACCTTGTACCTCGATGAGGTCGACAGCATGCCATTGAGCCTGCAGGCCAAACTGCTGCGGGTGCTGGAGTCGCGGGGCGTGGAGCGGCTGGGTTCAACCCGCTTCATCCCGGTGGACATGCGCGTCATTGCCTCGGCACAGCAGTCACTGCACCACATGGTTGAATCAGGCACCTTCAGGCGTGACCTGTACTTTCGCCTGAATGTCGTCAGCCTCGAACTTCCGGCCTTGCGGCACCAGCGGGAACGCATCATTCCGCTGTTCATGAAGATGGTCCGGGAAGAAGCCGAGCACTTCAAATGCCCCGCTCCGACGGTTCCCGGCCAGCTGTTGCAACAACTGCTGTGCCACGCCTGGCTAGGCAATATTCGCGAATTACGTTCGTCCGCCAAGCGGTTCGTGCTGGGCCTGCCAGCGTTCTCCACGCCCATGAGCAACCCGCACGATGGCGAACTGAGCCTGAAGGAACGCCTGCAACAAATCGAAAAAGCACTGATTGAAGAGTCGTTGCGCCGCAATGATCATTGCGTGGATATCACCGCAATTGAATTAGGCGTCGCCAAACGCACGCTCTACCACCGAATTAAACAACTCGACCTATAACCGAATGGTGTAGTTCGGCGCATTGTGGCAGAACTTAGCCATTCGCACCCGCCTGGGCACTTTAGCGCATGCGCACAATTAAGCATTACAACAATGACTTCACAAAAAACCGCACTAGAAATAATTTTAAACATATAAATACTGGAACGCTTTATTTCCCTCCACCACTTATAAGTGGGTGACTTCACAGCCACTCAACACGTGACGGTAGCTAACACTCGCTATCAGACTTCATTTGAAATCAAGAAGGTGATCTATGTCCTCAATCTCAGGTATTGGTGGTTCCAGCGCGGGTAACCAGGCGCAACTGGACGCAATCAACGCAGATAAAGAAAGGAAAGTCGTCGAAGAGGCCAAGAAGACTGCTGAACAAGAACTGACTACCGCGAAAGCGGGTCGCATTAAGTCTTTGCGATTCGCGTAAGTCAGACTGACCTCCTCTGCCCCGGTCGAGGAGGTTTTTCATCGTCACGAGGCACGTAACACTCGATACGTTCGATGGAGGTTCACATGTACATCACCACCCCAGGGCAACCGGAAAACAGCAGTATCCTCTCTCAAGCCGAGGCGCCTGGCGCGATCAACCGGGCGTCTGACATCAACTTTTTCAACGCCCAACTCAGCCAGACCGAGCCGCCCGTGAAAGGCATCGTGCCTGCGGTGGCGTCCACCGCTCAGGCCTGGAGCGCGACAGCGTCGGACACTTTATCCAGACGCGTATCCAAAGGCTTTCGTGACGCGAGCCTGAACAAAAAGACCAAGGACGCGAACGAGTTCCCCCAGTCGCTCGCCGAAGCGCATATCGACGTGATGTCACGCGTCAAGGTCATCGGCGCCGTCGCGAAAGGCGTCGACAAAATTTCAAGCATGGGATAGCTGCATGTACCGCCGCCTAACCGCCCCATTCTTGTTTTCATTAGCGTTGATGCTGTCCGGTTGTGGTGACAGCGTAGAGCTGCATCGCAATATTTCTGAGCAGGAAGCCAACGAAGTCATCGCGGAGCTGGCAGACAAGCAAATCCGGGCTCAGAAGGTGCCAGGCAAAGACGGTGTCGCTGTTCGGGTCAAGGCCAGTGACATCAGCCGAGCTGTGCGTACCCTGGACGCGGCGGGGCTGCCCAAAACGGCCCGGTCGACGCTGGGGGATATCTTTCGCAAGGAAGGCGTCATCTCCACCCCGCTGGAAGAGCGCGCACGCTACATCTACGCGCTGTCCCAGGAGCTGGAATCGACCTTATCCAACATAGACGGGGTGATCGTCGCGCGTGTGCATGTGGTACTGCCTGAGCGCGTCGCGCCGGGCGAGCCGGTACAGCCGGCCTCCGCCTCGGTCTTCATCAAGCACGACCCGCGACTGGACCCGGACAATATCAATCCGCGCGTGCGCAGACTGGTGGCCAGCAGCATCCCAGGCATGGCCTCGGCCATAGACAACACGACAAAACTGACCGTCATTTTTGTACCGGCCACCGCCTACACCGAGCAGCAACAACTGACCTACCTCGGCCCTTTTCTGGTGCCCGAGCAAGACCTTGGTTTCTGGCGCGCCAGCCTGATTGCGCCGCTGATCATCGCTCTGTCAGGAGGCATCGCCTGGCTGTTCTGGCGCCGCAGGAAAGTCTCCACACTCACACCCGAAAGCACGCCGGCACACGCCCATGAGTGACGACCTCAGCTGGGTAAAATGGTGGGCGTTCCCATGGAAAAACGCCCACATCGACTGGCTCACGCAAACGGGGTTTGTGGAAACCGCAGCGCTTTCACGCGCCTATCATCGCCGCGTGAGCAGCCTGTTCGGCATCGCGCCCGAGCTTGCCCCTCCCACGTCTCCAGCCCTCCTCCAATGGGTGTTGAGCAGCGCGCAACAACGCGACCTCGCACTGACACTGGTGAATGAGGTGTACAACGCGCCCCACGACAGCCGGTTGAATCAAGAGCAGCTGCTGTGGTGCCAGCGCCTGGCCAAGGCACTGCCCACGGGCTCAGCACCGGTGAACGTCGACGACCCATTGCACTACCTGCGCGCGTGGGTCGCTCCCAATGTCTGGCAGCGGCTACGCCTGAATTTTGCCCGCCCAAGGGTGCTGGCGTTGGAGCAGCATCCTCGCCTGGCGGACACGCACGGCCGGCTGGATACCCTGTGGAAAGCCACGATCTGGCGCGCAACCTCCACCGCTGTCGATGACGCGCCGCCCGCCCCTCGCGAGAAACCCGACCATGTTTTGCGCCCACACGATTGAGCTGAACACCCCCGCCCACGCACTGCCCACGGCCCTGATCCCCAGGGAAATGCTGTCTGACTACACCCAGGCCCGTCAGCTGTTGGAACACGCAGAAACTCAAGCGCAGACGCGCATCAGCCAGGCCCAGGCCCAATGCGAAAAAATACTCGAACGTGCCAGCGATGAGTTCTGGCAACGCGCCAATGCCCAGCTGCACCGCTGGGAGTCAGAGCGCCAGGCAATGCTGGCGAGTTTGGAGCAGGTCGCAAGCTCAGTCATCAACGCGGCCATTCAAACCCTGCTGGAGGAGACTGTGCCCGTTCAACGCCTCACGACACTGCTCAACAAACTGCTGGAGGCGCAACTGCCCACCGTTGAGGCGCACCTGGTGTGCAACCCGCAGGACCGTGAACACGTCGAGCTATGGCTCAACCTTCACAGCAGTGTGCCCTGGACGCTTCGGGTCGAAGACGGGATCGCCGCCCAGTCGCTGCTGCTTGAGACAGAAGATGGCGGGTTTCATATCAACTGGGCGCATGCCCTCGACAACCTGGTGGCGATTCCACCCTTGGCCAAATCAAGTGACACCTTTGCTGGGTAAACCCTGTTCTTTTTAACCACACAGGCCTGTTGTTGGAACTGGTGAGCAATCTGCCGCCACACAGGGATACACACCCACTGGAGATAACGCCATGAATACTGACTCACGCGTACTCAGCAGTCTCTACAGGCAGCAATCCCAAGCCGAAAAAAACCTCGACCAGATCAGCGCCGACATTCCGTACAGCGAAGCAAGCGAAGACAGCGCGCGGCTCTTCGAACAACTCATTGAGGAAAAGTCCGCCCTGGTTAACAACTTTGCCGTGAGTTCGACCTACCTCAGCTACAAACACGAGACGGTTAAATCGGCCATCAATGTCGTTTAGTGGCTGGCGGCAAACGCTGACTGTTGGCTTGGGCGGTCGTGAACAGAATAGGCGGCGGCTTGAACCGCAAGTCAGCACTTGCCCAGGTTCGCGCCACGCGCCATCTCCGGTGGGTGCAATGCCTGCCACTTGATTGCAAACCCTTGAAGTACCTCTCAACCAACGTGACACCTGGCGCGGCGCAACGGCGCGCCTGACAACGGCTGGGCGCAAATCCGGCCCACTTCATTACGACGCTTTCGCACTGAAACAGAGAACCTGTCATGTATAGCAAGATCAACAAGCACACCGGCTTGCGTTTAAACTCGCCCGCGGCTCTGGCAAAACGCGCCCACTGGCGTTGTTTGCTTGCGCTGCCCTTGTTGTTGGCGCCGTTGCACAGCCCCCTCGCCGCCATCCCCTCCGAATGGAAAAACACCGCCTACGCCTATGAAGCCGAGCATAAGCCCCTGCGGGATGTGCTGGAGGACTTTGCTCAAACGTTTGGCACGCAACTGCAAGTCGACGGTCTGCTGGAGGGCATCGTAAATGGCAAGATACGCGCCAATACCCCGCAGTCGTTACTCGACAGGCTGGGCGTTGAACACCGCTTTCAATGGTACTTGTACAACAACACCCTCTATATCAGCACCCTGGACCTGCAAGAGTCCGCGCGCCTGGAGGTTTCTTCCGAGACCGTCGCTGACCTCAAACGGGCCTTGACCGATATCGGCTTGCTCGACAGTCGTTTCGGCTGGGGTGAACTGCCCGATGACGGCGTGGTGCTGGTCTCTGGCCCCAAGCGCTACATCGAACAGATCAAGCAATTCAGCAGCCAGCGTAAGTCACCCGACGAAAAACAAAGCGTACTCAGCTACCCCCTGAAATTCGCCAACGCGGGAGATCGCCAGATCGACTACCGCGGCGAAAAAATAGTCATCCCTGGCGTTGCCAGCATGCTGCGGGGCTTATTGGAGCCTCGGGCGACGTCATCCCTGTCGACGCTTTCCCCGCGCCCCTCCTCGCAGCCCTCGCCCATCACGCCGAACGTTCCCCGGTTGAGCAATCCCATGCTCGGGCAAATGTTCGGCCAGACAGCGGACCCAGGCCAGTTGGCCTCTGGCGCCACGCTCACCCCGCGCGCGCCGGTGTCGGCAGGCAAAATCCGCGTAGAGGCCGACGTGCGCAACAACGCCGTGCTGATCTACGACCTCCCGGAACGGCAGGCCATGTACCGAGAGCTGATTACCCAGCTCGATGTGGCGCGCAAAATGGTGGAAATCGACGCAATCATCCTCGACATAGAGCGCTCCCAACTGCGCGAATTCGGGGTCAACTGGGGTAACAGCCATTTCAGCAGCGACATGAGAATGGCGCCTGGGAGTTCATCGCAGCTGTCGATCGAAAACCGTGACCGCTTCTTTGCCAAGATACGCGCCCTGGAGCAGCGCGGCCTGGCAACCATGGTGTCCAACCCTTCGGTGCTTACCCTGGAAAACCAGCCCTCGGTGATTGACTTCAACCGCACCCAATACCTGACCGCAGGCACGGAGGTGGCGACGATCCTGCCGATTACGGTAGGTACCAGCCTGCAAGTGATCCCCAGGGTGATTACCACCCGTGGCACTCATCAGGTGCACCTCATGGTGGATATCGAGGACGGCAACTTCGATGAATCCAACCCGGATCGCATCGGCCCCGACGTGCGCCGGGGCAATGTCAGCACCCAGGCGGTGATGGCGGAAAAACGCTCGCTGGTGGTCGGTGGTTTTCATGTCACCGAAAGCACCGACAAGCGCAACAAGGTTCCCCTGCTGGGCGACATACCGCTGCTGGGCAAGGCGCTGTTTTCCTCCAGCGAACGCCAGAACAATCGCCGCGAACGCTTGTTCATCCTGACGCCACGCGTCATCGGCGATCAGGCGGACCCTTCACGGTATTTGCCGCAGGAAGATCAAGTGGAGTTGCAGGCCGCGCTCAAGCCCCTGGCCAGGCGTTACGCCGAACACCCGCCGGTCATCAAGCGCAGTGACATCACCAGCACTCTGGCCAATCTGGTGACCGGGCAAGTGCCCCTGGCCTTCAAGGCAGCACCGATGCCATTGGGCCTGGACACCCTGTGCAACACCCGCGGTCTACTGGCCATGAACACCGAGCGCAGCCAGTGGTACGCCGGCCCGCAGTTCAATGTGGCGGTGGTGGTGGTGCGCAATCAGATCAAGCGCAATGTGCGCATCGACGAAAAGGAGTGCAGCAATTCGCAGACCCTGGCCGTCACGGTATGGCCACGCGCCTGGCTCAAACCGGGTGAAGAAGCCGAGGTCTTTATCGCCATGCGCCCGGTGGTGAAGGATGAACACATCGGCGTGCCCCGCCCTTCCTTGATCACGCCCACTCAGAAGAAGGTCGCCCCATGAAACGCCACCTGTTGTGCATCACCCTGATCGGCACCGTGCTGCTCATCGCCGGCTGCGTTCCCACGTGCAAAGGCGACTCTTGCTCACGCCCGCAATCGACCAAAGACACCTTGGTAATCTGGTGGCCACCGCAGATGCGCGTCGAGCCCGGCCCTTCCGGAGAGCGCGCGGATTACCAGACAATTTCGCTGGAACGCTGAGTGTTCCGCGATCAACGCCGGCTGTTGTCGGGCCGTCAGGTGAGCAGCGCGGCGGCTCACCTGGCCCTGGCTTCGCGGAGGTTCGGTGCGCTGATCAGCGCACCTCCAGCGCCGGCAACTCCAGGGTTTCGCGCTTGGCCTCATCATCCAGCTCACGCAACGTGCGATAGATCAGCGCCACGGCCTGCAGGGTGTCGCGGGGGATGCTCGCGCCCAGTTTGTTCGTGTAGAGCGTGCGCGCCAGCCACACGCACTGAATCACCGGCACCTCAGCGGCCTTGGCTTGTTGGATCAAGTCGCGCGCCGCGTCATCCGTGCCTTTGCACACCAGCATGGGCAGCGGCGTCTCACCCGGGCGGTAATACAGCGCCACGGCAAAATGCGTCGGGTTGACCACCAGCATATCGGCCTCTTCCAGCTTGGGCAGCTTGACCTTCGGTTCCTCCTGGGCCAGCTGCTGGGCAAGCGAACGGCGCTGCCCCTTCACATGCGGGTCACCCTCCATGTCTTTGTACTCTTTGACGACCTCGACCTGGGTCATGCGCATGCGCTTGGCGAAGAAGTGTTTTTGCAACGCCAGGTCGATCAGCGCCAGCACCAGCAAAAGCCCCAGGCAGGCATGCAACAAGTGGCGGAACAGAACGATCAACGCCAGGATGTACGTTTGCAGGTCACTGCTGGCCAGGTTAATCAGCGCGCCCAAAGACGGCTTGATCACCACGTACAAAATCACGCCCAGTAGCACTGCCTTGGTGATGCTCATCAACAAATTCATGACCGATTGCGCAGAAAACATCTGCTTGAGCTGCTTGAGGGGGTTGAGCCGATTGAAATCGAGCTTCAAGGTCTCGGGAGCAAACAGAAACCCGAACTGCATCCAACTGCTGATCAGCTTCGCGGCAACGGCCAATCCGGCCATCAACAGGGCGAACGCGAAAAACATCATCGCGCCTTCAAACAGCACCGTCTCCAGCGCCCGCGTGAACGGCTGAGCCATACTCGACATTGGCAACACCATCAGTTGCTGAAAGCGCTGCAAACTGGTTTCGGCGGTGAACAACGCCACCTCGCTGATGGCCGTCAACGCCAGCAGCTTGCTGACATCCTGGCTTTGGGAAACCTGGCCCTTCTTGCGCTGATCGCGCAGTTTCTTGGCTGAGGCCGGGTGCTTCTTTTCACCGGAGTCACTCATGGCGTCGAGACCTGGAACATCAGCCCGAGCGAGTGTTTAAGATCGCCGAGCACATTCAAGCGTCCGACGATCAGGTCCTGCAGCAACGCAAAGTACAGCAACAGAATCCCGATACCCGCCAGGCATTTGACCGGCGGCGCCAGCGTGCTCACCTGCAACTGCTGGCTGTAGACCCCCAACAGCGCGATGCCGAACTCCAGAAACATCAGCACCGCAATGAACGGCGCAGCGTAGAGCATCATGTGGGTAAAGGTATCGCCGACCAGGCCCAGGAAAATACTGAAACCATTGACTGCCGGCAGCGGCACCCAAGCGGTGGCCGGCCATAGCAGGTAACTGTCCCAGATCACTTGGGTAAGCACGCTCAAGCCCAGGACGGCGATCAGCAAGTAAATCACCAGCTGTTTGAACAGATGCCCCACGGGCGTTGCATCCGGCCCCAATGACGGGTTGAGCTGGCCACCCGCCAGGGCGCCACGCTGGTTATCCAGCAGCGCGCCAACCGACTCGAACATCCAGAAAGGCATGGCCAGCAAAACCCCGAGCAAAATGCCCAGGGTGACCTCCTTGAGCATCAGCCCGATGATCATCAGCGCCGAATAGTCCTGGCCCGCCAGTACCGCATGGATGCCGGGAGCCGGAATGAACGCCATGACCATCACGATTACATGCCGGGGCATGCCGCGCAGATGCTGGAAACAGAACGCCGGCACCAGGATCGCGCAGGGATAGATACGCGCCATGGCCACCAGCAGGCTGGGTAGATATTCAAGATAAAGCAGCACGTGCATGCCCTCAGTTCAGTGCCGAGCGAGCGATCATGTCGAACATCAGGTTGATCAGTTGAATCAGCTCCACGCCAATCCAGCGCCCCGTCAATATCAGCGTGATGCCCACCGCAACCAGCTTGATGCCAAAGGGCAGGGTCTGATCCTGTATCTGCATCAGCGCTTGCACCAACGACGTCAGCACGCCGACGATCACCGCCACAATCAGCGGCGGTGCCGACAACACCACCACCAGCAGCATGCCCTGCTTGAACAGTACGATCGGTTCCATGGGGCACTCAAAGGTAGGAAAGGAAAAGGCTGTCGAGCAATCGCGACCATCCGGAGACCATGACGAACAACAGCAGTTTGAGCGGCAGGGAAATGGTCATGGGCGAGACCATCTGCATCCCCAGCGCCAACAGCAGGTTGGACACAATCAGATCGATGACGATGAACGGAATGTAGATGAGGAAGCCGATCTCGAACCCGGCCTGCAACTGCGACAGCACAAAGGAGGGGACCAACAGGATCAGGTCATCGCGCTGGGTGCTTTGCGCCATTTCAGGCGGCCACATGCGCGCGGTGTTTTCGTGCATGTGGGTCAACACATCCGGATCGGTGTTGCGTTTCATAAACGCGCGCAGCGGCTGTATGGCCACAAGACCCGTCTGTTGAAGGGTCTGCACGGTGCTCATGTCCAGGGGCGCGCCCTTGAGGTTTTCGGCGACCTGGTAACCCACCGGGGCCATGATAAACAGCGTAGCGGCCAACGCGATGCCATTGATCGCCATGCTCGGGGGCACCTGCTGCACGCCGATAGCGTTGCGGGTAATCATCAGCACAATGACGATCTTCAAGAACGCGGTGCAGATGATCAACAGCATCGGCAGCAACGACAACGCCCCGAAAAACAGCGCCAGGACAACCGGGTCGACGCCCTGGAATATCATCGCGAAAACACCACGCGAGACACTTGCAAGCCAAGTCGCCCATCCACTTCCACCAGTTGCCCCTGGCCAATGGGCCGCTCGCCGTAATACAGGCCGGCCATGCCCGGGGCGTACCCGGTAATGCCCAGCACCGCTCCGGGAGCAAGATTGCGCAGTTCGCCCAGGGTCAGGCTCAGGACACCACAGCGCACCGTCAGCGCCATACTCAATTCATCAAAGGGCTCACGGCCAAAGATATCCTCCACCGGCTGATCCTGTTCAGGCCCCGGGTATTCTTCTATTACAAAGTTCTCGTCCATGGACGCTTCCTCAATCGCAATAAGGTTCAGGCACAACGGCCCGGATTCATCGTCAATACGCCCTTGCAGACGGCGACGCCCGATCGGCAAGTGGCCACGGCCCTGCACATCAAAAAAGGCGTGTTCAAGCATCAGCACGTCACCCGCACGCACGCTGCGCAACTGCCCGACAGGCAAGCTCAAACGGCCCACGGTCACGGCGATTGCCAAGGGAAACGATGCGGGTAATGAGCTGGCCGTGGACCGCCAAGCGCCCGCCGCACACATCGCCAGCAAGCTCTGCGGGGCCAGCCACAGGTAACCGTCGACCTTGGAGGCTCCCAACAGCACGGTGAAGCGGCAACCAAAGCCCGGCGTTTTGGGTGCAGGCAGCAAGCGCAGATAACCGAACAACGCCACCACTTGGGGGCTGAGGTGATGCTGGAACAATTCCCAGAACCACGACGTCGAGTCATTGCTGGCTTCTGCCAGGGTGACCGGGCATTCGCCCATCAGGCTGAACATCGCCTCGGGTTCCGAGAACCCCAGCACACCGACGGCACTCTCGAAACACACCGGGCTTCGCCCTTCAGGCGCGCGGCCGGGCTCGAGCACAAACGCGCCCTGCTGATCACCAACCTGAAACGGCATGCGTAATCCGCGTCCCAGCCGCTGCAACGCCGCAACCCTTGCCGCCTCAACCAGGGGCGGTGTCACCGCCAACATGATCATGCGGACCCCGTGCTGTTGATGTGGATATCGACAGGCTGGCCCAACGCCTCGGACAGCCTGTTCTGATAGCGTTTTTGCACCGTGGCGAGCCAATGCGCCGTGCGCGGTTCTTCGGCGTCCAACTCAATGTTCCACGCGCCCGACTGCCGCTGCACACTGGCGTTGATTCGCCCCAGCCGTGGCAGGTAAAGCACCGCCAGCAACGGCCATTGCGTGGCGCCTTGAACGCGAAGCGCCAACTGCCCCGCCAATGCCTCAATCATCAATTTATCCGTCGCCACACGTTGCGCAGGCAGGCTGGAAACGTAACCGCCCTGGCCGTCGTCCTTGGCAAACAGTTGCGCGAATACCTGCACATGAACCCACGGCACCACGGCCTCAACGCCTCTCTCACGGTCTTCCCTGGGCTCGCGAATGCGCGGCCGCTCAGACCTGCTCACAGGCAATCGTTTCATGACGCTCCTGCACCAGTAACTGGGATAATTCCGAGAGTTTTTCGACCTCGCGCAAATACTGGCTGGCCTGCTTTTGCATGCTGTCGATATGCACCACTTGCTGTTCCTGCTGCCCCTGTAACGCCTGTAACTGCGCCTCTTCACGCTGCGTGCTGGCGGACAATGAGCGCTCCTGGGTATTCCACGACTTGAGCTCCTGAAACGAGAGCACGTGCCCTTGATGCTTGCTCAATAGCTGCGCCGCTTCCTCGGCCTCCTGCAGGCGAGTGTCCTCAAGGCGCTGCTGCGCTTGCTCAACGTGCAACTGCAGTGCGCGCTGATGCCTTTTAGCCTCACCCAATGCGCGCTCGGCCCGGTCCGCGCGGTGTTTGCGCAGACGCCTCAGGGTTTCCAATTCAGAAAGGAACATAGGCGGTCAGCTCCGTCAGCTGATCCAGGGTCGCCGCCATCGGTGAAGGCTCACGCAAGTCCTGGCGCAAAAAGCCATCCACCGCGGCACGGCTGTCCACCGCCAGGTCGGTCAGGGCATCATTGCCGGCCTGGTATTCACCCAGTTTGAGCATCAGTTCGATCTGCTGATACGCCGACAACAAACGGCGCAGCCCGGTCCCCGCCTGGATGTGCTCAGGCGTGGCGACATTGCTCAGAATTCGCGACAGGCTGGCCAGCACATCGACCGCCGGGTAGTGACCGCGCTCGGCCAGCTTGCGCGACAGCACAATATGGCCGTCCAGCAGCGAGCGAACCTCGTCGGCCACGGGGTCACTCATGGAGTCCTGTTCGATCAGTACGGTGTAGATTGCGGTGATGACGCCGTCGCGGGTCAACCCGGCGCGTTCCACCAAACGCGGCAGCAAGCTGTACACCGAAGGCGGCAAGCCCCCGCGCCCCAAGGGCTCGCCGGCGGCCAGGCCGATTTCTCGCTGCGCGCGGGCGAAACGCGTCAAGGAGTCGATCAGCAGCAACACCCGCTTGCCTTGGCGTCGATAGCCCTCAGCCAGCGCCGTTGCGGTGAACGCTGCGCGGGCGCGCTCCATGCTTGAGCGGTCGGATGTCGCGCACACCAGCACGGCCTTGGCGCGCAATTGATCATCCAGTTCATGGTCGAGAAATTCGCGCAGTTCCCGGCCGCGCTCACCGATCAGGCCGAACACAATCACATCGCACTCGACATTACGGGCAATCTCCGCCAGCAACGTGGTCTTGCCACAGCCAGCACCGGCAAACAGGCCCACGCGCTGGCCTTCGCCAAGCGTCAACAGACCATCGATCGAGCGCACCCCGGTCGCCAGGGCCCGATGGATCCTCGGCCGTTCGGTCGGCAACGGCGCCTCACACAGCACCATGCTCGCATCCGGGCTGTCGGACTCGGCGAAGGCATTGGGGCCAACGCCCGTGATCGGCCGGCCGAACCCATCCAGCACCTGGCCGAGCAACGCATCACTGACGCGCACTCGATGCGAGACACCCAGACGCTGCACACTGGCGCCCACGCGCACCCCTTCAAGGTTGCCCAAGGCACTGAGCACGGCATCCTGCTGATCGAAGCCGATGATTTCCGCCAGCATGTAGTCGTCGGCAGATTTCTCGACCTGGCACAAGTCGCCAATACGCGCGCTCGGCAACCGGCATTGCAACAACATGCCGTTGACGCGCTGAACCCGACCGCGCAGGGTCACCGGCATCAGGTTGGCCAGCGCCTGGGCCTGACGCTGCTGCCAGGCATCCAGACGTGCGTTCAGTTCTTCGTTCACCAGCGCACCTCATAACGCCGCGCACCATCGAACACCACTTTGCTGTTGTCGATCAGCACCAGGCGCAGGCCGTCCACTTCATCGCCGACAAACACCCGGCTGCCCCCTTCCAGGACGACATGGCCATTGGGGCCGCCGACGATCTGCACAATCTTGAATGGCAGCGCGCCGTCGCTGACACGCACACGGCTGATCACCGGCACCGCGCTGTCGAACAGCTCGACAAAACGGCTGAGCATGCGCGACACCAGCTCCACATCGTCCTGCGACACGTCGCCGTTGAGCGCGACCTGGCCATTGATCACTTGCAGGCTGACCCGTTGGCTCAATTCGCGTTCATTGAGCATCTTCAGCAACTGCTGGCGCACCTCAAACGGCGTCGCCAACTCGTGCTTGACCACCACAGGAGGCATCAATGAGGCCTGGGCCTCACGCTCACCCGTGGACGCGATGCCCACCACCACGACGATGATCGCAACCACCAGCGCCACGCTGATCAGGCGCTTTTGCTGCGCGTGCGAGATGGACGAAAGTTGCAGCGCCCGCGGCGCTTCAGGGGCCGGGGCCGCTGGGGCGGGCGCCTCGGGCCAGGGCTGATCGGCCCAGGTGACACACAGCCGCACAGCCCCGACTGAAAACGGTACGTTCAGCGCCAGGCTCGCAATCTGGGCCAGCACCTGCCCTTCATCACCGTGCAGCAGCCCGGCTTCGGCCTGCACTGACCAGTTTGCGTTGATCAGCCGCAACCGCGCGTGCTGCTCGGCGATGCCTGGATCATTCAGCATCAGGTCAGCGTCAGGGTGAGCGCCGATGCTCCACTGCTCGCCAAAAAGCGGCAACGCGGCGCCCTGGCGCAGACCATTGAGCACCCGTAACTCAAACATTATCGAGCGCTCCGACGCGTTGAAGCTGACTGGCGATTCATGCCAGCGCACCGCGCGCCAGCTCATCCTGGGTCAGGTCAAAACGCCCCAGCACTTTCACCTTGGAGGTGCTTCCCAACTCGGCGAAGGACAGCACCGGCACATGGTTGAACTCTTCCAGAAGCAGGGTGCGCAAGGGACTGCGCAGGTCTTGTGCCACCAACATCACACTTTTGCTTTTGGCGCGTAAGGTGAAGGCCTGGTTGAGAAGGTTGATCAACGCGGCGCTGCTTTCGTTATCAAGCGCAAAGAAAACCCCGGTCTGCGTCTGACGCAACGCCTCGCGCAGGATGTTTTCGGTATGGGGCGACAACAGCCAGGCGTGCAGGCCGTCTTCCTCGCTGTACTGGTGGAAAATCTGCGCCTTGAGGGCAATGCGCGCGTAGTCAGCCAGCGCTTCGGGCTCGCGCTCATGCTGACCGTACTCGATCAGCGACTCGACAATCAGCCGCACGGCACGCAGCGGCACGCCTTCGCTGGCCAGGCGTTGCAGGACCGCCGAAAACCGCGAGAGCGGCATGATGCGTTGCAGTTCCTGCACCAGTTCCGGCTGGTTGTGCTCAAGCCAACTGAGGATCGATTTACTCTCCTGGATCCCCAGGAACTGCGGCCCGCTGAGCATCATCGCTTGCCTCATGCGCTCGATGATCAGGCTCGTTGCGGTGAAGCGTTCCAGCTGCGGGTCATCGAGCAGCGGATCATCAGGCGCCAACCACACCCAATCCTGTTCATCGCGGTCGGCCTTGCCGGGTATTGCGTGCTCGGGTTCAACCGCCAGCGCCTTGCGGTCCACGGCCAAATGGTTAACGACCGAGGCCTTGACCATCGGCACTTCATGCACACAAAAGCGCATCTCATCGGCGGCCAGGGCGTCATCCAGTTCGACTTCAAACGGCGGCAAGGTCAAACCGATATTGGCCACCAGTGTGTTTCGGGCCTGGCGTATCCCGTGGATAAGCTCGGTGACCTCGGGGGTTCCGCGCAGAACCGGGGAAAACTGCAGCAAGTAAGGTCGCGACGGATCAAACCCGCGCAAGTCTTCATCACCGTTTTGCTCCGGGCGCACGGCGTCCGCGGCTTCGGCGGCGGGCTGTTCTTGTCGTTGACGCTGGCGCATCAAGTAATAACCCAGGCCGCCGGTGACCATCGAAATCAGGATAAACACCAGAGTGGGCATGCCAGGCACCGCTGCAAACGCAAGCATCCCCACCGACGCAATCATCCAGCTCTTGGGTTCGCTGGTCATTTGCCGGGCAATTTCGGCGCCCATGTTACTGATCCCCTTGCGCCCATCCGGAGCCACGCGGGTGATGATCATGCCGGCGGTCAGGGAGATCAGCAGCGCCGGAATCTGTGCAATCAGGCCGTCGCCGATGGTCAGCACCGAATACAGCCGTATCGACTCGGCGGCGCTCAAGTCGTGTTGAAACATGCCCGTGGTGAAACCACCCAACAGGTTGACCACAACGATGATCAAACCGGCGACGGCATCGCCCTTGACGAATTTCATCGCACCGTCCATGGCACCGAACAGCTGGCTCTCGCGGGACAACTGCTCACGTTTGTCCCGCGCTTGCGTGCCGTCGATCAGCCCGGCACGCAGGTCACTGTCGATGGACATCTGTTTACCCGGCATCGCATCCAGGCTGAACCGTGCCGCCACCTCGGCGACCCGTTCCGAACCCTTGGTGATGACCAGGAAGTTGACCAGGGTCAGGATCAGAAAGATCACCATCCCCACCGCCAGATTGCCGCCCACGACGAAGTTGCCGAAGGCCTCGACGATGTCACCGGCGTCCTGTTCCAGCAGAATCAAGCGCGTCGTGGCGATCGACAGCGCCAGACGGAACATGGTGGTCAGCAGCAAAATCGATGGGAACGACGAGAACGCCAAGGGGCCTGGCAAATACAGCGCGAGCACGATCAACAGACAGGATATGCAAATGTTGAGTGCGATCAGAATGTCCACCAGCCAGGTGGGCAACGGCACGATAAAAATAAACACGATGCCCAGGATCACCACTGCGCCCAGGACTTCGGCACGTTGTGCCATTTTGAGCAGTACAGCGTTGATGGCTGACAGTGCAGTCACGCCGACGCCCCCAGGTCGCCGGCAAACTTGATCGGGCCGCGCTCGATCCGCTCCAGTTCCCCCATCACGGCCAAAAAGCTGTCCAGCGCGCCCTGGCGGGTTCGACTGTCAGGCCACAAGGCCAAAGGCAACTGCCGGACCAGAGGGTAAAGCGCGTTGAGAACAATCACTTGCCGGGGGCTCGGGCCACTGCCCAGATCATGCCCAAGTCGCAGGATTTCGCCCGCATCGATGCCGCTGCCGGCATACCCCAGCAGGCGCTGCAAAAGACTGACGGCGTCGTAGCCGATGCCCAGGCGCTGGATCAACGCGTGGCAACCGGCCAACACGGTGCTCAGTTGCCCACAGCTTTGCAGGGCCAGCAACAACGTGCGCAATCGCGGCGTGGTCATTGACGAAACCAGGACCGCGATGTCGTCAGCCAAGGCTTTACGCATGCTGATGAGCCTGACGGAAAACGTATCGCCGCCGTATACGCCCAACAGCGCCTGCATCATCGTCGCCAGGGATTGGCGCGTGGCCACGCTGGCGTAATAAAGCGCGCGCAGCGCCTGGCGCTCCTGCGGATCACCACCGGCCTCCATCAACGCCGTGGCGAATTTGAGGCCCGCCTGGATCTCCCCTTTAAAGCCCACCGCCAGCATGCCAATAGCATCCCGCGCCAATGCAGCTTCGGTGGGGCGCACATCATTGTCCGCCTGGGCTTCCAGATGCTTGAGCACCACGTAGGCACGTGCGGGGTCGCCCTCGGCGAGCTCTACCAGCTTGTCGACACTGGGATGCTGCTGCAATTGCTGCCTGAACCGCCGCGAAATAGTCGCCAGGGACTCCTGAGCAGGATGGCCCAACTGCTCATAAAGTTGCGCAAGCTGTTCGGTGGGGGGCACGCGAATCGACACCGAGCGCTGAGCGCGGTTGTTGGCAATCACTTCCTGGTCGAAGAGCGAAGCAAGCTCATCAACCTTCGCGGGTGCGGGCGTGGAAACAGGCGCAACGGCGGATTGATCCAGGCGCTGGGCAGAGGGCGCATCTTTAGGGGATTCGACTTTCATAAGCATGCCAAGACGGGAAGAGTGTGTCCCTATGTGGCAATGCCTGCCGATACGGTTCCATCAGAACGCGGCTATCGAGACGTTTGACAAGACCGGCACAAAGCCTCGGCGCTTTTTGCAAACTACTGCGCAATACTTCTCCATTTCAAGATATTTACCCTTAATAATCAGCTAGTTACGAGATTTTTTCATTTGGCACACCCAGTGCTAAAGGGGTTTCCATCGAACTTATTTCGATAGCGTCTACCCTGAGGAAAAAAACGTGAATATCCCAATTGAAGCTTTAGCGCACCTGGTTGGCAGCTCGCCTCAATTCATGCTCCAACTGACGGACGACCAACAGAAAAAACTCCGGCGTTTTATTCATAAACGCGTACTCAACCCCGAAGATGCAGACGACATACTGCAACTGACTTACCTGGAAGCCTGGCGCAACAGGGAGCGCTTCAGTGGTCAGGCGAGCCTCAGTACCTGGATGTGCGGGATTGCTCAGAACCTGGTACGCAACCACTTCCGCCGCCTGTACGCCAAGCCTGTGCACTGCGAATTCGATGAATCGCTGTGGCATGGGCAGGAGGAAACCAAGAACCTGGATTGGCAGTTCGAGATCAACCGCCGACTGGAGAAAACCCTGACCGCCATCGACCACCTGCCCACAGAAATGCGCAAGACGTTGTACGCCTCACTGGAGACCGACGGCAGCTACCAGGACACCGCCGACGTGTTGGACATACCCATCGGCACCGTTCGCTCGCGCTTGTCACGCGCGCGCGAACACCTCAAGCGCGTCACGCATAACCCGTCGCAACCGTAAGGCCCTCTAGCGGGTAATCGTTGGGCGGCAGGGATATCTGCCCAACCGAATTTTGCTACTTTCATTCACCGCGACGCGTTCACCAACCGCCCGAACACCCCACTCCCTACCGACTGCCTCAGCGCCATAACCACCTCAGCGGCGAATACGCCCAGCCCTGCCTTTCCCACCTGATGCTCAGCGCTTGCGCTACCGTTCTCGACTGCGGCGCCCTCTTGCAGCGTCACGATCAACGCCCTAGGGCATCTGCAGAAAATCACCACGACCGTGATTGATCGCTTATTTGAAAGCCTGCGCCCACACACGGCCCGACAGGCGGACGAATGACAAGCCACTCGTCGCCAGAACTGACGATTCCGGTTAAACAATTGAAAGCGTAGAAAAAATTTCGATAAAAGTGCTTGACGCATTCCCGTTCTACGCGAATAATGCGCGCCACTTGGCTACATAGCTCAGTTGGTTAGAGCATAGCATTCATAATGCTGGGGTCCGGGGTTCAAGTCCCTGTGTAGCCACCAAGTACTAAAAACGGCTTACCGAAAGGTAGGCCGTTTTTTTATGCCTGAATAAAAGCCCTCAGGCATACTCGCCCCCAACCACAAGGAGGCGATTCGTGAACCCGCACTTCCCCACCCACGGCATTGCCACCGAACGGCTGATACTGCAAGCCGCCCAGCCGTCTCACGCTCAGGCCCTGCACACCTATCTGCTGCAAAACCGCGCTTACCTGCGACCCTGGGAGCCCACGCGCGACGATGACTTCTTTGCACTCGATGCCATCACCCAACGCCTCGAAACCATGGCCGAGAAAACCGCCAGCGGCGAAGCGCTGCACCTGCTGATACGGCGCGACGGTCAGATCATCGGCGCGTGCAATTTCACCAATATCGTGCGCGGTGCATTTCAAGCCTGCCACCTGGGCTACGCGCTGGATGAATCGGCTCAGGGCCAGGGGCTGATGCACGAAGCGCTGAAGGCTGCGATTGCCTATGTGTTCGATGCCATGAAACTGCATCGAATCATGGCCAACTACCGCCCCGAAAATGCACGCAGTGCACGCCTGCTGGAACGGCTGGGGTTTGAGCGCGAGGGTCAAGCGCGGGCTTATCTCAAGATTAACGGCGTGTGGGCGGACCACGTGCTGACGTCACTGATCAACCATGCGCAGAGCAACTGATGAGCCTCAGCGTATTCGCCATCATCCTCTTGGGCGCCGCGCTCCACGCCACCTGGAACGCCGTGGTCAAAGGCGGCGCCGACAAGCTGTTGACCACCTGCATGATCGCCTCCGTCGCCTCGTTGATCGCGTTGGCCGCCACCCCGTTTCTGGTGCTGCCGGCAAGAGAGAGCTGGCCGTTCATCGGCGCGTCGGTGATTCTCCAGGTGCTGTATTTCGTGCTGGTGGCCTCGACTTACCGCATTGCCGACATGAGCCAGACCTACCCGATCATGCGCGGCACAGCGCCGCTGCTGGTCGCGACGGTAAGCGTGTTTGTGTTGGCCGAGCCACTGTCGACATCCGCCTGGCTTGGCATTGCGGTGATCTCACTGGGCATTTTGAGCATGGCCCTGGCGCCTTCTTCAGGGCAAAGAAAAGGCCTGGTGCTGGCGCTGATCAACGCCGGCGTGATCGCCGGCTACACCCTTATCGATGGCCTGGGCGTGCGCAAATCCGGCGCGCCAGTGGCCTACACGCTGTGGATTTTCCTGCTGACCGGCGTCCCGCTGGCGACGTGGGCGTTAGCTTCCCGGCGCGCGCTGTTCTGTGATTACCTCGCGCGTAACTGGCGCTTGGGCCTCGTCGGCGGCGTGGGCACGATCGCCTCATATGGCCTGGCGCTATGGGCCATGACCGCAGCCCCCATCGCGACCGTTTCGGCCCTGCGCGAAACGTCGATCCTGTTTGGCGTGGTGATCTCGGCCTGGGTGCTTAAAGAGCGCCTGACGCGCGTGCGCATCGTGGCCGCGTGCGTGATTGCCGCCGGGGCGATGGTGCTGCGCCTGGGATGAGCAAGAAGCATGCGCTCAAAAAAACTCCGTATCTGTATTTTGACGCCTTAAAGACCCACTGTTAGTGTCCAGCCTCCCTACTCGGAGTGCCCTCGATGAAACTGGATATCTATCAAGTCGATGCTTTCAGCCAACACCCCTTTGGCGGCAACCCGGCGGCAGTCTGTCCGCTCACCGAGTGGCTGCCCGACGAACAACTGCAGAACATCGCGGCTGAAAACAACCTCTCCGAAACCGCCTACTTCGTCCCCCGTGGCGATTTCTACGAGTTGCGCTGGTTCACCCCAGAGGTCGAAGTGGACCTGTGCGGGCATGCCACCCTGGCCGCAGCCTGGGTGTTGATTCACCAATTGGCGGATGCACCCGACGTATTGCGTTTTGCCACCCGCAGCGGCGAGCTTCGCGTGACGCGCAATGGCGACGAACTGGCGATGGATTTCCCGGCCAAACAACCCCAGCGCTGCGAGCCGCCAAGCGGCATGTTGAGCGCATTGGGGATTGAGCATGCCCAGGTGTTTGCCACCGACGACTACCTCGTGCTGGTCGACGACGAAGCTCAAGTCGCCGCCCTGACGCCGGACTTCGCGCGGCTCAAGGGCCTGCCCAAACGCGGGATTGCGGTGACGGCCAAAAGCACGCGGTTTGATTTTGTATCCCGTTGGTTCGGCCCCAACGTGGGCGTCAATGAAGACCCGGTCACCGGTTCCGCGCACACCTCGCTGGCGCCCTTCTGGGCCGAGCGGTTGGGTAAGTCGCAGTTGACTGCTGAACAGGGCGGCAAGCGCCGTGGGCAACTGCGTTGCGAGCTCAAGGACGACCGCGTGATTATCTCCGGCCACGCGGTGCTCTACCTGCAAGGCACGATATACCTGTAAAAAGCCGTAACCCAAGGACAACAGATCATTCTCAAAATGAACGGAGTTCAGCGCGTGTTTTCGATTTCCCGCCGTCAACTGTCAATGATTGCCGCCGCCCTCGCCCTGGCTGGCTGCCATACCGCCGTCAATGAACAACCGCCCGCGCCGGAGCTGGGTTCGGGTTATCGCACCGACCTCACCACCCGCCACGCCGAGCGCCATATGGCCGCCGCCGCCAACCCGCTGGCTGCCGAAGCCGGGCGCGAGATGCTGCGCCAGGGCGGCTCGGCCATTGACGCCGCGATTGCGATGCAGGCGGTGTTGACCCTGGTGGAGCCGCAATCATCCGGCATCGGCGGCGGCGCGTTCATCATGCTGTGGGATGGCAAAAACGTGCACGCGTATGACGGCCGCGAAACGGCGCCCGCGGGCGCCACCGAACGCTTGTTCCTTAAAGCGGACGGCACGCCGATGGCCTTTGCCGAGGCGCAGATTGGTGGGCGTTCGGTTGGCACGCCAGGCGTGTTGCGAGCGCTGGAGATGGCACACAAAAAGATCGGCCACCTGCAATGGGCCAAGCTGTTTGAACCGGCGATTCGCCTGTCCGAGCAAGGCTTCGCGATTTCCCCGCGCCTGCACGCGCTGATCGCTGCCGACCGTTACATCGCGCAATCGCCCGAGATGGCGGCGTATTTTCTGAATGCCGACGGCACGCCTAAAGCTGCCGGCACGCTGTTGAAAAACCCGGCGCTGGCCAGCGTGTTCAAGCGCATCGCCAAGGAAGGGCCGGACGCGTTGTACCAGGGGCCGATTGCCGATGAGATCGCGCGCAAGGTCCAGGGCAACCGCAACGCGGGCAGCCTGTCGCAGGCGGACCTCAAAGGCTACACCGCCAAGGAGCGCACGCCACTGTGCACCGACTACAAGCGCTATCAGGTGTGCGGCATGCCACCGCCGTCATCGGGCGGGATTGCTGTCGCGCAGATCCTCGGTACGTTGCAGGCGTTGGAAACCCGCGACCCGCGCTTGGCCATCGCCCCGATGAAGCCGGTGAAAAGCACATCGCCTGCCGGCCTTGAGCCCACACCTGAAGCCGTGCACCTGCTCGCCGAAGCCGGTCGCCTGGCCTTCGCCGACCGTGGTTTGTACGTGGCCGACGCCGACTTCGTGCCGGTGCCGACCGCAGGCCTGGTCGCCCCGGACTACCTGGCCAAACGCGCCACACTGATCGGCGACCGCAGCATGGGCATCGCCAAGCCGGGCACGCCTGCGGGCATCCAGGTGGCGTACGCGCCGGACCGCTCGCCGTTGCGCATTTCGACCTCGCAGGTGGTGGCGGTGGATGACCTGGGCGGCGCCGTGTCGATGACCACCACGGTGGAAGCGGCGTTTGGTTCGCACGTGATGGTTCAGGGCTTTTTGCTGAACAACCAGATGACTGACTTCTCGTTCATCCCCGCAGAAAACGGCCAGCCGGTGGCCAACCGCGTCGAGCCGGGCAAACGTCCGCGCTCGGCCATGGCGCCGACGCTGGTGTTCGATCGCAAGAGCGGCGAGTTGCTGGCCACCGTCGGATCGCCAGGCGGTTCGCAGATCATCGAGTACGTGAGCAAATCCCTGGTGGCGATGCTCGACTGGAACCTCGACCCGCAAGCGGCCATCAGCTTGCCCAACTTTGGTAGCCGTAACGGCGCCACCGAGCTTGAGGCTGGGATGTTCAGCCCCGAGTTGAAGCAGGCGCTGAGGGACAAAGGCCATGCACTGAGCGAGATTGATATGACCAGCGGCATCCAGGCCATCGTGCGCACGCGAGACGCCCAGGGTAAAGCGTCGCTGAGCGGCGGCGCCGACCCTCGGCGCGAAGGCGAAGCGATCGGCGACTGACTTTATTGAGCGGAGAGAGCCCCTTGCAACAGGCAAACAATCTCGGCGCCATCCCCGGCGTCGACCACGGTTTTTGTTCGATCAATGATCCATTGCGGCCGCACGAGGTGTTCATCTGCAAGCAGGTGCACAGTGCTTCGGTGATTGAATGGCAGGCGCAGCAGGTGACCAATACCATTGAGGCAGACGGCGTGTTCACGCGCGCGCCTCAGCCAATCGCCGTGATCACCGCTGATTGCCTGCCCATTCTGATCGCCGCACACAGTGGTGAACGGGTGGCCGCCGTGCATGGCGGCTGGAAGGGCCTGCAAGGGGGAATCATCGCCAATGCGGTGAAACAATTGGCTGCCGAGGGCATTGCCGTTGACCAGTTGCGAGTGGCTATCGGGCCGTCGATCAAGCCGTGTTGTTATGAAGTGAGCGCCGAATTTATCGCGCAATTTCAGGCGGACCAGGGGCACGTGTGGCGTGACGCTCAGGCGCCATGGCACTTCGAGCAACCGACGCCACAGCTGTCACCGCAGATTGCACCGCCCCACGCGCGGCAAGCGGGAAGTGCGTGGTTCGACTTGAGTGTTTACGGGGTGATGCTGTTGCAGGCGGCGGGCCTTAAGCGTGAGCAGATCGACGTCAGCGAGGTGTGCACGTATTGCACATCACCGACCTTCGCCAGCTACCGCAGGAGAACCCACCACCCTGAAGAGCCAAAGACGCTGATCTATTCGTGGATCGCCCGCAAAACCTGAGGAGCAAGCTCGTCGTGGCGAGCGGGCTTGTTGTGGCGAGCGGGCTTGCCCCGCGTTGGGCTGCGAAGCAGCCCCAAAACCACCCAACTCATTTCTGTCTGACACAATGGGGTGAGCCTGACGGGGCTGCTTCGCAGCCCAACGCGGGGCAAGCCCGCTCGCCACAGAGTTCGTCCGGCCCCAACGATTATCAGCGGCTGATCTTCAGCCCCTTGCGCCCCGCATGTCGCTCCAGCGCCAGCTCAATCAAGCGGCTTACCAATTCGCTGTAACTCATGCCCGCCGCCTGCCACAGCTTGGGGTACATGCTGATGCGGGTGAAGCCGGGCAGTGAGTTGATTTCGTTGATCAGCACTTCGCCGTCGTCGGTGAGGAACACGTCGACTCGCGCCAACCCGGCGCAGCCCAGTACCTCAAACGCTTCAATGGCGAGTTGGCGAATACGCTCACTGGCCTCAAGGCTGATATCAGCCGGCACCACCACTTGGGCGGCCTGGGCGTCGATGTATTTACTGTCGTAGGAATAGAAACCGCTGCCCACCACGATCTCGCCGCAGCCGCTGGCGACAGGGTCATCGTTGCCCAACACGGCGCATTCAATTTCACGCCCCTGGACAGCGGACTCCACCAGCACTTTTTCATCAAAGCCCAAGGCCAGTTCGACCGCGGCATGGTACTCAGCCTCGTTGCCGACTTTACTCACACCCACCGAGGAGCCCTGGTTGGCGGGTTTGACGAACATCGGCAAGCCAAGCTTGTTCACTGCTGTATCAAAACCGCTGCGCGCCGCGTTGCGACGCGTCAGGGTGATGAACGGGGTAACGGCAATACCGGCATCGCGCAGCAGGCGTTTGCTGATGTCCTTGTCCATGCACACCGCCGAGCCGAGCACGTCGGAGCCTACGAAAGGCAGGTCCGCCATGCGCAGCAGGCCTTGCAGGCAGCCGTCTTCGCCAAGGGTGCCGTGGACGATAGGGAAGATCACATCGATGTGTTCCAGCAGGCTCTGCCCGGAGGTTTCCACCACTTGCTGGCTGGTCTTGCCCGGCACCACCGCCAGTTCGCGGTTGGACTGGTTGAGGGCGATCAGGGCCGGGTTTTCCTGGTTGATCAGGAAGTTCGAGGTTTCGTTCAGGTGCCAGTGGCCGGCCTTGTCGATGCCGATCAGAACCGGCTCGAAGCGCGAGCGGTCCAGTGCATCGACGATGTTGCGCGCCGACTGCAGCGAGACCTCGTGCTCGGCCGAACGGCCACCAAAAATAATACCTACCCGCACCTTGCTCATGACTCGGCCTCACTGTTGAAAGTAAGGCTTCTTACCATGAGCGGTCAGCGATTCGCTACCAGATGTGCGCCGAACAACAGGTAGCACCCGCCGGCAAACCGGTCGAGCCACTTGCGTGAACGGCTGTAGAGGTTGGCCATGCGCTCACTGGAAAACACCAGGGCCACACTGGTGTACCAACTGAACGACAAGGTGGCCATGGTAATCACCGCCAGGGCCAACAATGTCGGCGACGGTGAAGGCGGCATGGTCGACGCGAAGGCCGTGGCGACGAACAGCGCGGCCTTGGGGTTGGACAAGTTGCCCAGCAGACCGAAGCGCCAGGCGGAGAGCAGCGAGCGCTTGGGTTCGTCGGGCAACACGGTCTGGCTCGCGGTTGGCGCCGAACGCTTGAACAGTTTCAGCCCCAGGTAGATCAGGTAGCAGCCACCGATGATCTTGAATGCCAGATAGAGCATGGGCGCCGCAGTGAACAGCGACTTGATGCCCAAACCGCCCGCCAGCCCCCAGATCACCGTGCCCGTGGCCACCCCGGCAGACGCCACCACCCCATGCCGACGCGAACAGCTCGCCGCCAGTTGGGCGGTATTGAAGAAGTTCGGGCCCGGCGTCACCACCGCGACGGTCCAAAGCAGCCCCAGCGACAGCAGCGGCGCAACGTACGGCAAGTCTGAGAACAGCATTGGACGATCCCTCTTGTTCTTAAGTGGTTAAACCTATTCGCCCGCAGGTTCAGGGGTGTGCACCAACAGGTCGCCAGGCTGGCAGTCCAGGTAGGTACAGATCGCATCCAGCGTACCCAGCCGTATGCCCTTGACCTTGCCTTGCTTGAGCAACGACAGGTTCTGTTCGGTAATCCCGATGGCGGCTGCCAGGTCTTTGGATTTGACCTTGCGCCGGGCAAGCATAACGTCCAGTTCAATCACAATGGGCATTTCGATCTCAAACAAAAGTGCGGTTTTCAGAGTCCACTTCGCTGGCCTGCCACAGGATACGCGCGATTACCGCAATGCACGCAGCGAGAAACAACGCGACGAAGCTCGGCGGGGTCAGACTCAAGGTGAAAAATCGCTGGCCCAGCGGCTGGTTCATCGAGACCCAGAGGCCGAGCAACGGCTCGCATAAAAAGTCCAGCAGTACCCACAATGCAACAGCTCGACCGACTTTGCCCAGATGCTGCGCCGCCGCGCTGGAGAAATACTCGCCCCGCGCGTAGTTGCGAAACAGCTGGCGCAGATGGTTCAAGCCCGACACCAAGGCCACCAGCGGGATGCTGGAAAAAATGATCCCGCCGAGTTTTTGCCACCAAGGGAGCAGCGCAATTTGCACGCCGCTGTCCTGGATCCGGTTACTCAAGGAAAAGCTCAGGCCCAGGCCATCGGCGGAAGAACCCAGCACCGGAAACAGCCAGACACCGGTGTTGAGCACCAGCATGACGACCATCAGCAGGAGGGTAAGCAGCGACATGCGCTGGCTGAGCTGAGCCAGACGTTGGGTATTCATAAGTAACCTCGATCAGTAAGTGAGGTCGCAAAAATAATAGATTAATTATCGCAAAACAATCATTTATTAACCTAATTCAACATTTACGCTGCCAAATGCTTCCTCTCAAGTACGCACAATCGTTCAAGACCTCGACAGACACGACATGCCAGACTGGGTTAACGTGTTTCCCACCTCTATTTGTGACAAGTCACCATGGGCCAACCCACTTCCACCCTCGATTGGTTGCACCGCGCCCCGCACGCCAGCGGGCTGGACCGCATCGAAGCGTATTTCGCCGGCTTTGCATTCGACCCGCATCGCCATGACACCTACGCCATCGGGCGCACCTTGTTTGGCGTGCAGAGCTACCACTACCGTGGCTGCATGACGCACAGCCTGCCGGGTACGACCATGGTGATTCACCCTGACGAATCCCATGACGGCCGCGCCAGCAGTGTGGAAGGCTTCAAGTACCGCATGATTTATGTGGAGCCGGCGCTGATCCAGCAGATTCTCGGCGGCCGGCCGTTGCCGTTTATCCACAACGGCCTGTCGACTGACCCGCGGCTGTTCCGCGCCAGCGAAGTGTTGCTGCAAAGCCTGGACTGCCCGATTGACCCGATGCAGGAACAGGACGCGCTGTACGACCTGGCGCAAGCCCTGAGCGCTGCCTCGGGGGTGATCATCAGCCGTAAATCCTTCGATTACGTCGCCGCCGAGCGCGCGCGGGAATTTATCCACAGCGCCTTGGGCCGCAGCATCACCCTGGATGAAATGGCCGACCATTGCGGACGTGATCGGTGGGCGCTGTCGCGGGATTTTCGCTTGTTGTTCGGCACCAGTCCCTATCGGTACCTGACCATGCGACGGTTGGACCTGGTGCGCGGCTTGCTGGCCCAGGGCCAATCGCTGGTGGACGCGGCGCTGACCGCCGGTTTCACCGACCAGAGTCATATGACCCGACAATTTCGCAGCACCTACGGCATGCCGCCATCGCGCTGGGTGAAGATGCTCGGGCGCTGATGTGAAACGCAATCAATGTGGGAGCGGGCTTGCTCGCGAAAGCGCAGTGTCAGTCGACTTATGAGTGACTGATCCACCGCCTTCGCGAGCAAGCCCGCTCCCACATTGGTTCTATGTTGTTTCCACTATCGTATTCGGCTCGGGCGCTTGCGTTTTGAGCCGCAGCGCCACCACCGCGCCCACCAAGGCAATTGCCGCGCTCCACCACAGCGCCAGCTCAATACCGCCCGCATTCGCCACCGACACCAGCACCGCCAGGCCCAACGCGCCGCCGATCTGCTGGCTGGTAGACGCTATCCCCGCCGCCACGCCCTGCTCCCCTGGCCGAATACCCAGCCCTGCCGCCACCCACATCGCTGTCCAGGTCATGCCCTGTCCGATGCTCAAAATGAAGATTCCCGGCAACAGCGACCAAAACCCCACGCCCGTCGGCAATGCCCAACACACCAGTGCAATGCCCACCGCGCCCGCCAGTTGCCCGCTGACCAAGGTGTTGCGCAACCCCAGCCTGGCCAGCGAACGCTCTGCCAACCAGATGCCGAACGTGCACACCAGAGTCGCCGGTAAAAACGCTAAGCCGGCTTGCAATACGCTGTAGCCATAGACCTGCTGGTAATACAGCGCCAGGAAGTAGTACTGCACGCCAAAGCTGCTCATGAACACCGCCGTGAGCACCATCGCCATGCGCAGTTCGCGGTAGGCGAACAAGCGCAGCGGCATCAGTGGATCGCTGCCGCGATGCTCGATCCAGGCGAACACCCCAAGCAACGCCAGCGCCAAGGCGATGCAGGCCAGCGTCTGCGGCGCCGACCAGCCCCACTCGGGGCCTTGCACCAGCGCGAACACCAGCAGCGTGCCGCCGACAGTCACAGTCAAGGCGCCGCCGATGTCGAATTTGCGCCCACGCACACGCTCGCCATCGGCTGGAATCCAGTAACGCGCCGCCCACGCGCAGCCGCCCGCCAACGGCACATTCACCAAAAACACCGCCTCCCACCCCCACGCCTGAGTCAGCACGCCGCCCAGTAATGCGCCAAGTGCCAGCCCCGCCGCCGAGGCTGCGCTCCACACCGCAAATGCTCGATTGCGTGCAGGCCCTTCGGCGTAGTGCGTGTTGATCAACGCTAACGTGGCCGGGAACAACAACGCCCCGCCCACGCCTTGCACCGCCCGCGCCAGCACCAGCAACACCGCGCTGCCGCCGAGCACCGCCGCCAGGGAAGCCAGCGCATACAGCGACTGGCCCAGCCGGTAAAAACGGCGCTTGCCAAGCAGGTCCGTCGCCCTGCCACCCAGTAATAGAAAGCCACCAAACGCCACGCTGTAGACGCTCACCACCCATTGCAATTGCTGCGCGGAAAAATCCAGGTGCGCGCCAATCTGCGGCAGCGCGACAAACACAATGGTGGCATCCAGGGCGATGATCAGTTGTGCGGTGGCCAGCAATAAAAGCATCCAGCCAGAGGGTCGAGAGGAAGACATCACAGCGTCCAGTCCGAAAATAAGAGGTGCCAGTTTCTTTCATGCCTGACAGATGATAAATAGCGCTATCACTCTTTCAGTAATGACTTTAATCATGGATCTGAACGCCGTTCGACTCTTGGTCCGCGTGGCCGAAACGCGCAGTTTTACCCGCGCGGCCGGGGAATTGGGGCTGACGCAGTCCGGGCTGTCCCGCGCAATCTCGCGCCTGGAAAGCCAGCTGGGCGTGCGCCTGCTGCAACGCAACACGCGCAGCGTGAGCCTCACGCCCGATGGCCAGATGCTGTACGAGCGCAGCGCGCCGTTACTGGCAGAACTGGCTGAAACCGAAAAGCTGATGCTCGACCGGCGCAGCAGCCCCTCCGGCCTGTTGAAAATCAGCACACCGTCGTTGTTCGGTCGCAAGGTGGTGATGCCGGTGATCGGCGAACTGACATTGCGCTATCCCCAATTGCGCATCGAAGCGGTGATGACTGACCGCCTGGTGGATATCGTCGACGAAGGTTTCGACGCATTGCTGCGCACGGGCGAAATCCAGGATCAACGCCTGATCGCCCGTGCCCTGCCGCCGTTGCGCTGGGTCACGGTGGCCTCGCCCGCTTATCTGGCGCGTTGGGGCACGCCGCAAACGGTGGACGAACTCAAGGACCACAGCTGCCTCACTGTGCGTAACTTGCGCAGCGGGCGCATGGTCGATTGGCAATTCATGAAGGAGGGCAAAGTGCAGGACGTGAGCGTCGAAGGGCGGCTTATTTTCGACATTGGCGATGCGCTGGTAGACGGCGCGGTGGGTGGTTTCGGCATCGCCCAGGTGATGGATTTTGCGGTGCGCGACGACGTGGCCGCCGGGCGCCTGGTGCCGTTGCTGGAAGACGTTACCGGGCGCAGTCGCGCGATCTCACTGGTCTATCCGCCGTCCCGGCAGTATTCGCCCAAGCTGATGGCGTTTGCCGATGCACTGGCAAACGCCCGCTGGTAAGGCCTACAGCTGGCGCCCGACCACCGGCTCGCCGATGCTCAGGAAATTCCCGCCCGCGATATGGTGCAAGGTGCGCAATTCGTCATGGCCTTCGAAGTGCCAGTGCCCGTCGCTGAACACGCGCGCGTCGGCATAGGCCGCGACAACTTCGCCGAGGAATAAATCGTAGGTCTGTTGGTTATGGGGCTCGGGCAACAGGCGGCATTCCAGCCACGCTACGCAACCGTCCAGCAGCGGCGCTTCGGTGTGTTCACCGTTGAATGTCTGCAAGCCATAGGTGGCGAATTTGTCGGTGTCTGCGCCCGTGGTGTTGCCGACCGTCTGCACCAGATCGGCCTGGGCCACACAAGGCACCTGCAGCACAAAGGTGCCGGCGGCTTCCAGCAGTTGGCGGGTCCAGGTGGCCTTGTCGAGCACCACGGCGACCTTCGGCGGTTCGAAATCAAGCGGCATGGCCCAGGCAGCGGCCATGATATTGCGCTTGCCAGCGTGGGCCGCGCTCACCAATACGGTCGGCCCGTGATTGAGCAAACGGTAGGCCTTGGACAACGGTACGGGGCGACGGTGGGTAGGGCTCATGGAGGAACGGCTCTTCAAGCAAGAAAAAACCTACGATACCTCAAGCACAAGCCCTACGGGTCAGCTCGACAGCTGATTGGCAAACTGCCCGACAGCGCTCACCACCTTTTGTGCACCGTCCTGGATTTCCACAATCACCGCGCCCGCCTCGGCCGCCAGGGCCAAGCCTTGCTCGGCCTGCAGACGGCCCTCGTTCATCACGGACACCGCATCGCGGGCCATTTCCTGGTTCTGACGCACCACGCCGACAATTTCATCGGTGGCCTTGCTGGTACGCGAGGCCAATTGCCGCACTTCATCAGCCACCACCGCAAAGCCACGGCCCTGCTCGCCGGCCCGCGCTGCTTCGATCGCTGCGTTGAGCGCCAGCAAGTTGGTTTGCTCGGCGATGCCGCTGATGGTCTTGACGATGGTGCCGATCACTTGGGACTGGGCGTTCAGCGCCTCGATGCCATCACCGGCCTGCTGCATGTGCCTGGCCAGATCACGCATGACATCCACCGCCTGCGTCACGACAGTGGTGCCGCGCTGGGCACTGTGGTCGGTTTGCAGCGAGGTGCTGTAGGCAATGTTTGCGGCCTCCGCCACGGCCTGCTCCTGGTTAACCTGGTCGGTGATCACCGTGGCGAATTTGACCACTTTGTAGAGGCGGTCATTGGCGTCCAGCACCGGGTTGTAGGTCGCCTCCAGCCACACCACACGGCCATGGCTGTCGACACGTTTGAAGCGCGCCGCAACAAACTCGCCGGCGTTCAAACGTTTCCAGAAATGCTGGTACTCGGCGCTGTTGTATTCCTCCGGCTCGCAGAACATACGGTGATGTTTGCCCTGGATCTGCGCCAGGCTGTAGCCCATGCCACCGAGGAACCGGTCGTTCGCGGTCAGCACATGGCCGCCGAGGTCGAACTCGATCACCGCAGTGGAACGCACCAGCGCGGTGATCAGGTTCTCATGCTCGCGTGATCCCTCGATGGTGCGGGTGAGGTCGCTGGAGTAAATCGAAAAATGCTTGATGCGCCCGTCAGAACTGCGCACGGGCTGCAGGATCGAGCGCAACCAGGCCTCTTTGCCGTTGCCACGCATCAGGCGCACGGTGCCGGCGAAGTGTTCGCCGCGCACCAGGGCATTGTGAAAACGCTGCTGGAATTCGTCCTGGCGCAGGTGCGCAGGCACCAGCTCTTCCATGTGCCGCCCCACGACGTTGGAGGCCTGGTACGACAGCTCTTGCAGGAAGTTGGCATTCGCCCACTCCACCCGGCCTTTGGCGTCCAGCGTCAGGCACAGCATTTCGCTTTCCAGGCTCTCCTTGACCTGTTGCAAGCTGGACAACTCTTCGCGAAGAGCCGACAGCTCCTGCTTCAAACGGGTGTTGAACATGGGGCACCGATGGTCATTTGGGGGAGATGGATCTGACCTGCATCGGCGCTGACGAGGTTTTCTGAAGCGCTTTCTTGTGGCGTGCCCAACTGTTTTTTGGATCCATTAACTGCCGTTGTTTCGGCAAACACCCATCACCTTGTATTCCACCGTATTGAGCTTGCCGCTGGAGTCTTCATAGGTCATGCGTGAAGGCACGGCATTGCACGAACTGATCGGCGGCGTAACGTTGACGACCTTGGCAATATCCAGCGCCATGCCATAGCGATACGCCTGTACCTGGGGTGCTGGCTGGCCGTTTTTTTCCGCGTAAGCCGCCATGGCTTTTTGATTACGCTCCATCATCAACGCAAACGTGCGGTCGCCTCCGCCTTCGGCCATCGCCCCCAGTGACAGGACTGCAGCTAATACACCCAAGCCAATTTTATAAAATGTCATTACAGGTTCCTCGGTTGATAAGTTCAGTCACGAGACTAATCAACCAACCCTGTCGCCATGTTCACCAAAAGATTACTTATCTGTTAGATCGCTTTGAGCTTCCAGAATTGTAATGTTCGCGCCACCTGACCGTTATCCCCTGTTTGCAACTATCAGCCCGGGCCAGATCAATAAAAACGTCCCTACCTATAAGAAGCTGAAAACTGCCAACACCCAGGAGCGAAACATGAACATTGCTTACTACACCCTTCCCTTTTCATTGATTGCCGCACTGCCTCTGGCAGCCGTGGCGGTGGAAGACACGCCCGAAGGTTTTATCCAAGGCAGCAACGTAACCGTGCTGGCGCGCAACTTTTACTTCAATCGCGATGACCGCAAGGGCCAGTCCAGCCCGACCGGCAATGGCTATTCCGAAGCCTGGGCGCAGGGTTTGATCGGCAAATTCGAATCCGGTTTTACTCAAGGCACCGTAGGCTTTGGCCTGGATGCGTTTGCCATGTACGGCCTGAAACTCGACTCGGGCAGCGGTCGCAGCGGCGGCAAGGGTTCGTTCGGCGTGCTGCCGGTGGACAGCGACAATCAGCCCGAAGGCAGCTACAGCAAAGTCGGCGGCGCGGCGAAATTGCGCGTGCTGGACACGGTTATCAAGTCCGGCGATGTGTTCCCGCTCACACCGGTGGTGGCCTACGGCGATTCGCGGTTATTGCCGGAAAGCTTTCGCGGCGTCACCGCGCAGAACACCAGCCTTGAGGGCTTGAGCCTGCAAGGCGGACGCCTGAGCGGCATGAGCCAGCCAAGCGAAAGCGGGATGAACAAGGGCTTTGCGACCTTTTACGCGGGCAAGGTCGACTCTCCCTGGATCGGCTATTTCGGCGCAGAGTACGCCGTCAACAAACACCTGAACGTGAGCCTCTACAGCAGCCGCCTGAAGGACGCCTGGGACCAGTACTACGTCGGCAGTGCCGCCAGTTACCCACTGACCGACGACGTGTCGTTATTCGGCGATTTCAACTATTACAAGGCCGTGGACGAAGGCAAAAAGCTGCTGGGCAAATTCGACAACAACATCTGGAGTGCCAGGCTCGGGGTAAAGGTCGGGGCCCACAGCGTGGCCCTCTCGCACCAGCGCAACAACGGCGATGACGACTTCGATTACCTGCGCCAATCGGACTCGATTTTCCTCAATAACTCGATCCAGTACAGCGACTTCAATTCGCCCAGGGAGCGTTCGTGGATGGCCCGTTACGACCTCGACATGCAGGCGTTCGGTATACCTGGCCTGTCGTTCATGACCCGTTATGCCAAAGGCACCGGCGCCGATTACAGCCATGCCAACGCGGTGTACATGCGCCGCGATGCAACCGGCAACCCGCTGACCGATCAACGCCGCTGGGAGCGGGATGTCGAGGCCAAGTACGTGGTGCAAAGTGGCAGCCTGAAGGATTTGTCATTGCGCTTGCGCCAGGCCACCGTGCGCTCCAGTGCGTTTGAGTCGGACCTGGAAGAAGTTCGCCTGATTGCGGAATACCCATTGGTCGCACTTTGAACAATCGCCCAGTTGAGTGCTTACATTCGTTCGCGCTTGACTAACATCTGTTCACAAATTGCTATCTATCAAAACTGTAACATTGGCCCCAGCTTCCCGTTAAGTTGAACTTCCTATACTCGCTTCAACTTGTCAGTACCGAGCAACATTCGTCTCTGAAGCTTTTTTTTAGCTCCTTTGGAAAGAGATGATTTTTTAACGCCCCTCTGGGGCGTTTTTTTTGGGCGCAGGCTTGGTCGCGACCCATTGCCGCAGTTGACCCTGAAGCTGCTTCACACTTCAGAATTTTCCTACTCACAACACACCTGATTCCATAGGGAAATGGAACCCTTCTCTTTCAGTAAAAGGTAAATCCCCATGCGTATCCTTGTGGTTGAGGACGAGCAAAAAACCGCTGACTACCTGCAGCAAGGCCTGAATGAAAGTGGCTACGTCGTGGACTGCGCGTCCAATGGCATTGATGGCCTGCACCTGGCTGAGCAGCACGCCTATGAGTTGGTGATTCTTGACGTCAACCTGCCGGGCAAGGATGGCTGGGAAGTGCTGGAGCAATTGCGCCGCAACGGCACCCAGCGCGTGATGATGCTGACCGCCCGCGGCCGGCTGGCCGACAAGATCAAGGGCCTGGACATGGGCGCCGATGATTACCTGGTCAAACCCTTCGAGTTTCCCGAATTGCTGGCGCGGGTACGCACCCTGCTGCGGCGCAGCGAGCACATCCCACAGCCGGAAGTGTTCAGCGTGTCGGACCTGGAACTGGACCCGCGCCGCCATCGCGCGTACCGCGGCACACGGCGCATTGACTTGACCACCAAGGAGTTCGCACTGCTGCAGGTGCTGATGCGCCAGACCGGTGAAGTGCTGACCCGCACGCAGATTATTTCGCTGGTGTGGGACATGAATTTCGACTGTGACACCAACGTCGTGGAAGTTTCCATCAGCCGCCTGCGGGCCAAGGTGGACGATCAGAGCGAGGTCAAGCTGATCCACACCATTCGCGGCGTGGGTTACGTGCTGGAAGCACGGCCATGAAAACCGGCAGCCTGTCGATGCGTCTGGGGTTGACGGTCAGCCTCATGGGCGCCGGCCTGGTGCTATTGCTGGCGACGTTGGCGTACCTGGCCCTGACCCACGAACTGGAAAAACTGGCGCGCAAAGGCCTGGAAAGCAAGATGGAACAGATCCAGCACAGCCTGTCTCAAGGCCTCGACGCCCACGCCATCCGGGCACGTCCGCATTCGCTGATGGACCTGGTGATCGGCCATGACAATTTTTACCTCACTATAGTCGGCACCGCGCCCGATGAAACGGTGCTGCTGAGCATCGGTGCCAAGCCTCAGGAGCCGCTGCTGACAAACTTCACACCGCGAGAAACACTCGGCTACCTCAATTGGGCCGACAGCAATGGCAACCAGGTGCTCAGCGCCTCCAGCCTGATGCGCCTGGCCAGCGGCGAACGCGTACGCGTGCTGTTGTCGCTGGACCGCAGGGACGATCAGGCGCTGCTCAGTGCCTACCTGCGCGCCACCGTGATCGCCTTGCCCATGTTGTTGATACTGATCGGCATGGGGGCCTGGTGGCTGGTGCAACGCGGGCTTGCTCCGTTGAAGCAGTTCAGCCATGTGGCGGCCAAAGTCACCACCCAGGACCTGACCCATCGCTTGTCCGTCGACAACCTGCCCAAGGAGCTGGGCGAGTTGGCGCAAGGCTTCAATGTGATGCTCAACCGCCTGGACGCCGGAGTGCAGCAACTCTCGCAATTCTCTGACGACCTTGCTCACGAATTGCGTGCACCGCTGACCAACCTGATGGGCAAAGCCCAGCTCACGTTGTCGCGCCAACGCCCACCGGACGAATACAAAGCAGTGCTGGAATCCAACACCGAAGAGCTGGAGCGCCTGGCACGCATCGTTTCCGACATGTTGTTTCTGGCCCAGGTCAGCCACCCGGCAGCGCGAGCTTCGTTTACCGCGGTATCGCTGGCGGACGAAGCTCATCGGGTCATGGATTTATTTGCCCTGAGTGCCGAAGACAAACAACTGACCCTGACCCTCAGTGGCGAGGCCCAGGTGCAGGGCGATCGCCTGATGATTCAACGCGCCCTCTCCAACCTGCTGTCCAATGCAATCCGCCATAGCCCGGCGGGCGCGCATATCGCGTTGCGGGTGGAGGCTTACGGCAACAGCGTGTCGTTGTCTGTCAGCAACCCAGGCCCGGGGATTGAAGTGCACCACCTGCCGCACCTGTTCGAACGGTTCTACCGTGTCGACAGCAGCCGCGCGCGCACCGAGGGCGGCACCGGCCTGGGACTGGCCATCGTGCGATCGATCATGACCCTGCACCAGGGGCAAACCGACGTGCGCAGTTCGCCCGGCGCTTTCACCGTGTTTCGCCTGGTGTTTCCTCGGGTGTAAGCCCCTTGAGGGTCAGCGGGCTTGTTGTACCAAGCGCACTTGCTGTGCCAAGGGGACTTGTTGTGGCAAGCGGGGTTGTTGTGGCGAGCGGGCTTGCCCCGCGTTGGGCTGCGCAGCAGCCCCCATCAAGGCCACCTCGGTATCCCTGATATACCGTGGCGAAAGATTTGGGGCGGCTTCGCCACCCAACGCGGGGCAAGCCCGCTCGCCACAGTAAGCCCGCTCGCCACAACATGCCTGCTCACCCCACCCGCGTCATTCCTCCTTGCGGTGCGCCCACTGATACAACGCCGGCAGCACCAGCAAGGTCAGCAACGTAGAGGAAATAATCCCGCCGATCACCACCGTCGCCAACGGGCGCTGTACTTCGGCGCCGGTGCCGGTGGCCAAGGCCATGGGGATAAACCCCAGGGACGCCACCAGCGCGGTCATCAACACCGGGCGTAAACGTGTGAGCGCCCCTTCGTGGATCGCCACCGACAGTGAACGCCCTTCCTCGCGAAGGTTGCGGATGAAGGCAATCATCACCAGCCCGTTAAGCACTGCCACACCGGACAACGCAATAAACCCCACCCCCGCCGAGATCGACAACGGAATATCGCGCAGCCACAGCGCCATGATCCCACCGGTCAACGCGAACGGAATCCCGGTAAACACCAGCAAGCCATCCTTGAGGTTGTTGAACATCATGAACAACAGCCCGAACACCAGCAGCAACGCCACCGGCACAACAATACGCAAGCGCTCGGAGGCTTCCTTCAGCTGTTCGAACTGGCCGCCCCAGGTGGTCCAGTAACCCGCCGGGACCTTCACCTGAGTGCTGATGGCAGACTCGGCCTGTTCGACGAACGAACCGATATCACGCCCGCGCACGTTGGCGCTGACAATCACCAGGCGCTTGCCGTTCTCGCGGCTGATCTGGTTCGGGCCCAGTACCAGGTCCAGGCTGGCGACCTGGGACAAGGCAATAAAACCCAACTGGCCCGAGGCGTTGCTGGCCAGCGCCGGCACCGGGATCAACAGCCGCGACAAGCCCTCGATATCGGTGCGCAGCGCATCGGATAAACGCACGACCATGTCGAAGCGGCGGTCACCTTCGTACAGCGTGCCGGCTTGGCGTCCACCCACGGCGACAGCGATGGTGTCCTGCACGTCGCCCACGTTCAGGCCAAACCGCGCGGCCTTGTCGCGATCAATATTGATGGTCAGCACCGGCAGGCCAGAGGTCTGCTCCACCTTCACTTCCGAGGCGCCATCAAGCGTTTGCAAGGTCTCGGCGATCTCTGCGGCGGTCTTGTTGAGCACTGCCATGTCGTCGCCAAACACCTTCACCGCCACGTCACTGCGCACCCCGGAAATCAGCTCGTTGAAGCGCAGCTGGATCGGCTGCGACAGTTCATACGCACTGCCCGGCACAATCGCACTGGCACGCTGGATATCTTCGATCAGCGCCTCGCGGGATTTCGCTGGATCAGGCCACTGGTCCTTGGGCTTGAGCATCACATAGCTGTCGGAAATATTCGGCGGCATCGGATCGGAAGCGATTTCCGCGGTACCGGTGCGCGCAAAGACTCGCTCGATTTCCGGCACCTGGGCCATCAAGGTTTTCTCCAGCTGCTGCTGCATCTGCACCGATTGCGTCAAGCTGGTACCAGGCACACGCAGAGCCTGTTGAGCGAAGTCGCCTTCACTGAGGCTGGGGATAAATTCGCTGCCCATGCGGCTGGCCACCACGCCCGAAGCGACGATGGTCAGCACCGCCAGGCCAAACATCAGCGGGCGACGCGCCATGACCCAATCCAGCACCGGCGCATAGGCCCGACGCGCCGTGCGCATCACCAGGTTTTCCTCTTCCTTGACCTTGCCGGTGACAAACAGCGCAATCGCGGCCGGCACAAAGGTCACCGACAGAATCATCGCGCCGAGCAAAGCGATGACCACGGTGAACGCCATGGGGTGGAACATCTTCCCGGCCACTCCGGTGAGGGCGAAGATCGGCAGGTACACCACCATGATGATCAGTTGCCCGAAGATCAGTGCGCGCCGCGCTTGCTTGGCCGCAGCGAACACCTCATGCAGGCGCTCGCTGCGGGTGAGCAAGCGGCCATGGCGCTGCTGCGCATGGGCCAGCCGGCGAATGGCGTTTTCGACGATCACCACCGCGCCGTCGACAATAATCCCGAAGTCCAGCGCGCCAAGGCTCATCAGGTTGGCACTGACTTTGTTGGTAAACATGCCGGTAAAGGTGAACAGCATCGCCAGCGGAATCACCATCGCGGTGATCAACGCCGCGCGGATATTACCCAGGAACAGAAACAGCACCGCGACCACCAGCAGCGCGCCTTCGAAGAGGTTTTTCTTCACGGTGGCGATGGCTTTTTCGACCAGGTTGGTGCGGTCATAAACGGTAACGGCGACCACGCCCTGGGGCAGCGAACGGTTGATCTCTTCGAGTTTTTTCGCCACCGCCTGGGACACGGTGCGGCTGTTTTCACCGATCAGCATGAACACCGTGCCCAGCACCACTTCACGGCCATTTTCCGTGGCGGCGCCGGTGCGCAGCTCACGGCCGATGTCGACTTGCGCCACATTGCGCACGCGGATCGGCGTGCCGTCCGACGTGGTGATCACGATGTTGGCAATGTCATCGATCGACGCCACTTGCCCCGGTGCGCGAATCAACAGCTGCTCGCCGCTGCGCTCGATGTAACCGGCGCCGACGTTGGCGTTGTTGCGCTCAAGCGCGGTGACCAAATCGGTCAGCGTCAGGTTGTAGGCCGCCAAGCGTTTTGGGTCCGGGGCGATCTGGTATTCCTTGGCAAAGCCGCCGATGGTGTTGATCTCGGCCACGCCCGGCACGTTGCGCAGCTGTGGCTTGATGATCCAGTCCTGGATCACGCGCAGGTCGGTCGGCGAGTAAGGCGTGCCGTCTTCCTTGAGCGCGCCGTCTTCGGCTTCGACGGTCCACAGGAAAATTTCCCCGAGACCAGTGGAAATCGGCCCCATCGCGGTTTCGATGCCAGTGGGCAATTGCTCGCGGGCCACCTGCAGGCGCTCGTTGACCAATTGGCGGGCGAAGAACAGGTCAGTGCCGTCTTTGAAGATCACCGAGACCTGGGACAGGCCGGAGCGCGACAACGAACGCGTCTGCTGCAAACCCGGCAGGCCGGCCATGGCGGTTTCGATGGGAAAGGTAATGCGCTGCTCGGTTTCCAACGGCGAAAAGCCGGCCGCCGCCGAGTTGATCTGCACCTGCACATTGGTGATGTCGGGCACCGCGTCGATGGGCAACTTCTGATAACTGGCGATGCCGACACCGGCCATCAACAGCACCGCCAGCAACACGATGATGCGCTGCTCGATGGCGAATTGGATAAGGCGCTCAAACATGGGGAATCACTCGCAGGATCAATGGGCGTGCTCGGCCGAGCCTTTACCCAGTTCGGACTTGAGGATGAAGCTGCCTTCGGTCGCTACTTGCGCGCCGGCTTCAAGGCCCTGGCGCACTTCGACGTAGCCGTTTTCACTCACGCCCAGTTCGAGGTGGCGGGTGATGAAACCGTCCGCCGTGCGCACGAATACCGAGGGTTTGTCCTCGACGGTCTGGATGGCGGTTTGCGGCACGGTGACCTTGGCCTGGTAGGTGTCGGTGGCCAGTTGCACAGTCACAAACAACCCTGGGCGCCAGGCATCGTCGGGGTTGGGCACGGTCACGCGCACGGTAGCGGTGCGCGTCTGCTCGCCGAGCAGGTTGCCGACATAGGCCACCGTGCCTTGAACTTCAGTGCCCATTTCCAAGGAGCTGACCTTCACCGGTTTACCGACGCGCACCTTGTTCAAGTCCTTGGGAAACACGCCGAAGGTGACCCACACCTGGGACAAATCCGAGAGCGTGAAGGCGTTGCTGGTTTCGCCGACCACTTCGCCCACGCCCAAGTGTTTTTCCACCACCACACCGGCGAATGGCGCGCGCAGCTCGTAGCGATTACCGCCGGCCAGTACGGCGCTGCCGCTGAGTGCCGTCATCTTCTGACGCGCGTTGGTCAGCGCGATTTCCGCTTCCTGCAAGGTCTGGCGCGCCAGCAGGTAGTCCTGCTCGGCGGAGATTTCGTCCTTCCACAGCTGGCGCTCGCGCTCAAAGGTGGTGCGCGCCAACTCGACGCGTCGCTCGCTGGCGGCCAACTCGCTGCGCTGGTCGGAAATCTGCTGGCTGGCGATCACGGCCAACAACTCGCCTTTTTTCACCGACTGGCCAAGGTTGACCTTTACCGCCTCCACCACACCGGCCGCACGCGGCACGATGTGTGAGGTCCGGTCCTCGTCGAAACGCACTTCTCCCGGCAGCGTCAGCAGCGTGCTGATCGCGCGCGGTTGGGCTTGGGCGAGCTGAATACCGGCCGCCTGGATCTGCTGCTCGGTGAGTTCGAGTTTGCCTTCTTCTTCCTCTTCGGCCCGTGCAAAACCAGACAGCATCAGGCCCAGGGCGACGGCGAGCGCCACACCGTGTTTATGCTTCATAAAAGACTCCAGAAAAAATCAAAACCGGGCGAGGTCGCCGTAAATCCGTTCGATGCGCACCCAGGCGTCGGTCGCCTGAGCGGTCGCCACCAGGTATTGGGTGCGGGCTGCGATCAAGGTGCGCTGAGCGTCGAGCACGTCGAGGAAGTTGAACTTGCCCATCTCGAAGCCACGGGTGGCGCTGTCCACCGCGCTCTGGGCGGCGGGCAGGATGTGTTGGTTGAACGCGCGCACTTCGGTATCGGCGGTTTGCCACAGGTCCAGGGCCTGGCGGGTTTCGGTGCGCAGGCGCAGTTCGACCGCGTTGCGCAAATCGCGGGCCTGATCGGCACGGCGGCTGGCGGCGAGCACATTGCCCTGGTTGCGGTTGAACAGCGGGATCGGCATCGACACGCCCACCAGGTTCACGCGTTCACGCACGCTGGCGTCGTACTGGCTGCCGATGGACACATCGAGGTCGGGAATCCGCTGGGCCTTTTCCAGGCCTACGCTGGCTTCGCTTTGAATAATGTGCAGGTCGGCCAGGCGCAGTTCGGTGGTTTGCTCAAGCCGCGCCAGCAATTGCGCGGCGGCCGGCAAAGGCGGTGCGGATTGGCTTTGCGCGGCCACGTCCTCAAAGTCAGGCGTGGCGCTGCCGGTGCTGGCGGCAAGGCGCCGATAGGCATCGCTGAGGCCGACTTGCGCGCGGTTCAATTCCAGGCGGATCTGCGACACCTGCACCTGCGCGCGCGTGGTTTCCACCGGCGATGACTTGCCGGCGGTGACGCGACCTTTGGCGACCACCAGGCCACGCTCGGCCAGGGCCATCGAGCGTTGCGCCAAGTCGAGGCGCTGCTGGGCACGCAAAGCACTGTAGTAACTGTCGATTACGTCGGCGCGCAGGCCATTGCGACGCTGCTCCAGGGTCAGCGCGGCGGCGTCCTGGGCGCGCGTCGCCACGTCAATGCGCGCGCCCCGTTTGCCGCCGAGTTCCAGGGTCTGGCTGAGTTTTAGGGTAGTAGTGCGCGTGTTGCGGCGGGTGTCTTCGGCATCCCAGGACGCCACCGGGTTGGGGATCAAGCCGGCCTGCTGGCGACCGCCCTGGGCAATGTCGATGTCCCACTGCGCAGCGGCCAGGTCAGGGTTGTTGGCGAAGGCGGCTTGCAGGGCTGCATCCAGAGAGAGGGTCTGCGCCTGGGCAGCACCTGCGGCCACCCACAACGCTGCTGCCCCCAAAAGTGTTCTAACGGAAAGTGCCATAACGAAAGTTCCACGCCCATGAAGTCGCTGAGATTTCCCAGCGGGGGGCAATGTAGCTTTCGGTACTTATCAGGGCCGTGGGCGCAACATTACAAATCCGTTAGCCGAGCTCAGGCATGCACCTCGTCATGCTCGTCGTGCACAAAACCTTCGCCTTCCACCTGAATCGTGGCGTGGGAAATATCGAACTGTTCGTGCAGCAATTCCGTCACCTGGCTAAGGATTTTTTGTTCCGTGTTCAGCGCAGCATCCGCCACCAAGTGCGTGCTCAGCACATTTTTGCCACTGGTCAGGGCCCAGATATGCAGGTCGTGCACGTCCTTGACCCCCGGCACACCCCGAATGGCCTGCTCGACCTGATCGATATCGATGCCGTCCGGCACGCCTTGCAGCAGCACGTTCATGCTTTCCTTGAGCAGCGTCCAGGTGCGCGGCAACACCCAGAAACCAATCGCCGCCGCCACCACCGAGTCAACCCAGCCCCACCCGGTGAACATGATCACCACCGCCGCGATCATCACGCCGATGGAACCGAGCATGTCGCTCCACACCTCCAGATAAGCGCCCTTCACATTCAGGCTTTCACCACTGGCGGCACTGAGCAGTTTCATCGAGATCAGGTTGACGATCAGCCCCAAAAACGCAATCACCAGCATGCCGGTGGACTGGATCTCAGCCGGTGCCTGCAGCCGTTGATAGGCCTCATACAGAATGTAAAACGCCACGCCAAACAACAGCAGCGCATTGAACGCCGCCGCGAGGATCTCGAAACGCGCGTAGCCAAAAGTGCGCTTGCGGTCGGCCGCGCGCTTGGCGACCTGGATGGCCACCAGAGAAATCGCCAGCGCCAGGGCGTCGGTCATCATGTGCGCGGCATCGGACAACAGCGCCAGGCTGCCGGTGATAAACGCGCCGATCACCTCAGCAATCATGAAGCTGCTGGTCAGCCCCAGGGCGATCCATAGAAGACGCTCGTGACCGGCGCGTACCTGACCGTGGTTATGTCCTGCGCTCATGAAAATTCCTCGATAAGTGGGGTTCGTTGATCATAGAGCTATAGGCCAGATCCCCGCGCAGGGGTTGCAAATTTGTCATCCGCGGGACAGCTCTTCGTTATATCGCGCGCACCAAAATCGCACATGGACGCGCTGCAACAGTTCTATCAGGTATGCTTTTCGAGCAGGAAACAAAAAGAAACAAATTAGCCAACCTGTTCGATAAGGAGTCCCGTTTTGGAGTTATCGACTGCCGCGTGGATGGTTCACGACACCCGTCTCATGTTCTGCGTTCTGCTGGCCATCGCCAGCATCATTGTGTTGATCAGCGCGACCAAGCTGCCGCCATTTTTATCGATTCTGATCGGTACGTTTATCGCCGGCGTCGGCGCGGGGCTGCCGCCGGAAGAGGTCGCCAAGGCCTTCAGCAAAGGCGCCGGGGCGATCCTCGGTGAGGCCGGGATCATCATTGCTCTGGGCTCGATGCTCGGTGCATTAATGGCCGAATCCGGCGCCGCCGACCGTATCGCCACCACCTTGCTCGGGCTGGGCAAAGGCAAGTCGTTGCCTTGGGTGATGGCATTGGTGGCGATGGTGATCGGCCTGCCGCTGTTCTTCGAAGTCGGGCTGGTGATGATGGTGCCGATCATCTTCGTAATGGCCAAACGTTCGAATCAGCCGCTGCTGAAAATCGCCATTCCGGCGCTGGCGGGCATGACCACCCTGCACGCCCTGATGCCACCGCACCCGGGGCCGCTGATTGCGGTGAGCGCATTGCACGCCGACTTGGGCATGACCATGTTGCTGGGCTTCTGCCTGGCGGTGCCAGCGGTGATTCTCGCGGGGCCGCTGTATGGCAACTGGCTGTCCAAGCGCATGCAGGTGGATGAACCGGCCGACATCGGCGCGCTGTTCAGCGCACCGCCCAAGGCACCGCGCCAGCCGAGTTTCGGGGTGTCGTTGCTGATCATTTTGTTGCCGGTGATTTTGATGCTCGGCAGTACCCTGGCCAAAGTCGCGATGGCGCCGGAAAACCCGCTGACACTGACCTTGAAGTTCCTCGGTGAACCGCTGATTGCCCTCGGCCTGGCTGTCATCGCCGCCGTGATCTGCCTGGGCTGGGCCGCCGGCATGCCACGCGCCGAGGTCGGCAACACGCTGCGCAAAGCCCTCGCGCCCATCGCCGTGTTGCTGTTGACCATCGGCGCCGGCGGCGGCCTCAAGCAAACATTGCTGGACGCCGGCGTCAGCCAGACCATCAGTAAAGTCGCCGAAGGCGCGCACATGCCGTATCTGCTGCTGGCCTGGTTGATTGCCGTGGCCCTGCGCCAGGCCACCGGTTCGGCGACCGTCGCCACGACAACCACGGCGGGCATTCTCGCGCCAATGATGGCGGGTTTGGCGGCGACGCAGAGTTCACTGGTGGCGCTGGCGATTGGCGCCGGCTCGGTGTTCTTCTGCCACGTCAACGACGCCGGGTTCTGGATGGTGCGCGAGTACTTTGGCTTGCAATTGAAGCAGACGATCTGGGTGTGGTCGGTGCTGCAAACCATCGTTTCCGTGGTCGGCCTGGTCGGTACGCTGTTGCTCTGGCACTTTCTGACCTGAAGATCTTGTAACGGGGGGGGGGGCGCGCTCCCCTTCACGTTGTCAGTGATGTAAAACGAAACGAGCGTCGAGCTTACTGAGCAACTCGAAGGTGTTCATGTACGGAACGCCAAACAGAGCACACACGTTGGGAATGGTGTATTTGCGCTTGATGTCAGGGTTGTAGACTTCATGTGTGACAACCACAGCCCCCGTCGTCATCGCCTTGGCGATTAGCCAAGCATCTGCCCCTTCAAGAAACTCTTCCAGTGCTCCGGCCTTCATCACCGGTACTTGCTCGGCAATTCTTGAGACAATATTCCCAAAGGCCACTTGGGTCTGTTGATCACTCGAGTCTTCAAACAGTCCAGCATTACCCTTTACCCACAGCGTCAACTCATCGTTGCCTTTGGCTAGTTCGTCTCTGACTGGAACAATACTGGCAATTTCCAAGGCCTGATGCTGCTGAAGTATCCATGCCCAATAGCCTGGGCAGATCGTCATCCCGTAATAACGGTTCTTGGCCTCGATTAATGTATTCGAATCCAATAGATGCTTCATGCCGATAGTTTCATCCCATAAGTCTTCAGCTTAGCTGGCTGCACACCCAGCAATTTTCCTGCGTCCCGCAACAAAATTCGCCCGCTCTGTGCTTCTGCGAGAACGGCCTTGCTAAACCGAGTGCTGTTCCTGATAGCTGCTGTGCGGTAGTAGTCGCCTCCACTGCCGTCTTTATCTCGATACTCCTGCAAGATCCGGCGGTAGTAAGCGCCGTATTGATCATTACTGATGTAGCCAAGATCACGGGCGCGCCGTGCAATCACCAATGCGCTGACACGAAAGCGTCCGGCCAAAGGCCCCAGGTTTTCTTCCCAGTGAACATCGGCAACCCAATGCGCTCGGAAAATGAGTTCCGGCGCTAGAAACTCTCCAGCCACCGCATTGCAGAAGGCCTCTTCCTGACGGGCGCTTTGACTGCTGCCACCAGACACGCCCGTGCTACCAATCCATATATGCGCCAGTTCATGCATCAATGTAAAAAGCCGCGCCGTGGGCGCGTCCGCACTGTTGATGAAAACCACCGGGGCCATCGGATTGCTGATCGCAAAACCTCGAAACTCACTGACATCGAGTTTCCTGTGGGTGTTGCCCAAGGCAACACCACTTCGCATGACGAGAATTCCGGCCTCTTCCGCACCACTCACCAAAGCCCTCACATAGTCTTCGTAACCCATTCGAGCAAATGCATCCGTCACGCCAAGTACGCGACGAATATCTGCAACAACGTCTTTGATCGGCGAGTGGCTATTGAAATGTCCAACAAAGGGCAACGGGGCTCGTTCGTGATCCTGCAAGTACTCCAAGTACCAGTCTTGCTTACGGAGCACGTCTCTCACTGTGTCCATCAGGTTCAAGCTGGGCTCATCTGGAAAAACGCCACCCACAGTACGCAGGTCTGGAAGAGGCAAATGCTCTGGTGGAGGAGCCCTGAGAAAGAGATAGCCGAAAGGCACGTGCACAATCGCAGCCCACTTTTGCGCCTGGGAGAAGGTGGGAAGACTCTGGCCGCCTTCCCACTCCTTCAGCCGGTCCAATTTGACCATGAGACCTTTGGCAACCTGCGCTTCAGATAGCCCTGCTCGCTGGCGAGACCAGGACAGGATTGCAGGGTTGACATAGGCGACCTGAGACATAGAGGTAAGTGTGCTCGTCAAGATTGGGCGTGACTATAGGAGCGACCTTCCTAACCGTCAATTAATGGCCCTAAGTGCCATTTGTAACAGCGTTTACTGGGTGGCGCTTGCCAAACAGCGCCACACTCGCCACCCCGACCGCGCCCATCACCACGCAATAGCCCACGCAAATCCACGGGCGCGTGGGCATCAGCGCGATCAGCAGCAACGGCGTAGTACTCGCCCACAACGCGTAGGCAATGTTGTAGGTGAAGGAAATCCCCGACACTCGCACGTGCGCTGGAAACAGGCCCACCATCACCGACGGCACCGCGCCCACCACGCCGCAGCTCAAGCCCGCCACGGCGTACGCCGCGCCCAGCCAGAGGCCGCCGTTGATAAGGCTCGCGTACAGCAGCGCAATCCCGACTGGCAGCAACAGGCTGTAGACCAGCACCGCGCGCCAGGCGCCGATACGGTCCACCAGCAGGCCGGCGAGGACGCAGCCGATATTCAGAAAAACGATGCCCAGCGCGCTCAAGGCGAAAGTGTGGCTGGGGCTCATGCCGAAGGTTTTTTGCATCAGGGTCGGGGTGATGACGACCAGCACCACCACGGCCGAGGTGAGTACGCAGGTGAGGATCATCGCCGGCAGCAGCACGGCGCGATGGTCGCGCAGCACGGTGCGCAGCGGCAGTTCGGCGGCCGCCTGGCGGCGGGCCTGCATGTCGAGGAACACCGGAGTTTCGCTGAGCCAGCGGCGCAGCCACACGCCGATCACGCCGAATACGCCACCGAGCAGGAACGGAAAGCGCCAGGCGTAATCGAGGATTTCGGCTGGGGTGAAGACTTGCGCCAGCAGCGTGGCAGTGAGTGCGCCCAGCAGGTAGCCGAAGGTCAGGCCGGCTTGCAGGAAACCCAGCGCGTAGCCGCGGTGGTGACGCGGTGCGTGCTCGGCGACGAAGGTCCAGGCGCTGGGTACTTCGCCGCCCACTGCGGCGCCTTGCAGCACGCGCAGCACCAGCAGGATCAGCGGCGCGAAATAGCCGATTTGCGCGTAGGTCGGCATGATCCCGATCAGCAGGCACGGCAGCGCCATCATCAGGATGCTCAGGCTGAACACGCGTTTGCGACCCAGGTGATCGGCGAAGTGCGCCATCAGGATGCCGCCGAGCGGGCGCGCCAGGTAGCCGGTCACGAAGATGCCGAAGCTTTGCAGCAGGCGCAGCCACTCGGGCATTTCGGGCGGGAAAAACAGTTGGCTGAGGGTCAGCGCAAAGAATACGAAGATGATGAAATCGTAGATTTCCAGGGCGCCGCCGAGGGCGGCCAGGCCCAGGGTTTTGTAGTCGGAGCGGGAAAAACGCTGCGCCCGTGGGGAAAAGGTGGCAGTCATGTGCAAGCTCGGCAGACAAACAAAATGGCGTGCAGGTTATGAGTTGAGTCCGGTGATGGCAATCACGGCAGATATATTTGTTTTACTCATGGATCGATGAAGATAACTGCATTCCCATATCAATGGCCGTAGCGGAACATGCCGTAAAACTGCCAACACCATAATAAATACAAGAGGAATGACTCGTGGCCGATGCTATCGAAGAAAGCCGCTATGCCAGATTTGCCCTGCGCTGCTCCAACTTCGCCGAACGCTGGTTTCCGGATTCCTGGGTGTTTGCCGCCCTCGCGGTGATCATCGTCGCCGTGGCGACCCTGGGCATGGGCGCCGCACCCACCGAAGCCGCCAAAGCCTTTGGTGACGGGTTCTGGAGCCTGATCCCGTTCACCATGCAGATGGCCTTCGTGGTGATCGGCGGTTACGTGGTGGCCAGTTCGCCACCGGCGGTGAGATTGATTGACCGCCTGGCACGTATCCCCAAAAACGGCCGTTCGGCAGTGGCCTGGGTCGCATTGATTTCCATGGTCGCGTCCCTGCTCAACTGGGGCTTGTCGCTGGTGTTCGGCGGGTTGCTGGTGCGCGCACTGGCCCGCCGCACGGATTTACGCATGGATTACCGCGCAGCCGGCGCTGCGGCCTACCTGGGCCTGGGCGCGGTGTGGGCGCTGGGGCTGTCGTCGTCGGCCGCGCAGTTGCAGGCCAACCCGGCCAGCTTGCCGCCATCGATCCTGTCGATTACGGGGGTGATCCCGTTCACCGACACGATTTTCCTGTGGCAATCCGGGGTGATGTTACTGGCGCTGATCGTGGTCTCGCTGATCATCGCCTACGCCACCGCGCCCGGCCCGAACAGCGCCCGTGATGCAAAGGCCTGCGGCGTCGACCCGGCGTTCAACCTGCCCAAGCTTCAAGCGCCCACCCGCCCGGGCGAATGGCTGGAACATAGCCCGCTGCTGACTATTCTGCTGGCGTTGCTGGCGGCCGGTTGGCTGTTCCATGAGTTTTCGACCAAGCCGGCGATCAGTGCGATATCGGGGCTCAACACCTACAACTTCCTGTTCATCATGGTCGGCGCACTGCTGCACTGGCGCCCGCGCAGCTTCCTTGATGCGGTGGCGCGCGCCGTACCGACCACCACCGGCGTGCTGATCCAGTTTCCGCTGTATGGCTCCATCGCGGCGCTGATGACGGTGGTCAAGGGCGGCGACGGCCAAACCCTGGCGCACCATATCTCAACCTTTTTCACCTCTATTGCTTCACACGACACCTATGCGCTGTTGATGGGCGTGTACTCGGCGGTGCTGGGCTTCTTTATTCCGTCGGGCGGCGGCAAGTGGATCATCGAAGCGCCTTACGTGATGCAAGTGGCCAACGACCTGCAATACCACCTGGGCTGGGCAGTGCAGATCTACAACGCGGCCGAGGCGCTGCCGAACCTGATCAACCCGTTTTATATGCTGCCGCTGCTGGGCGTGTTGGGGCTCAAGGCGCGGGATTTGATCGGCTTTTCGTTTGTGCAGTTGCTGGTGCATACGCCGCTGGTGTTGTTCCTGCTGTGGGCGTTGGGGACGACGTTGAAGTATTTGCCGCCCGTCATGCCCTAACACGGTCAGGGTGGAAGCGGGCTTGCTCGCGAAAATGCCCGCGGGTCAGTGACGGAAACGGTTGACTGACACAGCGCTTTCGCGAGCAAGCCCGCTGCCACATTTCGACCTGAGGCTTTAACCCGACTGTCTTCTTTTCGTCACATTGCATTGCTACCGTCCTGCGAAATATCTTGAAACAACCACCGCGCAGGGACTCCCAGCAATGAGTGACGAGCACGAAGACCGCCCTTCTCCCGATTCCATCGCCCAACCGCCGGTGGACACCAGCCGCCGGCGTTTCCTGGGGGGCGCGGCAGTGCTGGGGGTCGGCGCGACCTTGAGTGCCTGCGGCAACACCGGTGAAACACCGACCACACCGGTGACGCGACCGCTCACACCTCAAGAGCTGGACAAGGCCTTGCACGACCAGGTGAAAACCGTGGTGGTGATCTATGCCGAAAACCGCAGCTTCAACAATTTGTTTGCTGATTTCCCTGGCGTGGAAAAACCACTGTCGGCGCTCTCCGGCGCCGATGCCCAGCAACGCGACCGCGACGGCAGCCTGCTGACCAGCCTGCCGCCAACCTGGGGCGGTGTGTTGCAAGTCGGCCCGCAAAGTGTCGACGGGGTGACCTACCCCAGCGAAGTGCAATTCCAGGAAAACCTGCCCAACGCACCGTTCGCCCTCAAAGGCCCGAACGCCGAAGACCTGCCTTTGAGCCTGGTCACGCGCGATTTGTGGCACGTGTTCTACCAGAACCAGATGCAGATCAACGGCGGCAAGAACGACAACTTTGTGGCCTGGGGCGATTCCGGTGGCCTGGTGATGGGCCATTACGCCCAGAGCCGTTATTCCTTGCGCCTGTGGGATGTGGCCAAGGAGTTTGTGCTGTGCGACAACTTCTTTCAGGGTGCATTTGGTGGCTCGTTTCTTAACCACCAATACCTGATCAGCGCCACGGCGCCGTTTTATCCGAACGCCGCACAATCAGTGGCCAAAGCGCAGATTGCCACGCTGCAAAGCGATGACCCAGCCGACCCGCGTCTCAAGCCGCTGGACAAGTCACCCGCCAGCGCCATGACCGGCCCACCGCAGTTTGGCCCCAGCGCACTGACACCGGACGGCTACGGCGTGAACACCCTCGCCCCGCCGTACTGGCCGACCTGGATTCGCGACCCGGACAACCCGGATTACTCCAAACCCGACCTGCCCAACGTGCTGGTGCCGCAGACCCACGAACACATCGGCGACAAGCTGTCGAAAAAGAACATCGACTGGGCCTGGTACGCCGGTGCGTGGCAAGCCACCCTCGACCAATTCAAGGATTCGGGCGGCATTCCGAAAATCCCCAACTTTCAGTATCACCACCAGCCGTTCAACTACTTCAAGCAACAAGGGCCAGAAAACCGTGCCGAGCGTGATAAACGCCTGCGCGATGGCGGCTTGGGTGATGAGGCGAGCACCAATAAATTCTTCGCCGACGCCCAGGCCGGCAAGCTGCCGGCCGTGAGCTTCTACAAGCCTCAGGGCAACCTGAACATGCACGCCGGTTACGCCGACGTAGCCTCGGGCGATCGCCACATCGTTCGCGCCTTGAAAGTGCTGCAGGAAAGCCCTCAGTGGAAAAACATGGTGGTGGTGGTGACCGTCGACGAGAACGGCGGCTGGTGGGACCACGTGGCACCGCCCAAGGGCGACCGCTGGGGCCCGGGCACGCGGGTTCCGGCGCTGGTGGTGTCGCCGTTTGCGCGCAAAGGCACCGTGGACCACACGGTTTACGACACGGCATCGATCCTGCGTTTGATCACCAGGGTGTTCCAGCTGGAGAAACTGGACGGCCTCAAGCAGCGCGATGACGCGATGATTTCCCGCGGCCAGACGCCCATGGGCGATTTGAGCAATGCATTGCAATTCAAACTGTAGGTTTTCTTATCCAATAACGACACGCCTGGCGATTTAGCACGCGGTTTTCCTGGTCAGCCGCTACTGTGTGCAGGTGGGCTTTCACCCCGCGCAGACGGGCTTTCGCTGACAAGGAACCAACTATGTTCAAACCGACCAGGCTGTCCTTCACCTTGGTCGCACTGCTGGCCAGTGCGCTCGTACACGCCGATATCGAAGTACCACTGGGCAGCACGCAACGCGTCACCCAAGTGTTCGCGTTTCCCAATAACTGCAACGTGATCTGCTTTCGGCCATGGACGCTGGAGCAGACCGCCGAGCACTACCTGAACCAGAGCTTGCAGCGCGACGGGTACAGCCGCGCCAAGGTCAGCGTGAAAACCCATGACGGCGAGGTCGTGGCGACCTTCAGCGGCGTACCCGACCACTACGGCCAGCCCCTCACCACGCTGCTCAACACCGCTGACCTGGCCTACCAAGGCGCCAGCAAACTCAACAGCGACGGCAAATGGGCCTACAACTGGTACCTGTTCCTGCCGCTGGGCATGGCGCTGGAAAACCGCAAAAGCATCGAGCTGCTGCACTTCCCGCCGGATTACTCGCTGACCCAGGCCCAGGATTACCTGGAATCGGCCACCACGGATCGCTGGGCCACGTTGCTCACCGACAACGGCATCCCGGCCACCGAAACCCCGGCCTACCAGACCATCATCGATATCGCCCCCATCGCCGCGCCGTCCAACGCGGGCAAGGACCTGGAAACGGTTTACAGCTATTTCACCGACTATCAGACCCGCATGGTCAAGGAACTGAGCCTGCACGCCAACGGCTCATTACCGATGGTGGCGTTCGGTGCGCCGGTGCGCAGCTGGATCAAACAACAATACGGTCAGACGGTGGCGGTGTTGGGCCTGGCGCAGATCAGCCCCACCGAGGGCAAACCCGTGTCGGTGCTGGGCGCCAACCACCCCAGCTACATCTGGTATGCGGCAGACCCTGCCACCTACGACGGCAATGAACAAAAAGCCGACGAAGCCGGTTTGAAGGTGATGGGCCAGGATTTGAGCGCTGCCTGCTGGCAAGCCGGCATGGGACAGAAGCCCGCCAGCGATCCAAATGTGTTGCTAAAGGCGTGCATGAACACCTGGCAGGTCACGCGCAAGGAGCAGACCTGTGAGTTGTTCTACACCTCGGTACGCAACCTGACCCCGGAACAGGCCAACGCCAAATGCGCCACGCCTGCGATCAAGGCCCAGTTGAAACAGTTGAAGGGCGTCGTGCCGGCAGCATCTCTTACCGCGCCAGCGCTATAAAGCGCACAAACAGAACGGTTTCTACTGTCAGATTTGACAGTAGAAATCGAATTCAACTTGGGCGAGTCTGGGGCCGCACACATTCGCTGCAAGACTGGCAGTCAGACAACTCAGTAGGTCGATGCAGCCTAGGCCAGGAGAGTTATGAAAACTCAAGCCATGGATAAGGCTAAAACCAGCACAAAGGACTGCCTTTACCCCTTCAAAACCCTGCTTTTTGAACCGGGCTATCCGTCGACCGAGCAATTCCAGCCCATTCAGGACGCTAACGGATTACCCGCCGGGGTCAAGGCGCGCATCGCCTTTGACAGCCGTGTGCGCATCGCCAAGGTTTCCGGCTATGCCGTGGGTGAGCGGCGCCCGCATACGCTGCAGCTGTCGCCCCGTATCCACTTGTATGACTGCTGGTTCTGCGGCCTGTTGTTGCACTCCTGCGACCCGAATGTGTTTTTCGACACCACAGACCTGGAGCTCTGGACCGTACAGCCCATCGCCGCCGGCACCTTGCTGACGCTGGATTACGCCAGTACCGAGGACGCGCTGCCCCAGCAGTTCGCTTGCCTGTGCGGCGAGCTGAACTGCAGGGGCTGGATCACCGGCAGCCAGGAGCCGTTAAACAGCGAAGGTCAGGCGTTCATGGCCCGATGGCGTGAACGCAAAAGACCTTAAGCTTCGCCCAACGGGCGCAGGCGGTATTGCGGCGGCAACTGCTCAAACCCACTGATGGTGGTGTTCAAGCTCTTCCAGCGGCCATCCTTGATGCCATAGATGCAGCCATGAATCGACAGGCTCTGCCCACGGTGCCAGGCGTTTTGCACAATGCTGGTGTGGCCGACGTTGGCCACCTGCTGAATCACATTCAGCTCGCAAAGGCGATCGACGCGCTCTTCTTCGGTCGGCAGCTGCGCCAGCAGGTCACGGTTTTCGTAATAGAGATCACGAATAGTGCGCAGCCAGCCGTCGATCAGGCCGAACTGGCGGTCCTGCATCGACGCGCGCACACCGCCGCAGCCATAGTGGCCGGTGACGAGGATGTGTTTGACCTTGAGCACGTCGACTGCGTACTGGATCACCGACAGGCAATTGAGGTCGGTGTGCAGCACCACGTTGGCGACGTTGCGGTGCACGAACAGATCACCCGGCAACATGCCGACGATCTCATTGGCCGGTACGCGGGCGTCGGAGCAACCGATCCACAGGTATTCCGGGGTTTGCTGGCGGGCAAGCTTGGCGAAGAATTCGGGATCTTCCTGTTTGATCGCGTCCGCCCAGCGTTCGTTGTTATCAAGCAGGTCTTGTAGTTCGTTCATCAGGGAAAGCCTCAGGAATGATGCGCAGCTGTGTGACACACAACCGCTCGTCCGGGTCACGCCAAGCCGTAATTAGCTTGAATCTTTAGGGCGCCGTGCCTGTCCACACACTATAAGCCCCACAGTATGAGGATTAGCCATGACTGAATCACGACGTCCCTACGGCGCTACGCAGCCGGAACCGATTGACGACAACGAAGACCGCATGGGCTCGATACGCGAGCTGGATTTTGACGAGGAAGAACCGACCGCGGAAATCGGTGATGAGATTCCGTCGGCAGAGCGCGAGCAATTGATGCCCGACGAACGGGTGCGCGAAGCGGGCATGACTGGCGCATCGACGGCGGACCATGAGCCGACTGATGATGATATGAGCCCGGAAACACTGATCCATGAGGACGGTGCGCGGGATGCGCGGGAGGAAGGCGAGGATAATCCGGCGGATTACGATCTGAGCATCGTCGATGAAGATGAGATTGGTGGCGGCAATGGGATGGATGAGGCTGAGCTGGCCGATATCGATCCGGTCGACGGTAACCGCTGACACAACACGGCCCCAACAGTAAGCACCGCCTTCTGTGGGAGCCGGGCTTGCCCGCGATAAAGGCGCCTCAGTGTCTCAGTGACACCGTGGTGATGCTATCGCAGGCAAGCCAGCTCCCACAGAGGCCTGCTTGCACAGGGAGTTTTGGGTTCAATCGACCAGCGTGCAGGCCATCACGACGGCATCTTCGCGGCCACCTACCGCAGGGTAGTAATCGCGCCGACGGCCGATCTCATTGAAGCCGTAACGCTCATACAGGCGAAACGCCCCCGTATTGCTGTCGCGCACTTCCAGGAAGCATTCCCGGGCATTGGCGGCATAGGCGCGGGACATCAAGTGTTCCAGCAACGCCAGGCCCAAACCCCGGCCCTGGTTTTCCGGCTTGACGGTAATGTTCAGCAGATGCGCCTCATCGAGGATGATCTGCACCACACCGTGGCCTACCTGCTGCTCACCTTCAAACATCAACCAGATCTGGTACTTGCCCAAGCCGTCGAGAAAAATCCCGCGGGTCCAGGGATGGCTGAACGCCGCGTATTCAATCTTCAGTACAGCGTCGAGGTCCGCCTCGGTCATTGGGCGGAAAGACAAAGCTTCACTCATCGGTACTTTTCCAGCGCGCCATCAGCCGGCGCATGGCTTGCCATACATCAGCCTTACGCTGTGGCTCTTCCATTAATAATTCCAGGCCCGGCAGGGCCCACACCGACCCAAGGCCTTCGACCTGCAGTTCACGGTACCAGGCCTCGGCATTCGCCTCGCCGGCAAACCGCACGGCGGGCAGGCCGATCAGCCACAGGCACACGCACGGCTCGTCTTCGAGGCGAGCCGAAACAAAACCTTGCACAAAATCCCGCGCGGCTTCCGGGCCCTGGTCCATGTTGCCACGCACCAGCAGCGGCCAGCGCACCGGGTCGCCGACGATTTGCGGGCTGTCGGGCAAGCCGGCAGCGCGCAGCATGTCTTTGAGCAGCATGTAAGCCGGGTCGCGGGTCTGGAAACGCTCGCCTGTGGGTAACTCCACCAATAGCAGGCAACGCCCGGCGCGCAGCAATTGCAGGGCAAAGCGCGGCGGCGGCACCACGGGCGCCTTGGCCACCGGCGCAACCGTTTCGGCCACCACTGGCTTGGCCATTGGTGCCGGGCGCGGCACTTCGACCTTCGCCCGCTCGACGACAGGGCGCGATTCGGGTGTGGGCTTGACCACGGCCACCGGCGCAGCCGCCTCTTCCCCCGACACGTCGAACGCCTCATAAGGCTCAAGCGCCTGCAGCAGCTCGGGCCGCGACGGGGCGGCAAACGGCAGTTCGGTGCGGGGCAGCCAGTTGACCACCTGCATGGCGGTCAAGTAAGCGCGACGTCGGGACTCGATAAGCACAGCTCGGCCACTTGTGGATAACTAAAGAGCGGGGATTCTACCGCTGTTCGGTAACAATCGCCCACTGCGCACTGACCGGCTGTGGATAAATCCCGCGCCTGATGCAGTACAATCGCGACTTTTAATCGCCAACCAGCCGGCCATTCCCATGATCGAACCCAAGCGCGTCCTGCGCGCCCTCGCCGAACACTGGGCCTTACTTGAGCCACTGTGCGAACACTTCGACCAAGGCACCTTGAGCCTTGGCGAACTGCGCGCGCAACTGGCCGCCCAACAACTGGACAGCACGCCCCAGGACATCACCAGCCTGCTGGACGTGTGGATTCGCCTGGATATCCTGGTGCCTGTCGCCAAAAGCCCGAACCGTTTCGAGCTCAACGCACAGATCCACGACTTCCTGGCCTATCTTCGCAAGGAGCACCGGCTTGGCCTGTGCCTGGAAATCGAAGCCTACCTGCGCCACCTCGAGCGCCTGGCCGGCTACATTCAGGACGCTTTCGACATCCGCGATGGCCACGACCTGGCCCGCCAGCTGCGCCTGCTGGACATGCGCGTACGCGATGTATTGAAAAAACTCGCCAACGACGAGCAAGCCCTCGCCGCCGTGGCCGACCGCGCCAAGACCAGCGACCGGCAGATCCCGTTGCGCCAGCGTTACGCCGAAGTGCTGGCGACCTGGGACGAATACGTCGAGCCGATGATCCAACTGGTAAACGCCGACGGCGCCTTCGAGCAAGGCGTGCGCAAGGTCGAAAACGTGCTGTTGCGCATGCTCACCGAGCAACAACGCCTCGGCCACCTGGTCGATGACGACATGCTGCTGCGCACCCACGCGCGCATCCTCGAAATGCAGACCAGCGCCCAACTGACCTTGCGTCATGCGCGCGAATTGCTGCTGCCGCTGCGTGAAGAAGCGCGCCGGCACAACGCCGTGACCCGTGGCGCCGCGCTGGCCTTGTCGGCCATCCGCCGTAAAGGCCTGGACGCCGTGCCGCAAGCGGCGATGCCGATGTTCACGCGGCCGCAAAGCACCTTCCTCGGCAGTGCCAGCCAGGTCGAGGCCTATGTGTACGCGCTGGCGAATTTCGAGCCGAAACCGGCGCGTTTCCCCAAGGCGCACAAATCCCACAAGGGCGACGCCCAGCGTGCACCGCGCACGGTCAAGGAAATGCTCGAGCGCTGCGAAGACGCGCTGCCGATGCCAGACCTGATGACCTGGCTGCTGGAGCAGGAACCGGACGGCGCCACCGACGAATTGTTGTACTGGTTCTCACGCCTGTCCCGCGAAAAACGCTTCAAGCGCGAACGTCTGGAACGCCGCGACTACCACACACACGAGCACCAGGTCAGCCTGCGCTCATTCGCCCTGCTCCCGGCCGGCGCTGATATGGCCGAGAATTCTGCGAGTACACCTCATGCATCTTGATCTATCCGAACTGTCCCAGCTGGCGCCGATCTTTCGCGAGCTGTTCAAGGGTTACCACGTCAGCCGCCGCGACCCGGAGCTGTACGCGCAACTGTCAAACTTCCAGGACCAGTACCGCACGCTGTTCAAGGCGCTGGGTTTTGAACTGGTGTGCGATACACGCGGCTTCTATTACTTTGTGCCGGACTCGGCGATAGCCAGCGCGCAAGTGAACAAGACCGCCCAGCGCCTGGCGCTGTTCACCTTCATCCTTGTCGAGCACCTGGCCGACCAGGGTCGCGACCCGATCGCCGTGCTCGACGGCGGCAGCCTGGGCCGTGACGAATTGCCGTCGTTGCTGGAGAAGTACCGCGACCTGTTTATCCAGGCCGAAGTGCAGACCCAGGAAGAACTTGAAGAAAAAATCATGCGCCGTATGACCCAATTGGGTTTTGCCAGCGAAGACAACGGCGTGTATCGCTTCCTGCCGCCGATGCACCGTTTCCTCGACGTGTGCCTGTCGGTGCAGCAGGACCGCGACCTCGCCGCCAGTGTGCACAGCGTGCTGCCCTTGCCGGTGCCGGTGATCATCGACGAAGACAGCGATGAAAAACTGCTCAAGACCGACGATCCGCTGGACTTGAGCGACTTTGACGAAGAAAGCGAAGAAGACGCCCTGGCCCGCGCCATTGCCGAAGAACAGGAGACCGACGCATGAGCAAGGAACGCTACGGCATCCGCCGCTTCGCCCTATTGAACACCGCCGGTTACAGTTTGGGCCTGTTCCCGCTGGAAGAACCGCTGTCGGTGTACGGCGCGAACAACCTGGGTAAATCCGCCTCGATCAACGCCCTGCAGTTCCCGATTCTGGCGCGCATGTCGGACATGAGTTTCGGCAAGTACACCCTGGAGCAATCGCGGCGCTTCTACTTTGCCACCGACACCAGCTACATCCTCGTGGAAGTCTCGCTGCCCCACGGCCCGCACGTGATCGGCGTGGTCGGGCGTGGCCCCGGCGGTGGTTTCGGGCACCAGTTCTTTGCCTATGCCGGCAAGCTGGACCTGGCGCATTACCAGAAAAACGACACCTGCCTGCGTCAGAAAGAGCTGTTCACCAACCTTGAGCGCGAAGGCCTGAAAGCCTACGAGCTCAAGCCGGACGAACTGCGCCGCTTGCTGGTGGGCGGCCACACGTCGATCCCGCTGGACCTGACCCTGATTCCACTGCGCTCTACCAGCGAGCAGAGCCTGAAGACCTTCCGCGCACTGTTTATCAACCTGCTGCACATGCGCGAAATCACCGCCGCCAAGCTCAAGCAATTGTTCCTGGATGCCTTCGAACACAGCCTGCGTTCCGGCAGCGTGGACTACATCGCGGCGTGCGAAGAAGCCTTCCGCGATGTACGACGCATGGAGCAGGATTACAACTCGCTGGTGGCCGCAGGCCCATTGGTTGAGGCGTTGGCCAATGGCGTTCGGCAGCGCGATGTTCTGCGCGGCAAACTGCATCGCCTGTCGCCCTTGCTGGATTCGTTGCTGGGCACCTGGTCGGACTACGCCAGTGCGCGCAAGGAAGAGCTGACGATCCAGGCCGAGCATTACCGCAATGAGCAGGACGCGCTGCAAAACGATCAGCGCGGTGGCACCCAGGAGCTGATGCGCCTGGAGCGCGAAATCAGCGGCATCCAGCGTTGGCTGGGCGAGCTGTCGGTGCTCAAGCATCGCTTCGCCCTGGTGGATGACGTCAAGGTGCTGGAGCAGCAGCTGCTGGCGGCCAAGGATGCTCACGATGAATTGGCGGGCGCCCTGGCGCAGTCGCGGCAGTTCAGCGCCGAGGATTTGGACGAGCGCTTGCGCGATCTGGAAAAACGCTTGAAGTCGGTCAAGCAGCAGCTCGACCACGCGGACAACAGCAGCTACGCCAAACTGCGCGAAGAGTTTTCGCAGCAGGATGTCGAGCGTCTGATGCGCCTGTTCAACAGCTCGTTGTTCAGCCTGCCATTGGGCGAGCACGGCATCACGCTGGATGAGGACGGCCAGTGGGTCAAATCCCTGGAGCAGATCCTCGACGGCTTCAAAGGCGAGCGCTTCGAAGTGCCGGGGCTGTCCATCGACATCTCGCACATCGAGCCACCGGCGTTGCAGGCCCTGGCGGACCGCGCGGCATTGCGCGACCAGAAAGAGCGCCTGGAAAAAGAACTCAAGCAACTCAAGACCCAGCAAGCCGTGGCCTCCGACCGCGCAGCGAGCAAGACCCAGACTGAAGCGCTGTACCAGCAAGTGCTGGATGCGCAGAAGGCACTGGAAGACTTCCGTCGTGCTCAGACCCTGAGCGCTGAAGAAGGCGAGAAGCTGGAAAACCTGGCGCAAATGGAAGCCGCCCAGGATGAGTTGAAGCGCTCCAGCGACGCCTTCACCGAGCGTGTGCAGCAACTGTCGGCCAAGCTGCAATTGGTTGGGCGCCAGATTGGCGACATGGAAGCCAAGCAACGCACCCTGGATGACGCACTGCGCCGTCGCCAGCTGTTGCCGGCGGACTTGCCGTTCGGCACGCCGTTCATGGACCCGGTCGACGACTCCATGGATAACCTGCTGCCGCTGCTCAATGACTATCAGGACAGCTGGCAGGGTTTACTGCGCGCCGATGGCCAGATCGAAGCCTTGTATGCGCAGGTTCGCCTTAAAGGCGTGGCCAAGTTTGACAGCGAGGATGACGTCGAACGTCGCCTGCAACTGCTGATCAACGCGTATGCGCACCGCACTGACGAAGCCCTGACCTTGGGCAAGGCGCGCCGTGCAGCCGTCACCGATATTGCGCGCACCCTGCGCAATATCCGCAGCGACTACGACAGCCTGGAACACCAGTTGGCCTTGTTCAACCGCGAGATCAACAAGCGTCAGGTGTCCAACCTGCAAAGCTTCCGCATTGTGCTGGCGCCGAACAAGGAAGCCCTCAAGCATATCGACCAGATCATCCACAGTGCCGGTCAATATGAAGAAGGCGAGACGTTGTCGGTGTTTGACCTCAGCCAGAGCGCCGAACAGGACAACAAGAACGAGGAGGCCAAGGAGTACCTGGCGCGCCTGGTAGCCGCCAACCATAACCAGTTGGGCCTCAAGGACCTGTTCGAGCTGGCGTTCGAGATCACCAAGGTGCATGGCCAGCCGGTGATTCACACCGACATCGACGGCGCGGCATCCAACGGCACCACCATGACCATCAAGGCGCTGACCAACATGTACTTGTTGCTGCACTTGATGGACCGTGATCAGGCCGGGCGTGTGCGTTTGCCGTATTACCTCGATGAGGCAGCGGACATCGATGAGAAGAACCAGGCGGCGCTGCTGGAAACCAGTTTGCAGCTGGGTTTTGTGCCGATTCTGGCCAGTGTGAAGCCGCAGGTGTCCGCCCAGGTGGCGATTGACCTGGAAGGTGGCAGTGGACCGAACGGCATCTACATTGATGAGGCGGACTGGAAGTACATCCGTCGTCACGATGCGGTGAAGGCGACCGTGAATGTGCAGGCGGATGAGCCGGAGCTGGATGAGGTTTGATCCACTGAGCTGAAATTAAAAAAGGCCCCTGGGTGAGCACCCAGGGGCCTTTTTTTTCGCCTGTGATGGCCTCTTCGCGGGCAAGCCCGCTCCCACAGGTGAGCGCATTTCTACAGGATAAATGCGCTTGAATGTGGGAGCCGGGCTTGCCCGCGATGGCCGCGCCTCGGTTTATTTGCCGAGCGAAATCTTAGGCGCCCAGGTCAGCCATTCATCTTCAAACTTGTCGAACAGCGGGAAGGTCTGCTGCGGCCGGGCGGCATTGCCCATACGCTCGCCGTCTGGCGTGGCGAAAGCGATACCGCCGGCGACCAGCGTCTCCAGGGATTCAGTGCGCACCGTCGCGCCCTTGAACAGGCCGAAGTCGAGACCGAAACCGCTGGTGTTCCAGAAGCGGCTGCCGCTGCGCACCAGTGGCGCGTACTTGGGCTCGATCAAGATATGGATCAGCACGCGGTCGGCGGTCTGACCCAGCTCGTAGCCGGTGACTTTGCCGACGGTGACCTCACGGTAGGTGACCGGAACGCCTTCCTTCAACGAGCCACGGCGTGCCGCGCTGAGTACCAGGCTCAGGCCTTCCTCCTGACGGGCCGCCTCCGGTGGCTTGTCCAACGCAACGAAACTCTTTTGTGGGCCGGCGTTTTTCGCGGATGGCTGCACCTCGATGTACTGGCCCGTGACCAGGGTTTCCAGGTTCGAGGTTTTCATCAGGCCCAATTCAGGCTTGACCACCCAGAACTGGCTGCCGGCGCGGGCGATCCGATCGGCCACTTGGGTGATGCGCGCGCTGAGCAACACCGACTGCATATCTGCACTGAGGTCGACGCTCTCGATCTTGCCCACGTCCAGGCCTTTGAAGCGTACCGCGGTGCCGGGGCGCAGGCCGTCGGCGCGATCGACCTTGATGGTCACCAGCGTGCCGTGTTGATTGGCGGCTTCGCGATCAGCAAACAGACGGAAGCGCGGGATACGTTTTTTCAGCGGCACGTTCGGTTCCGGGGTCTCGAAGGCAATACCGCCGGCCATCAAGCTGGCCAGGGATTCACTCTTGACCTGGATGCCCCCGGTGAGCCCGCCCGTCAGCGTGACGCCGCTGGCATTCCAGAAGCGCGTCGAACCGTTAACCAGGTTTTCGTATTCCTTCTCGATGTGAACACCGATCACCAATTGCTTGTTCTTGCGCGAGAACTGGTAGCTCTGTACCGAACCCACCTTGACCTGTTTGTAGAGGATCGGGCTGCCGACATCCAGCGAGCCGAGGCTGTCGGTGAACAACACCATGTGCAGGCCGGGGGAACGCAAGTCCAACGGTGGTGCCTTGGCCCGAGCGACGAATTCGCGCTGCGGCGCACTGCCTTTGTCGCCAGGGCGAATGGCGATGTAGTTACCTTTGACCAGCGCTTCCAGGCCGGTGATACCCGCAAGCGAGATGGACGGTTTGACCACCCAGAACTGGGTGTCTTGCACCAGGTAGTCTTCGGCAAGCGGGTCGAGGGTCAGCTCGGCATTAGCGCTGGACAGGTCGGGGTCAATCTTCAGGGTTTTCAGGCTACCGACCTGAATACCTTTGTACATGACCGGTGTGCGCCCGGCCTGCAGACCTTCGAAGTCGGTGAGTTTGACCTTGACCTTGAGACCGGCCGCCGCTGCGTCGAAGTCTTCGTATAAGCGAAACGGCAGGCTTGGATCGGTGGGAGGGCTGTCCTTGCGGTTCTCGGGTGTAGCGAAAGCGATGCCGCCGGCAACGATGCTCGAGAGAGACTCGCTGCGCACCTTCACGCCGGAGAGGTTGGCGTCGATGCTGATGCCGCTGGCGTTCCAAAAGCGCGTGTGTTTGCGCACCAGGCTGGCGTAAGTGGGCTCGATGTAGACCTTGATCTCGACCGTACTCTGGTCTTCGGACAACAAGTAGCTTTTGACCTGGCCAACCTGAATCTGCTTGTAGAACACCGGGCTGCCACGGTTGAGCGAGCCCAGGCGATCAGCCTTGATGGTCAGGTGCAAGCCGGGCTTGGCGTCGGATAAAGGCGGCTCTTCGGAAAGGGCCTTGAATTTGCGGGACGGCTCGCCGTCGCCAGGGCTGGCCGCAATGTAGTTACCCGAGACCAGGGTTTCCAGGCCGGTGATACCGGCGAGGCTGACACTGGGTTTGACCAGCCAGAAACGGGTGTTGGTCTTGAGGTATTGCTCCACATCCTTGTTCATCTCGATGGTGGCGATCACCCCGCGATTGTTGCCCTCGTCGTCCAGGGCCAGGGTCTTGACCTTGCCCACGGGCATGCCTTTGTAAACCACTTCGGTCTTGTTGGCCTGGATGCCCTCGCCGCTTTCAAAGCGCACCTGGATCTCGATGCCTTGTTGGGAATAGGCACGCCATCCCAGCCAACCACCGATGATCAGGGCAATCAGGGGCAACACCCAAATGGCCGACCAGTTGGAGGCCGGGCGGGTTTTAGCTTTTGGCAAATCACTCATGGTCGTCGTCCGACTCCGTGTTGTCCCAAATCAGTCGGGGATCAAAAGTTACTGCGGCAAGCATCGTCAAGATCACCACACTGGCGAACGCTGCAGCACCGAGATTAGCCTCGACACTGGCAAGTCGCCCAAAGTTAACAACCGCTACCAGGATGGCGATCACGAAGATATCCAGCATGGACCAGCGGCCAATGAATTCGATAAAGCGGTACATGATAATGCGTTGTTGCGCGGACAGCGGCTGGCGACGCTGCACCGAGAACAGCAGCAGGCCAATGCCCACCAGCTTGAATGTCGGTACAAGAATACTGGCAATAAACACCACAGCAGCAATGGGGAACATGCCGTGCTGCACCAACTGGATCACGCCGGCCATGATGGTACTTGGATCGCCCTGGCCAAGGGAGTTAACGGTCATGATTGGTAACAGGTTGGCGGGGATATACAGGATCGCCGCCGTGATCAGTAACGCCCAGGTACGCGTAAGGCTGTTGGGACGACGGGCGTGGATCAGCGCACCGCAACGGGTGCAGAGCTGCTCATCGGTGTCGGCCTCTTGCTTGTTCAGCTCGTGGCATTCGGTACAAATCAGAATGCCTGCATCAATCGCCCGCATGATCATCCTCTCCTGACAACGCTTGCCAGATCTGGTGGGGCGACATCACCACCTCAAGCAGCACCTGAACCATTAATAAACTGACGAAACAGATAAGCCCCAGACCGACCGTGATGGAGGCCATGTCGGCGAGTTTGACGATCGCCACGAGCACGCCCATCAGGTAGACCTCCAACATTCCCCAGTCTTTCAAGTGATGGTAAATGCGGTAGAGCAACAACCCATAGCTGCGGCCGATCTTCCAGCGAATGCTCAGCAGCACAGCCAATTGGCAGAGCAATTTGAGCAATGGGATGCCCATGCTGCACAGAAACACCACTGCGGCGACGCCTTGCATGCCGGTATCGAACAGACCTACAACGCCGCTCCAAACGGTGTCCTCTGAGGACTGCCCGAGTAGATTGAGCTGCATGATGGGTAAAAAGTTCGCAGGGATGTACAGCAATAACGCGGCAATTACCAAGGCGAGGCTTCGCTCAACGACATTGTAGCGGTGAGCATAGAGCTCGTAACCGCAGCGTGGGCATTGAGCCTTTTCGCCTCGAGCGAGCGTGGGCTTGCGCATCAGCAAGTCGCACTCATGGCATGCCACCAGATCGTCCAAGGGTAAATCCGACACCGCTGGGGTATCAACCGGATCGGGCATAGTTAGGGCTCGAACTCTAAAAAAGGTTAGGTGCCTATTCTAATGGTCTGGTTCAGAAATAACTGTGCAAATTTGTCGGCCGGGATTGACCCACTGGTCAAGGGGCGGTTGCGGCATGCGGCGCGAATAATGGGCTGACGGAGCGTTCGCTGATATTGGCGATCTCGGGGAGAAGGTTGGGCTTTCGTTCGATACCAGAGCGTTCGCGTTATTCGGAGAATGCGCGTTTTGCTGGCGTTCGTTGCCAGCACGCTTGCACCTGCGCTTTTCGACCGCCCAAAACAAAGCCCCTGTTTGCGTTAGCAAACAGGGGCTCTG
>NZ_VMSH01000015.1:0-125622 GCF_007713445.1 Pseudomonas sp. RGB | reverse complement strand
GACCTTCGGGTTATGAGCCCGACGAGCTACCAGACTGCTCCATCCCGCGTCTGTGTGTCGGCATTCTACAGAGGAACGCGAGTGTGTCAACCTGTGAATCGAAGAAAAGCGCTTGTGGTTCAATCGGTTAGCTCTCCAAGGCAAGCCTTGGAAGGGCGCGCGGCCAGTGTGGCCGAGGGTTTCAGCTCTATTGGCAGGAGAATTTCGATTGAGAAAATAAATTCATCAGTGAAATTTCCTACCGCTCAAGCGGAAGATTCAAACTACTGGTGCTATATACAGGGGTGGATGCGATACTGGCCGCCCGTTGGATTACACCCTCTGTTTATATGACGCAGCGCAAAATCATCCACGTCGACTGTGATTGCTTCTACGCCGCCATCGAGATGCGCGACGATCCGAGCCTGGCACAAAAGCCCCTCGCGGTCGGCGGCTCGGCCGACAGAAGAGGGGTGATCGCCACCTGTAACTATGAGGCGCGGGCTTACGGGGTGCGTTCGGCCATGTCATCGCGCCACGCCTTGAAGCTGTGCCCGGACCTGACCATCGTCAAGCCGCGCATGGATGCCTATAAGGAAGCGTCGAAGGAAATCCAGACGATCTTTCGCGATTACACCGACCTGATCGAGCCACTGTCGCTGGACGAAGCCTACCTGGACGTCTCTGACAGCCCGCACTTTGGCGGCAGTGCCACGCGCATCGCTCAAGACATTCGTCGCAGGGTCTCCAACCAGCTGCACATCACGGTGTCCGCCGGCGTTGCGCCGAACAAATTTCTGGCCAAGATCGCCAGCGACTGGAAAAAACCCAACGGCCTGTTTGTGATCACCCCGGATCAGGTCGAAGACTTCGTCTGCCAGTTGCCGGTGAACAAGTTGCACGGCGTTGGCAAGGTGACCGCCGATAAGCTGGCGCGCCTGGGGATTGCAGACTGTCTGCAATTGCGTGAGTGGAACAAGCTGGCGCTGGTGCGTGAATTCGGCAGTTTCGGCGAGCGGCTCTGGAGCCTGGCTCGTGGGATTGATGACCGCGTGGTGCAGAACGACAGCCGTCGGCAATCCATCAGTGTGGAAAATACCTACGACGTGGACTTGCCGGATCTCTCAAGTTGTCTGGCGAAACTGCCCGAGCTGATGGAAACCCTGGCCGGACGCATGGCGCGCATCGACAGCAGCTATCGCGCGGGCAAGCCGTTCGTCAAAGTGAAGTTTCATGACTTCACCCAAACCACCCTGGAGCAGGCAGGGGCAGGGCGAGATCTGGAGAGTTATCAACAGCTGTTGACCCAGGCGTTCAATCGCGGCGGCAAACCGGTGCGGTTGCTGGGGATTGGGGTGCGGTTGCTGGATCTGAGCAGCGGTAACGAACAGCTGCAGTTTCCCTGGTAAAAACCGGGAGCCAAATGTGGGAGCGGGCTTGCTCGCGAAGGCGCCGTGTCAGTCGATACATTCATCACTGATACACCGCTTTCGCGAGCAAGCCCGCTCCCACATTTAGATCTTTACCTGTCTTGAGGTCCTAGCGTGCCCCAGGGTCCGCCACCAACCGCCCCGCATCCTTGGTCAGCGCCTGCACAAACTCCTGCTGCAACTCGGGATCATTGCGGGTCAGTTCGATCAGGCTTTGTTCCAGCTCACTGGCTTCTTCCTCAAGGCCCAACTCCGACAGGCGCTTGACCCGGTGCACCCACTGGTTGACTTCGTCGTCTTCGAGGTCGTCGTAGATCAGGCCATGGGCTTCCAGCAACTTGCCGCGCAGGGTGTTGCTGATCGCCAGGGTGGAGTCTGAGTGCACGTCGTCCTGGCCATCTTCCACGCTGATCTTCAAGGTCGTGACGCGGTTCAGGTCCTGCTCGGCAAACGGGCTGTCCAACAGGTTCAGGCGCAGCACGCCGTCGCGGTCGGTGGTCAGCTCATGGGACTGCTTGCCGGCGGTGACCTGTACCGGGCGCTCGCTCCAGGGCAGGCTCGAATACTCCGTGCGCTTGTCACGCTGGACTTCATCGATCCCGGCCAGGTTCTGTTGCGCACGGCCGTGGGATTGCACGTTCATGAACGGGTTGATGCCGTCCACGCCATAGCTCAGCCAGTCACGCGTCATGCTGGTCGGCAGGTTGCCGAGGGCGAAGATGTTCGCCACGTTGGCCCCCGCGCCGGCCACCAGGGCGACCGCGCCCAAGGGCATCTCGTAGAGTTTGCGCCAGGGTTGGTAGGGGGTGTAGCGATCGTAACGGCGGGTGACTTCGAATTCAGTGACCTCAAAGGTCTTCTGCTCGTGAATGCGAACCCGGCGTTGCGGCAGTTCCAGCACTTTGGGTTCACCTACATCGATCTGCAGGCTGTGGTCGAGCAATTTGCGCTCGACCCGCTCCTCGTGCTCACTGCGTTGCGACATCTGGTTGGCGCAGCCGCTGACCAGCAGGGCGCCGCACAAGGCGGCGCCCCCCAGGGCTCTGGTGTTTCGCTTGAACATGACTTCTCTTGATCTGGTTTTCAGCGACGAATACGCGCCTGAAGGAAAGACAGCACGTCAGCCACCGGCAACGGTTGGGCTTCGGCTTCGGTCCGGCTCTTGTATTCCAGATTGCCATCGGCCAGGCCGCGGTCACTGACCACGATTCGGTGCGGGATGCCAATCAGTTCCATGTCAGCAAACTTGATGCCCGGGCTGGTTTTCTTGTCGCGGTCATCCAGCAGCACTTCAAAACCGGCGGCCGTCAGTTCGGCATACAGTTTGTCGGTGGCTTCGCGTACTTGCTCGGTTTCGTAGCGCAGCGGTACCAGGGCCACCTGGAATGGGGCCAGGGCGTCACTCCAGATGATGCCTTTCTCGTCGTTGTTCTGTTCGATGGCAGCTGCTACCACGCGGGAAACGCCAATGCCGTAGCAGCCCATGTCGAGGGTGATCGGCTTGCCGTTCTCGCCCAGCACTTCGCACTTCATCGCCTTGCTGTACTTGTTGCCCAGCTGGAAGATGTGCCCGACTTCGATGCCGCGTTTGATTTCCAGGGTGCCCTTGCCATCCGGGCTTGGGTCGCCGGCGACTACGTTACGCAGGTCGGCCACGGTTGGAACTGGCAGGTCACGCTCCCAGTTCACGCCGAAGTAGTGCTTGTCGTCGATGTTGGCGCCAATGCCGAAGTCGCTCATCAGCTCGACCGAACGGTCGATGATGATCGGCAGCGGCAGGTTCAGCGGGCCGAGCGAACCGGCACCGGCGCCAATCGCATCGCGCAGTTCGGCATCGGTGGCCATGACCAGCGGGCTGGCCACGCCAGGTTGCTGGGCAGCCTTGATTTCGTTGAGTTCGTGGTCGCCACGGATGACCAGGGCGATCAGCTTGCCTTCTTCTTCGGCGCGCACGATCAGGGTCTTGATGGTCTTTTCAATCGGCAGATTGAATTTTTCCACCAGCGCCGCGATGGTCTTGGTCTCTGGGGTGTCCACCAGGCGCAGCTCTTCGCTTGGCGCCGGGCGGGAAGTTTCCCGTGGCACGGCTTCGGCTTTCTCGATGTTCGCCGCGTAGTCGGAACCGTTGCTGAAGACGATATCGTCCTCGCCCGACTCGGCCAGCACGTGGAACTCGTGGGAGCCGGCGCCGCCGATGGAGCCGTTGTCCGCTTCAACCGGGCGGAATTTCAAGCCCAGGCGCGTGAACACGTTGCAGTAAGCCTGGTGCATGCGGTCGTAGGTGACCTGCAAGGAGGCTTGGTCGGCGTGGAAAGAGTAGGCGTCCTTCATGATGAATTCACGGCCGCGCATCAAACCGAAGCGTGGGCGGATTTCGTCACGGAATTTGGTCTGGATCTGATACAGGTTCAGCGGCAGCTGCTTGTAGCTGCTCAGCTCATTGCGCATCAGGTCGGTGATCACTTCTTCATGGGTCGGGCCAGCGCAGAAATCGCGGCCATGGCGGTCCTTGAAGCGCAGCAACTCAGGGCCGTACTCTTCCCAGCGCCCGGATTCCTGCCACAGCTCAGCCGGTTGCGTGCTCGGCATCAACACTTCCAGAGAGCCGGCGGCGTTCATTTCTTCGCGAACGATGGCTTCGACCTTGCGCATCACCTTCAAGCCCATGGGCAGCCAGGTGTACAGGCCGGAGGCCAGTTTGCGGATCATGCCGGCGCGCAGCATCAGCTGATGGCTGATCACAACCGCGTCGGAAGGCGTTTCTTTCTGTGTGGCGAGCAAATATTGACTGGTACGCATGGTAGGCCGTTGTCGGTTGCTTGGACTTGAAATGACTTGGGATTGTACGGGCGGTTGCTGCCGGAGTACAGGCATGAGGTCGCGAGGTGTTTCTGTGGCGACCGGGCTTGTGTGGGAGCTGGCTTGCCTGCGATGCGGTGTATCAGTTACGTCGCGCTGATGTTATCGCAGGCAAGCCAGCTCCCACATTGACCGAGGTGGGTCAGTCTTCGGTGGGCGGGCTCAACCGAATCCGTCGATTTTCCTGAAACCAGTGCAGGGCAATCAGGAACAGCGTCGGTACGCCCAGCAGGCAGGTGATCAGGAAGAAGTTGTGATAGCCGAACTTCTCCACCATCACCCCGGAATAACCGCCAATCAGGCGCGGCAGCAACAGCATGATCGAGCTGAGCAGCGCATATTGGGTGGCCGAGAACTTGAGGTTGGTCAGGCTCGACAGGTAGGCGACAAACGCCGAGGTGGCAAGGCCGGAACTGAAGTTGTCCAGCGAGATGGTGAAGATCAGCATCTGCAGGTCGGGGCCCATGTCCGCGAGCATCACGAACAACAGGTTGGTGCCGGCCGAGGCCACGCCGCCAATAAACAGGATCGGCAGGATCCCGAAGCGCACGATCAGCAAGCCGCCCATGCCGGCGCCGAGCAGGGTCATGATCAGGCCGAAAATCTTGCTCACTCCGGCGATCTGGTCCTTGGTGAAGCCCTGGTCGATGTAGAACACGTTGGCCATCACGCCCATCACTGTGTCCGACATGCGATAGGTGGCGATCAGCCCGAGCAGCAGCAAGGCTTGCCAGCGGTAGCGCAGGATAAAGTCGTTGACCGGCGTCAGCACCGGCGCCAGGCCGCGCCGGCCCATGGTCGACAGGCACAGCGTGGTCAGGATGATATAGAGGATGGCGCGCAGGAAGGCGCGGTCTTCCATCAACAGTTCCCACAGGCTGACGCCGTGGAACAGGACGCTGGCAAAATCGGTGTTGTAGAGCTGGGTGAACATCGCCGGGACGGACACCAGCAACACGATCAGTACAAACACCGAGACCAGCTGATGCACGAAGCTGTAGCGGCCGGCCTGCAACTGCGTGCGCAGTGGCACATTGGGTTCGCGCATGAACAGGGTGGTCAGCAGCGCCGGAATCATCAGCAGGCCGAACAGCACGTAAGTGCCGGTCCATGCCGAGTGCTTATAGTTGAAACCGGTCGAGCCGAAGCCTTCGGCAAAGAACAGTGCACCGGCGGTGGCCAGCAGGGCGGCGATGCGATAACCGGACATGTAACTGGCGGCGAGGGCAGCCTGGCGACTGTCGTCGGCGATTTCCAGGCGATAGGCGTCTACCGCGATGTCTTGGGTGGCCGAGGCGAAGGCGACGATCACAGCAATCGCAATCAGCCACGACAGGTGTTTTTGCGGGTCGCAAAAACCCATGCCGATCAACCCGAGGATCACCAGCGTCTGGGCCAGCACCAGCCAGGAGCGACGTCGTCCGAGTTTGCCGAGCAGCGGCAAACGCCATTGGTCGAGCAGCGGTGACCAGACCCATTTGAAGGCATAGGCCAAGCCGATCAGGCTCGCATAACCGATGGTCTCGCGGGCCACACCGGCCTCGCGCAACCACACTGAAAGCGTCGAGAACACCAACATGTAAGGCAAGCCGGCGGCGAAACCGAGCAACAACAGCACTAACGTCGAGGGGCTGGCATAGGCGGCGAGCGCGGCGCGCCAGGTTTTACGGGGCATGGGCTGGAGTCTGCCTCAGATTTGCGGAAACAAAGCGCGCACTCTAACCGCTGTGCTCTACCGGGCGCCAGCCATGACGCTGAATATCAACGCGATTGTTCAGGATACTGACACCTTCGCTGCGTAAACGCGCACGTTGCTCGTCACCTGAGGCACTGCCCACTGGCAGACTTATCCGACCACCGGCACCCAGCACCCGGTGCCAGGGCAACCGGGTGTCCTCGGGCAGCTGGCTCAGCGTGCGCCCGACCCAGCGGGCCGCGCGGCCCAGCCCGGCCAGGTGTGCCAGTTCGCCGTAACTCACCACGCAGCCTTCGGGCACTTGCGCCAAGGTCAGGTACAACGCCGTACGGCGCATTTCTGCTGGGCTTTGCGCAATATCGGCGGGTTGATTCACTGTGGGCATCGTCAGGGTCTTTGTAAGAAACGTCTGTAATCATGGTGTTGAGAATTGAACTCAATATAAATACTTGAGTCAGTCGTAGCTATCTAACACGATAGCGCCCCTTTTTCGCCAACCCTGAGCCCCGAATACGCTTATGTTGTCCAGAACCCTGCTGTGCCTCGCTGTTTTCAGCGCCTCCACGCCCCTGCTCGCTGACACCGTGTGGTTAAAGAACGGTGACCGCCTGACCGGCAAGATCAAAGTCTTCGACGGTGGCAAGTTGCTGATTCAGACCAGCTACGCAGGGGCCATCCCGGTGGATTGGAAGCAGGTGAAAACCCTGGAAAGTGACCAGGAGCTACTGGTCAAGCAGGACGCGTACAGCGGTGAGAAGGCCAAATCCCTGAAAGCTGCGGATGACGGCAAGGTGGTGCTGGCCAATGGCGAGGCGCCCAAAACCGTGGAACTGGCCAGCATCCAGCAAATCCTCAAGCCCAAGCCGGTCATCGAAGACCTGGTGTGGAAGGGCAACGTCGACCTGGCGCTGGACTACAAGCGTGCCGACAAAGACACCAACGACTACGACGTGGACTTCAAGACCACGGCCCGTCACGGCCAGTGGCGCCACACCGCGCAGGGCGAATACAACCGCGAGTTCCAGGACGACGTCACCACCACCGACAACTGGGCGCTGGAATATGACCTGGACCGTTTCATCACCGAGCATTGGTTCTGGCAAGGCCGCCTGACCTACAAGCGCGACAAGGTTGAAGACTTGTCCCGCCAGCGCACGGTCGGTACCGGCCCTGGCTACCAGTTCTGGGACGATGAACTGGGCGCGTTCTCCCTCGGTTCGCTGGTTAACCGCACCGATTACGAATATGCCGACGGCGGCAAATCCAATTTCTACTCGCTGGCCATGAAGTGGAACTACAACCGCTACCTGGTGGGCAAGACCGTGGAGTTCTTCACCAATGGCGAGGTGGGCAAGCCGCTTGCCGGGCCGTCCGATTACTCCCTCGATGCGCAAATGGGCCTGCGTTACAAGGTCACCGAATGGGCGTCTCTCAACCTCAAGGCTGAACGCGACATCATCAGTGGCGAATCGCAAAGCAGCCTGAGCAAGACCCGGTACACCGCAGGGTTCGGTGTGGCCTGGTAAGTGCACTCTGGCAACCTGCGCGGATATTGATTACCTTGTGTTGAGATCCATTCCCATATGCTGTGGGCGGCGGAATACCCGAGGAGTCATACGTTGAGCGCGCACGTTGCCAAGAACGCCCGAGAGCTGTTGCTCAAGGAATACCGTGGGGCTCTCTCCACATTGTCCAAAGCCATGCCCGGGTTTCCCTTCGGCTCGGTCGTGCCGTATTGCCTCGACGAGCAGGGTCGCCCGCTGATCCTGATCAGCCGTATCGCCCAGCACACCCATAACCTGCAGAAAGACCCCAAGTGCTCGCTGCTGGTGGGTGAGCGCGAGGCCGATGACGTGCAGGCAGTGGGGCGCCTGACCTACCTGGCTGAAGCCGAGAAACTCGAAGATGCCACCGCCATTGAAGCGGCTGCCGAGCGTTATTACCGTTACTTCCCCGATTCGGCCAACTACCACAAAGCTCACGATTTCGACTTCTGGGTGCTCAAGCCGGTGCGTCACCGCTATATAGGCGGGTTTGGTGCGATCCACTGGGTTGACCACCTGACACTGGCCAACCCGTTTGCAGGCAAGGCCGAGCGCAGCATGGTCGAGCACATGAACGCCGACCACACCAAGGCCATTGCCCATTACGTCGCGCTGACCGGCTTGCCGACCTTTGAACCCGCGCAATTGGCCGGTATCGACAGCGAAGGCATGCACCTGCGCATTGGCCAGTCGCTGCATTGGTTGCCGTTCGCGACGCCTTGCAACACTCCGACACAAGTACGCGAAGCCCTGGTTTCATTGGCTCACGCTGAGGTCTGGCCGAAAAAAGAGCCTGCCAACGCTTGAATTCACGAAATGGCGACGTCATCTAAGGTGGACTGGCAAGGCATTCTTGCGTTGAGGAACCATTTGATGCGCCCTTTTTTATTGCTCTTTCTGCTGTTCCCGGTGCTGGAGCTGTTCGTATTCGTTCAAGTCAGCAGTGCAATCGGGTTTTTCCCGGCACTGTTATTGATCATTCTCGGCTCGATGCTCGGCGTTCTGGTGCTGCGCGTCGCCGGCTTGGCCACAGCGTTGCGTGCGCGTGAAAGCCTGAACCGCGGCGAGCTGCCCGCTCAAACCATGCTGGAAGGCCTGATGATGGCCCTGGCCGGTGGCCTGTTGATCCTGCCGGGTTTCATCAGCGACGTGGTCGGCCTGGTGATGTTGCTGCCGGTCACTCGCAAGCTGCTGGCCGGCAAGATGCGTCAGCGCGCCGAAGAAGCGGCGATTCGCCAGCGAGCGTTCGCCGATGACCTGCAACCCCGTGGTGGCCCGGCTCCGCGCCCGCCGTTGGGACGCGAGGGCGATGTGATCGAAGGCGAATTCGAACACCGCGACAGCAAATAATCGCTTTATTGGCACGGCACCTTCGGGTGCCGTGTTGCTTTTGTGCGTCGGCAAGCATAAAAAATTTCCGCCGCGGCCCCTTGTAATAAGCTTATGCGCCCTTATGTAACGGTCACCGCAAGGTTTCTGGTGGCGACACCAGACAGACTTCCGCGTCTTGCTTGGCGAGGCGCGACCGGCACAGCCGGAATACAACCCGCCGGTACCGATACCGGCCGATGAAAAACACAATTAGGAGAGATCGACAATGAGCAAGCTTCGTCCTCTGCACGACCGCGTCGTTATCCGTCGCAGCGAAGAAGAAAAGAAAACCGCTGGCGGTATCGTTCTGCCAGGTTCGGCTGCTGAAAAAGCCAACCACGGTGTGATCGTCGCTGCAGGCCCAGGCAAGACTCTGGAAAACGGTGAAGTGCGTGCGCTGGCCGTTAAAGTCGGTGACAAGGTTGTTTTCGGCCCTTACTCCGGCAGCAACACTGTGAAAGTTGACGGCGAAGACCTGCTGGTAATGGCTGAGAACGAAATTCTCGCTGTACTGGAAGGCTGATTTTTCCGCTCATTTTTCCGTTACTCCAAAGAATTTAAGGAATATCGATCATGGCTGCTAAAGAAGTTAAATTCGGCGATTCCGCCCGCAAAAAAATGCTCACCGGTGTCAACGTCCTGGCTGACGCAGTAAAAGCGACCCTGGGCCCTAAAGGCCGTAACGTGATCATCGAGAAGAGCTTCGGCGCTCCGACCATCACCAAGGACGGCGTTTCGGTAGCGAAAGAAATCGAACTGGAAGACCGTTTCGAGAACATGGGCGCGCAGCTGGTCAAAGACGTTGCCTCCCGTGCCAACGATGACGCAGGCGACGGCACCACCACCGCTACCGTTCTGGCTCAAGCTATCGTCAACGAAGGCTACAAAGCCGTCGCTGCCGGCATGAACCCGATGGACCTCAAGCGCGGCATCGACAAGGCGACCATCGCTGTTGTTGCTGAGCTGAAAAACCTGTCCAAGCCATGCGCTGACACCAAGGCTATCGCTCAGGTCGGTACCATCTCCGCCAACTCCGACAGCTCCATCGGCGACATCATTGCCGAAGCCATGGAAAAAGTCGGTAAAGAAGGCGTGATCACCGTTGAAGAAGGCACTGGCCTGGAAAACGAACTGTCGGTTGTAGAAGGCATGCAGTTCGACCGTGGCTACCTATCCCCGTACTTCGTCAACAAGCCAGAAACCATGGTTGCCGAGCTGGACAGCCCGCTGATCCTGCTGGTCGACAAAAAGATCTCCAACATCCGCGAAATGCTGCCAGTGCTGGAAGCCGTTGCCAAGGCCGGCCGCCCACTGCTGATCGTTTCCGAAGACGTTGAAGGCGAAGCCCTGGCGACGCTGGTTGTGAACAACATGCGTGGCATCGTTAAAGTCGCAGCCGTCAAGGCTCCAGGCTTCGGCGACCGTCGCAAGGCCATGCTGCAGGACATCGCTGTTCTGACTGGCGGTACCGTTATCTCCGAAGAGATCGGCCTGAGCCTGGAAAGCGCCACTCTGGAAAACCTGGGTAGCGCCAAGCGCGTGACCATCTCCAAGGAAAACACCATCATCGTTGACGGTGCTGGCGTAGACCAGGACATCCAGGCTCGCATCACTCAGATCCGTGCCCAGGTTGCCGAAACTTCCTCGGACTACGACCGTGAAAAACTGCAAGAGCGTCTGGCCAAGCTGTCCGGCGGCGTTGCAGTGATCAAGGTTGGCGCTGGTTCCGAAGTTGAAATGAAAGAGAAGAAAGCCCGCGTTGAAGACGCCCTGCACGCAACCCGTGCAGCCGTTGAAGAAGGCGTGGTACCTGGCGGTGGCGTTGCGCTGATCCGTGCTCTGGAAGCTTTGGTTGACCTTAAAGGCGACAACGCTGACCAGAACGTGGGCATCGCTGTACTGCGTCGCGCCGTTGAAGCGCCATTGCGTCAGATCGCTGCCAACTCCGGCGACGAGCCGAGCGTTGTGGTCAACGAAGTCAAGAACGGCAAAGGTAACTACGGTTACAACGCTGCAACTGGCGTCTACGGCGACATGATCGAAATGGGCATCCTGGACCCTACCAAGGTGACCCGTTCGGCATTGCAGGCAGCGGCCTCCATCGGCGGTCTGATCCTGACCACCGAAGCTGCGATCGCTGATGCACCGAAGAAAGAAGGCTCGGCTGGCGGCGGTATGCCAGACATGGGCGGCATGGGTGGCATGGGCGGCATGATGTAAGCCAGCCTTACCCGGCACCTGAAAAACCCCGCCTGCAGTGATGCAGGCGGGGTTTTTTATGCGCGGTATTTGCCGCCGGCACGCGGGTCAGCGTGTGCTCACCTGCGGGATGACTTCCTTGGGTGCCTTCCAGCTCAGCAATTGTTGCTTGAAGCCGTAGCTCGCGCCCTGGTAGTAGGTGATTGCGCGCTGGATCAATGGGTCGTCACTGCCCACACGCAACTCCTGGCTCTCACCCAGCGCCTGGTCATGGCGGCGCAGGCCCTGGCGCGGGCTGAGGATCGCCAGGTCATTGCCGTCAAACAGCCCAAGGTGTTGGTAGTTGCCGATGACGACACGCGGCGGCAGCGGATTGTCCTGCAACAGGTTGCGGCCGAAGAAGGTCGACTCGTAGCTCAGGTTGATCAGGCCCAGCAAGGTGGGCGCCAGGTCGATCTGGCTGGCCAGTTGTGCGGTTTCACGCGCTTCAATCAGCTTGGGTGCATAGATGAACAGCGGGATCTGGTAGTTGGCGACAGGCAGGTCCTCTTTGCCTGCGCTGCCGGCGGTATGGTCGGCGACAAACACGAAGATTGTGTTATCGAACCAGGGTTTCTGGCGTGCCGCATTGAGGAACTCGCCGATGGCGTGGTCGGTGTATTTCACCGCGCCGTCACGGCCATTGCCGGACTTGATATCAATGCGCCCTTCCGGATAGGTGTAGGGGCGATGATTGGAGGTGGTCATCAGTTGCAGCAAAAAGGGTTGCTGTTTGGCGTAATCGGCGTCGGCCAGCTTCAGGGTTTGCCGGTAGAGGTCTTCGTCGGCCATGCCCCACGCGTTTTTGAACGAGATTTCTGATTCGGCCACGCTGCTCTGGTCCACCACCCGGTAACCGTTGCCGCTGAAAAACGCGTTCATATTGTCGAAATAGCCGCGCCCGCCGTAGACGAATACGCTGTCGTAGCCGATGGCACTGAGGTGTTGGCCGAGGCTGGCGAAACCGCTTTCACGCCCGATACGTTTGACAATCGAGCGGCCTGGCGTAGGGGGAATCGCCAGCGTGATCGCCTCCAGGCCACGGTCTGTACGGGTGCCGGTGGCATAAAAGTTACCGAAGTACAGGCTTCGTTTGCGCAAGGCGTCCAGATTGGGCGTGAGGTTGCGCCCATCGCCGTTGCTGCCCATGTACTTGGCGCTGAAGCTTTCGATGGTCACCAGCACGATGTTGGGTTTGCGCAATGTGCCGGGGTTGGTGATTGCCCTGCGTATGTCCAGCGGGTCAGTGCCGACGAAGCGCGCATTGGGCTCACTGAGTTCAGCGCGCAATTGCCTGGCGACGACGTCGTCAGGCAGGCTTTTGTAGAACTGTGTGTAATCGAGCTCGTTGTTTCGGAACGCGGCGAAAAACTGATACGGGCCATTGCTGGCCAATTCATTGTTGTAAGCGTTACCGCCCTGGGCGCGTGGGCTGTCCTGGCTGATCAATTGCAGGCTGAGCCCGGCGGCGATCAATAAGCCCAAGGCATTCAGCAGCCGCCCACGCATGGGCGGCAGAGGCGCGCGCATCGCCGCGTTGAAGGGTTTGCGCAGGGCCAGGCTCAACACAATCGCCAACATCGCCAGCAAACTGAGCAGCTTGCCGATCGGGTAGGACTCCAACAGGTTGTTCAATACCTCATTGGAGTACACCAGGTAATCGACGGCGATAAAGTTGAAACGCACGCCAAACTCATCCCAGAACAGCCACTCCGCAACCGAGGTGAACAGCATCGCGAACAGGCTGACTGTCAGCACGGCCTGCAGGAACCAGCGATGGCCGCGGCGACGCCACAGCGCGGGCGGGCACAGCAGCAAGTACAGGCCCAGCGGCAGGGCGGCGTAGGTGAGAAAGCCCAGGTCGTACAGCAAGCCGACGCCAAACACCGGCAGCAGGTTGCCACCGACTTCGTCCAGGTGCGTGAAGAGCAGCACACCGCGGGTGATCAGGAAAATAACCAGCCAGGTGCCGGTGACGAGCAGCAGAAAGCGCATAGGCGCTGTTTTGAGAAACCCCATGTCTATGTTCCTTATATCGATGGGCGGTGATCTTCGGCCTGACACTGTAGTCAGTTTGTGAAGCTATAGTGAAAAACTTGTTGGTTTATCTTATTGGTTGAAAACCTTTATCGACACGGCTCTGAGGTCTATCCCTGAGCCACACTTGGCCTTAAGCTGCGCGAGCCAACACGGCCGTTACCGCGTACGGAGACACTGCCCATGCGAATTTTATTGGTTGAAGACAACCGCGATATTCTGGCCAACCTGGCCGATTACCTGGGGCTAAAGGGCTACACCGTGGACTGTGCGCAGGACGGTTTGTCGGGCCTGCACCTGGCCGCTACCGAGCATTACGACTTGATCGTGCTCGACATCATGCTGCCTGGCATCGATGGCTACACCTTGTGCAAACGCCTGCGTGAAGACGCCCGTCGCGACACGCCGGTGATCATGCTCACCGCCCGCGACCAGTTGGATGACCGGCTGCAGGGCTTCAAGTCCGGCGCCGATGATTACTTGCTCAAGCCGTTCGCCCTGTCGGAGTTGGCCGCCCGCATTGAAGCCGTGCTGCGCCGTGCCCAGGGTGGCGGCCGCCGCGCCCTGCAAGTTGGCGACTTGAACTACGACCTCGATACCCTGGAAGTCACCCGCGAGGGGCGCCTGCTCAAACTCAACCCCGTGGGCCTGAAGTTGCTCGCGGTGTTGATGCAAAAAAGCCCGCATGTGCTGCGTCGCGAAATTCTCGAGGAAGCCTTGTGGGGCGATGACTGCCCGGACAGCGACAGCCTGCGCAGCCACGTCCACCAATTGCGCCAAGTGATCGATAAACCCTTCGCCAAACCGCTGCTGCAAACCGTGCACGGTGTGGGTTATCGCCTGGCCGAGGGTCGTGATGGAGTTTAAGCAAAGCCTTGCCCAGCGGATCATCATCGCCTTTGCCTTGATGAGTGCGTTGGTGGCAGGGGCGTTCGCCATGGGCATCGTTGCGACCGTGCACCTGGTAGAAGAAAAACTGATTTCGGCGGGCTTGGGCGGCGACCTGCAACGGCTGTTGTTGATGGACAGCGTCGAGGACTGGAGCCACCGTCCGGAGCCCGATCAGCTGTTCTATTTCAGTGGCGGGCGCGGGGATTTCGAGCTGCCCAAGGATTTGCGGCACCTGGAACCCGGCTTTCATGAGGTGTTCCGCGAGGCGCTGTCTTACCACGCCATGGTCGAAGTGGTGGATGGCCGTCGGTATGTCCTGCTGCAGGACCAGAGCGACTTCGAGGAGCGCGAGCGGGTTTTATTTGCCGTGGTGCTGGTGGGCTTCGTGCTCAGCCTGGCGCTGGCGGTGTTCCTTGGTTGGGTGTTGGCGCGCAAAGTGATGGCGCCGGTGGTTCGGCTCGCTCGCCAGGTGCGTCATCGCGACCAGTTGCTGGGCCTGGCGCCACCGCTGGCACCCGATTATGCGGCGGATGAAGTCGGCGAACTGGCCGTGGCCTTCGATGCCACGCTGGGGCGTCTGCGTCAGGCGTTATCACGCGAGCAATTGTTCACCAGTGACGTCAGCCATGAATTGCGCACGCCTTTGATGGTGCTGGCCAGCTCCTGCGAACTGTTGCTGGAAAACCCGGCGATCGATCAGCGCGGCCGCAATCAGGTTGAGCGCATCGCGCGCGCCTGCGAAGAAATGCGCGAGCTGGTGCAGACCTTCCTGATGCTGGCCCGTGCCGAACACGATGAAGCGGCCATGTCGCCGCAGGTCACGCTGGCGCAGGTGGCGGACGATTTGCTCGGCATCTGGCGCGAGCCGATCGAGCGCAAAGGCCTGGCGTTGATCTACCAGCCAGGTAACCCTTCGGACGCGCGCTACAACACCACTTTTCTCCACGCCGTTATGGGCAACCTGTTGCGCAATGCCCTGCATTACACCGAGCAGGGCTTCATCCGCCTGACCCTCGAACCCAGCGGTTTTGTGGTAGAGGACACTGGCGTGGGGATTCCAGAAGACAAGCGTGAGGCGATGTTCGAGCCGTTCGTGCGTGGCAGCGAAAAGCGTGGCGAAGGGCTTGGCCTGGGTTTGTCGCTGGTGCAGCGTATCTGTGAGAACCAGGGGTGGACGGTCAGCCTCAGCACGATGGAACCCAACGGCTGTCGTTTTCACGTGCAGTTGAGTCAGGTCAAGCCCTGACACTTGCCCCTGCCGTTATCCTGCCAGACATCCCCGTAAATCGGCGAAGATGGCCCCATGCTATTGCTTGTATCTGTAAAGTCTTGAAATGTATGAGATTGGACAGGACAAGTTTTTCACAACGGGTTGACCTGTTGATCACAGTTCGCTGCATAAGGTTGTAGGCATCAGTTACCGGAGATCCGTTGATGTCTACCCCGATCAAGCTCGATTTTTCTGAAAAGTACGACGATCAGCACGCGCAAAATTATTTGCTCAAGCATCAGGACAATCTGGCTCGCCGGTTGTCCCACAAGCGCGACGAGCAATTGGCGCGGGGTGCGCTGGCCATGGCCGGCGAACCTGGCCTGGTGCTGGACCTGCCGTGCGGCGCCGGGCGCTTCTGGCCGCTGTTGGCTGAGAAACCCAACCGTGTGATTATCGGGGCCGATAATTCAGCGTCGATGCTCAAGGTCGCGACCGTTGCTCAGCCAGCGGACGTGGTGAAACGGGTACGACCCTTGCAGACGTCTGCCTTTGATATCGATTTACCGGATAACTCGGTCGACAGTATTTTCTGCATGCGCTTGCTGCACCACATTGGTGATCCGGCGCACAGGATGACAATACTGCGAGAATTTCAGCGGGTTACCCGCGACAGCGTGATTATTTCGCTGTGGGTGGATGGCAATTTCAAGGCCTGGAAACGCAAACGCGCCGAAGTGAAACGTCGCAACAAAGGTGAGCAAGAAGGTTACCAAAACCGGTTTGTGTTACCGGCTGCTACTGTCGAGGCAGAGTTTGAGCAGGCCGGTTTCCGTGTTCAGGAATCCCTGGACTTCATACCGCTCTACGCCATGTGGCGAGTATATGTATTGCGTAAGAGGTAACAGGATGGCAGTTGAGTGCGTAGTAGGCAGTCATGTAGCTCCCGAGGAACGATTCGATTTTTTCTGGCGCCTGCAGGGCGAGTGGGTTGAAGAACCCAATCGCCGACGTGGCGGTGAAAGTGGTGTGCAACGCGTGATGAGCCCCAACGGCCGCTTGCTTTACAGCAAACGCCAGACCGGTCACATCTATCGCAGCTGGCTTCACCCGTTTGGGCGCCCGACCGTACTGCGTGAGCGTGATGCCCTCAGGGGTTTGCGTTCATTGAATGTACGCGTGCCGGAGCTGGTGTTCTGCGAGGCACGTCGCGACCCTGAGCATCAATGGAAAGCGTTGTTGGTGACTGCGTCGCTCGACGGTTTCGACGAAATCGAAAACTGGTACGCCGCCGGTGGTCGTGAGCAATACGGTGAGGCGGTGCATGAGCGCTTGCTCAAGGAATTGGCGGGCACCCTGGCACGTATGCACAAAGGCCGCTGGCAGCATGGCTGCCTGTACATCAAGCATGTGTTCGTACGCGTAACCGGCGAAGGCGACTCGGCCAAAGTAGAAGTGGCGTTGCTGGATTTTGAAAAATGCCGGCAGCGTTTGACCGCTTATCGGGCGGCGTCCCATGACATGCTGCAACTGCGGCGCCATTCGTCGTGGAACGATACCGACTGGAAAAAACTCAGCTACTTTTACGAGACGGCGTTTGGCAGCGCTATCAAGGGTTTAACCAGATGAAGCTAGAAATAGCACGAGGTTTGTTCCTGGTCGGCGCGTTGGGCATTTCAGCCCTGGCGCTGGCTGCGTGGGAGCTGCCTCGGACACAAGTGCTCAGTGCTGTGCAAGGGGGCGGGCAGTGTCCGTTACCGCGCATCGCCAAGGCGAATGTGGCGGTCAAGCCTGATCATGAGTTGTTGTTGTTCATGTTCGGGATGTCTCAGGGCATGAGGCCGCAGAGCTGAATACAGCGTTGAATAGATTCAACCCCCCAAAAAAGGCCTTGCGATGCGAGGCCTTTTTTTTGGCTGTTGATTTGGGGCCCGGCACCTGTCCGTTACGCAGTCACGGACAGATGCCGATTTCAAATCACGTGCAGATGGTTATCCCAAAACCCGGACGGCAGCTCCAACGGCTTAGCCACCAACTGCTTTTGGCGGCAGTCGTAGAAGCGGCAGCGTCCCTGGCCTGAAGTCACCACAAACCCGTCCGCTACCGCACCCACGCCGGCGCAGTCGGGCAAAGGCCCATCCAGGCGCAGTTCGCCGCTGTCCATGTCCCAGATAAAAAAGCGATTGCCCCGTGGCGCCGTCAGCGCGACCAGGCGTAACTCACTGTGCACTGCGACGCTGGCGGTGTAATGCCCCATTGCCTGCAGCTGCTCATCCGCCACCGGGAACGTCACAAACGGCTGCCCCGGTCGCTTGATCGCCAGCAACTCGGACCTTTCCTGAGACGGCCCCATGAACTGCTGCCCCGTGAGAATTGTGCCGTCGCCGGCAATCCCCATATGACGCACGCTGTTCATCTGCTGGGCCAGGGTTTCCTTGCTGATCAACCGGCCATCGCGGTGCATCAATACCAGGCTCGGCTCCATTGCATTGAGGTTCATCTCAACCCGGCTTTCCGCCTCGGTGCGAATCCCGCCGTTGGCCACCACCAGGGTTTCTCCGTCGGGCATCCACGAGACCTGGTGCGGCCCGATACCGTGGGTGGACATCTCGCCGCTGTGCACCAGCCGTTCGCCTTCGAACTTATACACACCCAGCAACCCACGGCCCGGGTCGGACGTGTCGTTCTCGGTGGCATACAACCAGTCGCCGCTCTTGTGGATCACCGCATGCCCATAGAAATGGCGATTGGCATTCGACGTGATGGTCTGCAGCAACGCGCCATCACGCAGGTTGATCAAGTAACTCTCAGTGCCCGGGCGACGGGCCACAAACAGTGCAATTGGCAGCGTCGGGTGGTTGATGATGTCGTGGCAACGCTGGCCAACCTGGGTGGCAAACACCTGCTTGCCGTCCAGGTGATAACCCACGGCGTAGTGCTTGCCGTCCGCATCATCCCGTGCGGACAGCAGCAGTGGGCTGTTCGAGCCCTTCTGCTTGAACAGCGTCCAACCGCCCAACGTGAGTGCGCTGAGCAGCACGCTGCCCACCGCCAAAGCCTGTCGCCTGAGCATCATCAGTCACCGTCGTTGGCGTTAAAGCCCAGTTGGATGCCCAGCGCTTTGGCCAGCTCACCTTCGTGCAGGCGGTGGACCACGTTGAGGCTGTCGTAAATGTCGTTGAGCTGCTGGCGGCCGGCGTCGTCGGCCAACATTTCATTGAGCGTGCGCTGATTGCTGGCGAACAGCTTCAAAGACGCGGCGTAGGCGGCGTCGATCTTGTCGGCCAACGGCTTCTGCTCCGACGGCAACAAGCCACGCAGGCCTTTGTTGTCGACGCCGGCCCACACGGTCTGGGCCGCAGCCAGGCTGGCTTCCAGGCTTTGCAGGGAAGACTGGCTGCGCCATGCATCGGCCTGGAACGGTTGCGGGATGCCCTTGGTCTGGCGACCCATCGGCGTGCCGAGTTTTTTCTTCAGCGTGTCCAGCGCAGTGACTTGCACGCGCAGCAGGTCAGCGATGGCTTCGTGGGAATCGGCGTAGCGCTGGTTGGGGAACTTGGTCATCTGCGCGAGCATGCCGTCGGTGCTGTTCCAGCTCGCCAGGATCTCTTCAGCCAAGGCTTTCTGGCGCTCGCCGATGGCGACCAGCAGCGGGCAATAACGAGCTTTCTGGGCTTCGTCGGCGACGTCGGTCTTGGCGTCGTAGAGGATGTATTCGTAGGCCGAAAGGCCTTGTACCACCACGCTGGACTTGGCAAGGGCCGCGCCGTCGATCTGCGGCTGGGCGGTGACCAGTTGTTCGACTTGGCGGCCGACCAGGTTTTTCTTGTCCGGCCAGAACTGCACTTGCCACGAACGGTTGCCCTCGGCCAGCGGGCCGATCAGCAGCGGTTGCAGCTCGGCCCAGGCTTTTTGCGCGTGGAGGAAGTCGGCGCGGGCGGTCTCCAGGCTTTCTTTGCCCTGGCAGTAGGCGAGGGCGCTGACGGCCAGTTGGCGGTCGGCTTCAACCCAACGGCTGTAGGTCGGCAGGATCACTTGCTTGGCGATGGCCGCCGAGGTCACCGCTTGCGGGTCCTGCGGCGAGCAGGCGCCGAGGGCGAGGGCGGCCAGGCTTGTGAACAACAACTTGGGACGAAACATGTCGAGCTCCCTTCTGTAAGTGCGGCAAAGCTTATAAAGAATTCAGGAACGCCAGCAACGCGGCACGCTGCTCGGCATTAAAGGACAGCACATGCTGCTGCGCCGCGTGTGCTTCACCGCCATGCCACAGCACGGCTTCGAGCAGGTTGCGGGCGCGGCCATCATGTAAAAACTGGGTGTGGCCACTGACGGTCTGTGTCAGGCCAATGCCCCACAACGGCGGCGTGCGCCAGTCGCGGCCACCGGCCTTGAATTCGCTGCGGTTGTCGGCAAGGCCTTCGCCCATGTCGTGCAATAGCAGGTCGCTGTAGGGGCGAATCACTTGGTTGGCCAGTTCGGGTTCGGCGGCGCCTGCGGCCGTGGTGAACGTGGGTTTGTGGCAGCCCTGGCAACCGGCCTGGTAGAACAGGTTTTTCCCGGCCAGCACCTGCGGCGTGTTGACGCCACGGCGCACCGGCACGGCGAGGTTGCGGGTGTAGAACAGCACCAGGCGCAGGATGTTATCGCTGACTTCCGGCTCGCCATCGGGGCCATTGCCGTTGGGGGCCTGTTTGCAGGCGACCTGGGCGTCGGTGCAGTCATCAAAGGGTCTCAGGGACGTGGTGAGGCCCATATCACCAGAAAACGCGTGAACATTTTGTTGATTGAGGTTGGGTTGCCCGGCTTTCCAGCCAAAGCGCCCGAGCACGGTTTTCTGCCGGGCGTCATCCCAGACCCAATTGGCGCGGCCGACGAGGGCTTCTTTGTCGGCCGTTTTCGGGTCGGTGTTGCGCAACACATCGGCGTCGCTGATGGCTTCGAGCAAGCCCAGACCGATCATGGGCGGGGCGACGCGCGCCGAGAAAAGTGTATCCGGATGCATCGGGCCGTAGCCGAGCTGGGTGATGTGCAGGTCGGGCTTGCGCAGCTCGACCACGGTGCCGTCCTTGAACGTCACGTTGACCGGTGTGTAATCCACGCGCACCTTGCCTTCCGGCGCCACGCCCGGCACGGCCATGTCCTGCAATTGCCCGCCGTAGACCGGCTCGGGCACTACGCCGAGCTGCTCGATGATTTTGGCGTAGGGCGCAGGCTCTGTCATCGGCACGGGAATCGACAGGCGCACCAGCATCGACACCGCATTGGGCGCGTCGGGCAGTGGTGGGTGACCCCGGCCGTCCTTGATGTGGCAGTTCTGGCAGGCGTTGGTATTGAACAGCGGGCCCAGGCCGTCGCGCGCGGTGGTGGTGGACGGCGCGATCACCCACGGGCTGCGAAAGAAGCTGTTGCCGACGCTGAAGTCCAGGCGGCGGGTCGGCGCCAGGTTGGCCGAGGGCAGGGAAAAGGCGTTCTGGTCGCGCTTGTTCACCGTCGTCGCGCCGCCGGCTCGCGCTTCACCAGGTTCGGCCTTGGTGAAACGTGGGGCGTCATCGCAGGCGGTCAGGCTCAAGGCCATCAACGCTGCGGACAGGCGAAAAAGCGAACCGAACATCAAGTTTCCTGAAGCAATGGCCAAAATTAGGCCGCAAAGTCTAACAGGGCGGGGCTCAATGAATAAGAGCAATTATCGTTTGGTCGAATCCGATTCATTCCCGCTAGAATGGCCGCACATTTTTCTCTGGAGGTGGCCAATGCAGGCTCTCGACGCTTTGCTCAACCGTGTTTCCGTGCCGCGTTTGCTGGAACCGGCACCGACCCAGGAGCAGCGCGATGTGCTGTTCGCCGCCGCCATGCGTGCGCCGGACCACGGCCAGTTGCGCCCATGGCGTTTTCTCACCGTCGAAGGCGCGGCCCGCGAGCAGATGGGCACGCTGTTGGCCGAAGCGGCGCGCCTGCAGGACGCCGACGCGCCGCAAGCCGCCATCGACAAAGCCCAGAACGGCCCACTGCGCGCGCCGTTGGTGGTGGTGGTGATTGCCCGCCTGCAAGAACACTTCAAGGTGCCAAAATCCGAGCAACTGCTGGCGGCTGCGTGTGCGGCCCACGGTATTCTGCTGGCGGCTTATGCACAGGGCATTGGTGCCGTGTGGCGCACCGGTGAGTTGTCTTACTCGCCTCACGTCGCCAAAGGCCTGGGGCTGACGGCGGATGAGGAAGTGATTGGCTTCCTTTATCTGGGCACGCCGCAGAACCCGCCGCGTGTTGCGCCCAAGGAAGATGTGGCGGCGTTTGTTCAGGCGTGGACTGGCCTTTAAACCTCTGCAGTTCTGCTCTTTGTGGGAGCTGGCTTGCCTGCGATAGCGGTGTGTCAGCCATAAAGGTATGGACTGACCCACCGCCATCGCGGGCAAGCCCGGCTCCCACAGAGACCTCTATCGGTTTCAGCAGTGGTGTTACACCTTGAACTGATCCATCAACTTCATCTGCTGGCTGGCCAAGGCATTCAGTTGACTGCTGATGGCCGCCGACTCGGTGGCCTGGCCAGTGAGGGTTTCGGTCACGGTGCGAATTGCCGAGACATTGCGATTGACCTCTTCGGCCACGGCGCTCTGCTGCTCGGCGGCGCTGGCGATTTGCAGGTTCATGTCGCTGATGACTGTGACCGCGTCGCTGATCTTGCCTAACGCTTGCACGGCCTGATGGATCTGCCCGGCATTGCTCTGGGCCTGATGCTGGCTGGAATGCATGGTTGCCACCACGCCACGGGTGCCGCTCTGGATGCGCTCGATCACCAGGCGAATTTCTTCCACCGAATCCTGTGTGCGTTTGGCCAGATTGCGCACTTCGTCGGCCACCACCGCAAACCCACGCCCGCTTTCCCCGGCGCGCGCCGCTTCGATGGCGGCGTTGAGGGCCAGCAGGTTGGTCTGCTCGGCAATGCTGCGGATCACTTCCAGCACCGAACCGATCTGCTCGCTGTTCACCGCCAAGGCCTCGACCTCGCTCACCGCCTTGCTGACTTCTTCGGCGAGGGTGGTGATGTCGCGGGTGCTTTGCTCAATGATCGACATGCCCTCGCGTGCTGACTGGTCCGCGCCGCGTGCCGCGCTGGCAGCGTTGGACGCGCTGTTGGCCACGTCGTGGGCGGTGGCGCTCATTTCATTGGACGCCGTGGCAACCTGGTCGATTTCGCGGAACTGCACCTGCATGCCTTCGCTGGTCTGGCGCGCGATGGCTGACGACTGATCAGCCGTGCCGCGTGCTTCGGTGATGCTTTGTTTGATCTGCGCGATGGTTGGTTGCAGCTTGTCGAGAAAGCGGTTGAACCAGTTCGCCAACTCGCCCAGTTCATCTTTTTTAGCGTAAGTCAGGCGCTGGGTAAGATCGCCTTCGCCGCTGGCGATGTTCTTGAGCATTGCGGCCACGGTGTTGATCGGGCGGGTCACGCCGGTGGCGGTCAGCCAGATCAGCACCAGGCCCAGCAATGCGGCGGCGGCGCCGACCAGCAAGGCCTTGAGCGTGCCGGCTTCCTGGGCGTTGTCGAGGACGCCTTGCAGTTTCAAGGTGTCAGCCAGCATCACGTTCTTGGGCAGTTTGATCACGATGCCCCAGGACTTGGCGTCGGCAATCGGCTTGACCGGGTACACGGCGCGGATCGTGTCGTCTTGCTCGCGGATCGTGCGCGTGTCGTTGGCCAGCAATTGCACAATCTCTTTGCCCTCGGCGCCCAGGATGTCGATCAGGTTTTTGCCGACCCGCGCCGGCTCGCCGCTGTAGGCCGCGATCAAGCCGGTGCTGGAGAGAATCTCCAGGTGCGCGGCGCCGTCGAAGAGTTCTTTTTGTGCTGCGTCGGTCACCGCCTGCAGGGTGTTGAGGGCCAGGTCCACGCCCACTACGCCGATGACCTTGCCGTCGACGATCAACGGCAGCGAGAGGGTGGTCATCAGCACTTGCTTGCCGGCCACGTCGTCGGAGTACGGGTCAAGCAGGCAAACAGTGCGCGTGTCCCGTGGGCAGGTGTACCAAATGTTGTAGGGCGTGCCGCTGAGATTGAGGGTGGTTTTGGTCAGGTCTTCCTCGACCATCACCGTGTTCAGGCCTTCACCGGCGGCGCGGCTCCAGTAGCTGGAAAAGCGGCCTTTTTCATTCGAGACGCGGGCCTTGTCGTTGACAAATTCGCTGTCCTTGCCATCCAGGCCATTGGGTTCGAACGACAGCCAGATTCCCAGCACCTTGGTGTTGCGCTCAAAGGCGGTCTTGAGGCTCTGGTTGAGTTCTTCACGCAGTGCACCCGCTTCCAGCCCGCGCTTGGCGGCGGTGGTGCGCAGGCCCTTGATCTGGTCGGCCAGTGCGGTGACCACCACCAGGCTTTCGCCAAAGGTTTTCTGCAGCTGTACCGCCTGTTCGCCGGCCTTGGCTTGCAACAGGTTCTGCACACTGTTGGTGAGCATTCGCGAGCTTGAATCGCTGACCAGTCGGTTGTTCTGATCGGCTTCGTAGAGGTTGACGCCGACGACCAGTGCAATCACCCCCAACAGGCAGAGGCCGGACAGCAGCACGATTTTCAAGCGGATAGAGAGGGTGTCGAACATGGGTTCACTCGCGATTGGACTTGTTGACCTGCAAGCAGGGCGAGCCAAGTCCATTCGGCGCTATGTCCGGAACATCGGCGTAACGAGATGTTTCATGAGGGAAAGGCGATGAGCGGTAGGAAAAAGACTACACGCTGCGCTATACGGGGGCTGCAAGCCGTTCCGGGCGTGACCATATCCACAGGTTGCCCAGGCTCATGCCGGCGATTGCCAGGTAGATCGGCCAGCCGTGATCGAGCATCACCAGCATCAAACCCGCGCACAGCAGCATGCTGACGGTGGCGCTGACTTTGGCACGGCGCGCGATGATCTTGCCGTTGCGCCAATTGAACAGGATCGGCCCGAACAACCGGTGGTTTTCCAGCCAGGCACTCAGGCGCGGCGAACTTTTGGTCGCGGCCCAGGCGGCAAGCAGGATGAATTCAGTGGTGGGCAAACCCGGTATGACAATCGCCACCAACCCAATGCCCAGGCTGACGTAGGCCAGCAGGCCGAAGAGGATCTGCGCGATTTTTGAGGTGGATTGGGTTTTGCCGGTCATGCTGAAGCTTATCTGCTGAGGAGGTTACAAATTATTTGAATTGGAATGCGCTCAAATGTGGGAGCTGGCTTGCCTGCGATAGCGGTGGGCCAGGCACCGATGTGTAGACAGGCAGTCCGCCATCGCAGGCAAGCCAGCTCCCACATTGAGCCAGTGTTTATCGGAACATTTACGCCAATTCAGGGGCGCTAGCGTACGCCTGTTCCAGCAGCACGGTGAAGCGCACAAACGCGTCGATTGCACCTTTTTCTACTGCGGCTTCTTCTTCGGCGCTGAACTCAAGGCCGTCGAGGGTACGGGTAAAGCTTTTCCAGCCTTCAGCACGGCCACCGGCCGGCTCGCCGAGGTGGCGGGCGCCGAAGGTTTCGCTCAGGCCCAGGCCCACGGCGCGTTTGATCAGGAACGCAGCGCCCAGCTTGGAGCCTTCGGAGACGAACAGCCAGCCCAGGGCTTCGGCCTTGCTCGGGTTCTTGACAGCGCCGGCGACCGGTGCAGGCACTTCGGTGTCCAGGTCGCCGAGGTCCAGCTTGGCGGCTTCGGCGCGGCAGCGTTCAGCCAGATCGGGGACGATCTTGATCAACTCAGGGTCGTTGTACAGGGCCACCAGTTCCGATTGGAACAGGTACTGCGCGACCACGAAGCGGGCGAAGTTGGCTTGGGTTTCGAACGGGGCGTGGGCTTTGACCAGCGCATCGAGCTTGGTGTGGGGCGCGTTGGTGATCTGGTTCAGGCGCTGGGAGCGCAGGCTTGGGCGTTCTGCGGTAGGGGAAGCGGTCATCGAAAAAAGTCCTTGAGAAGAGTAGCGCCTGGGTGCCCTAAAGAGAGCTGTTATCAACTAGACGAACAAGAAGACGCGGCACAGTAAAAAATCCTCACCTCGCCGGTGAAATTCCGGCGAGGTGAGGAGACGGCATTTGGGTGAAGTGCTGTCAGATGTCCCAGATCAGGTTGATCGCGAAGTTGCGGCCGGGCTGGGTCAGGCGGTCGAGGTTGGCGGGCGCTGTCACGCCGGCTTCGCCGACGCCGTCGTAGCTGCGCACGTCATCCCAGTTCCAGTACTTTTTGTCGGTGAGGTTGTAGAGGCCGCCGTTGATGGTTACATCGTCGGTGACTTTGTAATAACCGGTTAGGTCGACGATGCCGAAGCCTGGCGTTTTGAACGGCGCACTGGTGCTGCCATCCGGTGCGTGGAAGGTGGTGCTGTCGACGCGGTTCTGTTTCTTGACCAGCGTCCAGCTGACCAACGCGCCATATTGCTCTTGCTCGTAGCCCAGGCCGAACACGCCTTTAAGCGGGTTGACGCTGTTGAGCGGCTCGCCGTTGTCGTCGTTGCGGCCGTAGGTGTAACCGACCGAGCCTTGGGTGTAGAGGCCTTGCGGTGCGCCGAACGCGTCGAGGTTCAGGCGGCCCTTGGCTTCAACCCCTTTGATGGTGGCGTGCTTGATGTTATTGGCTTCGAAGGTTTGTATGTCACCGCCGGCGACCGAGGCGTCTTCGTCGATAAAGTTGCGGTACTTGTTGTAGAACACCGCGATGTCGAAAGAGCCCTCGTCGAAATTGCCGCGAATCCCGGTTTCGATGCCCTTGCTGGTTTCCGGCTTGAGGTTCGGGTTCGGCTCGACGGTGTAGCCCAGGTTAAGGTTTTCAAAGCGACCATAGAGCGCCTTGGCCGATGGCGTGCGGAAACCCTCGGCGTATTGACCGAACCAGGTGTATTGCTCGGTCAGCGCATAGGTCAGGCCGAATTTGGGCGTTACACGGTGCCAGGTTTTTTCTTTGTCGCTGACCGGGTAGGCGCCGGTCGGGTTTACGGTGTTGAGGAATTCCTGGGTCAGCTTGGGTTTGAGCTGGGTGTAGTCATAGCGCACTGCCGGCAGGAAGGTCCATTTGTTCCAGGTGATCTGGTCCTGGGCGAACAGCGAGTAGGTGTTGATGGTCGGGTCCGGGAAGTCGCTGGATTTTTTCACGCTGTCGCTGGCTTGTGGGCTGGGTGCGCCGATGGCTGTGCAACCCGAGCCGACGGCGAGGCAGGAGGCCGAGCCTTCGCGCGAGCCGGTGACCTTCTGCTGTTTGAGTGTGGTGCCATAGGTCACTTGGTGATCGGTTTCACCAATGTTGAAGGCCTTGTCCAGTTGGGCGTCAAAGACCCACTGTTTTTCTTCGTAAAGCGTGTCACGGGTGCGTAATACGCGACGGCCCGCCTGGTAGATTTCGGCGGTGGTCTGGTCGGTCTTGGCGATCTGGTAGTTCAGGCTGGTCTTGATGCGATCGGCAATCGGCGACTCGAGGGCAAAGGTGTTTTCCAGGCCGAAGCGCTCGCGAGTGATGGTGTCGTTGCCGGAGCGGGCGCGGTACAAATTCATCCCGCGACCGCCGATGAACGGGCCGCCCACGGCGTTTTTCAGGTTAACGTCGCGGTCATCCTTGAACTTCTCATAAGTCAGGCCCAGTCGGTTGTCATCGCCATAGTTCCAGCCCAATTTGGCCAGGATATTGGTGGTGCGCGCATCTTCCGGGTTGGCGCCGGTGCGGGCCAGGCCGGTGGCGTTGTTGCCGTCGTAGGATTCCATTTCATGGCCATTGCGCTGGCTCAAGTGCAGCAAACCGTCGAAGTCCTGCACGCGGCCGGCAACGGTGCCGGAGGTCAGCCAGCTGTCGTCGGCGGAGCTGTAGCCGGTTTTCAGGCGGGCGCCGACGTCCTGGCCGGGCTTGATGATGTCGTCCGGGTCGAGGGTGAAGTAGCTGACCGCGCCGCCGATGGCGCTGCTGCCGTACAAGGCCGAGGCCGGGCCACGCAGGATTTCCACGCGCTTGACGATTTCCGGGTCGACGTAGTTGCGGCGCGTCTTGGCGTAGGGGCCGTTGAAGAAATTGTCCGGCACTTCGACGCCGTCGACTTGGGTGAGGATGCGGTCGCCGTCGATGCCGCGAATGTTGTAGCCCGCGTTGCTGGCGCGGGTGCCTGCGCCGCCGACTGACACGTTGGGCTCGTAGCGCACCAGTTCACGGATGGTGTTGACGTTCTGGCGGTCCAGTTCCTGGCGATCATGCACAGTGACCGTGCTGGGCACGCTGTTGACGTCCTGTTCGTTACGCGTGGCGCTGATGGTCACCTGTTGCAGGTTGAGCACGCTGCCGGCTGCGCGTTTTTCCAGCACGATATTGTTAGTGCCCAGTTTGCGATAACTCAGGTTGGTCCCCACCAACAACCGGTCCAGGGCTTTTTCGGGTGACAGCGGGCCGCGTGCGCCAGGGGACGAGACACCTTGGCCCAGCTCTGCCGGCAGGCCGACTTGCCAGCCGGTCACGGCGGTAAACGCGTTCAGCGCCGAGACCAACGGCTGCTGCTCGATGCTGAAATTGTAGTTGCCGTGGCTGCGGGCAACCGGCTCGGCGGCAGTGGCGGCCATGACTGGCGCGCTGGCCAGCAGCATGGCAGCGGTCAGCAATGACAGGACGGGCGAGGAAGACCGGCGATTGAAACGAGAGGACATCGAGAGCGCTCCGGAGTACGAATCTTATAGTTGCGAACCGAATCAAATAGGAATCAGTTGCATTGGCTATAACGAGACGTACCGCCGGTTAACATCGAGTAAAAATAATTCTCATTTAGTTCAAAATGACCAGCGCCGGGTATTCCGAAAGCGTGGCCGAGGTGATGTGCGCCAGCGAGCGCACCACGTCCAGCGGCTGGTCGAGGCGGTAGTTGCCGGTGACGGCTGTGCTGGCGAGCTTGTCGTTGGTGTTGATGATCCAGCCCGGGTAATAGCGGCGCAGCTCGGCCAGCACGTCGCTCATCGGGCAGTTTTCGAACACCAGCCGACCTTGAACCCAGGCCAGGTCCTTGCTCACATCCAGCTTGGCGGGTTGGCCAAAGCCTTTGGGGCCGATGCGGATGCTCTCACCGGCACGCAGGCGCACACGGGCATCGTCGAAGGTATTGCTCAGGTCGACGTCACCGCGCTGCACCTGCACCTGGGCCTCGCCGTTGAGGTAGCGCACGGCGAAGTCGGTGTCGCTTACGCTGGCGCGCACCGGCCCGGCGTCAATCTCCAGGGGCAGGCCGCGGTTGGGCGCAACTTCAAAAAACGCCTCGCCCTGGTACAGGCGGGCGATGCGCTGGTGGTCTTTGATGCTGCTGGAAAACGCCGAGTTGGTGTTCAGCAGTACTTTGGAGCCGTCGTCCAATTGCACGCGCTGGCGTTCACCGACGACGGTGAGGTGGTCGGCTTGCAGGCGCACGGGCAGGTTGCTGAAGCTGAACAGGCCGATCAACAGCACGGCGGCGGTGGCCAAGGGTTTCCAATGCGGTTTTATCCGGCGCCAGACGCTCGGTTTGCGCGGCGCTGCCAGGGCCACGGCGGCGCTGTGTACCGGCGCGCCGCCCCAGGCGGTTTGGGCTTTGTTGAACGCGTGTACGTGTGCCGGGTCACTGGCCAGCCAGGCATCGAACTGCGCTTGCTGCCCGGGTTGCGGGCACTGCAAGACGATCAGCCAATCAAGGGCCTGGTCCATAGCAGTGTCTTGCAACACCTCATGAGCCAGCTCATGGGGGCGCAGTTTATTCGGGTCTGTCACGGTGTTCCTCGGGTCTTCGCCACGTTCTATTCATCTTTCCTACAGACTGGATCGCCACATCTGTCGGCTGAAGCTTAAGGCTGATCCAGCCGTTCAGCCACTCCTACACAGATGGCCATGATCAATTTCAGTTCCTTTTGCACGGTGCTCAAGGACACTTGCAACTGGTCGGCAATCTCTTGGTAACTGCAACCGTGCAGGCGGCTGAGGATGAATATCTGCTGTTGGCGAGCGCTCAGCTGGCCGAGGCTGATGCTCAGGTGTTCGAGCAATTGCTCGGTCTGGGTGGCGTCTTCGGGCGTGCTGATGGGCGCGGCGACACTTTGCAGCACGTCCAGCGGGACATCTTCCTGCAGCGTGCGGGCTTGAATGCGCCGCGAACGCAGGTGGTCCAGCGCCAGGTTGCGGGCAGTCTGGTAGACGAAGGGTTCGAGGTGGTCGATCGGCCGCTCACTGAGGGCCCGGGTGACGCGCAGGTAGGTTTCCTGCAGCAGGTCCTCGGCGGTGCTGTGGTTATTCACCATCCGCTGCAAGGTGCGAAGCAGAATCACCCGTTGGGTGATAAAGACTTGGTTGAAGCGAGATTGGCTCACAGTGCTACCAGATCGATTTGCAGTTAATGATAATGCTTATCATCAACGGAAATGGCAAGTGGCTATTGCTGTGAGCCTGCACCGATCAAATGTGGGCGAGTGCTTTTGTGGGAGCCGGGCTTGCCCGCGATGCAGGCACATCGGTATTTGAGTCAAACCGAGGTGATGGTATCGCAGGCAAGCCAGCTCCCACACAAACCGGGCTTACTCGGCGTTGCACAGCGCCAGGCAGTTATCCAGCATCCGGTTGGAGAAACCCCACTCGTTGTCGTACCAGGCCAGCACTTTGAGCAACTTGCCGCTGACCTTGGTGTGATTAGCATCGAAAATCGACGACAGCGGGTTATGGTTGAAGTCACTGGAAACCAGCGGCAGGGTGTTGTAGCCGAGGATTTTCGAGTGCTGACTGGCTTCTTTGAGCAGCGCGTTGACTTGTTCGGCGGTGGCTTCTTTCTTCAGCTCCACGGTGAGGTCGACCAGCGACACGTTGATCACCGGTACACGCACCGCCATGCCGGTCAGCTTGCCCGCCAGTTCCGGCAGCACCAGGCCTACCGCTTCAGCGGCGCCAGTCTTGCTTGGGATCATGTTCTGGGTGGCCGAGCGCGCGCGGTACGGGTCGGTGTGGTAGACGTCGGTCAGGTTCTGGTCGTTGGTGTAGGCGTGAATGGTGGTCATCAAGCCGTTCTCGATGCCCAGCTCGCGGTGCAGCACCTGAGCCACAGGCGCCAGGCAGTTGGTGGTGCAGGAAGCGTTGGAGATGATCTGGTGCGATTGGCGCAAAATGTCATGGTTCACCCCGTACACCACCGTGGCGTCTGCGCCTTTGGCGGGGGCCGAGATGATTACCTTGCGCGCGCCGGCGGTAATATGAGCGGCCGCCTTGTCACGGTCGGTGAACAGACCGGTGCATTCAAACACCACGTCGATCTTGTGCGCAGCCCACGGCAGGTCAGCGGGGTTGCGAATGGCACTGACGGCAATCCGGTCACCATTGACGGTCAGGCTTTCCTGATCGTGGGCAACCTCTGCTTCGAAAGTACCGTGTACGGTGTCGTATTTGAGCAGGTGGGCATTGATCGAACTGTCGCCCAAATCATTGATGGCGACGATCTGCAAATCCTGGCGGTAGCCTTGGGTATACAGTGCGCGCAGGACATTACGGCCGATACGGCCAAAACCATTGATTGCGATACGAAGAGTCATTGGAAAGTGCCTGTCGTCGATTTGTTGTAAGAATTACAAGATTATTCGCATAAAAATAGAAAACAAGCCTTTTTAGTGGCAATATTTTGTTCAATCTACAACGAGTGACCTGAATCAACTGGTCCGATGATACAAACGACACCCTGCCATCCCATGAGCTGCGGGCGTTTGATCAGCATAGGAACGAGGGTCGCCACATCCGTTAGCCTGGAGTTCTACACATGCATCCCCGCGTAATTGAGGTCACCGAACGGCTTATCGCCCGCAGTCGTGCAACCCGCGAGGCTTACCTTGCGCTCATTCGCGGCGCCGCCAGCGACGGCCCGATGCGCGGTAAGCTGCAATGCGCCAACTTCGCCCACGGCGTGGCGGGCTGCGGCACTGAAGATAAAAATAGTCTGCGCATGATGAACGCCGCCAACGTGGCGATTGTTTCCTCATATAACGACATGCTCTCAGCGCACCAGCCGTACGAACATTTCCCTGAACAGATCAAAAAGGCCCTGCGCGAAGTCGGCTCGGTCGGCCAGTTTGCCGGCGGCACGCCTGCCATGTGCGATGGCGTGACCCAAGGCGAACCCGGCATGGAGCTGAGCCTGCTCAGCCGTGAAGTCATTGCCATGTCGACGGCGGTAGCGCTGTCCCACAACATGTTCGACGCCGCGCTGATGCTGGGCATCTGCGACAAGATCGTCCCCGGCCTGATGATGGGCGCGCTGCGCTACGGCCACCTGCCGATGATCTTTGTGCCAGGCGGCCCGATGCCCTCGGGCATCTCCAACAAGCAAAAGGCTGACGTGCGCCAGCGCTACGCCGAAGGCAAGGCCACCCGCGAAGAGCTGCTGGAATCGGAGATGAAGTCCTACCACAGCCCCGGCACCTGCACCTTCTACGGCACCGCCAACACCAACCAGCTGCTGATGGAAGTGATGGGCCTGCACTTGCCAGGCGCCTCGTTCGTCAACCCGTACACGCCGCTGCGTGACGCGCTGACCCGCGAAGCCGCGCACCAGGTCACGCGCCTGACCAAAGCCAATGGCAACTTCACGCCGATCGGCGAGATCGTCGACGAAAAATCCATCGTCAACTCCATCGTCGCGCTCAACGCCACCGGCGGTTCCACCAACCACACCCTGCACATGCCGGCCATCGCCATGTCGGCGGGCATCATCCTCACCTGGCAGGACATGGCCGACCTCTCCGAGGTGGTGCCGACCCTGTCCCACGTGTATCCAAACGGCAAGGCCGACATCAACCACTTCCAGGCGGCGGGCGGCATGTCGTTCCTGATCCGCGAACTGCTCGAAGCCGGCCTGCTCCACGAAGACGTCAACACCGTGGCCGGCAAGGGCCTGAGCCGTTACACCCAGGAGCCGTTCCTGGTCGACGGCGAGCTGATCTGGCGCGACGGCCCGATCGAAAGCCTCGACGAAACCATCCTGCGCCCCGTGGCCCGTGCGTTCTCGCCGGAAGGCGGCTTGCGCGTGATGGAAGGCAACCTCGGCCGTGGTGTGATGAAAGTCTCCGCCGTTGCCCCGGAGCACCAGATCGTCGAAGCGCCGGCCGTGGTCTTCCAGGATCAACAGGATCTGGCCGACGCCTTCAAGGCCGGTGAGTTGGAAAAAGACTTTGTCGCGGTGATGCGCTTCCAGGGCCCGCGCTCCAACGGCATGCCGGAATTGCACAAGATGACGCCGTTCCTGGGTGTATTGCAGGACCGTGGCTTCAAAGTGGCATTGGTAACAGACGGGCGTATGTCCGGCGCGTCGGGTAAGATCCCTGCCGCGATTCACGTCAACCCCGAAGCTCAAAGCGGCGGGCCGCTGGCGCGGGTCAAAGATGGCGATATCATTCGCGTGGATGGCGTGAACGGCACCTTGGAGCTTAAGGTGGACGCCGAAGAATTCGCAGCGCGCACGCCTGCCACGGGCCTGTTGGGCAACAACGTGGGGGCGGGGCGTGAGCTGTTTGCATTTATGCGCTTGGCCGCAAGCTCCGCAGAGCAGGGCGCCAGCGCCTTTACCTCTGCCTTGGAGACGCTTAAGTGAAGCTTGCGCTGGTCGGTGACATCGGTGGTACCAACGCCCGTTTTGCGTTGTGGCGGGATCAGGAGCTGCACTCGATCCGCGTGCATGCCACCGCGGATCACCACAGCCCTGAGGAGGCCATCAAGGTCTACCTCAAGGAAGAAGGCCTGGAAATCGGGGACATCGGCGCGGTATGCCTGTCGGTGGCCGGGCCAGTGAGTGGCGATGAATTTAAATTCACCAACAATCACTGGCGCCTGAGCAAAACTGCATTCTGTAAAACCTTGCAGGTGGATGAGCTGCTGTTGGTCAATGATTTCACGGCCATGGCCCTGGGCATGACTCGCCTCAAGCCCGACGAATTTCGCGTGGTCTGCGAAGGCACGCCGGAACCGCTGCGCCCGGCGGTGGTGATCGGGCCGGGCACCGGCCTTGGCGTCGGCACCTTGCTGGACCTGGGCGAAGGCCGATATACGGCGCTGCCGGGCGAGGGCGGCCACGTCGACCTGCCGCTGAGCAGCCCGCGTGAAACCCAGCTGTGGCAGCACATCTACACCGAGATCGGGCACGTCAGTGCCGAAACCGCCTTGAGCGGCGGCGGCCTGCCACGGGTGTACCGCGCGATTTGCGCGGTCGACGGGCACACGCCGGTGCTGGACACGCCCGAAGCCATTACGGCAGCCGGCCTGGCCGGGGACCCGGTGGCGATCGAAGTGTTGAACCAGTTCAGCATCTGGCTGGGCCGCGTGGCCGGCAACAACGTGCTGACCACCGGTGGACGCGGTGGCGTGTATATCGTGGGCGGGGTCATCCCACGCTTTGCCGACTTCTTTATCAACAGCGGTTTCGCCAAGAGCTTCAGCGACAAAGGCTGCATGAGCGATTATTTCAAAGGCATTCCGGTGTGGTTGGTGACCGCGCCGTATTCCGGGTTGACTGGGGCGGGTGTGGCGCTGGAGCAGGCTTTTGCATAGGCAGTGATGGCCTCTTCGCGAGCAAGCCCGCTCCCACATTCAACCGCATTCATCCAGTTGGAATGAGTTTAAAGTGGGAGCGGGCTTGCCCGCGATAGGGCCTCAAGAGCAACAGATGACTCAAGCTTGGCCATAACAACAAGGAGGACCCCGTGAGCGCAATCAGTAAATCGATTCTCCTCGTCGACGATGACCAGGAAATCCGCGAATTGCTGCAAACCTACCTCAGTCGCGCCGGCTTCCAGGTGCGTGGCGTGCCGGATGGTGCAGGGTTTCGCCAGGCGATGAACGAGGCGCCGTGCGATTTGGTCATCCTCGATGTGATGCTGCCCGACGAAGACGGTTTCAGCCTTTGCCGCTGGATTCGCCAGCACCCGCGCCAGGCGCAGGTGCCGATCATCATGCTCACTGCCAGTTCCGATGAAACCGACCGCGTGATCGGTCTGGAGCTGGGCGCCGACGACTACATCGGCAAGCCCTTCAGCCCGCGCGAGCTGCAAGCGCGAATCAAAGCCCTGTTGCGCCGCGCCCAGTTCGGCCAGGAGCGCAGCAGCGGCGGCGATGTGTGGGTGTTTGATGAATGGCGACTGGACATGATCAGCCATCGCCTGTTTCACGTGGACGGCGAAGAGGTGATTCTTTCCGGCGCCGATTTTGCCCTGCTCAAACTGTTTCTCGATCACCCGCAACAAATTCTCGACCGCGACACCATCGGCAACGCCACCCGTGGCCGCGACCTGATGCCGCTGGACCGTATCGTCGACATGGCCGTGAGCCGCCTGCGCCAACGCCTGCGCGATACCGAAAAACCCCCACGGCTGATCCGCACCGTGCGCGGCAGCGGTTACCAACTGGCAGCCAGCGTGGTTGCCGGCAATGCCCACTGAGCATTTAAGCGAGCGCCGCCGCCGTTTTCCGGTGCCGCGCTCGCTGCTGGGGCGGATGTTGCTGCTGACCTTGCTCGCGGTACTGTTCGCCCAGGCGCTGTCCAGCGTGATCTGGGTCTCGCAATTGCGCGCCACCCAGCTCGAAGGCCTGGTCACGAGCGCCCGCAGCCTGGCGCACTCGATGACGGCCAGCGTGAGTTATTTCCGCTCGTTGCCAGTGGCCTACCGCCCGCTGGTGCTGGACCAGTTGCGCAGCATGGGCGGCACACGTTTTGTGGTGACCCTCAACGACCGACCTCTGGATATGCAGATATTGCCGCAGACCCCGCGCAAACAGGCGGTGCTGCAAGCGGTAGACGAAGTCTTGCGCCAGACCCTGGGCGGCGACGTGCATATCTCGGTGGAGTTCGTCAGTGCCGAAGACCTGCGCATTTTCAACGCTGGCCTGAAGCTCGATGAACTGCCGCGGTCCTGGGCGCATTACGCGTTGACCCTGGAACCGGTGAATCCGCCGGTGCTGGTCACGCAGATCCAGCTGGCGCCGGGCGAATGGCTGTACATCGCCTCGTTGTTGCCTGAGCCCTACACCAGCCTTGAGGAACAAGGCCTGCCGTCGCAGCAGGTGTGGTTTATCGTGCTGACCAGCGGTTTTCTATTGTTGTTTATCGGCCTGCTGGTGCACTGGCAAAGCCGACCGCTCAAGCGTCTGGCGCGGGCGGCGCGTGATATGTCCCTGGGCGCGGATGTCGAGCCGGTGGCCGAAGGCGGCGGCAGCGAAGTGGTGGAAGTGGGCCGTGCGTTCAACGCCATGCGCGAACGCATCAGCCGTTACCTGACCGAGCGCAGCCAATTGTTCAGCGCGATTTCCCACGATTTGCGCACGCCGATCACCCGCTTGCGCCTGCGCGTGGAACTGCTCGAAGACGAGAACCTGCAAGCCAAGTTCGGTCGCGACCTGGATGAATTGGAGTTGCTGGTGAAGGGCGCGCTGCAATGCGTGAAAGACACTGACATCCACGAAAACATCGAGCCGGTCGACCTCAATCACGTCCTTGATTGCCTGGTGGAGCCGTACCTGGCGCCCAACGGCAATGGCCGCATCACCCAGAATGGCCGCGCCCTGGCGCCGTATGCAGGCAAACCGCTGGCGCTCAAGCGCTGCATCGGTAACCTGATTGACAACGCGTTGAAGTACGGGCAGAACGCGCATTTGCACATCGAAGACGATGGCGCGGAATTTATCCTGCACGTCGACGACGAAGGCCCGGGCGTGCCGGAGCAGCGGCTGGAGCAAGTGTTTGAACCGCACTTTCGGTTGGCCGGGCAGCAGCAGGGTTATGGCTTGGGGTTGGGCATTGCGCGCAACATCGCCCACAGCCATGGCGGTGAGGTGAGTTTGCAGAATTTGCGCGAGGGTGGTTTGCGCGTCACATTGCAGTTGCCCCGGACCTTGGACTAAAGCACTCCGAGGATCAAATGTGGGAGCTGGCTTGCCTGCGATAGCGGTGGGCCAGCCAGCTAATGTTTGACTGATACACCGCCATCGCAGGCAAGCCAGCTCCCCCAATGAGACTTGTGGTGGGTCAGATACTTTGGCGCATTCTGGCCAAGTCTCTCAGCGGCGGCGCCCCAAACAACCGGCTGTACTCGCGGCTGAACTGCGACGGGCTTTCATACCCCACCCGATACCCCGCCGCCGAAGCTTCCAGCCCTTCGGCAATCATCAAGCGCCGGGCTTCCTGCAGGCGCAACTGCTTCTGGTATTGCAGCGGGCTCATCGCGGTGATCGCCTTGAAGCGGTGGTGCAACGTCGAGACGCTGAGGTTCACTTCGCGGGCCAGGTCATCAATACGCAGCGGCTGTTCATAGTTGCCGTTCAGCCACTTGATGGCCTGGCTCACACGATGGCTCTGACTGTTGGCCACGGCGATTTCATACAGCCGGTAACCCTGCGGCCCACGCAGCAAGCGGTAAAGAATCTCGCGGTTGATCAACGGCGCCAGCATCGCGATGTCTTTGGGCGTATCCAGCAGGCGCGCCAGGCGCAGCACGGCGTCGAGCAATTGGGTGTCGATGCGGTCGACGTACATGCCGCGTGAAGTCGGGCGCGAGGGCACGCCCATCGGGCCGGCCTCGGCGATCAGCGCCGTGAGTTGCGCCGGGTCGATATTGATGCGCACCGACAGGTTGGGATCTTCAGGCGTGGCATCGATGATCCGCCCGGCCACCGGCATCGCCACGGAGAACACCAGGTAGTTGAGCGGGTCGTAGGCGAAGATCTCGTCAGCCAGGCGTACTTCCTTGCTGCCGCTGGCGAGAATGCACAGCGCAGGTTCCACCAGCACCGGCATGAAGTCGCGCGGCGTGTTGTGGCGGTTGAGGTACAACGAGGTGATCGCCGTGCCGTAGGAGCCATCTTCCCAGGTATGCCGGTGCACGATGCTGGCGAGTTCGGCGCGCTGTTTTTCCGTCTCGGCATCGAGAGGAATGGACTTATGTTCCGACGACGACATGACGTGTCCTCTACAAGCTTTTTGATGGGATCAGCTTAGCGGCGGCTTTTGAGAAAGTGTTACGTCGATCCTGCACAATCCTTGCCTGATCCTGCGATAAGTCGCGAATCAGGCAAGTGCAGTGCCTGTCATCTGCCTGAAACACTGAACATGGCCATGGAATAAACCCCCGGGGCCAAACGTCTTATCTACGCCTCTGGCAGGATTGTGCAATAAGCCGGCAGGAATTGACTAACCGCGCCTGCACCCGCGTCGTTATCTTTGATCCTGTGGCAGCACGCCCTCACAGTGCTTGCCGAGCATCACTTCTCAACGGGAGAGTCGAACATGTCCACCCCCATTCCCGCGAGCCATATGGCCTTTATCCGTGCCCGTACCGGGTGCAGCACCGAACTCGGTGCACGCTTGAGCAGTTTGATCGAACCGGGCCGTCAGGCTCAGGGTTGCCTGCAATTCTCGTTGCAGCATTCCCAAGTGGATCCCGATGTGTGGCTGGTCTGCGGCTTCTGGAGCAGCGAGCAGGCGATGAGCGCCTACTTCAACTCGCCTGCCTTGATGGTCTTCACCGAGCTGTTGAACGACATGGTGGTGCGCAGCATGGACTTCCAGACCTTTACTGATGCATCCGCGGCGCATGCCTACGGCGAGTACCTGCAACTGGCCGGTTGAGAAGGTTAGAATGGCCGACTTTCCCATTGGCCAGGACCTGCAACATGGCACGTAAAGAGTTTGCCCACCACGAAGCCGTTTCCGCCTTGGTGCGTGAAGAAGAGGGTGGCTACAGCGCTGCCATTGCCGTCAAGGCACTGGATGGCATGGGCGCCCCCAGGTTTCACAAGATCCTTGAAGGACACACGTTCAAGACCGCTGACGACGCCGACGATGCGGCTGCCGCGCAATTGGAGCGGTTGGTCGACGTGGACGAAGAAGGGCAATTGACCTGGTCACCTGCCGCTAACTAATCAACACCACCAATCCAATGTGGGAGCGGGCTTGCTCGCGAATGCGCAGTGTCAGTCACCTAAAATATTGACTGATCCACCGCCTTCGCGAGCAAGCCCGCTCCCACATTTTTTTGCCTTTCACTCAGCGCTGAGTGGCGCCTGGGCGATACATCTTGAACAGTGCCTGCGGCTCTATTTGGAAGTAGTCCGCCGGGCCACCGCCGCGCAAGATCGGCTCCGCGGCGGCCGTGTCATAGATCCCATCCGTGAGCAGCCACTTGGCAATGTGCACCGCGACCACCTCGCCCAACACCAGCCAGCTCGGCACCACTTCCTTGTCGGCACGCTGCAACTGAATGATCTGCGTCACCTTGCATTCGAACGACACCGGGCTTTCGCCCACGCGCGGCACGCTGACGATTTTCGAAGCGACCGGCGTCAGGCCGGACAGCTCGAACTCGTTGACCTCTGGCGATACCGCCGCGCAACTCTGGTTCATCTGCTCGGCCAACGGGCGAGTGGCCAGGTTCCACACAAACTCACCGGTCTGTTCGATGTTGTTCAGGCTGTCTTTGCGCCCGACGCTGGAAAACCCAATGATCGGCGGAATGTAGTTAAACGCATTGAAAAAGCTGTAGGGCGCCAGGTTCAGACGGCCTTCGCGGTCGTGGGAAGAAATCCAGCCAATCGGCCGTGGACCGACGATGGCATTGAACGGGTCATGAGGCAGGCCGTGGCCATTGGCGGGTTCGTAGAAATGGATATCGTCAGACATGGGCCGGGGTTCCTGCTGCGGGGGGCTGTGAGGTAGCCATAGTGCAATCCATGACGGCGAATTTCCATTGGCCGGATGGAATTTTCATTGATTGCCCACCTATTTTTCACAGCGTCCCGTTCAGTCTGCGCGCCAGGTCGACACCCCCTATACGTCGGCCCAATGCACGACTGAGCTTCGGAGCCTTGCGCACAATGAACAAACTTCCTCAGATCACCCTGGCGTTCTGGGTCATGAAAATCTGTGCAACCACCCTGGGCGAAACCGCCGGGGATTTGTTGTCGATGACCCTGAATGTCGGCTACGCCATCAGTTCGATGATCTTGATCAGCGTGTTTCTCGTCACCCTGATGACACAGCTCTGGTCGAAAACCTACAACCCGGTGTTGTACTGGATCGTGATTCTGTCCACGAGTACCGCCGGCACCACGATGTCGGATTTCATGGACCGCACCTTGGGCCTCGGGTACGCCACCGGCTCGATGATCCTGATCGTGATCCTGATGATCATCTTCGCGTTGTGGCACCTCAGCGGTGATTCGCTGAACGTGAACAAGGTCCAGACGTTGCGCGGCGAGCTGTTTTACTGGATGGCGATTCTGTTCTCCAACACCTTGGGCACCGCGTTGGGTGACTTCCTGGCGGACGACTCCGGGTTGGGTTTTGCCGGTGGCGCCTTGCTGATCGGCTCGGCCATTGCGGTGGTGGTAGCACTCAAATACGTCACCCAGATTTCTTCGGTGCTGTTGTTCTGGGTGGCGTTTGTGCTGACTCGGCCGTTCGGTGCGACCCTGGGCGATTTCCTCACTAAGCCCCATGAAAAGGGCGGGCTGGATTTCGGCGCCATCGGTTCATCGGCGGTGTTGGCGGGCGTGTTGGTGGTAATGATTGCCGGGGCGTCGTATGCGCAGCGCCGGTACGGGCGCCGGCAGCCCCTAGAGCTGACCTGACGCTGTTTATGAAACGCTGAAGACCAAAATGTGGGAGCGGGCTTGCTCGCGAATGCGGTGGATCAGTCAGAGCAACATCGACTGACACTGCGCTTCCGCGAGCAAGCCCGCTCCCACATTGTTTAGTCCGTGGTAATGCGCGAATGCTTGCGGGTGTCTTTCATGGTCACGTAGACCACCAGCGACACCGCAATACAGGCCGTCACATACCAGTAGTAGCCGGTTTCCATGCCAATGCTCTTGAACCACAGCGCGATGTATTCAGCGGTACCGCCGAAGATCGACACGGTCAGCGCATACGGCAGGCCCACGCCCAAGGCACGGATTTCCGTAGGGAACAGCTCGGCCTTCACCACCGCGTTGATCGAGGTGTAGCCGCTGACGATGATCAGTGCCGCCATGATCAGGAAAAACGCGCCCCACCAGGTCTGGATGGTGTGCAGGGTGGTAAGGATCGGGACGGTAAACAAGGTGCCGAGGATACCGAAGGCGATCAGGATCGGCCGGCGGCCAACCTTGTCCGACAGCCCGCCGACAATAGGTTGCAGGCACATGAACAGAAACAGCGTGGCCGCCGAAATGGTGGTGGAGTCGGAAATGCTCATGCCCACCGTGTTCACCAGGTATTTCTGCATGTAGGTGGTGTAGGTGTAGAACGCCAGGGTGCCGCCCATGGTCAGGCCGACCACGGTCATCAGTTCCTTGGGGTGGCGCATCAAGGTGCGCATGGCGCTTTCCTTGGCCTTTTCCTTTTTGGTGAACGACTCGGTTTCTTCCATGCCACGACGCAGGTACAGCGCGACCACTGCGCACAGGGCGCCGATGGCGAACGGGATGCGCCAGCCCCAGTCGTACAGTTGTTCGGTGGTGAGCACCTGTTGCAGCACGATCAATACTGCCAGCGCGATGAGTTGGCCGGAGATCAGCGTCACGTATTGGAAGCTGGAGAAGAAGCCGCGACGTTCCTTGGTCGCCATTTCGCTCAAGTAAGTGGCCGAGGTACCGTACTCGCCACCCACCGACAGACCTTGCAGCAGGCGGGCGAACACCAGCAGGATCGGTGCGCCGACGCCGATGGTTTCATAACCCGGGCTCAGGGCGATGATCAGTGAGCCGAAGCACATCAACAGCACCGACGCCATCAAGGCCGCTTTGCGACCGGCACGGTCGGCATACAGCCCCATCAGCCAGCCACCGATCGGGCGCATCAGGAAGCCCACGGCGAAGATCGCGGCGGTGTTCAGCAGTTGGGCGGTGGTGTCGCCTTTCGGAAAGAAGGCCTTGGCGAAGTACAGCGAGAAGGCGGCGTAGACGTACCAGTCGTACCACTCGACCATGTTGCCGACCGAACCGCTGAAAATCGATTTGATCCGGCTGGAAGTACTGCGTTCTTTTGCCGGCGCAGCCGCCGACCCCAGAGGCAGGGAGTTGGAGTTATCCATTGAAGGATCCTTCATCTAGTTGTTTTTATGGAGCGTGCTTGAGCACTGCCTGGCTGGGGCTATAGCAGGAGCTGTGCCAGGTGGGTGAAGGCTCGGAATAGAAGGGTTACAAGATTTTATTGAGCGGAAATTTGCTGATGATTTTCAGGTGATGAGCGGAAATCCGCTTATGGCTGCTGTCCTTATCGGGGGCAAGCCCCCTCCCACATTTTGATTTGTGAACACGCTCAAGTGTGGGAGGGGGCTTGCCCCCGATAGCGGCCTGCCAGTCAACACAACGATTGGCCTAGAGAAACATCTCCCGCACCAACCCATGCCGCTGCATTTTTTCATTCAAGGTTCTGCGCGGCAGTTGCAGCTCCGCCAACACCGCCTTGATATCGCCCTTGTGGCGCACCAGCGCCGCTTTCAGGCAATGCGCTTCGAAGGCTTCCTGCTGCGCCGCCAGGGATTGCCCGGCCTCGATACCTTCCGGCTCCGGTTCACCCAGGCCCAGCACTTGGCGCTCGGCGACGTTGGCCAGTTCACGCACATTACCCGGCCAATCATGGCTGAGCAGCCGCCCCAGTTGCGCGCCGCTTAAGGGCTCGGCGCTGCGGCCCAGGCGCTCGGCGGCGCTGTGGGCAAAGTGGTCGAACAGTAGCGGAATATCTTCACGGCGCTCGCGCAATGGCGGCAGGCGCAGTTGTGCGACGTTCAGTCGGTAGGCCAAGTCTTCGCGAAAACGCCCGGCGCGCGCCTCTTCCAGCAGGTCCGGCTTGGTGGCGGCAATGATGCGCAAGTCCACGTGAATGCTTTGGTTGGAGCCCAGTCGCTCGAGCTTTTGTTCCTGCAATACGCGCAGCAACTTCACCTGCTGAGCCAGCGGCATGCTTTCGATTTCATCCAGGAACAGCGTGCCGCCATGGGCATATTCCAGCTTGCCAATACGCTTGCCTTGGGCTCCGGTGAACGCGCCACTTTCGTGGCCGAACAATTCGGCCTCAAACAACTGCTCGGGGATGGCGGCGCAGTTGAGCGCTACAAACGGCTTTTTTGCGCGCGGGCCAAAATCGTGCAGGCAGCGCGCGACCAGCTCTTTACCGCTGCCGGTCTCGCCACGGATCAACACATTGACCGGCAGGTTCGCCAGGTCGAGCACCTGACGTCGCAGGTTCTGCAAGCCTCGGGACACGCCCAGCAGGCTCGATTCGAGCTGCGCGCGATGGTCGGCCTGTTGATGCAGACGACGGTTTTCCAGGATCAGCCCGCGTTTGTCCAGGGCGCGGCGCAGGCTGTTGAGCAAGGCGTCGGGGCTGAAGGGCTTTTCCAGAAAGTCATAGGCCCCGTCGCGCATCGCTTCCACCGCCATCGGCACATCGCCGTGGCCGGTGAGCAGAATCACCGGCAAATCGGCATCCCGGCGTTGCACTTCGGCCAGCAGTTCCAGGCCGCTGAGCCCGGGCATGCGCACATCGCTCAAGATCACCCCGGCAAAGTCCCTGGGCAGGTGCGCCAGGCACTCCTCGGCGCGGCTGAACAACTGCACGTCAAACCCTGACAGGCTCAACCATTGTTCGACGGCCGTGCGAATGCTGGCTTCGTCATCGACCACAATCACGGCGTTCAACATAGGTCGGGCGTCTCCAGCGCAATCGGTAAGGTCAAGGTGAATATTGCGCCGTCGCCACGGTTGCCGGCGAGCAGGCGCCCGCCCAGTTCATGCACGATAGCGTAGGACACCGCCAGCCCGAGGCCGAGGCCGTCTCCGACGGGTTTGGTGGTAAAGAACGGGTCGAACACGCTGCTCAAGTGTTCTTCTGCAATGCCGCCGCCGCTGTCGCTGACGGTCAGTCGCCACATCTGCTGGTCGGCGTGCAGGCGGATCTCCAGGCGTTTGCGTGGCTTGTCGGCCATCGCATCCAAGGCGTTGCGCAGCAGGTTGATCAACACCTGCTCCAGGCGGATGGCATCACCGCGAACCCAGGCGGGGCGGGCCAGGTCCAGCACCACGCCGATGGCTTCGTCGCGCAGGCGCGCGTCGAGCAAGTGCAGGGATTGGTCGACGACGGTGGCCAGGTCGAGCTTTTCGCGCAAGCCGCTGGGGCTTTTGCGCGCGAAGGTCTTGAGGTGGCCGGTGAGTGCGGCCATGCGCGTGAGCATGTCGTCCAGCGGTGTGAGCGCTTGGTAGGCATCGTCCACGCGGCCGTGGTCCAGCAGCAGGCGCAGAGTCGCCAACTGCATGCGTTGGGCGGTCAGCGGCTGGTTGATTTCATGGGCGAGTGCGGCGGACATCTGGCCCAGTGCCGCCAGTTTGGCCGATTGCACCAAGCCATCCTGGGCCGTGCGCAGCGCCTGGGTGCGCTCCTCCACAAGCTGCTCCAACTCCTCGCGGCTGCGCTGGCGCAGGCGGGCCAGGCGCCAGCGCTGGGTCAGGAACAGCACCAGAAACACCAGCGCCAGCCACGAACCTGCAGCGGCGAGGCCGGCGTTGCGCTGATCCTCAAAGGCGAACTGCGGTTTGCGCAGCAGGTGCAGGGTCCAGCCTTCGGCCTTCAGTGGCAGGGATTCCCAGATGTAGTTGGCATTGCCGTCAGGGCCATTGACGCCCATCAGGTGGCTGTTTTCGTCGAAGCGCTGCAGCGTCTGGGTTTGCAGCGGCTGTAATTGCTTTTTATCGTATTGGCGCGTGGCCTTGAGTTCGGCAAGGTCGCTGGCCGACAGCGGCCGCAGGTTGCGATAACGCCAGCCCGGCTGGTTGGCGATAAACACGATGCCGCGCGCGTCGCTGACCAGCAGCAGGTCATTGCCCTGGGCCCACTCACGTTCAAGTTCGGAGAGTTCGAGCTTCACGACCATGGCACCGAGAAACTGCTCGTGTTCATCGACCACCGCGCTGGAGAGGAAGTAACCCGGAATGCCGGTGGTTACCCCAACCGCATAAAAACGCCCGGTGCCTTGGCTCAAGGTCTGGCTGAAATAGGGGCGAAACGCGTAGTTGTGGCCGACATAACTGCTCGGCAAGTTCCAGTTACTGGCGGCCACGGCCAGGCCGTTGCGGTCCATCAGTTCCAGGGTTGAGGACTGTGCTGCGCCGTTGATGCGCTCCAGTTTGCGGTTGAGCAGGTCTTGGGTGGTGGCGTCGAGCGGGCCTTTCAAGGCGCTGATCATTTCCGAATCCAGCGCCAGTACGGCGGGCAGGGCGCGGTAGCGTTCGATCAGGGTGTGCAGGGAATTGCCATAGAGCGTGAGCTGTTGATTGGCGCGGGCGGCGTCATCCACCAAGGCTTGGCGTTCGGCATGTCGAGTGGCCAACGCAGCGGCCAGCACCGCTCCGGCGATGATCAACAGGGAATAGAAGGTCAGGCGCAGGGGGCGTGGGATTGCGATCATACAGTGATGAACAGGCACGGTAAGGGGTGAGCACCATAGCATGCACGCCGTTCAGTTTGTGGCGAGCGGGCTTGTTGTGGCGAGCGGGCTTGCCCCGCGTAGGGGGGGCGAAGCCGCCCTAAAAACTGCCCCCGCGATATGCCTGGCACACTGCGGTGGCCTTATTGGGGCGGCTTCGCCCCCCCTACGCGGGGCAAGCCCGCTCGCCACAACCAATCCCTCTGGCCACAACATGCCCTCCAGCCGTAACAGACCCCACTGGCCTAGAGGAATGAGCAGGCCATAAAAAAGGCGACTGGGCCATGAGCCGCAGTCGCCTTTATCCTCGCAGTGAAGTGCTTACTGCACTTCTACCGCCAGGCTTTCACTGATCTTTTTCTGCCAGATGGCAGGACCGGTGATGTGTACGGATTCGCCCTTGCTGTCCACCGCAACGGTGACCGGCATGTCCTTGACGTCGAACTCGTAGATCGCTTCCATGCCCAGTTCGGCGAACGCGACTACGCGCGACTTCTTGATGGCTTGCGCCACCAGGTATGCCGCACCGCCCACAGCCATCAAGTACACGGCTTTGTGGTCCTTGATCGCTTCGATGGCGGTCGGGCCGCGCTCGGATTTGCCGATCATGCCCAACAGGCCTGTCTGCTCGAGGATCTGACGGGTGAACTTGTCCATCCGCGTGGCGGTGGTCGGGCCAGCCGGGCCAACCACTTCTTCGCGCACCGGATCAACCGGGCCGACGTAGTAGATGAAGCGACCCTTGAGGTCTACCGGCAGGGTTTCGCCCTTGTTCAGCATCTCGACCATGCGCTTGTGCGCCGCGTCGCGGCCAGTGAGCATCTTGCCGTTGAGCAACACAGTTTCGCCTGGCTTCCAGCTTTGCACTTCTTCCGGGGTCAGCGTGTCGAGGTTGACGCGGCGGGCCGATGGGCCGGCTTCCCAGACGATTTCCGGGTAGGCGTCCAGCGATGGCGCTTCCAGCGACGCCGGGCCCGAACCGTCGAGCACGAAGTGTGCGTGACGGGTGGCGGCGCAGTTGGGGATCATGCACACCGGCAGCGAGGCGGCGTGGGTCGGGTAGTCCATGATTTTCACGTCGAGCACGGTGGTCAGGCCACCCAGGCCCTGGGCGCCGATGCCCAGTTGGTTGACCTTCTCGAACAGCTCCAGACGCATCTCTTCGATACGGTTCTGCGGGCCGCGCTTTTTCAGCTCGTGGATGTCGATGGACTCCATCAACACTTCCTTGGCCATCACTGCGGCTTTCTCGGCGGTGCCGCCGATGCCGATGCCCAGCATGCCCGGTGGGCACCAACCGGCGCCCATGGTCGGAACGGTCTTGAGCACCCAGTCGACGATCGAGTCGGACGGGTTGAGCATGGCCATTTTCGACTTGTTCTCGGAACCGCCGCCCTTGGCTGCCACGTCCACTTCCACGGTGTTACCCGGGACGATGGAGTAGTGGATCACGGCCGGGGTGTTGTCCTTTGTGTTTTTACGCGCACCTGCCGGGTCGGCGAGGATCGATGCACGCAGGACGTTTTCCGGCAGGTTGTAGGCGCGACGCACGCCCTCGTTGATCATGTCGTCCAGGCCCATGGTGGCGCCATCCCAACGTACGTCCATGCCCACGCGCACGAACACGGTAACAATACCGGTGTCCTGGCAGATCGGGCGATGGCCGGTGGCGCACATGCGCGAGTTGATCAGGATCTGCGCAATGGAGTCACGGGCTGCCGGCGATTCTTCGCGCAGGTAGGCTTCGTGCATCGCCTGGATGAAGTCAACGGGGTGGTAGTAGGAAATGAATTGCAGGGCGTCGGCAACGCTCTGAATCAGGTCGTCTTGCTTGATCACGGTCATGAGTCGCGCTCCTCTATAAGGGAACATTCAATAAAGGTGGCTCAGTGGGGTACATCGGTCGGCTGAGTCCACCTTTCCAAGGCACGCCGTAGGTGCAGGCGCGACGCTAAAAAGGCGCGGCAGTATAACCCGGCGCGGTGGCCGATACACCCGACTATGGTCAAACTGTCGCAGGCATGATTCCCTGTGCGCGCCTCTTCTGATTGAGACCTTATATGCCTGAACTGCACGTCGGCGAACGCCACTGGTCGGTAGCCACCGGCAGCAACTTGCTGGATGCCCTGAATCTGGCGGGTGTGGCCGTGCCTTACAGTTGTCGGGCGGGCAGTTGCCATGCGTGCCTGGTGCGCTGCCAGGGTGCGGTCGAGGACACACAACCCGACGCCTTGAGCCCGGCGCAACGTCAGCAGGGGTGGCGTTTGGCGTGCCAATGCCAGGTTGTCGGGGACGTGCAAGTCGAAACGTTCGACCCGCTGCGTGACGGTTTGCCCGCCAAGGTGGTGGGCGTCGACTGGTTGAATGCGAGTGTGTTGCGCCTGCGCTTGCAACCGGAGCGTGGCCTGCGTTATCGCGCCGGGCAGCATCTGGTGGTGTGGGCTGGACAGGTGGCGCGGCCCTATTCCCTGGCGAGCTTGCCTCAGGAAGATCCGTTCCTGGAGTTTCACCTCGATTGCCGACAGCCCGGTGAATTCATAAATACTGCCCGCCAGTTGCAAGTGGGAGACGACCTGCGCCTGGGCGAGTTGAGGGGCGGGGCGCTGCAATACGATCCCGACTGGCATTCGCGGCCGCTATGGCTACTGGCCGCCGGCACCGGGCTTGGGCCGTTATGGGGCGTGCTGCGCGAGGCGTTGCGCCAGGATCATCAGGGCGCCATCCGTGTGATTCACCTGGCTCATGATGCCGACGCGCATTACCTGGCCGAGCCCCTGGCGCAGTTGGCTTTGCAGCATCCAAACGTCACCGTGGAGCTGTGGACTGCGGCTGAGTTGACCCAGGCATTGGCGCAACTGCGGCTTGTTTCGCGGCAAACTCTGGCCTTACTCTGCGGGCACCCTGTCAGCGTCGAGGCGTTTTCCAAGCGCTTGTTCCTGGCCGGTCTGCCGCGCAATCAACTGCTGGCCGATGTGTTTGTGCCCCGTGGTTGAGCGCTGATTTCTACAGCCGCGAGATCCACCATGACCGACGCCATCCTGCTGCAACGCGAACGCGGGCTGCTGACCTTGCAGCTCAACCGCCCGGACAAGAAAAACGCCCTGACCCGCGCCATGTACACGCAATTGGCCCACGCGTTGGAGCAGGCCGATGCGGACCCAGACATCCGTGCCGTGCTGATTCAGGGCAGCCGTGAGTGTTTTACCGCCGGTAATGACATCGGCGATTTCCTCGAACAGCCGCCCAGCGACCTCGACAGCCCGCCGTTTCACTTTATGAAAAGCCTGCTCAATTGCCGCAAGCCAGTGATCGCTGCTGTGGCCGGCGCGGCGGTGGGCATCGGCACGACCCTGCTGCTGCACTGCGACCTGGTCTATATCAGCCGCGACGCGCGCTTGCGCATGCCATTCGTCAACCTTGGGCTGTGTCCGGAGTTTGGCTCAAGCCTGATCCTGCCGCGATTGCTGGGGCATGCCAAAGCAGCTGAGCTGTTGCTGCTGGGCGAGGGATTCACCGGTGAGCAGGCGGCCGCGTGGGGCATTGCCACGCAGGCGTTGAGCAGCGGTGAAGCGGCGCTGGCCAAGGCGCGGGAAGTGGCTGAACGCTTTGAAACCCTGGCGCCGGGGGCGGTGCAAGTCAGCAAACACTTGATGAAAAGTGTGGATCGCGAGCAGTTGCGCCAAGTGATTGAAGAGGAGGGGGCGTTGTTTACGCAGCGGTTGAAATCGCCAGAGGCGATTGCGGCGTTGTCGGCTTTTGTCACCAGGCGCTAGATTTTGTCGATTGTTCTGAGGTCTTCGCGAGCAAGCTCGTTCCCACATTCGAGCGTGTTTCTTCAGCGTGTACGCGGTCAAATGTGGGAGCGGGCTTGCTCGCGAAGAGGCCAGTGACGCCAACACAACCGCCAGCCGGACATGCAAAAAGCCCCGCCATTCTCATGGCGGGGCTTTTGTTTTTCAGCCTGTCACTCAGACCATTGGGTCGCCAACGTGCAGGATCTTCATGCCGTTGGTGCCACCGATGGTGTGGTAGCTGTCGCCCTTGGTCAGGATGACCCAGTCGCCTTTCTCCACAACGCCGCGCTTGATCAGTTCGTCGATGGCAGCCTGGCTGACTTCATGCGGCGGCAACGAGGCCGGGTCGAACGGCACGGTGTACACGCCACGGAACATGGCCGCACGGGCCTGGGTTTCACGGTGCGGGGAGAACGCGTAGATCGGCACCGAGGAACGGATGCGCGACATGATCAACGGCGTGTAGCCACTTTCGGTCAAGGCGATGATCGCTTTAACGCCCGGGAAGTGGTTGGCAGTGTACATGGCTGCCAGGGCGATGCTCTGGTCGCAGCTTTCGAACACTTTGCCGATGCGGTGGCTGGAGGTCTTGCTGGTCGGGTGCTTTTCGGCACCGACGCAGATCCGCGCCATGGCTTGTACGGCTTCCAACGGGTACGGGCCGGCAGCACTTTCAGCCGAGAGCATCACGGCGTCGGTGTAGTCGAGCACGGCGTTGGCTACGTCGGACACTTCGGCGCGGGTTGGCATCGGGTTCTGGATCATCGACTCCATCATCTGGGTCGCCACGATCACCGCTTTGTTATGGCGGCGGGCGTGCAGGATGATCTTTTTCTGGATGCCGATCAGCTCGGCGTCACCGATTTCCACGCCCAGGTCGCCACGCGCAACCATTACAGCGTCGGAAGCCTTGATCAGGCCGTCGAGGGTTTCGTCATCGGCAACGGCTTCGGCGCGTTCGATCTTCGCTACCAGCCAGGCAGTACCGCCGGCTTCGTCGCGCAGTTTACGGGCGTACTCCATGTCGGCAGCGTCGCGCGGGAAGGACACGGCGAGGTAGTCCACTTCCATTTCGGCGGCGAGCTTGATGTCGGCCTTGTCTTTTTCAGTCAGCGCCGGGGCCGTCAGGCCACCGCCGCGACGGTTGATGCCTTTGTGGTCGGACAGCGGGCCACCGATGATCACGGTGCAGTGCAGTTCGGTCGGGGTGGCGGTGTCGACGCGCATGACCACGCGGCCATCGTCCAGCAGCAGTTCGTCGCCGACGCCGCAGTCCTTGACCAGATCCGGGTAGTCGATACCCACGACTTGCTGGTTGCCTTCGGTCAGCGGATGGCTTGTGGAGAAGGTGAACTTGTCACCGATCTTCAGCTCGATACGCTTGTTGGCGAATTTGGCGATACGGATTTTCGGGCCTTGCAGGTCACCCAGCAGCGCCACGAAGCGGCCGTGCTTGGCGGCCAGGTCACGCACCAGCTTGGCGCGAGCCTTGTGCTCGTCCGGGGTGCCGTGGGAGAAGTTCAGACGGGCAACGTCCAAACCAGCCAGAATCAGCTGTTCGAGGACTTCCGGCGAGTTACTGGCCGGGCCAAGGGTGGCGACGATTTTGGTACGACGGACGGACATGCACAGACTCCTGAGTTCAAGCGCTGGAGAAGGCTACTATGCTCTTTCGTTGTAGTCATTGTTCGTTTGCACTACTTATCGACGATTGGCTTGTTTTTGCAGCGGTTGAATAGACGAACATCCTTGAAGATTTTCGACGAGGGGTCGATACACTGCTCAAGACAGGAGAACCCCCATGCGAATTTTGCTCGTTGCTGCCCTGGCCGTCAGTGTTGTCGGCTGTACCCGCTGGTCGATGGACCATCATTTAAACAACGCTTACCGTGCCTATGGGGTGGGTGATTGCGAGCGCGTCACGCTGGAATTGTCCCAGGTTGACCGCGAGAGCCGCACTCGTCGCTACGTGCAACCGGAGGTCTCGATGTTGCGCGGCCAATGCCTGGAGCGACAGAAATTGTTCGTGGATGCCGTCCAGACCTACCAATTCATCATCAGCCAGTACCCGACAAGTGAGTACGCCTACCGTGCGCGAGCCAGGCTCGACACCCTGCAGCAGTTGGGGCATTACCCCGGCGCCAGTGCTGCACAGACACGGCCGGCGTCGTTGTAATGATATTTGTCATGCTATAGCTGGCCCGTCGCCAGTCTTGAGCTATCCTTTGGATGTTCGTTTGTACAAGTTTCTATTCGAACGAATGCGAGGCCCGGATTCGGCAGTTGTTTAGTGACCATAGCGACGTCTGTTGGCACACCGAGATCCAGGGAGAGCGAGCCATTGGCTCGTTCCGAATCACTGGACCGGCCAGGGCATGGCCATTGGATGGCGATCTCACATGTTTACCCACCGACGGATCGAGCGGCACCAGCTACCTTGCTTCCTGCAGGTATTCAACCGTGTTACCGATAAACCTATCGGTTTTCTGGGCAACGCGTCCGAAAGTGGGCTGATGTTGATCAGCCAGTTGCCCATGATGGTCGACGTGGATTTCGAGTTGCGTCTGAAAATTCCTGGCCCGACCGGCGAGTGCCAGGCAATTGACCTGACCGCGACCTGCTTGTGGAGCCATGAAGACATCAACCCGCAGCACTACGACTCGGGGTTCAGCGTGATCGAGGCGGGCGAAGAGTACAGCCAGCTGATCAGCGCCTTGTTGAATTACTTCAGCTTCGATCCGTTACAGGCATCCGCTTAGGCATTGAACGTGTTGGCCCGGGTTGGATCGTTAGCCCGGCCTTGGCAAGGTGTTTGTGTCAGCACGCTTTTAGAACACTCCGGCTTTTTTCCAACCCAGATAACGCGTGACGAGCGCGGCCCCCAACGCTGATGGGGGCGTGTCCAGTACGGATAACCCATGGGCGCTCAACCGGTCATGGAGTTCGTTGCGTGCATTGAGGTAGTCGACCGTCCCGCAATAAGCCAATGCTTCGGGCAGGGTTTGCACGGGGGCTTGGCGCAAATCATCGAGTACTTCCTCCCGCAGGCTGGCCACCAGTACCCGATGCTGTCGGCTGATGCGCTTGACCGCTGTCAGCAGTGCTTCATCGTCCTCATCGCGCAGATTGGTGACCACGATCACCAGCGCCCGGCGTTTTTGCCGGGCCAGCAGTTGGCTGGCCGCAGCTTGATAGTCGGCCGTGCGGCGGGTGGTATCCAGGTCGTACACCGCCTTGAGCAGCAGGTTCAGCTGGCCGCTGCCCTTGACCGGCGCCAGGTAACGCGGCTGGTCACTGGCAAAGGTGCTCAGCCCCACGGCATCGCCCTGACGCAGCGCGACATAACTGAGCAACAGGCAGGCGTTGAGTGCATGGTCGAAATGTGACAAATCGCCGTCCTGACTGCGCATGCGTCGACCGCAATCGAGCATGAACACAATCTGCTGGTCGCGCTCGTCCTGGTATTCACGGGCGATGGGTGTGCGTTGTCGTGCGGTGGCCTTCCAATCGATCTGGCGCAGGCTGTCACCCTCGCGAAATTCGCGCAGTTGGTGGAACTCCAGCCCCAGGCCCCTTCGCTGGCGTTGGCGCACGCCGAGTTGGCTGAGCCAGTTATCCACACCGAGCAACTGTGCGCCGTATAAGTGAGCGAAATCCGGGTAGACGCGAGTCGTATCGCTGACCTCGACAAATTGCCGTGCCGACCATAGCCCAATGGGGCTGGGCAGATGAATTTCACAGCGGCTGAAGCTGAAGTGTCCACGGCGCAAAGGCCGCAGGCGGTAGCCAAGTTCGCTGTGTTCACCGGGGCGCAGTTCAATGCTTTGGGGCAGGTTTTCCATGCTCAAGCCGTCAGGAACATGATCGAACACCTTCACTGTCATTGGTTGCGAGTGATCGTGCGTCAGGGTCAGGCGCACTTCTCCCCAGCGTCCGAGTGCCAGGCTGCCCGGCATTTGCCGTTGTACTTGCACACCGGGGCGACGCCGCAGGCGCACGGCATCCAGCAGCGCCAGCAGCAACAGCGCCAGTAACAAGCCCCAGGCTATCGAGTGCAGTGTGTCGGGCACTTTAAGCTGCAGCGCCGTTGCGGCGCCGAGCAGGATGTTCAGGCCCAGCAGCACGCTCAGCCAGCTGAGCAACAGGCGGGTCGGCTTCATGGACGAGTCACTGCCGGGGCGCCGCGATCTGGTCCAGCAGTTGCTGGAGCACTTGTTCTACCTCGAGCCCGTCGATGTCCAGTTCCGGCGCAATGCGCACCCGGTGACGCAGCACAGCCAGCGCGCACCCCTTGATATCGTCAGGGGTGACGAATTCACCGCCACGCAACAAAGCGCGTGCCCGGGCCCCGCGAACCAGGGCGATGGAGGCCCGAGGGCCGGCGCCGATGGCCAGCCCAGGCCACGTGCGGGTGGCTCGCGCCAGGCGCACGGCGTAGTCGAGGACTTGCTCATCCAGCGCCAGTTCGCTCGCAACCTGCTGCAGGTGCAACACGTCCTGGGCCTGCAGCACTGTACGTAGCGGGTGCACATCGAGCATGTCTGCCCGGGACGAGCGAGTCACTTCGCGCACCATCTCCAGTTCTTGCCGAGCATCGGGGTAGTCCATGCGCACCTTGAGCATGAAACGGTCGAGTTCGGCTTCGGGCAGGGGGTAAGTACCTTCCTGTTCGATAGGGTTCTGGGTCGCCAGCACCATGAAGGGCTGACCGATAGGCAGCGCCTCGCCTTCGAGAGTGACTTGGCGCTCCTGCATGGCTTCAAGCAAGGCGGCTTGAGTCTTGGCCGGAGCGCGGTTGATTTCATCGGCCAGCAGCAAGTGAGTGAACAGCGGCCCCTTGCGCAGCTTGAACTGCTCGGTGTGCAGGTCATACACGGCGTGGCCGGTGACATCGCTGGGCATCAGGTCCGGTGTGAACTGGATACGCGCGAAATCACCACCAAAGCAACGTGCCAGGGCACGCACCAGCAACGTCTTGCCCAGGCCGGGTACGCCTTCGAGCAGGACATGCCCGCCAGCGATCAGCGCGGTCAGTACGTCGTCGATCACCTGATCCTGGCCAATCACCGCCTTGCGCAGTTCAACGCGCAGGGCCTGTGCCTGCTGGCTGGCGTGTTGAAGGCTTTCGGCGGTAGGGGCAGTGGCTGCAGGGAGTTCGCTCATAGGGCATTCCTGAGGGTTTGCAGGCATGCCACCTGACGGCTGAAATCGGCGCTGGTGAGCCGTTTTGCCGGGAGTGGGCCTAGGGCCTGACTGATGATGTGGGAGGGTTGGCGCGTCAGGCGTTCAAGTACCTGCCACTGTTGAGCGGTGTCGAGGTGTTCAAAGCCAGGGTGACGTCGGCGGGCAGCGCGCTGAATGTCACGCTGCAGGGCGTGCAAGAGCGTGCCCTGGCCGGTGCGGCGCAGCAGGAAATCGGCGCTGGCCTTCAAATGCTCCTGCAACTGCCGACGTGCCCTGGGCGCAGGCGCCTGGATCGGGCCCTGGCGCAGGCCGGTCTGCCAGAGTGCCAGGGCAATCAGCGCCAGGAGTGCCACCAAGGCTTGGGGGAAATAGCGCATCAATAGGGTCAACAGGCTGTCTACGTCGCTGTTGAACAACAAGGTCACGCCAGTACCTTGGTTGAGGTACCACAGCAGCCAGGCGTTATCGTGTTGGCCGATGCCCGGGGTTTTCCACAGCTCGTTGTCGGTTACCACGGTTACGGTGCCGTGCCCGAGGTTGCGTTGCATGAGATGGCTGGATTTGGCGCTGTTGGCTGAAAACTGTGCCAGGTGTTTGGGATCGGTGAGGTTGAAGTCGGTATCGAAACTGAAGTACGCCGGGGCGGTTTCATTGTCGACGTAGAGTTTGGTCAGGCCCGGCGTTTTCTTTTTGCGCGCCGAGGCTGGTTCATCGAAGGTTTCGCTCAATGTCTGGTGGATGTTCAACCGATCAAGCAGCAGGTCGCCGCTTTTACCTGTCTCTTCATCCCACAGCGCTTCGGCGACCACCAGCAAATGGCCACCGGACTTCGCCCACTCCAGCAGTTGATCCACCTGGCGTGGGGTCATGTTGGCGCGATCACCCAACAGCAGAAGGCTGTGGCCTTTTGGCGGGAGGTGAGCGAGGCGTTCAAGGCTATTGGCATGCTCGACGCTCAGGCCTTGCTGGCGCAGAAAGTACTCTGCCGCCAAATAGGGATTCTCCCGCGCTTGGGGCGATGGGCCGCGATCAACCACTTCGTCATAAGGGATCGCTTTGTGCCAGGCATAAAATGCACCGGCCCCCAGCAGGCACGCCAGCAGTACACCTGCCCACAGTAACAGGCGGTTCATTGCGCGGCGTCCGACTTGAATAACGCGCGCCAGTCGCTGCAGAGCTTTTGCTGGGCGGCGAGCGGGGGCAGCCGGTGGCCGTAGGCCAGGTTCTGCCAGTGGCGTGTCAGCTCATCACTAAACACCAGCAGCTGCGGTTGTTGTAATTGGTGAACACGCTCCAGGACCTGGCCTTCGGTGTCGGCGGTTTTCAGTGGCATGTTGTAGTCATGCAACAGGTGGCTGAGCAGGCCTCGGTACAGAAGGCTGAGGGCTTGCCGTGGTTGTGTGGGCCATAAGTGTTCGGCAGTGCTGGCGATGTCGTCGGGCAAAGTGTCTATGCCCAGTTCCAGGCCGAATAACTGCGTTGGAGCGGGCTTGGTAACCCTGGGTTGACTGATTGCACGCCGACTGACAAAAGCCTGCAACCCGTCGCGGTAGTGCCAACCGAGCAACGCGAGGCCTCCAATCAACAGGCTCCACAGGAGTATTTCCAATCCCTGGCCTAGGTGTTTGAAGGTGTTGCTGTTGAGGTGATCGAGCAGTGCCTGTAGCCATCCGGGTAATTTGCCATCACCGTGCGCGGTGCCTTTGGCCGCAGGCTGGTCTTCGCCGAAGCGATAGCGGGTGACGGTTTCCGGGTTTTTAAACGGGGGGAGGGCCAGCAGGGTCTTGATGGATTGACTCGCAGCCGGGGTGCTCAGTTGCTTTGGGCTACCGGACTCATCCGCCATGACCTGTGGGCTGGCCTGCAGCATCAGTCCGACCGCCAACAGCAGTAGCGTCGCCACGCTGCCCAGGCGCTGGCGTAAACGCCGGAATACCAGTTCCAGGTCCCAGGCCTCCAGCACGGTACGGCGGTTGAGGTATAGGCTGAAACCGCAGGCGACGTAGATAGGCTCCCAGAACACCAATATCAGCGCATAGAACGCGTTGCCCAGATGCTCCAGCCACAGCCCTTGCGAACGGGTGGCGAGCACTAGTCGTTGCCAGTCCCAATCCCGTTCAAGTTGTTCAGGAATGAAGAGGTAGAACAGCGCCATGCAACCAAACCACAGGCCGATTTCCAGGTGCATGCCAATGATTGTCAGCCAGCGCGCAGCCCCTGCGTTGCGTTGTAACAGCACGCCAAGGCGGTGTTGACGCGCCTGGCCACCCAGGCCTTCGAGTTGGCTCACTGGCAGCACGAAACTGCGGCTCAGGCTCAGACGCCGCCAGGTCAGGCTGACCAGCAGCTGGCTTTTCAGCAGTCGTGGCCAATGGCGCACAGCTTGTTTGACGCTGGGTGTTTCACCAAACAGTGCCTTGGACAGGATGTACAACGGCAGCCGATCGAACGCCGGTTTGAGCCACCAGAACAGAAAAACAGCGGCAGAGGGAGACTCCCATAACAACACGGTGAGCAAGGCGAATACCGGCAAGCTCACCAGCGCCCAACTGCTCATCAACAGCCAGCGATGCTCCCTGGCCATCAACACGCCAAGGTCCATGGCCTCCCAGGCAGTGCGGGGGCGAATTACCACGCTGGCGTCACTCAGGCGCATGGTGAGCCCGCCCTGCAAGAATCAGGTAAGCGGCCACCAGCAGCCAAAGCGCGGCGCCCACCAGGTATTTGATCCAAGGTGTGATAGCGGTGGTGGAAGACCAATACGCCTCTATCAACGCAGCGATCAGCAGGAACACCATCACACCGCAGAGCATCTGCACGCTTTTGCGCGCCGCCAACCGCAGGGATTCGCTGCGAGCGAGCGGTCCCGGAGCGATCAGCGACCACCCCAGTTGCAAACCCGCAGCGCCGGCCAGGGCGATGGCGGTCAGCTCGAATGCACCGTGGCCGATGACAAACGACCAGAAGGTCTGGCCATAGCCAATTTCGGTGAGATGGCCGCAGATTGCGCCGATGATCAAGCCGTTGAAGATCAGAAAAAACACGCTGCCAAGACCAAACAGTAGCCCGGCTGCAAAGGTCTGGAAGGCGATGCCGATGTTGTGCATCACGTAGTAGCCGAACATCATCCAGTTTTCGCTGGAGGCTCGCTCGGCGGCGCGCCCAAGGCGGCTGGCAGCGGGGTCGTACATGCTTTGCATCTCGGCGACCTGCTGGGCGCTGACGATGCTGTAGATCAGGTCGGGAAACAGGTAAACCAGCAGGGCTATTCCCAGCAGGCTGCCGAAAAACAACAGGCCGGCGATTAACACGAAGCGCCATTGCTCTCGTACCAGGCGCGGGAAGTCGGCCAGGACGAAACTCAGAACCTTTGCTCCCAATTGACTGCGATGGCGATAGAGCTGCTGGTGGCCGCGCAGGGCCAATTGCTGCAGCGGATCTACCAGATAACTGCTGTAGCCACGCTCCTGTGCCAGCGCGAGGTGCTGGCACAGGCGTCGATAGTTATGGGGGAAGTCCGTCACGTCGCTGGCTTTAGCCTTGCCTTGCTCCAACTGTGTCAGTTGCGCCGCAAAGGCCTGCCACTGGGACTGGTGACGGCTTTCGAACAGGCTCTGCTTCATGTCGGCCCCAACAAGCCACGGGCCACACCATTGAGTTGCTCTACGGCGCGTGCAGGGGACACTTGCAGAGGGGTCGCGAGGATGGACGCCAGTTCATGCACCCGTTCGGTAGAGAGTTCGCCCTGGCGTTCGGCGAAGCCGAGAATGGCGCGCTGTTCGCTCAGGTCAAGGGCGAAGGGCAGGCGCAACGCAGCCGCTTGGGGTATCCGGGGGCGGGCCAGTGATTGTTCGCGGTAGATCACCAGGGTGCCGGCGGCGAGGTCGCCGAGCCGTTTGAAATGAGGGTGTTGCAGGCAACTGATGGCGCCGAGGAAGTAGCCGAAGGGCAGCATGTCGACAAAGCGCAGCAGGTTGCGGATCAGCGAGGCGGACCAGCCGACAGGCGTGCCATCGTCCTGTACGACCCGCAGGCCCATGACCTGCTTGCCTGGAGAGCAGCCTTGATTGAGCACTTCGAACAAGACCATGTACCACCAGCTGACCAGAAACAGCAGCAATGAACCCAGGCCAATACCAATATTGCCCAACAGGGCCAGCGGCACGAGCAGGATGCCCATGACCAAGCCACGCAAGCCCAGGTCGAAAGCAAAGGCCAGTACCCGCGGCGGCAGGCCTGCCGGGCGCAAGGGCAGATCTATGCCTTCAGGGGTCTCGATCTGGTAGCGGGTATCCAAAGGGTTTTTCGGCATTGCGATCCCTGGCAGTGCGAAGCGGCTAAGAGACACGGATGCTAGCAGTGTCGCCGGTGGAAGCAACCATTCAAGGTTTTGCTGGATATTTGTACAGCCAAGGTATCGCTGGCCCCGGACGGCCAACAGCGCCTAGACTTTGCCGGTCTTCAGCACAGGAATAGCCCGTGACCTCCATTTTCTGGTACGACTATGAAACCACCGGCATCAATCCGCGCAGCGATCGCCCGCTTCAGGTTGCCGGTATTCGTACCGACCTCGAACTCAACGAGATCGGCCCGCCGGTCAACCTTTATTGCCAGCTCAGCGACGATATCCTGCCTCATCCGGCCGCCTGCGCGATCACCGGCATCACCCCTGACGTTCTGGCGGACAAAGGCCTGGCCGAAGCCGACTTCATGACCCGAGTGCATGCCGAACTGGCCGCACCGGGTACTTGCGGTGCCGGTTACAACACGTTGCGTTTTGACGATGAAATGACGCGCTACAGTTTGTATCGCAATTTTTTCGACCCTTACGCCCGTGAATGGCAGGGCGGCAACAGTCGCTGGGATTTGATCGATGTGGTGCGCACGGCCTACGCACTTCGCCCGGAAGGGATCGTCTGGCCAGAGCAGGATGGGCGCGTCACCCTCAAGCTTGAGCGTTTGACCGCCGCCAACGGAATCGATCATGGCCAGGCCCACGACGCCTTGTCGGACGTGCGAGCCACGATCGCCCTGGCGCGTCTGGTCCGCGAGAAACAGCCCAAGTTGTATGAGTGGCTGTTTCAACTGCGCAGCAAGCAGCGGGTGATGGATCAGGTACGCCTGTTGCAACCGATGGTCCATATATCCGGGCGCTTTTCCGCCGAGCGTCACTACTTGGGCGTGGTGCTGCCGCTGGCCTGGCACCCGCGCAATCGCAATGCATTGATCGTCTGTGACCTTGGGCTGGACCCGCAGGGGTTGCTGGATCTGGACGCCGATACCTTGCGCCAGCGCCTCTACACGCGCCGTGGCGACCTGGCGGAAGGCGAACTGCCAGTGCCGCTCAAGTTAGTGCATATCAACCGCTGCCCGGTCGTTGCCCCATTGAACGTGCTGCGGGCGCAGGACCGCGAGCGACTTCAATTGGATATGGACACGTGCCAGGCACGTGCACTGCGACTAACTGACGCACACGAAGTTTGGCGCGATAAGTTGGCGGCTATTTATGCCGAGGAAGATTTTGCGCCGAGTGCGGATCCCGAGCAGCAGCTCTATGACGGTTTTATTGGTGATCGCGATCGTCGTTTATGCGAACAAGTCCGGGCAGCCGAGCCTTTACATCTGGCGCATCAGCAGTGGCCATTTGATGATCATCGTTTGCCGGAATTATTATTCCGCTACCGCGCGCGTAACTTTCCTGACACCTTGAACAACGAGGAGCAACAGCGCTGGAAACTTTTCTGTCAGCAACGGTTGTCGAGTTCGGAGTGGGGCGCGCCGACTACCCTGTTGGCATTTAAACAGGCGCGCGAGGAGTTGGCTGTTAGTGCTACATCGTTTCAGTGTCAGGTGCTGGATCAATGGCAGGAGTATGCCGACTCTTTAGCCGCCCGGCTGAACCTGTAGTCAGGCATTGGAGAATATTCGGACAATAAAAAACGCCAGCAAGCTGGCGTTTTTTATTGTGTCGCTTATCAGGCGAGAGCCCGACCAGGCTTAGCCCAGCAGGGTAGCCCAGCCTTCAACCACGTCGCCGCCCCACTTGGCTTTCCACTCTTTCAGCGTCTTGTGGTTGCCACCTTTGGTTTCAATCACTTCACCATTGTGTGGGTTCTTGTATTGCTTGACCTTGCGAGCGCGCTTGGTGCCGGTAGTTTTCACAGCGCCGCGGGGTGCTTTAACTTTCGACTCTGGATCCAGCAGCGCGATGATGTCACGCAGGGATTTGGAGTATTCACCCATCAGGGTGCGCAGTTTGCCTTCGAATTCCAGCTCGGTTTGCAGCTTGTCGTCTTGGGACAGGTTCTTCAAACGGGCTTGCAGCTCTTTGATAGCTTCTTCGGTGGCACGGTATTCGTTGATCAGAGACATGTGGACTACCTTATGTAGAGCGCGGATTGGCAGGAGAGTGGCCTAATAATAGTCAGGCACTAACCCCAAGTAAACATTTAAGGATGCATTTATGTGAATTACTTTGAATGTTTGTAGCGCTGCTACGCAATCGAGTTAATTAGTAGGTGGTAGACGTAAAGATAATCTCGTTTATTTTCCGACAATTGCCCGTGCATCACGTTGGACACGCATATAGCGTTGGTAAAACCTTACGCTATTAAGGGCTGTAGCCTGAGGGTGGGGGCAGAATAAGCCGTAAGGAATACTGCAGTTTTTCTGCGCAATCGCTAGAATGGCCGCCTTTGCGAAGTTCTGGAGTTTCCCCCTAATGCGCACTTTTCGGCTGGTGATTGCTTGCCCGGACCGGGTTGGCATCGTTGCCAAAGTCAGTAACTTTCTGGCCTCCCACAACGGCTGGATCACCGAGGCGAGCCATCACTCGGACGATCTCAGCGGTTGGTTTTTCATGCGTCACGAAATTCGTGCCGACACGCTGCCCTTTGGTCTTGAAGCTTTTCGTGAGGCGTTTGCGCCGATCGCTGAAGAGTTTTCGATGACCTGGCACATCACCGACACCGAGCAGAAAAAACGTGTCGTGCTGATGGCCAGCCGCGAGTCCCATTGCCTGGCCGACCTGCTGCACCGCTGGCACAGTGATGAGCTGGACTGCGAGATCGCTTGCGTAATCTCCAACCATGACGACCTGCGCAGCATGGTCGAATGGCATGGCATCCCGTACTACCACGTGCCGGTCAACCCGCAGGACAAGGAGCCGGCCTTTGCCGAAGTCTCCCGCCTGGTCAAGCAGCACGAAGCGGATGTGGTGGTGCTGGCGCGCTACATGCAGATTCTGCCGCCGGAACTGTGCCGTGAATACGCTGGCAAGGTGATCAACATTCACCACAGCTTCCTGCCGTCGTTTGTGGGTGCCAAGCCGTACCACCAGGCCTCCCTGCGTGGCGTGAAGCTGATTGGCGCAACGTGCCATTACGTCACCGAAGAACTGGACGCCGGCCCGATCATCGAGCAGGACGTGGTACGCGTCAGCCACAGCGACAGCATTGAAGACATGGTGCGTTTCGGCCGTGACGTCGAGAAGATGGTGCTGGCCCGTGGCCTGCGTTATCACTTGGAAGATCGCGTGCTCGTGCACGGCAACAAGACCGTAGTGTTCTGATACAGGTCTTGAAGAAGCACAGGCCTGGGCGTTAAATCGTCCCAGGCCTTTTTTTTTGCTGCTATTGGGGATTGATCAATGAGCGATCCACTCGACAAAGCCACCTCCCAAGCCCCGGCGATGCTGGGGGAGGGGTGTTTAAGTCGATATGACCCGGATGACCTGGATGCTGAGGACGGCACCGAGTTTCCGGGTGCCGCTGAGTTGTGGGAGCGCGAACAGGCCAAATCCGAGCCTCCGGAAAAATAACGGCCCGCCGCTCTAAAAAAACGGCGGGCACTGGGCTCAGATTCGGAAACTGCCCACCAACTGTTTCAAGCGTGCGGCCTGTTGTTCCAGGTCGGTGCAGGCGCGCAGGGTGGATTGCAGGTTTTCCACGCCTTCCTGGTTGAGGGTATTGATCTCGGTAATGTCCATGTTGATCGACTCCACCACCGAGGTTTGCTCCTCGGTAGCGGTGGCCACTGACTGGTTCATGCCGTCGATCTCACCAATGCGCTGGGTCACGCTGTTCAAGCGCTCGCCGGCCAGGTTGGCGATTTCCACGCTGTCCTGGCTGTGGCGCTGGCTTTCACTCATGGTGCTGACCGAGTCGCGCGCGCCGACTTGCAGTTCCTCAATCATCTTCTGCACTTGCTGCGCCGACTCCTGAGTGCGATGGGCCAGGTTGCGCACCTCATCGGCCACGACCGCAAACCCGCGCCCGGCTTCCCCGGCACGCGCCGCTTCGATGGCGGCGTTCAGTGCCAGCAGGTTGGTTTGCTGGGAGATGCTGGTGATCACCTCCAGAATTTGCCCGATGTTCACAGTCTTGCTGTTCAGCGCTTCTATATTGCTGCTCGAAGCACTGATCATCGCTGACAGTTGGGTCATTGCCTTGATATTGCGATCCACCACCTGTTGGCCGTCTTCGGCCAAGTGCCGCGCATCGCTGGCCTGGCTGGAGGCTTGTGCGGCGTTGCGCGCGATTTCCTGGGCGGCGGCGCCCAGTTCGTTGATGGCGGCGGCGACGCTGTTGGTGCGGTTGGCCTGCTCGTCGGAGTTGAGCATCGAGGAATTGGAGGCACTGACCACGCGCAAAGCGACTTCGTTGACCTGTTCGGTGGCCGAAGACACTTCGCGGATCGAGGTATGAATCCGCTCCACGAAGCGGTTGAAGGCAATGCCCAGCGTGCCGAACTCATCGTTGTTCTGGATGGTCAGGCGGCGAGTCAAGTCGCCCTCGCCATCGGCGATGTCCTGCATTGCGCGGGTCATTACGTGCAGCGGTTGCAACAGCACGCGGATGAGCATGCCCAGCAGCGCAATGATGATCACCACCGCGATGATCGTGGCGATGATCGCCGAATTGCGGAACTCGCTGAGCATGGCGAACGACTTGTCTTTATCCACCGAAATGCCCAGGTACCAGTTCACCGAGGGCAGGCCCTTGATCGGTGTAAAGGTCACGATGTTGTCTTTACCGTTGGCTTGAACTTCACTGAAGTCAGTACTGATCTTCGGCGTGTGATTGGGGTACATGTCGGCCAGGGTCTTCATCACCAGGTTTTTGTCCGGGTGCACGAGCACTTTGCCATCGGCACTGACCAGGAACGCATAACCCATGCCGCCGAAGTTCAGCGCGCCAATGTTATCCACCAGCGTTTGCAGACTCAGGTCGCCGCCAACCACGCCGATGCTCTGGCCAGTTGTGGTGGTGCTGGGGGTGGCGACCGAAATGATCAGTTTCCCGGTGGCGGCATCAATGTACGGTTCAGTCAGGGTTGAGCCATTGCTGGACTGGGCGCCCTTGTACCAGGGGCGCACCCTTGGGTCGAAGCCATCGGGCATCTTGGTGTCGGGGCGGATGGTGAAGGCGCCTTTGCTGTCGCCCACGTAGGTGGCCATGAACGAGGACGTCAGGGCTTTCTGTTCCAGCAGGCCGGCGACCACGGCGGGCTCGGGGTTGATGGCGATGTTCTGTGCTGCGTTTTCCACCAGCGCTATGCGTCCGGTGAGCCAGGTTTGAATATTGCTGGCGGTGACGTCGCCCATTTCATGCAGGTAATTATTGAGGTCGTCGCGAATCGCGTTGCGTTGCAGGTAGTCGTTGTAGAGGGTAAACAATGCGAAGGCGGCGATGACGATAAGGGCGGCTGCAAGCAGGATTTTGTGGCTGAAGCGCAGGTTTTTATTCATGGCTTGAAGGGTCCGCTAAGGTCTTGGTATCCGAAGCGCGTCCTCATGGGATGCGCAAAATGGCAGCGTCAAAAAAGGTGTGGTACTTCTGGTGATAGCTCTGTGAGTCCCTGTAGGAGCCATCCGACCTGTTTTTAGACTTTGTGGGTCTTACAATTATCTGTATCGACCTTGCGGCACTAAAGATTAACCAAAGGTGACGAAATGCCTGACTCCTCGCAACTCCTTATTGGCGCCGGCCCCGACGGCCAGCCCATCGCCCAGGCCATGCGCCTGGCCAACCGTCACGGCCTGATTGCCGGCGCCACGGGCACCGGCAAGACCGTGACCTTGCAGCGCCTGGCGGAAGCGTTCAGTGATGCGGGTGTGGCCGTGTTCGCCGCTGATATCAAAGGCGATCTGTGTGGTCTGGGGGCTGCCGCGAACCCTCAAGGTAAAGTGGCTGAGCGCATCGCGGGCATGCCCTTCCTTAATTACACGGCGAAGGCTTATCCGGTAACGCTGTGGGATATCCACGGGCAGTCGGGTCATCCGCTTCGCACGACCATCAGCGAAATGGGACCTTTATTGCTCGGCAGCCTGTTGGAACTCACCGACAGCCAGCAGTCGGCACTCTATGCGACCTTCAAAGTGGCGGACCGCGAAGGCCTGCTGCTGCTCGACCTCAAAGACCTCAAGGCGTTGCTCAACCATCTGCGCTATCACCCGCAGCTGCTGGGTGACGATGCCGCGCTGATGACCACCGGCTCCAGCCAGGCGCTGTTGCGGCGCCTGGCGGTGCTTGAACAACAGGGCGCTGAAGCCTTGTTTGGTGAGCCGGCCCTGCAGCTTGAAGATATTTTGCAGCCGGCCAGCGACGGCCGCGGGCGAATCCATCTGCTCGACGCCAGCCGGCTGGTGCACGAGGCGCCCAAGGTGTATGCGACTTTCCTGCTGTGGCTGCTGGCCGAACTGTTCGAGCAATTGCCGGAGCGCGGGGATGCCGACAAACCGTTGCTCGCGCTGTTTTTCGATGAGGCGCATTTATTGTTTGCCGACACGCCCAAGGCTCTGCAGGATCGACTGGAGCAAGTGGTGCGCCTGATCCGCTCCAAGGGTGTCGGCGTGTACTTTGTCACGCAATCCCCCGCTGATTTGCCTGACACGGTCTTGGCGCAACTTGGTCTGCGTATTCAGCACGGCTTGCGGGCGTTCACCACGAAAGAGCAGAAATCCCTGCGCGCGGTAGCGGATGGCTTTCGGGCCAACCCGGCATTCGACACCTTGTCGGTGCTCACAGAGCTGGGCACCGGTGAGGCACTGGTGGGCACCTTGCAGGAAAAGGGCACGCCGGAAGTAGTCCAACGCGTGCTGGTAGCGCCGCCGCAATCGCGCATCGGGCCGCTCAGCGAAACCGAACGCGCCGCGCTGATTGCCAGCTCGCCGTTGCTGGGGCGCTATGACAAGCCGATTGATCGAGAGTCGGCCTATGAAGTGTTGATGGCGCGCAAGGAGCTCGGGCCGACTGAGGCAGCCACGCCTGCTGCCGAAGAACCGAGCTTTACCGACAAGGCCGGGGCGTTTTTGGGCACTGCGGCCGGCAAGGCACTCAAGTCAGCCATGCAACAGGCCGCCAATCAGATGGGCCGGCAGTTGGTGCGGGGTTTGTTGGGCTCGTTGCTGGGCGGCAGCAAGCGTAAGTAGCTATTCAGATTTGGGCTTGGCGTGCGCGGCCAATCGCTCCAGTGCTGCGCGCAAGCCCGGATCGCTGATCCCGTCGGCCGTTGCCTGAATGGTTTCGGCCGCATTTATCGACAGGTTGATGGTGTGCCCCACCGCGCCTTGCTGCACGGTCGGCGGCTGCACCTTGAACTGGATACGGGTCAAACTGGCAAATTCATCAAAGGCCATCAATTGTCGCTGCAGGCGTTTTTGCTGATAGCGCAAACGGGTCGCCCAATGACCGTCGGTGACAATTAACAGCAAATTTCCTTCGCGCCAGGACGCCACATGGCAATGTTCACGTGCGGCAGGTTGTAGCTGGCTTTCGACCAGGCGTTGCAAATGGCCCAAGCGTTGCGCATGGCCGAAGATGGCTTTCAACGGCTTGGCTTCGCGGAGCAACACGCTGGGCGCGCGGGCTGTAAGAGGGCGAAATGCCATGTTTAGACACCTTAAGTAACAGAGCCGCCATCTTAGCAGAAAGCGCCTGTGTGCCCCCCAGCCAATGCGTCACGCAGCGCTTTGCTCGTAAAATCAATAGGTAACTTCTGCGCTTGATGGGTTGAAGTTCCAGCAAAAGCCCTTATTTTAAACAGGCCCTCTCACAGCGCCATGCCAGCATCGGGGAATAACGCCACTTTCCTCACCCACGATTCCGGGTAGAATGCGCGTTCGCATGCGGCCGTGAGGGCTGCTCGGGCCACTCACGGTGCGCCCTCCATCCCTATGTGTGGAAGAACCTGCCGATATGTTTGCGCCTTTGTTAAAGAAACTTTTTGGAAGCAAGAATGAGCGCGAAGTTAAACGCATGCTCAAGACGGTGCAGCTGGTCAATGCCTTCGAAGAGCAGATGGTTGCCCTTTCGGACGAGCAATTGCGCGCCAAGACCCAAGAGTTCAAGGCCCGCATAGCCAAAGGTGAAACCCTCGACAAGCTGCTTCCCGAAGCCTTTGCGGTCGCCCGTGAAGCCGGTAAGCGTGTCATGGGCATGCGCCACTTCGACGTGCAGTTGATCGGCGGCATGACCTTGCATGAAGGCATGATTGCCGAAATGCGCACCGGTGAAGGCAAGACCCTGGTGGCAACCCTGGGTGTTTACCTCAACGCACTGTCCGGCAAGGGCGTGCACGTTGTGACAGTGAACGACTACCTGGCTCGCCGGGACGCCAACTGGATGCGCCCGCTGTATGAATTCCTCGGCCTGACCGTCGGCGTGGTAACGCCGTTCCAGCCGCCGGAAGAGAAGCGCGCCGCGTACGCGGCCGACATCACCTACGGCACCAACAACGAATTCGGTTTCGACTACCTGCGCGACAACATGGCGTTCAGCATGGAAGAAAAATTCCAGCGCGAACTCAATTTTGCCGTGATCGACGAAGTCGACTCCATCCTCATCGACGAAGCCCGTACCCCGCTGATCATCTCCGGCCAGGCCGAAGACAGCTCGCGCCTGTACACCGAGATCAACAAGTTGATCCCGCGTCTGGAGCAGCACATCGAAGAAGTGGAAGGCGTGGTGACCAAAGAAGGTCACTTCTCCATTGACGAGAAGACCCGTCAGGTCGAACTCAACGAAGCCGGTCACCAGTTCGTCGAAGAGATGCTGACCCAGATCGGCGAGCTGGCCGAAGGCGAAAGCCTGTACTCGGCCCACAACCTGGGCCTGTTGACCCACGTGTATGCCGGCCTGCGCGCCCACAAGCTGTTCCATCGCAACGTCGAATACATTGTCCAGGACGGCCAGGTCGTGCTGGTTGACGAACACACCGGCCGTACCATGCCGGGTCGTCGTCTGTCCGAAGGCCTGCACCAGGCCATCGAAGCCAAGGAAGGGCTTAACATCCAGGCTGAAAGCCAGACGTTGGCCTCCACGACCTTCCAGAACTACTTCCGTCTGTACAACAAACTGTCCGGCATGACCGGTACGGCCGACACCGAAGCGTTCGAGTTCCACCAGATCTACAACCTGGCCGTGATGGTGATTCCACCGAACAAGCCGCTGGCGCGTAAAGACTACAACGACCTGGTGTTCCTGACGGCCGAAGAGAAATACGCGGCAATCATCAACGACATCAAGGACGGCATGGCCCAGGGACGTCCGATCCTGGTGGGTACTGCCACCATCGAGACTTCCGAGCACGTGTCCAACCTGCTCAACAAGGAAGGCATCGAGCACAAGGTTCTCAACGCCAAGTTCCACGAAAAAGAAGCCGAGATCATCGCCCAGGCCGGTCGCCCAGGCGCACTGACCATTGCCACCAACATGGCCGGTCGTGGTACCGACATCCTGTTGGGCGGTAACTGGGAAGTGGAAGTCGCGGCGCTCGAAAACCCGAGCCCTGAGCAGATCGCTCAGATCAAGGCCGACTGGCAAAAACGCCACCAGGCCGTGCTGGAATCCGGCGGCCTGCAGGTGATCGCCTCCGAGCGTCACGAATCGCGCCGTATCGACAACCAGCTGCGTGGTCGTGCCGGTCGTCAGGGTGACGCCGGTTCCAGCCGTTTCTACCTGTCGCTGGAAGACAGCCTGATGCGCATCTTCGCCTCCGATCGGGTGAAGAACTTCATGAAGGCTCTGGGCATGCAGTCCGGTGAAGCGATCGAGCACCGCATGGTGACCAACGCCATCGAGAAGGCCCAGCGCAAGGTAGAAGGCCGTAACTTCGACATTCGTAAGCAACTGCTCGAGTTCGATGACGTCAACAACGAACAGCGTAAAGTGATTTATCACATGCGTAACACGTTGCTGGCCGCCGACAACATTGGCGAGACCATTGCCGATTTCCGTCAGGACGTGCTCAACGCCACCGTCAGCGCGCATATCCCGCCGCAGTCGCTGCCTGAGCAGTGGGATGTTGCTGGTCTGGAAGCCGCGTTGAAGAGCGATTTCGGTGTCGACTTGCCGGTTCAGCAGTGGCTGGACGAAGACGATCACCTGTACGAAGAAACCCTGCGCGAAAAGCTGATGACCGAGCTGCTGGCCGCGTACAACGAGAAAGAAGAGCAGGCGAGTGCGGAAGCGCTGCGCACCTTCGAGAAACAAATCGTACTGCGTGTGCTGGACGACCTGTGGAAAGACCACCTGTCGACCATGGACCACTTGCGTCACGGTATCCACTTGCGTGGTTACGCCCAGAAGAACCCGAAGCAAGAGTACAAGCGCGAGTCGTTCACGCTGTTCTCCGAGCTGCTGGATTCGATCAAGCGCGATTCGATTCGCGTGCTGTCCCACGTTCAGGTGCGTCGCGAAGACCCGATCGAGGAAGAAGCTCGCCTGCGCCAGGAAGCCGAAGCATTGGCTGCGCGCATGCAATTCCAGCACGACGAAGCACCGGGCCTGGAAGCGCCTGAGGTGTTGGGCGAAGAGGTCGATGTGGCTTTGGCGCAAACCCCGGTTCGCAATGATCAGAAGCTGGGCCGCAACGAACTGTGCTGGTGTGGTTCGGGCAAGAAGTTCAAACACTGCCACGGCGAAATCAACTAAGATTTTTGCCTGACGCTGCAACACCCCGCGCCGCGACCGGCATCAGCCGTCGCGGCGTTTTGCCATTAATTCCCACCGTCGATAGCGACGGCACAGACATCACCTATTTTTAAGGAGCGCATTCATGGCTGTTGGTCTTGGTCCTTTGCCCACATTGCACCCGGTTGCCGGTTTTGAACTCGGTATCGCTTCGGCCGGCATCAAGCGCCCCGGGCGCAAGGATGTGGTGGTGATGCGCTGTGCCGAAGGTTCGACTGTCGCCGGTGTATTCACCCTCAATGCGTTCTGCGCCGCGCCGGTAATCCTGGCCAAACAACGCGTGGCCGGTTCGATTCGCTACCTGCTGACCAACACCGGTAACGCCAACGCCGGCACCGGCGAGCCTGGCCTGGTGGCCGCTGCCCGCACCTGCGCCAAGCTGGCCCAGTTGGCTGGCGTAGACGCCAGCCAAGTGCTGCCTTACTCCACCGGTGTAATCGGTGAGCCACTGCCGGTGGAAAAAATCGAAGGCGCCCTGCAAGCCGCGCTGGATGACTTGTCTGTGGATAACTGGGCTGCCGCTGCCACGGGCATCATGACCACCGACACACTGCCAAAAGGCGCGAGCCGTCAGTTCGTGCACGACGGCGTGACCATCACCGTGACCGGCATCAGCAAAGGCGCAGGCATGATCCGCCCGAACATGGCCACCATGCTCGGCTACATCGCCACCGACGCCAAAGTCTCCCGCGACGTGCTGCAACGCTTGATGCTGGACGGCGCCAACAAATCGTTCAACCGCATCACCATCGATGGCGATACCTCGACCAACGACTGCTGCATGTTGATTGCGACCGGCCAGGCCAACCTGCCGGAAATCACCTCCACCGAAGGCCCGCTGTTCGCCGCCTTGAAGCAGGCGGTGTTCGAGGTGTGCATGGACGTGGCCCAGGCCATCGTGCGTGACGGCGAAGGCGCGACCAAGTTCGTAACCGTGGAAGTCAACGGCGGCGCCAACCACCAGGAATGCCTGGACGTTGGCTACACCGTGGCCCACTCGCCGCTGATCAAGACTGCCTTGTTTGCCTCTGACCCGAACTGGGGCCGCATCCTCGCCGCCGTTGGCCGTGCCGGCGTGCCTGACCTGGACGTGAGCAAGATCGACGTGTTCCTTGGCGAGGTGTGCATTGCCAGCCGTGGCGCCCGCGCCGAAACCTACACCGAAGCCCAGGGCTCGGCAGTGATGCAGCAGGAAGAAATCACCATCCGCATCGAACTGGGTCGCGGTGAGTGCAGCGAAACGATCTGGACCACTGACCTGTCCCACGAGTACGTGAAGATCAATGCGGAATACCGCACCTGACAGCCAAGAGGATAAGCGCGGTGAAACGAGTGCATGTAGCAGCAGCGGTGATCCGCGGTGTCGATGGCAGGATCCTGCTGGCGCGCCGCGCCGATACCCAGCATCAGGGCGGCCTCTGGGAATTTCCCGGTGGCAAGGTGGAGGCCGATGAATCGGTTGCTGCCGCCTTGTCCCGCGAATTGCAGGAAGAACTGGGCATCCAGGTCACCACGGCACGCCCGCTGATCAAGGTGCAGCATGACTACCCGGACAAGCAGGTGTTGCTGGATGTCTGGGAAGTCTCGGCCTTTACCGGCGAGCCTCACGGTGCCGAAGGGCAGCCGTTGGAATGGGTGGCTCCGCGAGACTTGATCAACTATGCGTTCCCGGCGGCGAATGCGCCGATCGTGGCGGCGGCGCGGCTGCCGGCTGAGTACCTGATTACCCCGGGCGAGCTGGAAACCCCGACCTTGCTGCGCGGTATTCAAAAGGCGATTGCCGGGGGCATCAAGCTGGTTCAGCTGCGTGCGCCCAATGGTTACGACCCTAAATACCGTGACCTGGCGGTGGACGCCGTTGGCTTGTGTGCCGGCAAGGCGCAATTGATGCTCAAGGGCCCGTTTGAGTGGCTGGGGGATTTCCCGGCGGCCGGCTGGCACATGACGTCGGCGCAGTTGCGTAAATACGCGAGCAAGGGACGCCCACTGCCCAAGGATCGCTGGTTGGCGGCCTCCTGCCACAACGCTGAAGAACTGGCGCTGGCGGAAATGATGGACGTGGATTTTGTCACGCTGTCACCGGTGCAGCCGACCCAGACGCACCCGGATGCTCAGCCATTGGGGTGGGAGCAGGCGGCCGAGTTGATCCGTGGGTTCAGCAAGCCGGTGTTTTTGCTCGGCGGCGTAGGGCCGGCTGAGCGGGAGCAGGCGTGGGCCGCTGGGGCTCAGGGTGTGGCAGGTATTCGGGCGTTTTGGCCGCAGGTTTGATGTTGTTCTGACGGGCCTCTTCGCGAGCAAGCCCGCTCCCACAGTCGACTGGGTTTCAACGTTGGAATGCAGTCAACTGTGGGAGCGGGCTTGCGCGCGAAGGGGCCAGATCAGTCACCCCAAAAACTCAGTGTGGCTTAGCCGCCGCCTGCCACAACACCTCAGCCACACCCTGGCGCTTGGCAATCACCCGTGCCGCCACAAACAACAAGTCCGACAACCGATTGATGTACGCCAACCCCACGCCTTCCAACGGTTCAACCGCATTCAACTGCTGACACCGCCGCTCCGCACTGCGCGCCAGGCTGCGGCACACGTGGGCTTGGGCGATCAGCGCGGAACCACCGGGCAAGATGAAGTTTTCCAGCGGCCCGACTTCCTCATTCCAGCGGTCAATCGCCGCTTCCAGCCGATCAACTTCGGCCGCATTCAATGCCTTGTACACCGGCATCGCCAGCTCACCGCCCAAGTCGAACAACCGATGCTGGCAAGGGGTAAGCACCTCAATCACGTCGTTCAGTTGCGGATGCTTGCCGCTCTGCTCTTCAAGGCTGGCCAGCAGTAAACCCAACTGGCTGTTGAGCGTGTCCACCTCGCCGATGGCTTCCACGCGCGGGTGGTCCTTGGGCACGCGACGGCCGTCGCCCAGGCCGGTCTCGCCTGTGTCGCCGGTACGGGTGTAGATCTTCGACAGGCGAAAGCCCATGGTTATTGCTCCAGTTGAGTCAGGTCAAAGGGTGGCATTTGGCTGCCGGCCAGCGGCAGGCGCAGGGTGAAGCAGGTGCCTTGGCCGAGGGTGGAGTGCACTTCCATCTGGCCTTTGTGGTTATTGGTGACGATGAAATACGACACCGACAGCCCCAGCCCGGTGCCTTGGCCGATTTCCTTGGTGGTGAAGAACGGCTCGAACGTGCGTTTGCGCACGTTTTCGCTCATGCCGATGCCATTGTCTTCCACCTGGATCTCCGCCCAGGGCGGGTTGAGGCGGGTACGTAAAATAATGCGCCCGGGCTCGCGGTCGTCTTCACGCAGGTGAATGGCCTGGGCGGCGTTTTTCAACAGGTTGAGCAGTACCTGTTCCAGTTCGTTGGCGGTGCCGGGCACCGGGCCGAGCTGCGGGTCGAACTGGCGGATGATTGCCTGGCCCTTGAAGTCGAAGCCGATCGTCAGGTCGAAGTCATTGCCGGCAATTTCCACCGCCTGGTCGATCAGTGCTGGCAAATCGCAAGGCGCCATTTGGCGATTGCTGCGGCGGCTGAAACTGAGCATATGCGTGACGATCTTCGCCGCGCGTGCGCCGGCTTGCTGGATGCCATCGAGCAATTGCGGGACTTCGCGGCCCTGCAGGTAGCGGTTGACCACCTCCAGTTCGATGCCCGCCTGTTCCGCGTGTTCCAGGTTTTTCGGCAGGTCGGGGGACAGGCGGCGGCGGATGTTCTGCACGTTGTGCAGGATCGCCCCGAGCGGGTTGTTGATTTCGTGGGCCATGCCTGCGGCCAGGCCGCCGACGGAGAGCATTTTCTCCGACTGCACCATCATTTCTTCCAGGGACAAGCGCTGGGTGATGTCGTCGATACGGATCACCACCCCGCGCCCGGCGCCGCCCATCAAGGGGTAAAAGGTCAGGGCGTAATGCTTGGCCTCGTCATCCTTTATCCAGGTGACGCGCTCAATGCGTTCAACCGTGTGTTGCTCAACCGTGGCCTTGATTTGCGGCAGGTAGGGCTTGAGCGGCTGGAACGCGAGGAAGATCGGCTGGTTCAGCGCTTCGTCCAGGCGCGTGCCGGAAAGCGCAGTGGCTTCCTGATTCCACTGGGTGACGTAGAGTTGTTCGTCCAGGGCGATCAGCGCAGAAGGCATCGAGTCGATAATGCTGTTCAGGTAGTTCTGGAAGCCCGTGAGTTTTTTCTCGATCTTGCTGCGAACCTGCACCTCGAGTTCCAGCTTGCGGTTGGTATGACGCGTCTCTTCGGCCAGGCCCTGGGCTTGGGCGTAGGCGGCCTGGGAGTCGTCCCGCGCTCGCTTGAGCTGATGTTCGCGGGCTTCGATGCGCGACAGCATGGTGTTGAACGCTTCGGCCAGGCTGCCGATTTCATCATGGTTGCCGCGCCCGGCACGCAGCGCGTAGTTTTCTTCGCGGGTCACCTGGCGCGAGAGCTCCTCGAGTTCGTGAATCGGGCGGGTGATCAAGCGTTTGATCTGCCGGGCGATGACCAGCCAGAGCAGCACACTGAAAATCAGGATGCCCAGGCTGGCTGTCAGCGTGCCGGTATAGAACGCCACGGGTAGCTCGCTGCTAGCCACCAACAGTAAATGCCCCGGAGGCTGGCCGGCGCGGGGCAGGGTGATGACCTGGTTGCTGCGAAATTCGGTGACGCGCCAGGCCTCGATATGCCGGTAGTTGTCCGGCAGGTGCAGGCGGTTGCCATGTTGCATTTGGGCCAGGCGGGTGCCTTCGCCGTCATATAACGCGGCGGCGCGTAATGGCGAGTAACTGGTCAACTCGCTGAGCAGGGCGTCGGCCTTGGCCGGGGATTCGAGGGCTTCGGCGGCGAGGGCGGGGTTGGACACCAGGCGACCGATGGCCTGCAACGCCTGCGGGGCCATGCTTTCCTGGGAGATCCAGTAGGCGGCGCTGATAAACGTCAGGTTGGCCACCAACAACACGGTGGTCAACAACACCAGCAGGGCGGCCAGCAGTTTCTGCCCTACCGGTAGATTTTCAAGACGCTGGCGCAGTGGCATCAGGGTTTTCCCAGGTGATAGACAGGTAGGCAGGGTAGCGCGTGCCTCAGTCGGTGGCCAATCCGCGTGCGCGTAAGTGGTCGATCAGCCGCGCTTGCAGCTGTTGCAGATGCGGCAGCACCAACTGATGGCGGGCCGCCGCCTGGCAAGCGTAGCCCAGCAGGTAGCTGATTTCGGTGCGCCGGGCGTTGGCCACGTCCTGATACATGGAGGAGTAGTTGGCTGCGGTCGCCTGGATCACCCGTTTTACTTCACTGTGCAAATCCTCGGCCGCCGCCGGTTGGCCGCAACATTCGAGCAGCTCGGTCAACTCGGCGCACAAGGTCGCGACTTCACATTGATGCGCTTGCAGGTCGCCGTTGCGGCATTGGTACAGCACGGTCAGTGGGTTGATGGCGCAATTGAGGGCCAGCTTGCGCCACAGGCGGGTGAGAATATCGGTGCTCCATTCGTGGGGAATGCCGGCGGCGTGCAGGTCGTCCAGCCACAGCGGTGGCGTCGGGTGGCCCGCGTCCCCCAGCCAGGTGTAGCCATGACCGGCGAAGACCACGCGCCAATCGCCGTCGCGGAATGCGCCTTCAGTGCTGGAGGCGAAGATGCAGCGAGCCTGCGGCAGCTGCGCGGCCACGGCGTCCTGGCTGCCCAGGCCGTTTTGCAACAGGATCAGTTCGGCGTCCGGTACCAGCCGGTGTTGCAGCTGTGCGATGGCGGTTTCGGCGTCGTAGGCTTTGCACGCCACCAGCAGACGATGAATGGGTTCTTGGCTGTGGGGTGTTTCGCCGATCACTGAGTAGGTCTGCTCTACGCCATGCTCTACCAGCGTCAGGCCTTTTGCCTGCCGGTAGCTGGAAAGGCGCGCCTCATCCCGCAGGATCAGCCGCACAGGCACGCCCGCGCGCGACAGGCGTGTGGCCCACAGTGTGCCCAGGCTGCCGGCGCCGAGAATGTGCCAGGTAGTCGACATGAGTTTGTGCTCCGTAGGGTCGCTCACAGTGAACAGGGCGAAAGAACCGCTATAATGCCTCGGCATTTTAGCTTGGGCGCGCTCCATCTCTACTGAGCCCGCCCCTTATATTGGAGAAATGACATGCCTTCGTTCGACGTGGTATCCGAACTGGACAAACACGAAGTCACCAACGCCGTCGAGAACGCCGTCAAGGAACTGGACCGTCGCTATGACTTGAAAGGCAAGGGCAGCTTCGAGTTCAAGGAAAAGGAACTGACCGTCAACCTGACCGCTGAAGCCGATTTCCAGCTGGAAGCGATGATCGAGATTCTCAAGCTGGCCCTGGTCAAGCGCAAGATCGACGTGCAGTGCCTTGAAGTCAAGGACGCCTACGCCTCCGGCAAGCTGATGAAGCAGGAAGCCGTGCTCAAGGAAGGCATCGACAAAGAGCTGGCAAAGAAGATCGTCGCCCACATCAAGGATGCCAAGCTGAAAGTCCAGGCCGCCATCCAGGGTGAACAGGTTCGCGTGACCGGCAAGAAGCGTGACGATCTGCAAGAGGCAATCGCTGCCCTGCGCGCCAAGACCTTCGACATGCCGCTGCAGTTCAATAACTTCCGCGACTGATGGCACTTCGCGGAACCTGTGGGTGTTTTTGACGTCCCACGCCCCAGAGTCTGTGCCTACACTTGAGCCCCACGGGGCTCATTTGCGTTTTATGGCAGTCAATCAAGCCGCACATCCGCGTAACAGGAGAAGATAGATGGATTTGAACGCTGAAGTGGATCACCTGATCAAGACCTCGCAGTCCTGGATCCCGATGATTATGGAATACGGCAGCCGGGTGTTGCTGGCAGTGATAACCCTGGCCATCGGCTGGTGGCTGATTAACGTATTTACCCACCGCGTGGGGCGCTTGCTGGCCATCCGCAATGCGGACCTGGCGCTGCAGCACTTCATCACCAGCCTTGCCAACATCGCATTGAAAGTTATGCTGATTGTCAGCGTGGCCTCGATGATCGGCGTGGCAACCACCTCGTTCGTCGCCGCCATCGGTGCGGCTACCCTGGCCATCGGCCTGGCGTTGCAAGGCAGCCTGGCCAACTTCGCCGGTGGCGTGCTGATTCTGCTGTTCCGCCCATTCCGCATCGGTGACTGGATCGAGGCCCAGGGCACTTCCGGCACTGTCGACAGCATCCAGATCTTCCACACCGTGCTGCGTACCGGCGACAACAAAACCGTGATTGTGCCTAACGGCATCCTGTCCAACGGCATCATCACCAACACCAACCGCCAGCCTACCCGCAAGGTAGTGTTTGACGTGGGTGTCGACTACGAAGCCGACTTGCAGAAAGCCCGTGAAGTGCTGCTGGAATTGGCGAAAGACCCGCGCGTGCTGACAGACCCTGCAGCGGTGGCGGTAGTGTCGACGTTGGGCGACAGTTCGATCACCGTGTCTTTGCGTTGCTGGACCAAGACGTCCGATTACTGGGACGTGGTGTTCATGCTTAATGAACTGGCGCGTGATCGTTTGAAAGGCGCGGGCATTGATATTCCGTTTCCACAGCGCGTTATTCGCGTGATGCAGGAACCGGCTGCGAAATAACTAAGCGCAACGTATCGAACTTGGCCGAATGGTCAGGTTCATTGCGCGCAGTTAATCTCGTTAGTTAGCTTGCTAGTTATTTTTCCAAAGAAATAAAACTGCAATAAAAAAGCCGCTCCCTTGCAAACAGGGGAGCGGCTTTTTATTTAAGGCCGAGGCCTTAAGCCATCGTTGTAATCAAACTGGCAATTACAAGATGTTCAGCGGGTATTGCGCGATCAGACGCAGTTCGTCGATAGACGCCGAACCGTAGTACACGCCATCAGACGAACGATAGGTCGCTTGACGCACGCGCAGGCTCAGGTCTTTTGCTGGACCGCTCTGAATCACGTACTTGGCTTCGATGTCACGTTCCCACTCTTTGCCGTTGGAGGTCTCTGCGGTGTTAGCGCCGGTACCTTTAACGTAGCGAGTCATGAAGCTCAGGCCTGGCACGCCGAAGGTGGCCATGTTCAGGTCGTAACGAGCCTGGAACGATTTCTCGTCTTCTGCGTTGAAGTCGGAACGGGCGATGGAGTTGGCCAGGAAAATCGTGCCGCCGCCGTCTACGCCGTAGCCGTAGTCACCGTCACCGCTGACTTTCTGGTAGGCCAGGGTGAACGTGTGAGCCTGGATGGTGTACGCGCCTTGCAAGCTGTAGGCACGGTTGTCCAGTTTGGTGGTGCCGTCTTTTTCTGCGCGTTGCAGGCCGGCGCCGTCGCTCTTGGTGCTGTAGATGTTGAAGTCAACGGCCAGGGACTGTTCGTTGCTCAGCGCGTGAGTCCAGTTCAGGTTGGCGTAGGTTTTCTTCCAGTAGTCTTCAGTCTTCGCGTAGTAAAGGCTGGCGCTGACTTCTGGAGTCAGGGCGTACACACCACCGATGAAGTCGGTTTTGGTCAGGCCCAGGCTGTCACGGTAAGTCTGTGCTTGTGCCACGCTGGAGGTGAAGTGACCACCTTCGAGTTTCAGGCCCTTGATCTCGTTGCTGGTGATCGAGATACCTTGCGGCAGCTCTGGCAGCAAGCGGCTGTCATCGGAGGCGAAGACTGGCGCGGTGGTGTACTGGTCGCCGACTTTGAGCACGGTGTCGGAGATGCGGAACTTAACAGCGCCGCCGCCTTTGGAGTAGTCGTCTTGCGAGCGGCCGTCTGCACCGGTAGGGAACAGGCCAGTGCCCGAACGACCCTTGCCGCTGTCGAGTTTCACGCCCAGCAGGCCGATCACATCAACACCGACGCCGATGGTGCCTTGGGTGTAGCCCGACTGGAACAGGCCGTTGAAGCCCAGGCCGGTTTCGTCTACACGGCTTTTGCCGGTGTCGTTGTTACGGAAGTCGCGGCTGAAGTTCAGCAAACGAGTGTTGATGCTGAAAGTACTGTCTTCAACAAAGCCCTTGGAGTCGTCCTGGGCGGACGCCATTGCGAACTGCGAGGTGCCTGCTGAAACAGCCAGGGCGATCATGCTCCACTTCATCACGCGCATCGTGATTTGCTCCTTTGGTTTTAGGAAGAGTACTGCCGTCCCACCTGTATTTTTATCTGGGCGGCTCTTTCTTTTTTGTGTCGGCGCAAAGTTATATCACGCGGACCCTATTGACGATACTTACCCATCTATCCTTTCAGCTTCTTTACGAGGCTGTCGTAAATTGCTATTTCCATGTCGCAAATTCACAGCCCGACTGTAACCAGGCTGACAACTTAAGTGCTGTTTTCAGACCGCTTTCGAAGTTTGAAATCTTCCGTGATACGCACTCAATCGCTTGTGTTTTTATCGCGAAACACCTGCTTCCAAACGGGTGCCGTTGCCGACGATAGTGGGGTGAATGCAACAAGCGTGCACAAAGCGGTAACCAAATGTCATTTTTTCGTGAAAAACGTTACGGGAGTGTAAAAACCGCATAAGCACGGGCTTTTTACGCCGTTTGGTTTGGGCTTGACGCCCAGGCGTTACACCTCTGAAGGGCTGCATAAATCCTGTGCCAGGTAAAAACGTTACCGGTTGACCCTCATGAGTGGGTAATCGGCGGATCCCTTTGAGGCACGGGTGGGTCATTTTGGTGCATTCCGTCGAGGCCCGATTCAGCGTAGCTCAAATATTCGCTTGCCTCTAAAGGGGGCACGTTTTTTATCCGCATGCATCGAGGCTTTGCGCATTCGCCGTGAAGCATTGCGCATTCAAAGGTATGCTGGGCACCTGAAATTGACCTGCCAAACGGAGTGCCCGCGTGTTCGCCTTAGACCAACGCCTGCAACAAGACACACTGGCTATTGGGGACTTCCCGCTCTGCCGCCTGCTGCTGTCCAATGACTCGAATTACCCGTGGTTCATCCTGGTGCCGCGCATTGACGGTATCAGTGAAGTGTTTCAGCTGGATGTCGCCGATCAGCAAACCTTGTGGCAGGAAACAACCGCCCTGGCGGCGTTGTTGAACGAAGGGTGGGCAGCCGACAAGATGAACATTGGTGCGCTGGGTAACGTGGTCAGCCAGTTGCACGTGCACGTGATCGTGCGCAAGCGTGATGATGCCGCCTGGCCTGCACCGGTGTGGGGCAAGCATCCGGCCCGGCCGTACACCGAAGAGCAAGTAACGGCGATACGCGCTCGACTGCGCGCTTTATTGCCTGCCGGCTTCATCTTTAGCCAGGACTGAATTATGGATCTGCAAGAACGCGTCACCGACCTGGAAAGCCGCCTGGCCTTTCAGGACGACACCATCGAGACCCTCAATGACATTCTGGTCACCCAGCAGCGGGCGGTAGAGCGCCTGCAGCTGCAGATGACGGCGCTGCTCAAGCGTCAGGAAGAAATGGGTGGCCAGTTCGAGTCATCCGAAGAAGAAGCGCCGCCGCCACATTATTAATGCGTGCCATAAAAAAACCGCGACCCAGCAGGGCTGGATCGCGGTTTTTTTTACGCCGAGAAAAGTATCAGCGACGCGGCAATGCCGCGATCACGTCTTCGGCTTGCAGGCCTTTGTCACGGTTCATGACGGAGAACTCCACGCGCTGGCCTTCGACCAGAACGCGGTGGCCTTCGCCACGGATGGCCCGGAAGTGGACGAAGATATCGTCGCCCGAATCGCGGGAAATAAAGCCGAAGCCTTTGGAGGTGTTGAACCACTTCACGGTACCGGTATCCCGGTTGGTCATGTCGTAGTTTTGCGTCGCGGCCGCAGGGGACGAACGGTAGAAGCTGATGGCCAGGTGAAGAACGATAGCGACCACAGCAATCACCAGGCTGAGCAGGATAGCCGGGTGGCCGCCGACTTCAGGCATAGGTGCCAGGAGGGTGAGGGTTTGAACGACAACGGTCAGTACCAGCAGCGCGCTGACCAGGTTTTGCAGTTGATGACGTGTGCCTTTGTTCCAGTACGGGATCACCGGTGCCAGCGTCAGGTTAAGAAGGCCGAACAAGGCCAGGTACAGAGCGTCGTGTTGTTCCAGGTAGGGAGGGCTTCCCTGTTGCAAGCTCGGTATAAAGGACAGCAGCAACGCTGCAACGCCCGTTAGCAGGTGGACGATTTTCAACATTTTGATTAACTCACGTTAAGAAGGATCACAAGGAAGAGCTGACGGGCACGGTTCGCTTCTGAACAATGGGAGGCGTTGGGCACGTGCACGGGTATCAGCCTATGTGGTGTGCCGCGCAAATTAACGGCAACCACACGCCGTCTATTTAACAGCAAAGGCTGTGCCTACTCAAATCAAGCATTTCGGGGTGTTGCAGGCGCGATGGCATTTCTGCTTCAAACACTTGTCCTAGACAGGTGCGGACTTTTTCGGCGGCATTTTGGGCGTTTTCCTACTTGAGGCTGAGGCCTGCGCGCCGCCGATTGAACCAGGACTGCTGGGTGAGCAAGCCTGTCATGCAGAGGGGCGATTTGCCGCACGCCAGTTGCGTGTGTCGGGCTGCACACGGCTTGCACTCTTGCTAGAGTGGTCCTGCACCTGATCAATGAATGCTCGTCAATTGAAGGGGAAAAACATGGCAATCGATATTGGTATCAGTGAAGAAGATCGTAAATCCATCGTCGATGGGCTTTCACGGCTGCTGTCCGATACCTATGTACTGTATTTGAAGACCCACAACTTCCATTGGAACGTCACCGGCCCCATGTTTCGTACGCTGCACTTGATGTTTGAAGAGCAGTACAACGAACTCGCGTTGGCGGTGGACTCCATTGCCGAGCGTATCCGTGCCCTGGGCTTCCCGGCGCCGGGTGCCTATTCGATCTACGCCCGTCTGTCTTCGATCAAGGAAGAAGAGGGTGTGCCCAGCGCAGAAGAGATGATCAAGCAATTGGTGGCGGGCCAGGAAGCCGTGACCCGCACCGCGCGCGGTATCTTCCCGTTGCTCGATAAGGTCAGCGATGAGCCGACCGCCGATCTGCTGACCCAGCGTATGCAGGTTCACGAAAAAACGGCGTGGATGCTGCGTTCCCTGCTCGAAAACCAGTAACGCTCCAGCCCCAAAAGCAAACCGAGTGGTGCCGTCCTGGCGCCGCTCGCTTGTTTCTCTGCGCTTCCTGGCGTTGTCCTACGACTATCGACTCCGCGTCTTCTGGCTGCCCCGCACGTCCTGCTGTTTTATAGGGCCATTGTCCGATGGGAGAAACCCATGGGCTGCTGTTTGGCAATGGAGTGTCAGGTGTATGTCACGCGGAGTGGGTAGTGGAGTGATGGAAACCTGTGGTTTTCATAAGATAAAAGTCGATCCTTTTGCTAAAGGGTTCGATATGGGACTGGCCAAGCCATTGTCCCGGTCGGTCAGGCTCAACGGGTTTTCCACGTGCCTGCGGCTCGAGCAGATCTATTGGAATATCCTCACGGAGATAGCCAGGCTCAATGCCTGCTCAGTCAGCGCATTGCTGTCTTATGTCGATCGGGAAGTGCATTTGCGTTACGGAGGAGTGAAGAACTTCAGTGGCTTGGTCAGGGTGGTGTGCGTGGTTCACGTATTAAAAGGCAGTACGGCGTCGCACCACCCTGACTAGTCAGGTGGCACCGGGCCGGCCCGCTGCCCGGGCGGGCAAGGCCTGGGGCAGAAAGCCGGCTGCGCTGCTTCGATTTACCAGATATAATCCCGCGCTTTGCTGCGCGTGCCGGGTCTTTACCCACAGGGCGGGTGCAGCGCAGTAATGATCTGATCGCCGAGACATCTCCATGCCCATGTACGATTATCAATGTGCTTCCTGTGGTCATCAGTTGGAAGCCATTCAGAAAATCAGCGCAGCGCCGCTGGTCGATTGCCCTGCCTGCCAGGCACCTGAGCTGAAGAAGATGTTGTCCATGCCGGGCTTTCGCCTGAGCGGCGGTGGCTGGTACGAGACCGACTTCAAGACCGGCGCCAAGAAGAATCTGGCGGGCGGCGACAAAGCAGACTGAGTTGAACTCTACGCGCAGGCTCCTGCATTATCCGTCCCCTGCTTAACTGTACGGTGACGAGGCGAGCCTCCACCGAAATTCGAATTACGAGAAGTGAAACCACTATCATGATGCGCAGCCACTATTGCGGCCAACTGAACGAGACCCTGGATGGTCAGGAAATCACCCTGTGCGGATGGGTTCACCGTCGCCGTGACCACGGCGGGGTGATCTTCCTCGATATCCGTGATCGTGATGGTCTGGCCCAGGTGGTGTTCGATCCGGACCGCGCTGAAAGCTTCGCCGCCGCCGACCGCGTGCGCAGCGAATACGTTGTGAAAATCACCGGCAAGGTTCGCCTGCGTCCGGCCGGTGCCGTGAACGCGAACATGGCGTCCGGCGCGATTGAAGTGCTGGGTTACGAGCTGGAAGTGCTGAACGAGTCGGAAACCCCGCCGTTCCCGCTCAACGAATACTCCGACGTCGGCGAAGAAACTCGCCTGCGCTACCGCTTCCTGGACCTGCGTCGTCCGGAAATGGCCGAGAAGCTGCGCCTGCGTTCGCGCATGACCACCAGCATCCGCCGCTTCCTCGACGAAAACGGCTTCCTCGACGTCGAAACGCCGATCCTCACCCGGGCCACCCCGGAAGGCGCGCGTGACTACCTGGTGCCGAGCCGTACACACGCCGGTTCCTTCTTCGCCTTGCCGCAATCGCCGCAACTGTTCAAGCAGCTGCTGATGGTGGCCGGCTTCGACCGTTACTACCAGATCGCCAAGTGCTTCCGCGACGAAGACCTGCGCGCCGACCGCCAGCCGGAATTCACCCAGATCGACATCGAGACCAGCTTCCTCGATGAAAAAGAGATCATGGGCCTGACCGAACAAATGATCCGCAACCTGTTCAAGGAAGTGCTGGACCTGGAATTCGGCGAGTTCCCGCACATGACCTTCGAAGAAGCCATGCGCCGCTACGGTTCCGACAAGCCAGACCTGCGTATCCCGCTGGAACTGGTGGACGTGGCCGACCAGCTCAAGGAAGTCGACTTCAAGGTGTTCAGCGGCCCGGCCAACGACCCTAAATGCCGCATCGCCGCCCTGCGCGTGCCTGGCGGCGCGAGCATGCCGCGCAAGCAGATCGACGACTACACCAAGTTCGTCGGCATCTACGGTGCCAAGGGCCTGGCGTACATCAAGGTCAACGAGCGCGCCAATGGCGTTGACGGCCTGCAATCGCCGATCGTGAAGAACATTCCGCTGGACAACCTGAACGCGATCCTCGATCGCGTCGGTGCGGTTGACGGCGACATCGTGTTCTTCGGCGCCGACAAAGCCAAGATCGTCAGCGAAGCCCTGGGCGCGCTGCGGATCAAGCTGGGCCACGACCTGGACCTGCTGACCTGCAAGTGGGCACCGATGTGGGTCGTCGACTTCCCGATGTTCGAAGAAAACGACGACGGCAGCTTCAGCGCCTTGCACCACCCGTTCACTGCACCGAAGTGCTCGCCTGAAGAGTTGGAAGCCAACCCGGCAGGCGCGCTGTCGCGTGCCTACGACATGGTCTTGAACGGCACCGAACTGGGTGGCGGTTCGATCCGTATCCACCGCAAAGAGATGCAACAAGCGGTCTTCCGCCTGTTGGGCATCAACGAAGCGGAACAGGAAGAGAAATTCGGCTTCCTGCTCGATGCCCTGAAGTACGGCGCTCCGCCGCACGGCGGCCTGGCATTCGGTCTGGACCGTCTGGTAATGCTGATGACCGGCGCCCAGTCGATCCGTGAAGTGATCGCCTTCCCGAAAACTCAGAGTGCTGCGGACGTAATGACCCAGGCTCCGGGCGTGGTGGATGCCAAGGCGCTGCGCGAGTTGCACATCCGTCTGCGCGAGACGCCAAAGGCTGAGTAAGGCTGCTGCGTGAAAGCGCACTGAGGTTTACGCAGTCTAAAAAGGCGCATCTTCGGATGCGCCTTTGCGTTACAAGGGTTGTGCTTTTAAGAGGAAAATCCTGCCTGGGGCGGGATTGATAAGGTTTCTAGAGAATTTCGGAGTTGTGTTATGGCTGGCCATTCCAAGTGGGCGAACATCAAGCACCGCAAAGAGCGTCAGGATGCCAAGAAAGGCAAGATTTTCACCAAGTGGATTCGCGAGCTGACCGTTGCTGCCCGCCAAGGCGGTGGTGACCCGGGCTCCAACCCGCGTCTGCGCCTGGCGCTGGACAAGGCTTTGGGCGCGAACATGAGCCGTGACATCATCGACCGCGCCGTGGCTCGTGGTGCCGGCGCCGCCGACACCGACGACATGGTCGAGCTGAGCTACGAAGGCTACGGCCCGGGCGGCGTGGCGGTGATGGTCGAGTGCATGACCGACAACCGCAACCGTACTGCGGCAGCCGTGCGCCATGCGTTCAGCAAATGCGGCGGCAATCTGGGCACTGACGGTTCGGTGGCCTACCTGTTCGAGCGCAAAGGGCAGATCACTTTTGCGCCGGGTACGGATGAAGACGCGCTGATGGAAGCTGCGATGGAGGCTGACGCCGACGACGTGGTGACCAACGAAGACGGCTCCATCGACGTGTTCACTTCCTTCGCCGGCTTCTATGCGGTGCGCAACGCCCTGGAAGCGGCAGGTTTCAAAGGCACTGACGCGGAAATCGTGATGCTGCCGACCACCAGCGCCGAACTGGACCTGGACGGCGCGCAGAAAGTGCTGAAGATGCTGGATATGCTGGAAGACCTGGATGACGTGCAGAACGTGTACTCGAACGCCGACATCCCGGAATCTGTAGCCGAGCAGCTCACCTGAGAACAATGAGGATCCCCTGTGGGAGCGGGCTTGCTCGCGAATGCGGTGTGTCAGTCACTTGATGCATTAACTGAATGGCCGCTTTCGCGAGCAAGCCCGCTCCCACATTGGGTCTATCTGTATCCACAAAACTGCAGGCGTTATGACTTTAATCCTAGGTATCGACCCCGGTTCGCGCATCACCGGTTTTGGCGTGGTGCAACAGACCCCGCGCGGCTGCATCTACGTCGCCTCGGGCTGCATTCGCACCGGCGCAGGCGAGTTGGCCGAGCGCCTGCAGATTGTCTACCGCGGCGTGCGTGAAGTGATCCAGACCTACGGGCCGGTGACCATGGGCATCGAAAAAGTCTTCATGGCCAAAAACGCCGACTCCGCGCTCAAGCTTGGTCAGGCCCGTGGCGCCGCGATTGTCGCCGGTGCGGAGGAGGGCATGGAAATCGCTGAGTACACCGCCACCCAGGTCAAACAGGCCGTGGTCGGCACCGGTGCGGCGAATAAGGAGCAGGTGCAGATGATGGTCATGCACATGCTCAAGCTCACCTCCAAACCGCAAATCGACGCCTCCGACGCCCTGGCCATTGCCATTTGCCATGCGCACACGCGCTCAAGCTTGCTGCCGCACGGCCTGGGCACGGCACGCAGTCGTGGCGGCCGGCTGCGTCTCTGATAGCATCAGCGCAATCGTTATTTCCGGTCAGGCCTCGATCTGACCCCAAGCTTTAAGGATCTGAACCGTGATTGGACGCTTGCGCGGCACCCTGGCTGAGAAACAGCCGCCGCACCTGATTCTGGATGTCAATGGGTTGGGGTATGAGCTGGAAGTGCCCATGACCACCCTGTATCGCCTACCGTCGGTCGGCGAGCCGCTCACCCTGCACACTCATCTGGTGGTACGGGAAGACGCGCAACTGCTCTACGGTTTCATTGGCAAGCGCGACCGCGACTTTTTCCGCGAACTGATCCGCTTGAATGGCGTGGGGCCAAAGCTTGCGCTGGCGTTGATGTCGAGCTTGGAAGTTGATGAGCTGGTGCGCGCGGTGTCGGCCCAGGACACCTCGGCGTTGACCAAGGTGCCGGGTGTCGGCAAGAAAACCGCTGAGCGTCTGCTGGTGGAACTCAAGGACCGCTTCAAGGCCTGGGAAGTGGTACCGAGCATGTTTGCCCTGGTGCCGAACCAGCCGGACATGCCGGCAGGCCAGGTCGCCAGCGCCGAGAGCGACGCGGTCAGCGCGTTGATCTCCCTGGGCTACAAGCCGCAGGAAGCGAGCAAAGCCGTATCGGCCATCAAGGACAAGAACCTGAGCAGCGAAGACATGATCCGCCGAGCCCTGAAGGGAATGATTTAAGTGATTGAAGCTGATCGTCTGATCGCGGCCACTGGCCCGCGCGACCGTGAAGAAGTCCAGGACCGGGCCATCCGCCCGCTGAGCCTGGCTGAATACATCGGCCAGCCCACCGTGCGCGAGCAAATGGAGTTGTTTATCCAGGCCGCGCGCGGGCGCAGCGAGTCCCTGGACCACACCTTGATCTTCGGCCCGCCGGGGCTGGGTAAAACCACGCTGGCGAACATCATCGCCCAGGAAATGGGCGTGTCGATCAAGTCCACCTCCGGCCCGGTGCTGGAGCGTCCGGGTGATCTGGCGGCCTTGCTGACCAACCTTGAACCGCACGATGTGCTGTTTATCGACGAGATTCACCGGTTGTCGCCCATCGTCGAAGAAGTGCTGTACCCGGCCATGGAAGATTTTCAGCTCGACATCATGATCGGCGAGGGCCCGGCGGCCCGTTCGATCAAACTCGACCTGCCGCCGTTCACCCTGGTGGGCGCGACCACCCGCGCGGGCATGCTGACCAACCCGCTGCGAGACCGTTTCGGGATTGTTCAACGTCTAGAGTTCTATAGCACCGCAGACCTGGCGACGATTGTCAGCCGTTCGGCGAGCATCCTGGGTTTGCCGCTTGACCCGGAAGGCGCGTTTGAAATCGCCCGTCGAGCGCGGGGCACGCCGCGGATCGCCAACCGTTTGCTGCGACGTGTGCGCGATTTTGCTGAAGTGCGCGCCAAGGGGCACATCACCAAGGCCGTGGCCGATTTGGCGTTGAACCTGCTGGATGTGGACGAACATGGCTTCGATCATCAGGATCGACGTCTACTCTTGACCATGATCGAGAAGTTCGACGGCGGCCCGGTGGGTGTGGACAGCCTGGCGGCGGCGATCAGCGAGGAGCGTCATACCATTGAGGATGTGCTGGAACCGTACCTGATCCAGCAGGGTTACATCATGCGCACGCCAAGGGGGCGGGTGGTGACGCGTCATGCTTATCTGCACTTCGGGTTAAACATTCCGTCACGATTGGGCGAGATGCCTGTAGTAGACGAATTCCTGGATGCAGTGGACGATTAAAAAGCTCACGTCAGTCGATTTATCTGAGGTTTGTGCTGTCCTAGTGGCTGGTAGCGTCATTCAGTTGCTGCAAATGTTTCAGAGAATGAAAAAACAGTTGCCCAGCCGGATTGGCAACCTGAGGAGTAAGCACTAGAGTATGCGCGCGCAAAACGGGGATCAGTCGTTCGCACATCGCTGTCGCGTTTATTACGAGGACACCGATGCCGGCGGCATCGTTTATTACGTCAACTACCTCAAGTTCATGGAGCGGGCTCGAACCGAGCGGCTACGGGAGCTGGGCTTTGCCCAATCCCAGCTGGCAGGGGAGGACCTGTTATTCGTCGTGCATTCCAGCGAGGCGCGTTACCACGCACCGGCGCGATTGGACGACGAGTTGCTGGTCAGCGCTGAAGTAATCGAATTGAACCGTGTCAGCCTGCGCTTTAAACAGCAAGTCAGGCGGGCAACGGATGCAACGCTGCTCTGCGAGGGGCAGTTCCTGGTGGCCTGTGTGCGCACCAATAGTTTGAAACCCCGGGCCATTCCCGAAGCTCTACGTGCGGCCTTTGCCGGCGTAAGCGGCGCGGGTAAACAATCAAAGCAGGAGATTTAGCGTGGAACCTACCGTCGTCGACCATTCCTCCATGTGGAGCCTGGTCAGCAATGCCAGTGTCGTGGTTCAACTGGTGATGCTGGTCCTGGTAGCCGCATCGGTTACCTCTTGGGTCATGATTTTTCAACGCAGCAATTTGCTGCGTGCCGGTCGACGTGCCCTGGAGAGCTTCGAAGAGCGCTTCTGGTCGGGTATCGACCTGTCCAAGCTGTACCGTCAGGCCGGCAGCAACCCGGACCCGGATTCGGGCGTCGAGCAGATCTTCCGCGCCGGCTTCAAGGAATTCTCCCGCCTGCGTCAGCAACCGGGCGTTGACCCGGAAGCGGTCATGGAAGGCGTGGCCCGTGCCATGCGCGTCGCGATTTCCCGTGAAGAAGAGAAGCTGGAGCAGAGCCTGCCGTTTCTCGCCACCGTCGGTTCAGTGAGCCCGTATATCGGCCTGTTCGGTACGGTGTGGGGCATCATGAACTCCTTCCGTGGCCTGGCTCAGGCCCAGCAAGCGACCCTGGCCACCGTGGCCCCGGGTATCGCCGAAGCCCTGATCGCCACCGCGATTGGCTTGTTCGCTGCTATCCCCGCAGTAATTGCCTACAACCGTTTTGCCGCGCGCGGCGAGACCTTGATCAGCCGTTACTACACCTTCGCCGATGAATTCCAGGCGATCCTGCACCGTAAAGTGCACACCAGCGAAGAATAAGCAGGTAATTCCCAATGGCTTTAATCGCTCGAGCTCGCAAAAAGCGCAAGCCGGTCGCCGAGATGAACGTAGTGCCTTACATCGACGTGATGTTGGTGCTGCTGGTCATCTTCATGGTGACCGCGCCGATGCTCAATCAGGGCGTGAAGGTTGATCTGCCCAAGGTTTCCAGCGAAGCCTTGCCGCAAGACAACAACACTCAGGTCCTGACCATTTCGATCAAGGCTGACAAGACCTATTACTGGAACCTTGGCAGCGAAGTCGACACCCAGAAACAGCAGGACAAGGCCATGACCTTGCCGCAGATGACCGATGCCGTGACCAAGATCATCCGGGCCGGCAACGAAGGCGGCAAGCACACCCAGGTGTTCATTCGCGGCGATAAAGTGGTCGACTATGGTTCCGTCATGGGCGCCATGGGTGGGCTGCAGAAGGCCGGCGTGGGTAACGTTGGCTTGATTACCGAGGCGCCCTGATGCAGCAACAGCGAGAGCCGTCCGCCTCGGAAAGCTACTTCTGGCCTAGCGTCTGGGCAATTGCCCTGCACGTCCTGGTGTTTGGCATGCTGTTCGTCAGCTTTGCCATGACCCCGGACCTGCCGCCAGCCAAGCCGATCGTGCAGGCGACCCTGTATCAGCTGAAATCGAAAAGTCAGGCCACCACCCAGACCAATCAGAAGATTGCGGGTGAGGCCCAGAAGTCGGCTGCGCGCCAGACTGAAGTCGAACAGATGGAACAGAAGAAGGTCGAGCAGGAAGCGGTGAAGGCTGCTGCGGAACAAAAGAAAGAAGAGGCGGCTCAAAAGGCCGAGGAATCGAAAAAGGCTGACGAAGCCAAGAAAGCTGACGAGGCGAAAAAGGCTGATGAAGCCAAGAAAGCCGACAAAGCTGCCGAAGCTAAAAAAGCCGAAGAGAAACAATTGGCTGATATAGCTAAGAAGAAGTCTGAAGAAGAAGCCAAAAAAGCTGCTGAAGAAGAGGCCAAGAAAAAGGCCGCTGAAGAAGCCAAGAAAAAGATAGTCGAAGACGCGAAGAAGAAAGCCGCCGAAGACGCCAAGAAAAAAGCTGAAGCAGACGAGGCGAAGAAGAAAGTCGCCGACGACGCGAAGAAGAAAGCTGCCGCCGACGCCAGCAAGAAAAAGGCCCAGGAAGCAGCACGTAAATCCGCCGAAGAGAAAAAGGCCCAGGCCTTGGCAGATTTGCTTTCCGACACGCCGCAGCGTCAGCAAGCCTTGGCCGATGAGCGTGGTGATGAAGTCGCGGGCAGTTTCGACGACCTGATTCGGGCACGAGCAGCGGAAGGCTGGACACGTCCACCTTCGGCACGCAAAGGCATGACAGTAGTGCTGCAGATCGGCATGTTGCCGGACGGTACGGTGACTTCGGTCAGCGTGGCCAAGTCCAGTGGTGACGGTTCGTTCGACAGTTCGGCGGTTGCCGCGGTCAAGAACATTGGCCGGTTGACCGAGATGCAGGGAATGAAACCAAGCGACTTCGCTCCCTATCGTTCATTCAAGATGACATTCACACCTGAGGATCTAGCCTTGTGAGAAACCTTCTTCGAGGAATGCTTGTCGTTATTTGCTGTATGGCAGGGATAGCGGCGGCGGATGAAAAGAACATTCTGGTTACCAGCGGTAGCGATCGGGCCACCCCGATTGCCGTAGTACCGTTCGGCTGGCAGGGCGGCAGCGTGCTGCCGGACGACATGGCCCAGATCGTCAGTGACGACCTGCGCAACTCCGGTTACTACGCGCCGATTCCGAAAGGCAACATGATCAGCCAGCCTAACCAGGCCAGCGAAGTTGTGTTCCGTGACTGGAAGGCAGTGGGCGCCCAGTACCTGATGGTCGGCAACATCACGCCGGCCGGCGGTCGCCTGCAGATCCAGTACACGTTGTTCAACGTGGCCACCGAGCAGCAGGTCTTGACCGGCAGCGTTTCGGGCACCGCCGAACAACTGCGGGACATGGCGCACTACATCTCCGACCAGTCGTTTGAAAAGCTCACCGGTATCAAAGGTGCTTTCTCGACGCGTCTGCTGTATGTAACGGCTGAGCGTTTCTCTGTAGACAACACTCGTTACACGTTGCAGCGTTCGGACTACGACGGTGCACGCGCTGTGACCTTGCTGCAATCGCGTGAGCCAATCCTGTCGCCGCGCTTTGCGCCGGACGGCAAGCGTATTGCCTACGTATCGTTCGAGCAGCGTCGTCCACGTATCTTCGTTCAGCACATCGATACCGGTCGTCGCGAGCAGATCACCAACTTCGAAGGCCTCAACGGTGCGCCAGCCTGGTCGCCGGATGGTTCGCGCCTGGCGTTCGTACTGTCCAAAGACGGCAACCCTGATATCTACGTAATGAACATGGCTTCGCGCCAGATCAGCCGTGTTACCAGCGGCCCGGGCATCAACACCGAACCGTTCTGGGGTAAGGATGGTTCGACCATCTACTTCACCTCCGACCGTGGCGGCAAGCCTCAAATCTACAAAACAAGCGTAGGTGGCGGTGGCGCAGAACGCGTGACCTTTATTGGTAACTACAATGCCAACCCTAAGCTTTCGGCTGATGAAAAGACGTTGGTGATGATTCACCGTCAGGATGGTTTCACTAATTTCCGGGTTGCGGCCCAGGATTTGCAGCGCGGAACCGTAAAAATCCTCACAGATACCAACCTTGATGAGTCAGCTACTGTTGCGCCCAACGGCACCATGGTAATCTACGCCACCCGCCAGCAGGGCCGGGGAGTCTTGATGCTCGTGTCCATTAATGGACGCGTAAGGCTCCCGCTTCCTACCGCTCAAGGCGAAGTCAGAGAACCGTCCTGGTCCCCTTACCTGAACTGACGCGGCGCTACAAAAAGAAGTACTTAACACACTGGGGTTCATTAGGAGTTTCACGATGGAAATGCTGAAGTTTGGTAAGTTTGCTGCTCTGGCTCTGGCTCTGTCCGTAGCCGTTGGTTGCTCGTCTAAAGGCGGCGACAATGCCGGTGAAGGCGCAGCTGTTGATCCAAACGCTGGTTACGGCGCTAACACTGGTGCAGTTGACGGCTCCCTGAGCGAAGAAGCTGCTCTGCGCGCTATCACCACTTTCTACTTCGAATACGACAGTTCGGACCTGAAGCCAGAAGCCATGCGCGCTCTGGACGTTCACGCGAAGGACCTGAAAGCTAACGGCGCTCGCGTTGTTCTGGAAGGTAACACTGACGAACGTGGTACTCGTGAGTACAACATGGCACTGGGCGAGCGTCGTGCGAAAGCCGTTCAGCGCTACCTGGTACTGCAAGGTGTTGCTCCAGGCCAACTGGAACTGGTTTCCTACGGTAAAGAGCGTCCAGTTGCTACTGGCCACGACGAGCAGTCCTGGGCTCAAAACCGTCGCGTCGAACTGCGTAAGTAATTCGTCATGCGAACGTGCCGTCGTGCTCTAACTGTATTGGCTCTCAGCCTCGCACCGCTTGCGGTGTGGGCTGCGGTTCCTGTGGAAGATAGCAACTCTGGCTATAACAATAGCGGGAGCAGTTATCCGCCAGCGGGTTATGGCACGAACGGCGCCTATGCTGGGGGAGCGGCTACGTCCGCTCCCTCGGCACAGGGCGAACTGTTCAACCAGCTGCAACGCATGCAGGATCAATTGTCGCAGCAACAAGGCACGATTGAAGTTCTGCAGAATCAAGTGAACCAGCTTAAGCAAGAAGGCCTGGAGCGTTACCAGGATCTTGACCGACGCATTGGAGCCGGCGTTACACCTGCCGCCACTCCTGATAATTCTTCTGCCGGTGGCGCACCAAGCGCCGCCGGTGGTGCAGCAGCAGGGGCCGCGGCGGCAAGCCAAGCCCCTGCCGCCAGCAGCGAACCGGGTGATCCGGCGAAGGAAAAGCTGTATTACGATGCAGCCTTCGACTTGATCAAAGCCAAGGATTTCGATAAGGCCAGCCAGGCCTTTACCGCATTCCTGCGCAAATACCCGAACAGCCAATACGCGGGCAATGCCCAGTACTGGTTGGGCGAGGTCAACTTGGCCAAGGGTGATTTGCAAGGTGCAGGCCAGGCTTTTGCCAAGGTCAGCCAGCTTTACCCAAAGCACGCCAAGGTGCCTGATTCGCTGTACAAACTCGCTGACGTAGAACGCCGCCTGGGTCACACCGACAAGGTAAAAGGCATTCTGCAGCAGGTGGTTGCCCAGTATCCGGGTACCTCCGCTGCCCAGTTGGCCCAGCGGGACCTGCAGCGTTTGTAAGCGATGCTTCCCGTTTAGAAGAAACCCGCGCCTGGCGCGGGTTTTTTCGTTAGAATCCACGCCCTTTTATGAAACACGCTTCCTGGGGTTTACGCGTTTGCGCAATTCCTTGAAGTGCCTGACGGAGGCGGACAGCCTGTTTAGCTGTTACGCCCGTGGCGACTATGCAAGACACATTACGTATTACCGAAGTTTTTTACTCGTTACAGGGTGAAACGCGCACTGCTGGCCTGCCTACTGTATTTGTACGGCTGACCGGCTGCCCCTTGCGTTGCCAATACTGTGACAGCGCCTACGCCTTCAGCGGCGGCACCGTGCGCACCCTGGACGACATCATCGAACAGGTTGCCGGTTTCAAGCCGCGCTACGTCTGTGTGACGGGCGGCGAACCCCTGGCCCAGCCCAATGCCATCCCGCTGCTCAAGCGGCTGTGTGACGCCGGTTACGAGGTTTCACTCGAAACCAGCGGCGCCCTGGACATCTCGGCCGTGGATCCGCGCGTCAGCCGTGTGGTCGACCTCAAGACCCCTGGCTCCAAAGAGGCGCACCGCAACCTGTACGCCAACATGGACCTGCTGACCGCCAACGATCAGGTCAAGTTCGTGATCTGTTCCCGCGACGATTATGACTGGGCGGCTTCCAAGCTGATCCAGTACGGCCTGGACCGTCGTGCAGGCGAGGTGCTGTTCTCTCCAAGTCATCACGACCTGAACGCTCGCGACCTGGCTGACTGGGTGGTGGCGGACAACTTGCCGGTGCGCCTGCAGTTGCAACTGCACAAATACCTGTGGAATGACGAGCCGGGGCGCTGATATGGCTGATCACAAGCGTGCAGTCATCCTGCTTTCCGGCGGTCTGGACTCCGCCACCCTGGTGGCCATGGTCCGCGCCCAAGGCTTCAGCTGCTACACCCTGAGTTTCGACTACGGCCAGCGCCACCGCGCCGAGCTGAACGCCGCCGCGCGCGTGGCCCGTGACATAGGCGTGGTTGAGCACAAGGTGATCGGCCTCAACCTCAATGGCATCGGCGGGTCCGCGCTCACCGACAGCAGCATTGACGTGCCCGAGGCGCCCAGTGAAGGCATTCCGCTGACCTACGTGCCAGCGCGCAACACCGTATTTCTGTCCCTGGCCCTTGGGTGGGCTGAAGTGTTGAATGCTCGCGATATCTTCATCGGCGTCAACGCGCTGGACTACAACGGCTATCCGGACTGCCGGCCAGCGTACGTCGAGTCGTTCGAGCGCATGGCCAACCTGGCCACCAAGGCCGGCGTAGAGGGGCAGGGCTTCCGTATTCAGGCGCCGCTGCAGAACATGACCAAGGCGGACATTGTGAAGACTGGTGTAGGACTTGGCGTCGATTACACGCTGACTGTTTCCTGCTACCAGGCAGACGATGACGGCCGTGCATGTGGGAAATGCGACGCCTGCCGACTGCGCGCAGAAGGCTTCCAAGCGGCCGGAATTACTGACCCCACGCGTTATTTCTGATTTATTTAAAATAAGGTGTTGAATAATCCTTAGAAATCAGTATTATACGCGCCACCACACAGCGGGTCGTTAGCTCAGTTGGTAGAGCAGTTGGCTTTTAACCAATTGGTCGTAGGTTCGAATCCCACACGACCCACCATTTTTGGCGGTTTAGAAAATCCGGAAGGCCCACGCAAGTGAGGATTTCCGGGTTTTTTTTTGCCTGTGATTTGGGCCTTGCGACGCCAGGCTCCTGCGCGTCCTTGGCGTACAGACTTATCGCGACCTGTGCATCGATCAATACATAAGCTCAGCCCGCTCGGACTGAGCCCGCCACCAAGCCCCAATGCTTTGCCACGCCGAGCGGTTACCCAAACCGCCCGGTAATGTAGTCCTCAGTCTGCTTCATCTTCGGCGTGGTAAAGATCTGGTCGGTCTTGCCGTACTCAATCAATTCCCCCATGAACATGAACGCGGTGTTGTCCGACACCCGTGCGGCCTGCTGCATGTTGTGGGTCACGATGATCACCGTGTACTGCGTCTTCAACTCCGTAATCAATTGCTCGATGCGCCCGGTGGAAATGGGGTCGAGCGCTGAGGTCGGCTCGTCCAGCAGCAACACTTGCGGGCGCAGCGCGATGGTGCGTGCGATGCACAGTCGCTGTTGCTGACCACCGGAGAGGCTCTGTGCGCTCTGGTTGAGTTTGTCTTTGACCTCATCCCACAGGGCGCCGCCGCGCAGGGCTTGTTCGACGCGATCGTTCATTTCGCGGCGGGAAAGTTTTTCGTGGTGGCGCACGGCATAGGCGATGTTGTCGTAGATCGACATCGGAAACGGCACCGGCTTTTGGAACACCATGCCCACGTGGCTGCGCAGGCGGTTCATCGAGTAGCCGGGAGCGAGGATGTTTTCGCCGTTGAGCAGCACTTCGCCACGGGCTTCCTGCTTGGGGTACATCGAGTAGATGCGGTTGAACACGCGCAGCAGGGTGGATTTGCCGCAGCCCGAGGGGCCGATGATGGCGGTGATGCGTTTTTCCGGGATATCAATGTCGATGGCGTTCAGCGAGCGCTGGTTGTTGTAGAAAAACTCCAACCCGCGCACCTGGATTTTGGTTTTTTCGTGAGCAATGCCGGTAGCGTCCATCAGTGAGACCTATTGCGTAAAAGAATCAGGCGGGATGTGAGGCTCAGCACCAGCACGAACAGCGTCAGCACCAGTGCACCCGCCCAGGCGAGCGCGTGCCAGTCATCGAACGGGCTCATGGCGTACTGGAAAATAACCACGGGTACGCTGGCAATCGGCTTGAGCAGGTTGCTGCTCCAGAACTGATTGCCGAAGGCGGTGAACAGCAAGGGCGCGGTTTCCCCGGTGATCCGTGCCAGAGCGAGCAGGATGCCGGTGACGACGCCGGCCTTGGCCGCTCTCAACACAATCTGCAGCGTCAACTTCCATTGCGGTACACCCAATGCCAGGGCTGCCTCGCGCATGGTCGAAGGTTGCAACTGGAGCATTTCATCGGTGGTGCGCACCACTACCGGGATCACCAGCAGAGCCAGGGCCAGGGCACCGGCGATGGCGGAAAACCCGACCTGATGGTTAGTCAGCAGGTTCAGCGGCAGGATGACGCCGGTGTAGATAAACAGGCCCAGCACAATCGATGGCGCCGACAGCAGGATGTCGTTGATAAACCGCACCGTGGTGCCCAGGCGCGAGTGGCGGGCGAACTCCGCCAACCAGATTCCCGCCATCAGCCCGATGGGCGTGCCAATCAACAGCGCGATGCCGGACATCAGCGCGCTGCCGTAAAACGCATTGGCCAGCCCGCCTTCGGTGCCGGGTGGCGGGGTCATCTGGGTAAACAGGCGCAGGTTCAGAGCCTGGAACCCATTGATCAGGGTGGTCAGCAGAATCCACGCCAGCCACAGCAAGCCAAAGGCGGTGGCGCCGCAACTGAGGAACATGGCCACGGCGTTTTTAAGCGCGCGCTGGCGATACAGGCGTTCGTGAGTGTTCATAACCCTTCCTTACGCGACAAGCGCATCAGCATCAGGCGTGCCAGTGCCAGCACCACGAATGTCACGATAAACAGCAAGAAGCCCAAGGCGATCAGCGCGGAGCGATGCAGGTCGGTGTAGGCCTCGCTGAATTCGTTGGCGATGACGGAAGCGATCGAGCTGCTGGGCATCAGCAGGGACGCGGAAAACTGTTGCGCGTTACCCAATACAAAGGTCACGGCCATGGTCTCGCCAAGGGCGCGGCCCAAGCCGAGAAAGATCCCGCCTACGACGGCCGAGCGGGTGTAGGGCAAGACGATGTCCCACACCACTTCCCAGGTAGTGCTGCCAAGCGCGTAGGCCGATTCTTTCAGCGGCGTGGGCACACTGCGAAACACCTCATGCATCACCGAGGTGATAAACGGCATGATCATCACCGCCAGCACGATGCCGGCAGTGAGCATGCCAATTCCCAACGGCGGGCCCTGGAACAGCGAGCCAACGAAGGGCAGGGCGCCCAGGTAGTCATTGATCAAGGGCGAGAGGTGTTCGGCCATGAACGGCCCGAACACGAACAGGCCCCACATGCCATAGATGATCGAGGGGATACCGGCGAGCAGTTCAATCGCCGATGCGACCGGCATCTTCAGCCAAGGCGGCGCGACTTCGGTAAGAAAAATCGCAATGCCAAAGCTCACCGGCACCGCAATCAGCAAGGCCAGAAACGAGGTGACCAAGGTGCCGTAAATCGGCACCACAGCCCCAAAGTGGTTGTTCACCGCATCCCATTCGGTGCTGGTGATAAAGCTCCAACCAAAGGTCTTGAACGCCAGGCCGCCGCCCCACAGGGTCGAGGCGGCAATGGCACCCAGCAGCACCAACACCAGCATGGCTGCGCCGAACATCGAGCGTTTGAACCACAAATCGTGGCGTTGATCGCGGGTGGCACGACGGTCGCCCGCGGTGTCGCCTGCGTGAGTACTCATAACCAGCGGGTGGACGGTGTCGTTCATATCAGATGTGCTCACCGCCTTCCTCAATCAATGAGCAAGGCGGTTGTAGGGCGAATCAGTTGGCGAAGTCAGACTTCCAGTAACCTTCGATGCGCGACACCAGGGAGTCCGGCAGGGCTACATAGTCCAGCGCTGCTGCCTGTTGCTGGCCTTTTTCCAGCGACCATTTGAAGAAGCTGAACGCCGCCTGGCTTTGCTCGGCATTCTTGGGCTGCTTGTACATGATGATCCAGGTGGTCGCCGTGATCGGCCACGCGCCTTCGCCTGGGGCGTTGGTCATGATCAGGTTGAAGTCCTTGGCGTTGGCCCAGTCGGCGGTGTCCGCGGCTGCCTGGAACGCTTTGGCGTCAGGTTTGACGAATTTGCCCGACGCATTCTTCAACTGGGTGTAAGTCATCTTGTTCTGCAGGGCGTAGGCGTATTCCACAAAGCCAATGGAGTTCTTGATCTGCTTCACGTAGGCCGAAACGCCTTCGTTGCCTTTGCCGCCCACACCCACCGGCCACGGCACAGTGGTGCCGAAACCGATCTTGGTTTTCCAGCTGTCGCTGACTTTGGCCAGGTAGTTGGTGAAGTTGTACGAGGTGCCCGAGCCGTCGGAGCGGTGCACCACGGTGATGTTTGCCACCGGCAGGTTCAAGCCCGGGTTGAGCGCGGCGATGGTCGGGTCGTTCCAGGCCTTGATGTCACCAAGGAAGATCTTCGCCAGTACGTCGCCGTCGAGCTTCAACTGGCCCGGCGCAATACCTTCCACGTTCATCACCGGCACGATGCCGCCGATCACGCTGGGGAACTGGCCCAGGCCGCCGGCCTTGAGCTCGTCGGCGGACAGCGGGGCGTCGGAGGCGCCGAAGTCCACGGTGGCGGCCTTGATTTGGGCAATACCGCCGCCGGAGCCGATCGATTGGTAGTTGATGCGGTTGCTGGAGTTCTTGCTGTAGTCCTGCGACCACTTGGACAGCACCGGATACACGAAGCTGGAACCGGCACCGGTAACGTCAGTGGCGTGGGCCACGCCGCTCAGGCACAGGGCGGCGAACAGAACAGACAGACTTTTTTTAGTCGGCAACATCACGACAACACCTCAAGGGAAGGGTTAAGTGGGATAGGTCCACCTGTCTAAGACGTGACGATTTAATTCCTGAGATATGTCTGTTTAATGACGGTTTGGCTTTATGAAGAAACATTTAGAAATGTTTGCGCCGGTGAACGCGGACTTGCCCTCGTCCAGCTTCAATGTCGCGGTGTCGGCACGGGTTAAGGGTTGGTTTTGCGGGTTTTGGTTGCAGTGCCGGGGTGCGGGATGGTTTTTGATTGTTGCAAAGGAACTGCTTAATCGAAGTGTTTAGAGACGGGGCCGATGCGGCCCCGTCTCAGGCTTAGCTTTGTGCGGTGAGGTTCAGGCGACTCTTGACGACTTTTTGCAAGAGCACGGCCAATGCTTCGGTGGAGTAGGGCTTTTGCAACAGCACAAAACGCTGGGCCTCTTCCTTGGCGATACGTGCGAATTCGTCGTTGTAACCCGTGGTGAGCACCACCGGCAGCCACGGGTAGAGGGCTTCGAGCGCATCGAGCAATTCCAGTCCGCTCATGCCCGGCATGGAAATGTCGGAGAACACCACCTGGAAGCTTTCCGGGTTCGGCGCAAGGGCCTCGAGCGCACTGTTGGCGTCCGCGACCCAAAGCACTTTGAAACCCATCTGTTCCAGGGTCTGCGAGGTGTAGAGGCCGACGTCGGGATTGTCTTCAACCATCAGCACGCACAGGTCAGAGGCGATGGGTACGTCGCGACTGTCCTGGATGACGGGCATCAAACCGGCTTCGACCTTGGGCAGGTACAACATAAACTGGCTGCCTTTGCCGCACTCGCTTCGCACCAGGATTTCACCGCCCGACTGCTTGGCAAAGCCATACACCTGCGACAAGCCCAGCCCGGTGCCCTGGCCGATGGCCTTGGTGGTGTAGAAGGGTTCGAAGATCGCGTCGAGCTTCTCCGGAGCAATGCCCGATCCGGTATCGCTCAACTCAATCGTCACGTACTCGGCGACTCGCACCGGGTGGGCACGTACTGAAGGCAGCCACGTAGCGGTTGCCACCCTGATCGCCAATTGGCCGTTGCCGGCCATGGCATCCCGGGCATTGACCACCATATTCACCAGGGCGGTGTCGAATTGGCTTTCATCGGCGTTGATAAAGCAGGGTTCCTGCGGCACCTCGATGGTGACCTTGACGCGTGAGCCGGTCAGGCTGTCCATCATTTCGCCCACACGCAATACGCTGTCGCCGACGTTGAAAACCTCCGGACGCAGCGCCTGACGGCGCGCGAAGGTCAGCAGTTGGGCGGTCAGGCGCGCGGCGCGGTCCACGGTGCTGGCGATGGCTTCCACGTACTTGATGCGCCGCACTTCGCTCAAAGAAGGCGTCTTGAGCAAGTCAGCGCAAGACTTGATGACCGTCAGCAGGTTATTGAAATCGTGTGCGACGCCACCGGTGAGTTGGCCGATTGCTTCAAGCTTCTGCGACTGACGCAGGGCGTCTTCCGACAGACGCAGGGCTTCCTTGGCTTCTTCTTCGGCCTGGATATCCCGGCCCACCGCGTGGATGTAGTCGCTGTCGGGCACGGCCGTCCAGGCGATCATGCGGTAGCTGCCGTCCTGGTGGCGGTAGCGGTTCTTGAAATTGGGAAAATTCTTGCCGTCCCCCAGGCGGCTGACCGCCGAGGACGAGACCGCGAGGTCTTCCGGGTGCACCAAGTCCAGCAGCTGGCTGCCCACCAAGTCGTGTTCGGTGTGGCCGAGCATGCGTGTCCAGGCCGGGTTCACCGCGGAGATGACGCCGTCGAGCTGGGCGACCAGCATCAGGTCCGGCGACAGGCGCCAGATACGATCGCGATCGCGGGTGCGCTCCATCACCCTTTGCTCAAGGGATTCGTTGAGTGTGCGCAGGGACTCTTCGGCTTCACGCAGGGCGGTGATATCACGCGAGACACAGAGGATCTGTTCCGGCCGGCCGTCACGGTCGAGGATCGGGCTGACCTGCACATGCCACCATTTCAGGTTGCCGGCCAGCGTCTCGGCGGGGCCGATGAAACTTGCGCTTTCACCGTTTTTGGCGGCCTGTACGGCAGCCTTGGCATCCGCGTTTCCCTTGTCCTGCCAGAAGTCGGGCCAGGGGCAGCCGCGAATCGCGTTGAAGTCACTGACTTCCATGATTTTCATGCCGCCTTCGCTCATGAAGGTGAGGCGGGCGTCGAGGTCCAGAACCTTGATGCAATCGTTGATGCTGGCCAGAACGCGCTCGGTGAACGCTTCGCTTCTGCCCAAGCCGGTGGCGGCCAGCTCGCTTGGCTCTGAGCCGATCCCGACAGTGGTATTCATTTGAGTTTGGCCGAGTGGGAGTAAATGGGCCGTATCATGTCATTACGATACCTATCTCACCAGCGACTTCCTCCCGTACGGTGCTGACTTTGCGCTGGCAAAGCATTGGTGTTGACGTTTAGGCGGTGGATACTCGCGACACGTTGGCCAGACACACTCGATGCAATCGCAGGCAACCAGCGCGCACGTTGGATTGGGTTGAGCTTACGAGGGCGGGCTGCCCTGGCGTTACGGGCAGTTAAAACCAGGCGGTCACGATCAGGTTAAAAGGTCATAAAAAGACGCCGAAAAACGGGCAAAGTCTTTGAAAACTCTAGAGTTGTCCGACAATCGTGTGCATGAAAAACTCTTCATAAACCCTCGGCTCGAACGTTGGTAGTTTTCCCGGCGCTGACCAATAATTCGAGTCCTAATAATGAATAACAAAACTCTTAAAAGCGCCTTGGCGCTTTGCGTTTCGCTTGCCTCTACACAGCTGCTCGCCGGTGGCTTCGCCCTCAATGAACAAAGCATCAGTTCAATGGGCACAGGCTACGCCGGGCGTTCTTCCTCGGCCGACGACGCCAGCACGGTGTTCGGCAACCCGGCCGGCATGTCGCGCCTCAAGCACAATGAAGTCAGCATCGGGGCGACCTACCTGGATGCCAAAACCAATATCAAGGACGCCAGCTCCAGCCAGGGCGGCGTCGATAACCCTGGCACCAACAAGGGCGACATGGTCCCCGGCATTGCCGTGCCGATGGGTTACCTGGTTACGCCGATCGATGAACACTGGGCATTTGGCCTGGGCATCTACGCACCGTTTGGCCTGGTGACCGACTATGAGCACAGCTTCCAGGGCAATGGTTTTGGGAGTAAGAGCAAGATTGAAGTCCTCACCGTGCAGCCGACCGTCAGCTACGCGTTCAACGACAAGGTGTCGGTAGGTTTCGGCCCGACCTTCAACAAAATCAGCGGCGAGCTTGACTCCAAGGTGCCGGCGTTCGGGCTGGGTACGGAAACGGCCAAGATCAAGGGCGACGACACCGCGATGGGCTTTAACGCCGGTATCCTGGTGCAGGCGCTGGACAGTACCCGCGTCGGCCTCACCTACCATTCGCAAGTGGTGTATCACTTGAGTGGTCATACCGACGCCTCGGGCGTGCTCTCCGACCTGTTGGACGGCGGGGCACAGAAGTACGACGCCAAGCTGAATGTCACCACGCCGTCTTCCGTGGACCTTTCCGTTACTCACCAGCTGACCGATGCCTTGACCCTTTACGTGGGCAGCACCTACACCCGCTGGAGCCAGCTGAAGAAGATCACGGTGAACAATTCCGGCGTGTCCGAACTGACGGCTGAGCTGGCAGGCCTGGGTTCCATCACCGAGCAGGAGCACTGGCACGACACGTGGTCCCATGCGATCGGCCTGTCGTATCAGCTCAACAAACAACTGGTGCTGCGCACCGGCTTCTCGGTGGACCAGACGCCGACCAACAACACCGACCGTTCCGTACGGATTCCTACGGGCGACCGTACCGTGTTCAGCCTGGGTGCCGGCTGGACACCGGTGGATAACCTGACGTTTGACGTGGCCTATTCCTACCTGAAGGAAGAGCCGATCAAGATTCGCGACAACAACCCTCAGTTGGCGCTGACCTACGACGCCAAATATGAAAACAGCGCCAATGGTTTCGGGGGTTCGGTGACTTACCGCTTCTGATCGAGGCAATCCGGCGAAGAGCCAGTTTATTGGCATGGCTCTTTGCCAGTTTTGTTGACATCAATGCTGTCATTTACGGCGCGTGTTGGTTAGATTGAAAGCTACTCAGCTTTTAAGACATGGACTGTCATGACTACGTTAACGCCTGTTATCGCGACCAATCCCCTTATTGTTCGGGCTGCGACCACCGCGCCTCACGCCACCCTGGCGAACACTGTCGATGTCTCACCGACGCGGCCTTCCGCAGTGGTCAGCCTTGGCAATCCGCCAGCCGATGTCGTCGATACCTATTCTCGAAACGGCTTGTTGCCCGGCCAGGAAAGCGTGCGGACCTGGGAAAACAACAGCGATGATTCGATCACCTGGGTCATCAACGCCAACTTCCACTCGGTCACTACGGCCAGCCGCTACAGTGGCCTGGGCGCTGCGTTAGTGGACCAATTCACCAAAGGTGGCGGTGCCGCTATTTCCCAGTCGCTGCTCAACACCACAGCTGACCGCGCTGGCGACACCGATGCAATCAAGGCGGACCAGACGCTGCTGCACAGCAAGGCCGACAACCAGGTCAGCCTCAGCATCAAGACTGCCAGCGCCAAGACCGTCACGTTCAGCCTGTCCAACCAGAAAGATGGTCTGGGCGTGCAGGCCACCGTAGAAGGCGGGGAGTTGACCGCCGATGAACTCAAGGCCGTCGGCCAGTTGGGCAGCGCATTCCAGGCCTCGGTCGACGGGCTGACCGCCGTGCCGCCGAAACTCGACTTGAGCAGGCTGACTCAGTTCGACGCCAAGCTGCTGTCGTCGGTGGACCTCAATGCCAAAGTGAAGGACTCGAACGGTGAGGACATTACCCTGGCCTTTCATGCCGACAGCGAGAGCCGTACCACGCGCATGAGTGGCCCGGCGGGTCAGATTGACCTCACGGTGGACCTGAGAAACGCGGCGATCCTAGGCAATGCCAAGCAGCAGGCCAAGGCGCTGCAAACCTACCTAGCGCAGTTCGACCGCGTCGAGCGGCGCGGCAGTGCCAACGCGGACCTGATGGCCATGTTCAAGGACGCGTTCAGCGCCATGAACAGCAACTATCCGCCCGGGGCTGGCACTGCAAACCCGCTGACGAATAACCCGACCGACAAAGGCTTGCTGACGGGCCTGGCTGACTTCAAGGCCTCGATCAAGCAGGCGGCGGGCGCGCCCAATTCGATGCGTCGGTCGGAAGTTGGGGGCGTTTCCTACAGCGTGTCGCAGAAGACCCAGGTCAATGGCCGCAGCACGGGCGACCGCAGCGTCACCCAGAACCAGCAATCGCTGCTGTCGGCCAGCTTCCATAAAGGCCTCGACGGTGGCAAACCGCCGGTTTTTGACGGCTCTCGCGAATCGCAGAATTACCTGTATGTGCAAGTGCAGGACAAGGCCAGCAGCACCGCAAACTTCGCCTATAAAGATGGCCGACTGACAAATGCGTCCGTTACCCAATCGGCTTCCCAGAACACCCACACGCAGAAGTACGTGATGGGCAACCGGGTGCAAGACAGCGTGGTGCCGAAGGAAGCCTCAACCAAGCGCGACTACCTAGCGCTGCTTGAGCACGCCGCCCAGCAGAGCAAAAAGTCCAAGGATGCCCTGGAGCAGTCAACCTTGAAGGATGCCTTGGCCAACATGCATGACTCGATCCTGTTGCAGAACGATCCGGATGTGCTGATGCGCTGACGTTCGGCGTGGTCAAAGCGGGAAGGCCCAGTCATGAGCCTTCCCGTTTTTTTGCTCGACCAGCGCGCCTGCGCGGGCCAGATTAGGCTTTTGAATCGATTCGATATTCTGTAGCCTTGCGCAGCTTCACCCGTGCTTGATGAACACAATCACTTCGTCCGGCGGCGCCCGAAAGGCTCCAAAGCCGGTGGTACACTCGACTTTCGCGCAACTGCGCCTGCAGGTCTTGCGAACATGACGCAAATTTCCGAACGCCTACTGGTTCAAGCTCACCTCGACGCCAAGCAGCCCAAGGCGCTCAGCGCCGAAGAAGAGGCAAGCCTGCGTGCCGCCATCGCCGCCGAGCTCAAGGCTCAGGACGCGGTGCTGGTCGCCCACTTCTACTGCGACCCGGTGATTCAGGCCCTGGCCGAAGAAACCGGCGGCTGTGTCTCCGACTCCCTGGAAATGGCCCGCTTCGGCGCAGCCCACCCGGCCAAGACCGTACTGGTCGCCGGTGTGCGTTTCATGGGCGAGACCGCCAAAATCCTTACGCCCGAAAAACGCATCCTCATGCCCACCCTGGAAGCCACCTGCTCCCTGGACCTTGGCTGCCCGGTGGAGGAATTTTCGGCGTTCTGCGATCAGCATCCCGAGCGCACGGTGGTGGTGTATGCCAACACGTCGGCGGCGGTCAAGGCGCGGGCCGATTGGGTCGTTACCTCAAGCTGCGCACTGGAAATCGTCGAAAGCCTGATGGACAACGGCGAGACGATTATCTGGGGGCCGGACAAGCACCTGGGCACCTACATTCAGCGCCAGACCGGCGCCGACATGTTGCTGTGGGATGGCGCGTGCATCGTCCATGAAGAGTTCAAGTCCAAGCAGCTTGAGGACATGAAGGCGCTGTACCCGGACGCTGCGATTCTGGTGCATCCGGAGTCGCCGACGTCGGTGATTGAACTGGCGGACGCCGTGGGTTCCACCAGCCAATTGATCGCAGCGGCCCAGCGCCTGCCGAACAAGACGTTTATCGTCGCCACCGACCGCGGCATTTTCTACAAGATGCAGCAGCTGTGCCCGGACAAGGTCTTCATCGAGGCACCGACTGCCGGCAACGGCGCGGCCTGCCGCAGTTGCGCGCATTGCCCGTGGATGGCGATGAATACACTGGAGCGCACGCTGCAGTGCCTGCGTGAGGGCAGCAACGAGATCTTCGTCGAGCCGTCGGTGATTCCGCAGGCGGTGCGGCCGCTCAAGCGCATGCTCGACTTCACCCAGGCGGCGCGCCTGAAACTGGCTGGCAACGCTTAATTTAATTGTAAACACGGTTAAAAATGTGGGAGCTGGCTTGCCTGCGATAGCATCACCCTGGTCTGCCTGATAGACCGAGGTGCCTGCATCGCAGGCAAGCCAGCTCCCACAGTTGTTTTGTGTCGTTTGGAATTACTTCTTCTGCTTCGGGACACGCACCAGCTGCGTATCCGAATAGATGTCATGCCAGCTGCGTTTTTGCTTATCAAACAGCGACCAGATAAACCCCAGCCCTACGCACAACCACGACGCAATCGACACCACAAACCGCAACAGCGCCTGCCATAGGCTGATCCGCGAGCCGTCGGCGTTCTGCACGCGCACGCCCCACACCTGCATGCCCAGGGTCTGGCCGGAATAGGTCCAGAACTTGGCGAAAAAACCAAATAACACAAAGAACAGAATCGTCGACAGCAACGGGTCACCGTCCAGTGCGCCAGACTCGGTGAGCGCGCGCATCTTCGCCTCGCCGATAAAGGCCATCCACACCAGCTTGTAGATGAACGCTGTGACGATCAGCAAGGCAGTGCACAGGAGAAAGTCATAAAACATCGCTGCCAGGCGACGGCCCAGGCCAACGGCGGGAAACTCGCCTTGGGGGCTCAGCAGGGGTTTGGACATGGCAGTCTCTCTAGAGAAAAAAGCCATTTTACGAGCAAACGCATATAAAAAAGCCCCTGATGTCACCATCAGGGGCTTTTTGTCGCAGCAAGGATCAGCCTTCTGCTTGTACTTCGTCAGCCTGCATGCCTTTCTGGCCTTGCACGGCGATGAACGTCACTTTCTGGCCTTCTTTGAGGCTCTTGAAGCCGTTGCCCTGAATAGCGCGGAAGTGCACGAACAGATCCGGACCGCTTTCTGGAGTGATAAAACCAAACCCTTTCTCGTCGTTAAACCACTTGACGGTACCGCTCTGACGATCAGCCATTTTCTTATTTCCTTGACGCAAAAAATTAATGACAGCCCCTTTCACATGAAAGAGTACTGGGCTGAGTTGCAGGAAAGTAAGAGACGTCGAACGGGTTGTAGCAAACTTTGGCTACTGCCCAGGTCCAGGTTCAAAGCGACCCATGCAAACACAGTGGGCAAACTCTACGCCAACTAATAGAGAAAAAACAAGCCCCGCCAAAAGCCCAGCGTTTGCTCGGCTTCATGACTGTTTGATGATTAATGTGGATCCCACTTATTCAATAGAGTTGATCACTTGTTATAGGTTGTTGGCTATTACATTGACTATCGTCAGTGCACTGTTTTATGGCGGTTGCGTTACAGTTTAGTGCACGTTAACGCAACCGCGTTACTTATAGGAACAGTCAATCAGCCACGGAAGTAACGTTGTGGCACAAATGGCATTTTACTTACACGTAATGGCACCTTTTTCCCACGTACCAACGCAGACACTTCGGTGTCCAGAGCGATGAATGCGCTGTCCAGGTAACCCATGGCAAGCGGGCCGCCCAACGTCGGGCCAAAGCCGCCGCTGCACACGCTGCCGATCACGGTGCCCTGCGCATCGACGATCTCTGCACCTTCACGCACCGGGGTACGTTCCTGTGGCAGCAGGCCGACACGCTTGCGGCTCACACCGGCTTGTTGCTGGGTGAAAATCCGTTCGGCGCCGGGGAAGCCACCGGCACGCGCGCCATCGGCACGGCGAGCCTTGGAGATAGCCCACAACAGGCTGGCCTCAATCGGCGTGGTGTCGGTGTTCATGTCGTGGCCGTAGAGGCACAGGCCGGCTTCCAGGCGCAGCGAGTCACGGGCGCCCAGGCCGATGGCCTGCACTTCGGCCTCGGCCAGCAGGCTGCGCGCCAGGCTCTCGGCGTTGGCGGCGGGCACGGAGATTTCAAACCCGTCTTCGCCGGTGTAGCCGGAGCGGCTGACATAGCAGTCCACGCCCAGCAGGCGCAGGGTAGCGAACTGCATGAACGTCATCTTGGTCACTTCCGGCGCCAGGCGCGCCAGTACCTTCACCGCCGCCGGGCCTTGCAGGGCCAGCAGGGCGCGTTCTTCAAACAGCGGCTCGATCGTGCACTGCTCGCCAATGTGTTGGCGCAGGTGCGCCAGGTCCTGGTCCTTGCACGCGGCGTTGACCACCAGGAACAGTTCGTCGTTACCCAGGTTGGCCACCATCAGGTCGTCGAGAATGCCGCCCTGATCGTTGGTGAACATCGCGTAGCGCTGCATGCCGACCGGCAGGTCGATGATGTCGACCGGCACCAGGGTTTCCAGGGCCTTGGCGGCATTCGCGCCGGTCAGGCGGATCTGGCCCATGTGCGACACGTCAAACAACCCGGCCTGTTCACGGGTGTGCAGGTGTTCCTTCATCACGCCCAATGGGTATTGCACCGGCATGTCGTAGCCGGCGAAGGGCACCATGCGCGCGCCCAGCTCGAGGTGCAGCGCATGCAGTGGAGTTTTCAACAGGGTTTGGGTGGACATATTCAGCTCCTGAAAAACGTGCGGACGCGCCGTTAGGCGTCAGCACTCGATAATGTTGACCGCCAAACCGCCACGGGCGGTTTCCTTGTATTTGCTTTTCATGTCGGCGCCGGTCTGGCGCATGGTGCGGATGACTTTATCCAGCGAGACGAAATGCTGCCCGTCACCGCGCAAGGCCATGCGCACCGCATTGATCGCCTTGACCGAACCCATCGCATTGCGCTCGATGCACGGCACCTGCACCAACCCGCCAATCGGGTCGCAAGTCAGGCCGAGGTTGTGTTCCATGCCGATTTCGGCGGCGTTTTCCACTTGGGATACGCTGCCGCCCAGCACTTCACACAGTGCCCCGGCTGCCATCGAACAGGCCACGCCGACCTCGCCCTGGCAGCCGACTTCGGCGCCCGAGATCGAGGCGTTTTCCTTGTACAAAATCCCGATGGCGGCGGCGGTGAGCAAAAAGCGCACCACGCCGTCTTCATTGGCGCCGGGGATAAAGCGCATGTAGTAATGCAAAACGGCCGGCACAATCCCGGCCGCGCCGTTGGTGGGCGCCGTGACCACGCGGCCGCCGTTGGCGTTTTCTTCGTTGACCGCCAGCGCGTACAGGTTAACCCAGTCGAGCACCGACAACGGGTCGCGCAGCGCCGACTCGGGGTTCTTGCACAGCTGGCGATGCAACGCGGCCGCGCGGCGCTTGACCTTCAAACCGCCGGGCAAGATGCCTTCATTGCGACAACCTGCATCCACACAGTCCTGCATGACCTGCCAGATGTTCAGCAAGCCAGCGCGGGTTTCCGCTTCAGGGCGCCAGGCACTTTCATTGGTCAGCATCACCTGGCTGATCGACAGCCCATAGGTGGCGCAATGCCCAAGCAAGTCCTTGGCGTGCTTGAAAGGGAAGGTCAGCGGTGTGGTGTCTTCGACAATCCGGTCGGCGCCGGCCGCGTCTTCGTCCACCACAAACCCGCCACCGACCGAGTAGTACTCGCGGCTGCGGATCTGGATGCCGGCGGCGTCGAAGGCCCGAAAAATCATGCCGTTGGGATGGTAGGCCAGCGGTTTGCGAATCATCGCCAGGTGTTCTTTCTCGTTGAACGCAATGCTGTGTTCGCCGAGCAGGTTCAAGCGGCCGTCGCTGCGCATCTGCGCCAGGCGTGCAGCCACGGTTTCAGTGTTCACGGTGTCCGGGTGTTCGCCTTCCAGGCCCAGCAACACGGCCTTGTCGCTGCCGTGGCCTTTGCCGGTGGCGCCGAGGGAGCCATAGAGTTCCACCTTGATGCCGGTGGTGGCGCTCAACAGGTTGTCGCGCTTGAGGCCTTCGACAAAGCGGGCGGCGGCGCGCATCGGGCCAACGGTGTGGGAACTGGAGGGGCCGATGCCAATCTTGAACAGGTCGAACACGCTAAGGGACATGGTTGTTCTCCGGTTTCTTATTATTTTCTGGATGTACTCGGCCTGACTGTGGAAGAGATCCATGTGGGAGCAGGCAAGCCAGCTCCCACACTTGACCCTGTTCCGTCAGTCAGGGTTACGCGTAGCTCTCAATCGACGGGCACGCACACACCAGATTGCGGTCGCCAAACACGTTGTCGACCCGGCCAACCGGCGGCCAGTACTTGCCTTCGATCAACGACGCAACCGGGTACACCGCTTGTTCACGGCTGTACGGGTGGGTCCATTCGCCGACGATTTCAGCGGCCGTGTGCGGCGCGTTTTTCAGCGGGTTGTCGTCCTTGTCCAGCGTGCCGTTTTCCACCGCGCGGATTTCTTCGCGGATGGCAATCATCGCGTCACAGAAGCGGTCCAGTTCTTCCTTGGATTCACTTTCGGTCGGCTCGATCATCAAGGTGCCGGCCACCGGGAACGACATGGTCGGCGCATGGAAACCAAAATCGATCAGGCGCTTGGCCACGTCGTCCACGCTGATGCCGCTGCTGTCTTTCAATGGGCGCAGGTCCAGGATGCACTCGTGCGCCACCAGGCCATTGCTGCCGGTGTAGAGCACCGGGTAGTGCTCTTCGAGACGACGGGAAATGTAGTTGGCATTCAGGATCGCCAGCTGGGACGCACGCTTGAGGCCCGCGCCGCCCATCATGCTGATGTACATCCAGGTGATCGGCAGGATGCTCGCGCTGCCGAACGGCGCCGCGCACACCGCGCCTTCCTTGCGTTCCATGGCCGCGTGGCCAGGCAGGAACGGGGTCAGGTGCGATTTGACGCCAATCGGGCCAACGCCCGGGCCGCCACCGCCGTGCGGGATGCAGAAGGTTTTGTGCAGGTTCAGGTGAGACACGTCGCCGCCGAACTTGCCCGGTGTGCACAGGCCCACCATCGCGTTCATGTTGGCGCCGTCGATGTACACCTGGCCGCCGTTGTCGTGAATGATGCCGCAGATTTCGCGGATGCCTTCTTCGAACACGCCGTGGGTGGACGGGTAGGTGATCATCAGCGCCGCGAGGTGCTCGCGGTGCTCGATGGCCTTGGCGCGCAGGTCTTCGATGTCGACGTTGCCGCGTGCATCGCAGGCGGTCACGACCACGCGCATACCGGCCATGTTGGCGGTCGCGGGGTTGGTGCCGTGGGCCGACGACGGGATCAGGCAGATGTCGCGGCGCTCTTCGCCACGGCTCTGGTGATAGGCACGAATGGCCAAGAGGCCGGCGTATTCACCTTGGGAACCGGCGTTCGGCTGCAGCGAGATGGCATCGTAACCGGTGGCCGCGCAGAGCATGGCTTCCAGCTCGGACGTCAGTTGCAGGTAGCCAGCGCTTTGCTCGGCCGGGGCGAATGGGTGCAGGGCACCGAACTCGGCCCAGGTCACCGGGATCATTTCGCTGGCGGCGTTGAGCTTCATGGTGCACGAGCCCAGCGGGATCATGGTGCGGTCCAGCGCCAGGTCCTTGTCGGCCAGCTTGCGCAGGTAGCGCATCAGCTCGGTTTCGGAGTGGTAGCGGTTGAACACCGGGTGGCTGAGGATCGGCGATTGGCGCAGCAGGGCGGCCGGCAGGGTGCTTTGAACGTTGGCGTCGAATTCCGGCAGGGCTTTGCTGTCGGCGAAGATCGACCACAAGGCTTCGATATCCGCCTGGGTGGTGGTTTCGTCGACCGACAGGCCCAGACGCTCAGCATCCACCACACGCAGGTTGATGCGCTGGGCGCGTGCCTTGTCGTGCAGGGCCGCGGTGTTGGCGCCGGTGTTCAGGGTCAGAGTGTCGAAGAAGTGTGTTTGCTCAACCTTCAGGCCTAGCGCGCTCAGGCCTTTGGCCAGGATCGCGGTCAGGTGATGAATGCGGTTGGCGATCTGGGTCAGGCCTTTGGGGCCGTGGTACACGGCGTACATGCTGGCGATGTTGGCCAGCAGCACTTGGGCGGTGCAGATGTTGCTGGTGGCCTTCTCGCGGCGGATGTGTTGCTCGCGGGTCTGCATGGCCAGGCGCAGGGCCGGCTTGCCGAAACGGTCGACGGACACACCGACCAGACGGCCCGGCATGTCGCGCTTGAACGCGTCCTTGGTGGAGAAGTACGCCGCGTGCGGGCCACCAAAGCCCAGCGGCACGCCGAAGCGTTGTGCGCTGCCGATGGCCACATCGGCGCCGAACTCACCCGGCGGGGTCAGCAGGGTCAGGGCCAGCAGGTCGGCGGCGACCGCGACCAAGGCATTGGCAGCGTGGAAACGCTCGGTCAGTTCGCGGTAATCAAACACGTCACCATTGCTGGCCGGGTATTGCAGCAGGGCGCCGAAGAATACGCTGACGTCGGTCAGTTCACGCTCGTCGCCCACCACCACGTCGATACCCAGCGGCTCGGCACGGGTGCGCAGCACGTCGAGGGTTTGCGGGTGGCTGTGGATCGAGGCGAAGAAGGCGTTGCTGCTTTTGTTCTTGCTCAGGCGCTTGCAGAAGGTCATGGCTTCGGCGGCGGCGGTGGCTTCGTCGAGCAACGACGCGTTGGCGATCGGCAGGCCGGTGAGGTCGCTGATCAGGGTCTGGAAGTTCAGCAGCGCTTCGAGGCGGCCTTGGGAAATCTCGGGTTGGTACGGGGTGTAGGCGGTGTACCAGGCCGGGTTTTCCAGCAAGTTGCGCAGAATCGGTGACGGCGTGTGGCAGTTGTAGTAGCCCTGGCCGATGTAGGTCTTGAACAGTTGGTTCTGGCTGGCGATGGCCTTGATCTTGGCCAGGGCCTGGGCTTCGCTCAAGCCGTCTTCCAGGCCGAGCACGCTGGTGCCCTTGATGCTTTCCGGGATCACGCTGGCGCTCAGGGCTTCGAGCGAGTCAAAGCCCAGCTTCGCGAGCATTTGCTGCTCGTCTTCCTGGCGTGGGCCGATATGACGGGCGATGAATTCGTTGGCGGTGCTGAGATTGATCGTCATGGCGCGCTCCTCAGGCTTGGGCGTTGGCTTTGATCAGGCGGTCGTACGCATCCTGATCCAACAGCTTAGCCACTGCATCGGCATCGGCGGGTTTGAAGCGGAAGAACCAGCCTTCGCCCATCGGGTCTTCGTTGACCAGTTCCGGGCTGTCGCTGAGTTTGTCGTTTACGTCGAGGACTTCGCCGTCCAGCGGCATGTACACGCCGCTCGCTGCCTTGACCGACTCAACGGTGGAGGCTTCTGCGCCCTTGGCGTAGGCCTGCAACTCCGGCAGTTGCACGAAAACCACATCACCCAGCGCGTTCTGCGCGAAAGCGGTGATGCCCACGGTGACGCTGCCATCGGCTTCGGCGCGCAGCCATTCGTGATCTTCAGTGAAACGCAACTCGCTCATGGAAACTCCTCAGGGCCAGATTCGTCTGGTGGACGGGATTGGAATAATGAGGAGTTACTTAGCAATATCGCGGCCAATGTTATTAATTTGTTATAAATCAACGGGTTAATAAAATCAGCGAGGAAGTGGAAAGATTTGCCTGTAGCGATTTCGCTACAGCTTGACCGTTGAAAAAAAGCCTATGTGGATCAAAGCCTTGCATGGCGCGCAAAAAACAGGGTTGTAGCGATATCGTTACGCTGTAGCGCTTTCAGTACAGTGGATGTCGTTCTCAGACCCAATTTGGTGAATGATGCAATCCCTGTGGGAGCTGGCTTGCCTGCGATGCAGGCAACTCGGTCTGTCAGTTGAACCGAGGCGATGCTATCGCAGGCAAGCCAGCTCCCACCTTTGAACCACGTTTATTCAGTCAGGGTTTGTTTGGGATGCCGTACTTGCGCAGGCGATGGGCAATCGCGGTGTGCGAAGTCTGCAGGCGGCTGGCCAGTTGGCGGGTCGAGGGGTAACTGGCGTAGAGCTTTTCCAGCAGGCTGCGCTCGAAGTCTTCCACTGCCTGTTCCAGGCTGTCGACTTCTCCGTCGCTCTGGCGCGCCACGGAGGTGCCGGCGATGTCCAGGTCGCCGATGTCCACCAAACTGCTTTCGCAAATCGCGGCGGCGCGGAAGATCACGTTTTGCAGCTGCCGCACGTTGCCCGGCCAGCGGTTGCCCAACAGCGCCGGATAGGTGCCTGGCGCCAGGCGGCACACCGGGCGCTGGATCTGCGCGCAGGCCTGCTGCATGAAGTAGCGGGCGAGCAGCAAGATGTCCTGGCCGCGCTCGCGCAACGGCGGCACTTCGACGTTGAGCACGTTGAGGCGGTAGAACAGGTCTTCACGAAAGGAGCCTTCGCTGACCATCTTTTCCAGGTCGCGGTGGGTGGCGCTGAGGATGCGCACATTGACCTTTACTTCGCGGTCGCCGCCAACGCGCCGGAAGCTGCCGTCGTTGAGAAAACGCAGCAGCTTGGCCTGCAGATACGGTGACATCTCGCCGATTTCATCCAGAAAAACCGTGCCTTGGTTGGCCAGCTCCATCAGCCCCGGCTTGCCGCCGCGCTGCGCGCCGGTAAAGGCGCCGGGGGCGTAGCCGAACAGCTCACTCTCGGCGAGGTTTTCCGGCAGCGCCGCGCAGTTCAAGGCCAAAAACGGCGCACTGTGGCGCGCGCTGATGGCGTGGCAGGCCCGCGCGACCAGCTCTTTGCCGGTGCCGGTTTCGCCTTGGATCAACAGCGGCGCATCGAGTGCGGCGACGCGCTGCGCACGCGCCTTGAGGGTGCGAATCACTGGTGATTCGCCCAACAATGCATCAAAGCCTTCGGCATGGTCATGGTGCAGCGCCGACAGTTGTTCGCCGATGCGGTTGGGCTGGTACAGCGTCAGCAGGGCGCCGGCGTCGGTGATCGGCGTGGCGTCCAGCAAAAAGGTCTGGCCGTTGACGCTGATTTCGCGCAGTGGCAGGCGAAAGCCGTGTTCCAGCAAGGTCTCCAGCAGCGCCGCGTCGTTGAACAGCTCGCTGATGCTTTCCCCCGCTGGCTCGCGGCCGTACAGGGCGATCAGCGCCGGGTTGGCCAGCAGGATCTTGCCGGCACTGTCCAGCGCCAGCACCGGGTCGGTCATGGCGGCCAACAGGGCGTCGAGTTGCAGGTGGCGGCGTTGGCCGGGGAGGATGTCCACCACCGTGACCGCCTGTACGCCGTGCACGCTGAACAGTGCGTCGCGCAGTTCTTCGAGCACCTCGGCGCTCAGCGTCGGCGCGTCGATGTAGACGTTGGGCGGCACCATCTCCACCGCATCCAGGTTGAGATTACGCCCACCGAGCAGGGCCAGGACTTCCTGGGTAATGCCGACGCGGTCGATGAAGCTGACGTGGATACGCATGGGGCGGTTTTTGGTTCTGGAGTGCGGGAGGTGGCAAGTATGCCTTGGAGCGGATGGAGATCAAAATGTGGGAGCGGGCTTGCTCGCGAATGCGGTGTGTCAGTCGCTTGATTTATTGACTGAAAGAGCGCATTCGCGAGCAAGCCCGCTCCCACACTGATGGTGTTGTGTCAGTGCAAACTTGTTATTCCAGGTGCTCGGGCTTGATCGGATCGCCCGCCTTCACATCCAACTGATGCCGTACATCCTCAAACATCAAGTCGTACTGCTTGTGCATTTGGCCGTTAAGCGTCGCAATCTTCGGCATGCCATATTTCTGCGCGATGTTCATCGCATGCCGGGCGAAATCAAAGGCCTGGTCCTTGGGCAAAAAGAATTCCTCCTTGAGGTCCTTGCCCTGCACCGAACCGTGCAGCTTGAAGAGCATTCCCTTGCCTTCCTTTGGGTCCTGGCTGACCTCGTAGTCGATGCACAGGTTGTAGCTGTAGTCATCCTTGTTGAGCGCGTGACGTTCGACGTGCAAGTGACCGGGTTCAAAGGTGGCCATAGGCGTATCTCCTTTACTTCACAGATAGGTGATGCCAGGTTTTGCCGTGCTGATGCGCGTACCGGCACTGCCCTGGACGATGGCTTCGATGTCCGAGAGTGAACCGATGACGGCGGTTTTTCCAGTCTGGCGGGCGAACTCGCAGGCGGCTTGTACCTTGGGGCCCATGGAGCCGGCGGCGAAACCGAGTTTTTCCATGTCGTCGGGGTGGGCTTGGCCGATGGCTTTCTGGGTCGGCTTACCGAAGTCGATAAAGGCGGCGTTGACGTCGGTGGCGATCACCAGCAAATCGGCGTCCAGTTGCGCGGCCAGCAGGGATGAACACAGGTCTTTGTCGATCACCGCCTCAATGCCGCGCAGCTTGCCGTCCTCGCCATACATTGTCGGGATGCCGCCGCCACCGGCGCAGATGACGATGGCGCTTTTTTCCAGCAGCCACTTGATCGGGCGGATTTCAAAGATGCGTTTGGGGCGCGGGCTGGCGACCACACGACGATACTTATCGCCGTCCGGGGCGATGGCCCAGCCTTTTTCGGCGGCGAGTTTCTCGGCTTCGGCTTTGGCGTATACCGGGCCGATGGGTTTGGTCGGGTTTTTGAAGGCCGGGTCCTTGGCGTCCACTTCCACCTGGGTCAGCAAGGTGGCGAACGGCACTTCGAAGTCCAGCAGGTTGCCCAATTCCTGTTCGATGATGTAGCCGATCATGCCTTCGGTTTCGGCGCCCAGCACGTCCAGCGGGTACGGCGACACGCTGGTGTAGGCCGCCGCCTGCAACGACAGCAGGCCGACTTGCGGGCCATTGCCGTGGGCGATCACCAACTCGTTGCCGGGGTGGATCTTGGCGATCTGTTCGGTGGCGATTCGGATATTGGCGCGTTGATTGTCCGCGGTCATGGGTTCACCACGGCGGAGCAGGGCGTTGCCGCCCAGGGCTACGACGATGCGCATAAAGAATGTCCTTCTAGAATTCAGCAGGGTCTTTGAGCGAAGCGCAATTCATGTGGGAGCCGGGCTTGCCCGCGATGGCATCACCCTGATGTTCCTGAGAAACCGAGGTGTCCGCATCGCAGGCAAGCCTGCTCCCACATTGATCGAGTTCCCACTCAAGATTTAGATATCCGCCAGCGCCGACACCAGAATCGCCTTAATGGTGTGCATGCGGTTTTCCGCTTGCTCAAAGGCGATGTTGGCCGGCGACTCGAACACCTCTTCGGTCACTTCCACGCCATTGGCCAGGTTCGGGTAGCGCGCGGCGATGTCCTTGCCCACCTTGGTTTCGCTGTTATGAAACGCCGGCAGACAGTGCATGAACTTCACGCGCGGGTTGCCCGAGGCCTTCATCATTTTGGCGTTGACCTGGTACGGCAGCAGTTGCTCGATACGCTCGTCCCACGCTTCCACCGGCTCGCCCATCGACACCCAGATATCGGTGTGGATGAAGTCCACGCCTTTGACCGCCTCTTTCGGGTCCTCAGTGATGGTGATGCGCGCGCCGCTTTCTTCGGCAAATGCCTGGCACTGCTTGATGAAATCCTCGTGTGGCCACAGGGCTTTCGGCGCGCCGATGCGCACGTCCATGCCCAGCTTGGCGCCGATCATCAGCAACGAATTGCCCATGTTGTAACGCGCATCCCCGAGGTAGGCGTAGCTGATGTCATGCAGCGGCTTGTCGCTGTGTTCGCGCATGGTCAGGGTGTCGGCGATCATTTGGGTCGGGTGGAATTCGGCGGTCAGGCCGTTGAACACCGGCACACCGGCGAACTTGGCCAGCTCTTCGACGATTTCCTGTTCAAAGCCACGGTACTCGATGGCGTCGAACATGCGGCCCAGGACGCGGGCGGTGTCTTTCATGCTTTCTTTGTGGCCGATCTGCGACGACACCGGGTCGATGTAGGTGACGTGGGCGCCTTGGTCGTGAGCCGCCACTTCGAACGCGCAACGGGTGCGGGTCGAGGTTTTTTCGAAGATCAGCGCGATATTTTTGCCCTGCAGGTGTGGGCGCTCGGTGCCGGTGTATTTGGCGCGCTTGAGGTCGCGGGACAGGTCCAGCAGGTAGTGCAGCTCGCGGGTGGTGTGGTGCATCAGCGAGAGCAGGCTGCGATTGCGCATATTAAAAGCCATGGTGGATCTCCTTCTGTTTAGGTTATCCCCTTGGCCGGCGCCTCATGAGCGGCGGCCAAGGTTTGAAAGTTAGTAGTCGATTGGGTCGCGGATGATCGGGCAGGTCATGCAGTGGCCGCCGCCACGGCCGCGACCGAGTTCACCGGCGCTGATGGTGATGACCTCAACACCGGCCTTGCGCAGCAGGGTGTTGGTGTAGGTGTTGCGGTCGTAGCCGATCACCACGCCAGGCTCCACGGCCACCACGTTGTTGCCGTCGTCCCACTGCTCGCGCTCGGCGGCGAAGCTGTTGCCGCCGGTCTCGACCACGCGCAGGGCCTTGAGGTTGAGCGCTGCGGCGACGGTTTCGAGGAAGTTGGTTTTCTCCCGCTGGATATCGATGCCGTGTGGCTTGCTTTCATCCGGGCGCAGGGTGAAAGGGATGATCTGGTTGACCACTTCCGGGAAGACGGTGACCAGGTCGCGGTCGCAGAAGCTGAACACCGTGTCCAGATGCATCGCCGCGCGGGATTTGGGCAGGCCGGCAACGATCACGCGTTCCACGGCTTTGTTTTTGAACAGGTTGCGCGCCAGTTGGCCGATGGCCTGGTGGGACGAGCGTTCACCCATGCCGATCAACACCACGCCATTGCCAATCGGCATGACGTCGCCACCTTCCAGCGTGGCGGCTCCATGCTCCTGGTCGGGGTCGCCGTACCAGATCTGAAAGTCGGCGTTGGTGAACTCGGGATGGAATTTGTAGATGGCCGAGGTCAGCAGGGTTTCCTGGCGTCGCGCTGGCCAGTACATCGGGTTCAGCGTCACGCCGCCGTAGATCCAGCAGGTGGTGTCGCGGGTGAACTGGGTGTTGGGCAGCGGCGGCAGAATGAAGCTTGCGTGGCCAAGGAAGTCGCGGAACATCTCGATGGTCTTGCCACCGAAGCTGCTCGGCAGGTCATCGGCCGACACGCCACCGATCAGGTACTCGCTGATTTTGCGCGGCTCAAGGCTGCGCAGCCAGGAACTGACTTCATCGACCAGGCCCAGGCCCACTGTGTTTGGGGTGATCTTGCGTTCCAGAATCCAGTCCAGCGCTTCGGGGATGGCAACGATGTCGGTCAGCAGGTTGTGCATTTCCAGCACATCGATATCCCGCTCGCGCATCTTGGTGACGAAGTCGAAGTGGTCGCGCTTGGCCTGGGCTACCCACAGCACGTCATCGAACAGCAGTTCATCGCAGTTGTTGGGGGTCAGCCGCTGGTGGGCCAAACCTGGGGAGCACACCATGACTTTGCGCAGTTTGCCGGCTTCGGAATGTACGCCGTACTTCACTTTTTCCGTGGTCATTACAGATCCTCCAGTAGAAAACACTTACAGAGTCAGGAAGCCGTCGTAGAGGCCGTAGGCAGCCACCAGGGCGCCCACGACGACTGCGGCGAAAATCAGCTTCTCGACATGGGTGAAAATCGGTTTGCCCAGTTCATGCTTGGCCTTGGCGAACAGAATCACGCCAGGGGCATAGAGCAGGGCGGACAGCAGCAGGTATTTGACGCCGCCGGCGTAGAGCAGCCAGACCGCGTAGATCAGCGCGATGGCACCGATGAACAGGTCTTTCTTGCGTTCGCGCAGGGCGTTTTCGTAGGTCTCGCCGCGCACCGCCAGCAGCAGCGCGTAGGCCGCTGACCACAGGTAAGGCACCAGGATCATCGAGGTGGCGAGGTAGATCAGCGAGAGGTAAGTGCTGGCGGAGAACAGCGTGATCACCAGGAAAATCTGCACCATGGCGTTGGTCAGCCACAGGGCGTTGGCCGGCACGTGGTTGGCGTTTTCCTTGCGCAGAAACGCCGGCATGGTGTGGTCTTTGGCGGCGGCGAACATGATCTCCGCACACAGCAGCACCCACGACAGCAGGGCGCCCAGCAGCGAAATGATCAAGCCGACGCTGATCAGCACCGCGCCCCAGTGACCGACCACATGCTCAAGCACGGCGGCCATCGACGGGTTCTGCAGCTTGGCCAGTTCCGGCTGGGTCATGATCCCCAAAGACAGTACGTTCACCAGCATCAGGAACAGCAGCACGGTGATAAAGCCAATCACCGTGGCCTTGCCGACGTCGGAGCGTTTTTCCGCCCGCGACGAGAAGATGCTCGCGCCTTCGATGCCGATGAACACCCACACGGTGACCAGCATCATGTTGCGCACCTGATTCATCACACTGCCCAGGTCCGGGTTTTTCACGCCCCAAATGTCAGCGGTGAAGATGTCCAGCTTGAACGCGAACAGTGCGATCAAAACAAACAGCACCAGCGGCACGACCTTGGCGACGGTGGTCACCAGGTTGATAAACGCCGCTTCCTTGATCCCGCGCAGCACCAGAAAGTGCACGGCCCACAGCAACACCGACGCGCCAATCACCGCGGCCGGGGTGTTGCCTTCGCCAAAGATCGGAAAGAAGTACCCGAGGGTGCTGAACAGCAACACGAAGTAACCGACGTTGCCCAGCCACGCGCTGATCCAGTAACCCCAGGCCGACGAGAAACCCATGTAATCGCCGAAACCGGCCTTGGCGTAGGCGTACACGCCGCCGTCGAGGTCGGGCTTGCGGTTGGCCAGGGTCTGGAACACGAAGGCGAGGGTCAGCATGCCGATGGCGGTAATTACCCAACCAATCAACACCGCACCCACATCGGCGCTGGCAGCCATGTTTTGCGGCAGTGAGAAGATCCCGCCGCCAATCATTGAGCCCACGACCAGTGCAACCAGCGCGCCTAATCGAAGTTTTCCGGGAGATTCAGACATTGCATGACTCCAATGCAGGAGAAGAGAGACCACAGAATAATTCCGTGCGCTAATCAAACAGCTGACTCAGATCACTTCATTGGCACATTCCATTGTGAATTAATGACTTAGGGTTAAGATCCCCGGGCGATAGTGTTCCTCGCAAAGTCGCGTCCCAGAGCGGCTCTGCGTTGTGATTAATTATTTAGTGCGTTCAGGCGGACTTTTGAAGCTAGCCCCTTTTGCTGAATGTGCAAACTTTTTCGGGACGGGCTGCCAAATAACCGAGGGCTGGCAAAGTGCCTGCCTATTTAAATTCTAAATAAACCTAAACTATATAAACTGTCATGCCATTACGTTATGAGCTTGACGGTTTTATCGCTATCTTTAATAAACGCTACACTCGCTGAATTAATTAGTTGAGTGCACGGTCGTCAGCTCAATTGTTAGTTATTCAGGAGTGTTCATGTCGCAACCGGCCCAAAAACTCAAACTCAGTGCGCTGATCGCGCTGGTGGTGGGCTCAATGATTGGCGGGGGGATTTTCTCCTTGCCGCAGAACATGGCGGCGCGCGCTGAAGTGGGCGCCATATTGATTGGCTGGGCGATCACCGCCGTGGGCATGCTGACGTTGGCCTTCGTGTTCCAGACCCTGGCCAACCGCAAGCCCGAACTGGATTCCGGGGTGTATGCCTACGCCAAGGCCGGTTTTGGCGACTACATGGGGTTCTCGTCGGCCTGGGGTTACTGGATCAGTGCGTGGATGGGCAATGTCGGTTACTTCGTGTTGCTGTTCAGCACCCTCGGCTACTTTTTCCCGGTGTTCGGCCAGGGCAATACGCCGGTCGCCATCGCCTGCGCCTCGCTGTTGTTGTGGGCCGTGCATGTTCTGGTGATGCGCGGGATCAAGGAGGCGGCGTTCATCAACCAGATCACCACCGTGGCGAAGATCGTGCCGCTGCTGATGTTTATCGTGATCGCCGGCGTGGCGTTCAAGGCGGATATCTTCACCCGTGACATCTGGGGCCTGGGCAACCCGCAAGTCGGCAGCGTGGTTGATCAAGTGCGCAACATGATGCTGGTCACCGTGTTTGTGTTCATCGGTATCGAAGGCGCCAGCGTGTATTCGGCGCGGGCCGAGAAACGCTCGGACGTCGGCCGGGCCACGGTGATCGGGTTTCTTGGCGTCTTGGCACTGCTGGTGCTGGTGAATGTGTTGTCCTTGGGAATCATGAGCCAGCCGGAGTTGGCGCAGTTGCAAAACCCGTCCCTGGCGGGTGTGCTGGAACATATCGTCGGCCCTTGGGGCGCGATGGCGATCAGCATTGGCCTGGCCGTGTCCTTGCTTGGCGCCTTGCTGTCCTGGGCGCTGCTGTGCGCGGAAATTCTCTACGCCACTGCCCATGACAAGACCATGCCGGCCTTCCTGAAAAAGGAAAACGCCAACCAGGTGCCGGTCAACGCACTGTGGCTGACCAATGTGATGATCCAGATCTTTCTGGTGATCACGCTGTTTTCCCACAGCACCTACACCACACTGATCTACCTGGCCTCGTCGATGATTCTGGTGCCGTACCTGTGGTCGGCGGCGTATGCGGTGCTGTTGAGTGCGCGTGGCGAAACCTACGAAGGCGCCCGCCGCCAGCGCATGAAAGATTTGCTGGTGGGCCTGATTGCCCTGGCGTATGCCGTGTGGCTGCTTTATGCCGGCGGCTTGAAATACTTGCTGTTGTCGGCGCTGCTGTATGCGCCCGGTGTGATTCTGTTCGCCCTGGCCAAGCGCGAGCAGGGCCAGCCGTTGTTCACCTCTGTGGAAAAAGGCATTTTCAGCTGCGTTGTCGCCGGCGCAGGGTTGGCTGCATATGGCTTGTATGGCGGGGGATTGTCGTTGTGAGACTGGCGTATCAGCCGCCCTATGACTGGGCGGCGATGCTGGGCTTTTTGTCCCTGCGTGCGATCACTGGGCTGGAAAGTGTCGAGGCGGGTGTGTATCGGCGCAGCATCCGTGTTAACGGTTGCCACGGCTGGATCAGCGTTGCGCCGGGCGCGGGCGATTGGTTGGACGTTGGCGTGGAGGTTTCTGACGCGGCGGTGCTTGCTGAGATCGCGCGGCGCTTGAGAGCCATGTTCGACCTGGACGCCCAGCCCGGGTTGATCAATGCGCAATTGGCCGCCGACCCATTGATGGCGCAGCTGGTGGCGGCGCGTCCGGGCCTTCGCGTGCCGGGCGCGTGGGACGGTCTGGAACTGGCGATTCGCGCGGTATTGGGCCAGCAGATCACGGTGGTGGCAGCCATTCGCCTGGCGGGCAAACTGGTGGCGCAGTACGGCCAGCCACTGGCAACCCCACACGCGGGTATCACCCATCTGTTCCCGACGCCGGAGGTGTTGGCGCAGGCGGATCTGGCGACGTTGGGCATGCCCAAGGCGCGGGGCCGCACGTTGTCCGGTGTGGCTCAGGCGTTGCTGGATGACCCGCAGTTGTTTGAGCCCAAAGCCAGTCTCAACGACGGCGTGGCCCGGCTGGTGGCCTTGTCGGGGATTGGTGACTGGACCGCGCAGTACATCGCCATGCGTCAGTTGCGTGAGCCGGATGCGTTTGCGTCGGGGGATATTGGGTTGATCAACGCGTTGGCGGCATTGGAAGGCGGGCCGGTTTCGGCGCGCCAGTTATGGGTGCGGGCTGAGGCGTGGCGGCCGTGGAGGGCGTATGCGGCGCAGCATTTGTGGGTGTCGCTGCACCGGGCGGATTGATGGCGTCTGTCAGGGCCTCTTCGCGGGCAAGCCCGCTCCCACATGGGGAATGCATTTCAAATGTGGGAGCGGGCTTGCCCGCGAAGGCGGTCTTCAGGTCACCACTGAGCCCGGTGCGAGCCCAATTCCCCCGCCGGCAAATCCCACTGCAACGGCGTGCCGCTGAGGGTGACCGGTGCCAGCAACCGATGGGCCGAACCCCACGCCGTCTGTTCCACCACCAACCCCTGGTCACTCGGCTCTTCAGCCCTTAACGCCGGTTGCTCCGGCACCTGTCCGGCTTCCACCAGCAACTTCGCGGTGCGCGCCAATGACAACCGCGCCGAGCCGCCACGCCCGGATTTCAAGCGTTCGCTTAGCGCCTGGATCGCGCTGGCTGCCATCAAATACCCGGTGGCGTGATCCAGCGCCTGCAATGGCAGTGGCACCGGTTTATCCGACTGCTTCCAGGCCATGCCCGCGTCGGCAATCCCGCTGCTCATCTGCACCAGGCTGTCGAAGCCGCGGCGATTGCGCCACGGGCCGCTCCAGCCGTAGGCATTGAGGCTCACGTCGATCAGGCCGGGGGCAAGGGTCTGCAGTTCTGCGGCGGTGTAACCCAGTTGTTCAAGGGCATCGGCGCGGTAACCGTGAAACAGAATGTCGGCGTCCTTGAGCAGGTCTTCAAACACCTGTCGGCCTTCGGGGCTCTTCAAGTCGAGGCGTGCGCAGCGTTTACCCAGGGTCATTTCCGGCACCACGCCGGGTTCGTTCCAGCTCGGCGAGTCGATGCGCAGCACGTCGGCGCCGAGCCCGGCGAAGAAGCGACTGGCCACGGGGCCGGCCAATACGCGTGTCAGGTCCAGTACCTTGATGCCCGTCAGTGGGCGCGCCACCGAGCCGAGCCAGGGTTTGTCGGTGGGGGTGTCGAAGGTCTGGCGCTGCACCAACTTCTCGGCATTCACCGCCAACCCTTGAGGATGGGTTTGCCAGGCCTGCCACGTACGCATCTGCGCTGCACAGCCGCCGACATCGACGATCGCCTGTTCCAGCTCGGCAGCGTTCCACGTTGCAACTTTTGCGGCCATTTCGGCGCGGTCATTGACCTTGCCCAAGACCTGCTCGGCGGCTGCGCGATGATGCGGGGCGTTGGTGTGCAGGCGAATCCAGCCATCGGCGCAGGCATAGTCGCCGGCGACCGGGTCCCACAGCGGCGGCGTTTCCCATCCCACGGGGCGAATCGAGGACGAAAACCAGAAGGAGGCGAGGCGACGGTCCACACTGACACTGGGCAAACGCCCGGTCTGTTGGTGGATAAGGTGAGCCACGGCCTGGCCGGCTGCGCCAAGGCTGGCGCTGGCCAGTTCGGTGACGGCGAAGGTCGAGGGCAGGGCGCCAGCCTCCGTGAAGGTCAGCGGGGTTTGCGGCAGATCGAGTGCGGCTTGGATGGGAGTCAGCAGGTCAGTCATCAAAGGCCCTCCATTAGAGAAGGGCCACTATAGAAGATCCTCACACCGGTGTGACAACTCCCGGTTCCAGCGGCAGGTCGATGCTGGCGATGAAACCTCCGTCGGGGTGATTGGCCAGGATCAGGCTGCCGCCATGGCGTTCCGCTGCGCGCCGGGCAATCGCCAGACCCAGGCCGTGGCCTTGGGCAGCCTGGCCGGGCGCGCGGTAAAACGGTTCGCCCAATTGGCTGAGGTGTTCGGCTTCGACGCCGGGGCCGTGGTCGCGCACGCTGATCAGAATGCGCTCGCCGTGGCGCCGGGCGTGCAACTCGATCGGTTGTCCCTGTGGGTTGAAGCGCTGGGCGTTGCGCAGCAGGTTATCCACGGCGCGCTCGATCATGGTCGGCCAGCCCTTGAGCGTCAGATCGGGCTCGGCGTTCAGTTGCACCACCTGGTCCGGAGCACCGAGCTGGGCGTCCTTTTGCAGGCTCTTGAGCAGCGGGTTGAGGTCGACTTCTTCGGCGCTCGCGTTGTCGGCATCGACGCGGGCCAAGACCAGGATTTCGCTGATCAGGGCTTCCAGGCGATCACACTCGCGGGTCAGGCGTGGCCAGAGTCGTTCGCGTTCTTCGGGGCTGGCGCGTTCGGCCAAGGCCAAGGCAATGCGCAGCCGGGCGAGCGGCGAGCGCAACTCGTGGGACACGTCGCGCAGTAACTGGCGCTGGCTGCCGATCAAGCTTTGCAAACGCGCGCCCATGCGGTTGAAATCAGTGGCCAGCACGCCGAACTCATCGCGGCGGTTGGCCAATTTCGCCAGGCTGTTTTGCTGATAGGTGGCCTGGCCGAGGTCATGCACCGCGCCGCGCAGGCGGCTGAGCGGGCGGGTGATGGACAGCGTCACCAGCAGGCTGAACAGGGTCAGCACCACCAGCGCAATCGCCAGCGCGCTCAACGGCCACGTCAGGCTGTTTCGGTGCCATTCGTCCAGTTCCGGGTGCGGGATGCGGTAGATCAGCAGGTAGGTGTCGCCGGTTTTTTCACTGGTGTACTCGGCGGTCAGGCGGCGCCACGGCAGGTGGCCGTCCTGGTTGTCATTTTGCCGGGCCTCGAAGGCGGCGGCGCGCCGGGGGAACGTACCGCGCACCACCGGCTCGCCGCTCTCATTGAGCACTTGCACGTCGATGTGGTACTGGCGTTTGCGTTGTTGCAGCAAATCCTGAGCGGCGTCCTCGCCCTGGGCTTCGTAGAGTTGCGTCCACTCCTGCGGCAGGTTGTTGAGGCCGGGGTGGCGGCTGAGAATCCAGGCGTCCTGGTTGAGCATGTGCCCAAGCAGGATCGACAGCCCGGCAACCAAGGCGATGGCCAGCCAGAAACTGGCCAGGATGCGCCAGAACAATGAACGCACAGGAAACCCTCAAGCAGGAAAAGCCCAGCGGCGCGAGCCACTGGGCTGGGGTGGTAAAGCTAGAGCATTATTGCGCTTTTTTCGGCTGCTGGGCTTTCCAGGCCTGGAATTCCTTCCACTCGGCGCGGCGCTCGGCTTGTTTCTTGACGATCTCGTCGAATTTCTTCTGTTGATCGGGCTTGAGCACGGCGCGGATGTCGGCCTGGGTTTTCTGCTTGGCGGCCGCCATTTCGTTTTTCATGGCTTGCTGGTCAGCGGCTGGCAGTTTGTCCAGGTACTTGCGCACGATCTCTTTGCGGCCGTGCCATTGTTCGCCCATCAGCTTGCCGATTTGCTCGCGCTGTTCGCGGCTCAGGTCGAGTTGGCTGAACGGGCCGCCTTTGCCACGCGGACCGTGTTCACCACCGGGGCCCGGGCCACCCATCATGTGGCCTTCAGGGCCGCCCATCGGGCCTGGGCCTTCTGGCGCGGCGGCCATGGCAACGGTTGGCAGGGCAGCGGCGAACATCAAAGCGATAAGGGTCTTGCGCATGGTGATTCTCCTGTCTCTATTCCGGTGAGTCCGGATGTGAGTAGGTTACTCAGATCAAGGTCAGCGGCGGTCAGGTGTGGGTAAAGCTTGGGTAAAGAGGGGGTTGGTGGGGGCTGACAAAACTTGGGG
>NZ_VMSH01000014.1:0-138078 GCF_007713445.1 Pseudomonas sp. RGB | reverse complement strand
TTGGCTTTTAACCAATTGGTCGTAGGTTCGAATCCCACACGACCCACCATTTTTGAGACCAGTTAACGCTGGGATCAGATCTTAAGATCAGAGGTCAAAAGCCCTGGTCGCAGAAGGCGACTGAAAGGTCGCCTTTTTTTTACCGGGGTATAGCGCAGTCCGGTAGCGCGCCTGCTTTGGGAGCAGGATGTCAGGAGTTCGAATCCCCTTACCCCGACCATATTAAAAATCCTCGTATCGAAAGATACGGGGATTTTTTTTGCCTGTTGTTTGGCCTCACTTGTGCGAATTCCAAACAGATATTGTGCTGATGGGTGCGTTGGTGCACTGGTCGCGGCCTCCTAGACTGGGCCTCGTCCATTCACTCGCCTCAAGGAATCTGCATGATGACCCTCACTCCAGCCGTTCACCCTGTCCGTTCGCTATCTGCCGTACTCAAGTCCACGCTTGTTGGCTTCGGTATGATGGTGGGCCTCGGCCATTACGCTGTCGCCGCCGAAGCAGCCACACACCCGCAGCCGACCATTCGCGCGATGTTGGGGGCGAAGCCGACCGACCGTCTTGACCCGAAAACCACCGCGTTGGTGGTCATCGACTTCCAGAATGAATACTTCACCGGCCGCATGCCGATCCCTGACGGCATGAAAGCCCTGGAAAACACCCAGCGTCTGATCAAGTTTGCCGACAAGGAAAACATCCGGGTCATTCACGTGCAGCACATCGCCCCGGACGACGCGGCGGTCTTCGCCAAGAATGGCAAAACCGTCGATTTTCACCCGCTGATGAAGCCACGTGCACAAGACACGCTTGTGCAGAAGACCACGGTCAGCGTGTTTGCCAGCACCGACCTGGATGCGCAATTGAAGAAAGCCGGCGTCAAAACCCTGATTATCAGTGGCCTGATGACTCACGCCTGTGTTGCTGGCGCCGCCCGTGACGCCGCGCCGTTGGGCTATGACGTTGTGGTAGCATCCGATGCCAGTGCCACACGGGCTATTACCCGCGCCGATGGCCGTTCGGTAACCAAGGATGAGTTGCACAACTCGGCACTGGCTGAAATCGAAGACACCTTCGGTTCGGTGCTGACCACCTCGCAAATTATCGCTTTGCCGGTTAACTGATTCCCCTGACCAGCTTGGGATCGCCTGCTTCATGAACCAGTTATCTGCCATGCGCGCCTTTCGGTGCATCGTCGAAGCCAAGGGTTTTTCTGCAGCCGCAGAGCGCCTGGAGACCACGCATTCGACGATTTCCCGGCAATTGCAGCAATTGGAGATTGAGCTGGGCGCCCAACTGATCAACCGCAACACGCGACGCTTCAGTCTGACGGGTGCCGGGGAGCAGTACTACGCAGCGTGCGTGGATATCCTTGATCGTCTCGACGCCGCATCCCAGGCCATCGCCCATGGGCACCAACGCCCCGAAGGCCTGCTGAGAGTCAGTGTGCCGCTGGTGGTGGGCACACTGGATCTGCCGCACTGGCTACCGGGTTTTCAACGACGCTATCCGGATATTGAGCTGCAGCTGTGCTGTGATGATCAGTTCGTCGACCTGGTGGCCGACGGGTTTGATGTCGCGATACGCATTGCCAGCGCCCTGGCGGATACGTCATTGATTGCCCGCACGTTGACGATTTCCAGCCAGGTTCTGGTCGCGTCGCCGAGCTACATCGGCCGCCATGGGTTGCCCCGTTCGGCGCAGGAGCTCGACAACCATCACTTGCTGACTTTCATTGGTGCGTCGTCGGATTGGCAACTGAGTGCGGCGCGTGGCGCGGTGGTTACGGTCACCCCATCGGGGCGGTTCAGCACCAACACCATCAGCGCGTTGCACGCGGCCACGTTGGCGGGGGCGGGCATTGCGTGTTTCACCCAGGCCACAGTGCACAGCGACTTGGCGCACGGTCAGCTTGTGCGAATTCTGCCCAATTACTCATTGGGCGAGCGGCACTATTACGCCCTTTATCCACAGTCCCGGCACCTGGCGCCGAAGGTGCGGGCGTTTGTCGACTATATGGCTGAGTTCTACCAGCAGCTCTAGCCCAATAAAAAATCCCCCTATCGTGAGATAGGGGGATTTTTTTTGCTGCCGTTCAGTCAATCAGTGCAGCTTGAGCCTTGGCTCGGTGCCGCGCCCGATCTTGCTGCCGAGCATCAGCATGGCCGTGCGGAAGAAACCGTACAACGCCATCTGGTGCATGCGGTACAGCGATACATAGAACATCCGCGCCAGCCAGCCTTCCAGCATCACGCTGCCGGTCAGGTTACCCATCAAGTTACCCACCGCCGAGAAACGTGACAGCGAGATCAGCGAGCCGTAGTCGGTGTACTTGTAGGACGGCAGGTCCTTGCCTTCAATCCGCAGTTTCAGCGACTTGGCCAGCAACGAAGCCTGCTGGTGAGCGGCCTGTGCGCGGGGCGGTACGTTGCGGTCGGTGCCTGGTTGCGGGCAGGCGGCGCAGTCGCCAAAGGCGAAGATATTTTCGTCGCGGGTAGTCTGCAGCGTCGGCAACACCTGCAATTGGTTGATGCGGTTGGTTTCCAGGCCGTCGATGTCCTTGAGGAAGCCTGGCGCGCGAATCCCGGCGGCCCACACCTTCAAGCTGGCCGGAATGACCTGGCCGCTGCTGGTGATCAGGGCGTCGGCCGTCACTTCGCTGACCGCCGAATTGGTCAGCACCGTCACCCCGAGTTTCTCCAGGGTTTTATGCACCGGCCCGCCAATTCGTTCCGGCAACGCAGGCAATACCCGTGGGCCGGCTTCGATCAGGGTGATGTGCATGTTTTCCGGTTTGATCTTGTCCAGGCCGTACGCTGCCAGCTCGTGGGCGGCGTTATGCAGCTCGGCAGCCAGCTCAACGCCGGTGGCGCCAGCGCCGACGATGGCGACGCTGATCTGTTCAATGGTATCGGTCTGCCCGGCATGGGCGCGCAGGTAGTGGTTGAGCAACTGCTGGTGGAAACGCTCGGCCTGTTTGCGTGTGTCCAGGAACAGGCAGTGTTGCGCTGCGCCCTCGGTGCCGAAGTCATTGGTGGTGCTGCCGACTGCGATCACCAGGCTGTCATAGCCCAGCACGCGCGCAGGCACCAGTTCGCGGCCTTCTTCGTCAAGGGTGGCGGCCAGCTGAATTTTTTTCTGTTCACGGTCAAGCCCGCTCATGCGCCCCAGCTGGAACTCGAAGTGGTTCCATTTGGCTTGGGCGACGTAGTTGAGTTCGTCTTCCGAAGAGTTCAGCGAGCCGGCAGCCACTTCGTGCAGCAGTGGCTTCCAGATATGGGTCAGGTTGGTGTCCACCAGCGTGATGTTGGCGGTGCCGCGCTTGCCCAGAGTCTTACCCAGGCGGGTAGCCAACTCCAGGCCGCCGGCGCCGCCGCCGACGATAATAATACGATGGGTCATGGGGATATCTCGCAAGGCTAAAAGAAATCGGAGCAGCTACCCTCGCGAGCGCCAGGCAGCTCATAGCGTCAGGTAACTCAAAAGGCGGCTCAGCAGACCGAGCCCGATCACCGCCACCAGCACCACACCAAGGAGCAGCCACGGCCGGAAAGGCTTGCGCTCGACTCGGTTCTGGGAGAGTTGCAGGTACTCTTCGACATGCTGTTGGTCATCGGGGTTCAGGCGGCTGGTCATAAAGGCCTCGTCAGGTAGACGTTGCAAAAGGGCGCCACGTTACAGTCGGGAGATTGGCGGTATCGCCACAAGCGTAGCCTGTGCCTGCGTCACAGGCTGATGCCCACGTCGAATACTATGCTGCGGCCCAAGTTGTTGCGCAAGAAATCCGGGGCATCAGGATGAGCGAACAGCACGCGGGCAAAGGTCGGCCCGACCAGCGACAGCGAGCGCCAGCCCTGGCGCAGGTATTCGGTGGGAGGCGGAAAATGGCTGTTGAGGTCCAGCACTTCGCGTTTGAGACTGGCGAAGGCGATGAGGTCCAGCTCACCCAGGTCAATGCCACGTTCTTTGTAGTTATGCGCTTTTTTGCGCAGCGTCGGCGCCAGGCGCAACAGGAACTCATGGGCGGGGATACGCCGCGGCTTGGCTTCGCGCCGGACCAACTGGCTCAGGGAAAACGCGCTGCGTCGACGCAGCAACTCATCGCGCCATTCGTCGTTCAGGCGCCGGCCTTCATCCAGTACAAAAAACACCTCGAAACTGGCGTCGCGAAACAACACATCCGGCGGTTCTTGACCGGCGGCATGAAACTCCTCGGCCCGGTAGGGCACATTCAAGCCTTGCAGCAGGCGCTGGCAGACCCAACGCTCACGCTCCCATTTGCGGGCATTGGACAGGAACGCATTGGCTTGTTCGGCCGCTACGGTAAGCAGGCGCAAGTAATCTGAGTCATCCATATTTGCAGCTTAGCGTCCAAATGATGACCGCAGGAAGTCTTGCTTTAAACGGCCGGTGTAGACTGGCTACTCGACCCTCATCCGAATCAAGGAGTCTGCGGTGAAGTTTTTCGTGGTGCTGTTGCTGAGCCTTTTACCGTTGTGGGCCCAAGCTGTTGAGGTGGGTGAGCGCGTGGCGCCATGGACCCTGCTCGACCAGTTCGACCAGGCCTACACCCTGGATGACCAGGCGCAGATTCTGCTGGTAGCCCGCAGCATGGACGCCGCCAAGCGGGTAGATGCCGCGCTGCAAGGCCAGCCCAAGGGCTACCTCGAAGCGCGCCACGCGGTGTTCATCGCCGATATCCAGCGCATGCCCCGGCTCATCGCCAAGCTGTTCGCCGTGCCGGCGATGCAGGCCTACAACTACCGGGTCATGCTGGACCGTGATGCGCGTATTGCCCCGCGTTACCCAGGGGCTGTGGATAAAGTGCTGTGGCTGCAACTCGATAGCGGCAAGGTGATTGCGCAGCACGAATTCAGCTCCGCCGACGAGCTGCGCCAGGCACTGGAGCAGGTGAAGCCGTGATCAGTGCCGCCGTGCTGGCGCCGCAAACCCTCAGCATCGGCTGGCTGTTGTATGCGCCCGTGGTGATGTGGGCAATCCTGCGCTCGCCATGGGTCGAGCTGTTTGCCGACCGGCGGCGTCAGCATCTGCTGTTTGGTACGGTGTTCGCGCTGTTCATGTTGTGGCTGGTGCGGCGCGATTTCGATACTGGCGTTTCCTACCACTTTATCGGCATGACCGCCGTGACCCTGCTGCTCGACTGGCCTCTGGCACTCGTCGGCGGGTTGGCGGCGCAGTTCGGGTTGGTGCTGCTGGGGCGTCAGGACCTGGCCGCTGTCGGGGTCAATGGCCTGCTGCTGATTGTGTTGCCGGTACTGGTCACGGAAGGCTGTGCAGTGCTGGTAGAGCGCGCCCAACCCCGCAATCCCTTTGTGTATATCTTCTGCTCGGGCTTTTTTGCCGCCGCGCTGTCGGCGCTGCTCTGCTTGCTGGCTGCGCTGGGGTTGCTGTGGTTAGACGGCCGTTTCGCGATGCCGGAGTGGCTGGAAGACTTCATCGGCTACCTGTGGCTGATCATCTTCCCCGAAGCCTTTATCAACGGCATGGTCATCAGCGCTCTGGTGGTGTTTTGCCCGGAGTGGCTTGAGACCTTCAACCGTACGCGCTACCTCTCTGCGCCATGGAAGGACGACGATTCGCGGCGTTGACCCAGATCAAATCCCGGCCGGCCACACAGGCCCATGCTCTGCGAAATTTATGAAGGAGCGTGGGGCATGAGTGTGTACGAATGGGCACGGCAGGAGTTGCGCAGAAGTCAGGACGCCGCGCAGGAAATCGGTTTCGACCCGGGCTTGACCTTGCGCGCCATGCTCAGCGCCGTGGTGCAGCAGAGTAAAGGCGTACGCAGTTTCGAAGACCTGGCCGACGAGCTGCAATACCTTGCAGAGAACCTCGACGACCAGCAGGAATACGCCTTTATGCGGCCTTAGTGCTTAGGCTGAAAGTCTTCGGAGAACAGCTCGTCTTCGGCATCCGGGCTGACCGGAATCTTGTGCTCTTCCGATGCCCAGGCGCCCAGGTCGATGAGTTTGCAACGGTCCGAGCAAAACGGCCGATTGAGGTTGTCTGTTTTCCATTCCACGGGTGCACCGCAGGTTGGGCAGTCGACGGTCATAGGTTGGCTCATGATCGGCCTCCACGCAAAGTAAGGTAAAAGTGGTGCAGTCGCTCGACCTCGCTGTGCAGCCAGGCGAGGTCCTGGTCATTGACCAGTACGTCATCGGCATGGTTCAGGCGGTCCTCACGGCTGGACTGGGCCTTCAGAATCGCCTGCACCTGCTGTTCGCTGATGCCGTCGCGCTGCAGGGTACGCTGAATCTGCAGTGATTGCGGCACGTCAATCACCAGGATGCGCTGGGTCATGCTGTACTGGCCGGACTCGATCAGCAGCGGTGACACCAGGATTGCGTAAGGTGACCGCGCGCGCGCCAGATGGCTGCGAATCTCCTCGCCGATCAGCGGGTGCAGCAAGGCTTCCAGCCAGCGGCGTTCTTGCGGGACCTCGAAGATCAGTTTGCGCAACGCGGCGCGGTCCAGTTGGCCGTCGGGTAACAGCACGCCTGCACCGAAGTGCTCGGCGATTTGCGCCAGTGCCGGGCGGCCGGGCTCAACCACCCAGCGAGCCGCATGGTCGGCGTCGATCAGGTCGATGCCCAAATCCATGAAGTGCTGGGCGGCCGCGCTTTTGCCGCTGCCGATGCCGCCGGTGAGGCCAAGAATCCAGGGTGTTGCAACAGAAGTGGTCATTTGAAACCGACAGACTGCAAATAGAAGTCGGTTATTTGACCACCCCAGAGCAATGCAATCCAGCCGGCAATCGCCAGACACGGGCCAAACGGCATTGGGGCCGACGCCTGGGGCTTGCGCAAGCGCAGCAGGATCAGCCCGGCAAGCACCCCGAGCAACGAAGACATCAGCAGTGTCATCGGCAGAATCTGCCAGCCACCCCAGGCGCCGAGCAAGGCCAATAACTTGAAGTCGCCATAGCCCATGCCGTCCTTGCCGGTGATCACCTTGAATAGCCAGAACACCGTCCACAGGCTCATGTACCCAATGACTGCACCCCAGAGCGCATCCGGCAGCGTCACCAGCAAGCCAACACTATTGAGGATCAGCCCCAGCCATAACAGCGGCAGCACCAGAACGTCGGGCAGCAGTTGATGATCCACATCGATCAGGCTCATCGCCAGCAACCCCCAGCTCAGCAGCATCACCGCACCGGCTTGCCAGCCGAAGCCGAAATGCCAGGCCACCGCCGCCGAGACCAGCGCGCCGGCAAGTTCGGTGAACGGGTAGCGGGCACTGATAGGTTCTCGGCAATGGGCACAACGGCCCTTGAGCAGCAGGTAGCTGAGCAGCGGAATATTTTCCCACGCGCGAATCGGATGATTGCATCGCGGGCAGCAGGAATGGGGGCGCATCAGGTTGTAAGCCGGGCCCGCAGGGTCAGCAGGCAAACCGAGCACTTCCTGGGCCTGGGCGCGCCATTCGCGCTCGAGCATTTTCGGCAGGCGCCACACCAGCACATTGAGGAAACTGCCGACAATCAGGCCCAGCACCAGCGCCATCCCGACAAAGAGCCACGGTTGTTCATTCAGCAACGGGTTCAAAATGCCGACCCCAGCTGGAACACTGGCAGGTACATGGCGATCACCAGTGCGCCGACGATGCCGCCCAATACCACCATGATCAGGGGCTCCATCAGGCTGGTGAGGTTATCGACCAGGTTTTGCACATCGGCCTCGTAGTGATTGGCGACTTTTTCCAGCATGCGGTCCAGGGTTCCCGATTCTTCCCCGATGGCCGTCATCTGGATTGCCATACTGGGAAACAGGCGGCTGTTGGCCATGGATTGGTGCAACTGCATGCCAGTGGATACATCGTGACGCATATGTTCGATCGCCTGTTTGAACAACCCATTTCCGACCGCCCCCGCCACGCAATCCAGCGCCTGCACCAACGGCACGCCCGCGGCGAAAGTCGTTGAGAGTGTGCGGGCGTAGCGGGCAACCGCGGTTTTTTTCAGCAGTGTGCCTGCCAGGGGCGCGTTCAACAAACCGAGGTCCAGCCAACGACGAAAACCGGAAGATGCCCGATAGACGTGGCGCAGCCCGATAATTGTCGCGGCCAAACCCAGTGCCACCATCCACCAGGCACGCTGCAGGAACTCGGACAAGGCAATGACACTCAGCGTGAAGCCCGGCAGTTTGCCATCGACGCCGGCGAACAGGTTCTGGAACTGCGGCACCACGTGGATCAGCAAGACCGTGCTGACCAGGCCTGCAACCACGATGACGGCGATGGGGTAGGTCATGGCCTTCTTGATGCGCGTCTTGAGCTGCTGGCTTTTCTCCAGATGGATGGCAACGCGCTCCAGCAGTGTTTCTAGGGCACCGGCGTGCTCGCCGGCGGCAATCAGGTGGCAATACAGGTCATCGAAATAGCGCGGTTGTTTTTTCAGCGCTGTCGCCAGGTTGTTGCCGGCAGCGATTTCCTGTTTCAGGCCCTTTATCAGCTCGCGCATCAGGCGGTTGTCGAAGCCTTCGCCAATAATGTCGAACGCTTGCAACAGCGGTATGCCAGCCTTCAGTAATGTCGCCAACTGGCGGGTGAACAGGGCAATATCGGCGGGTTTTATCGGCGGGGCGAAGCTTGGCAGGCGTGGGGTTTTCTTGCGGATGCGGCCGGGGCAAATCCCTTGCTCGCGCAGTTGTGCCTTGATCAGCGCCAGGTTCTGGCCTGTGGTTTGCCCGCAGACTCTGCGTCCTTTGCGGTTGATGCCTTCCCAGGCGTAGATCGTTGCAGCGTCATTCATGTCACGTTTCCGCACACAGGTCGTTGAAGATTTATAGCTTAGTCAGGTGAGGGATTCGGACAGGCTGGCGAGGAAGGATAAAATGTCAGATTGTGCGTCTTGCAGGCGATTGGTCGTGCGTGGATGAGTACACTGGCGCCGTTGCACAATGCGGGGCGCAGGACGCGCCTTGTGAGGGTTTCTATTCTGGAGAGTGAATGTGATGCGTCAGAAAGGCTTTACCTTGATCGAGCTGTTGATCGTCGTGGCAATCATCGGCATTTTGGCCACTATCGGTTTGCCCATGTATACCAAGCACCAGGCCAAGGCCAAGTTCACCGCGGGGTTGGCTGAAGTCTCCGCGCTGAAGGCAGGTTTCGAGGACACCCTCAACCAGGGCACCGTACCGACCCTGGCCTTGATCGGTGGCACCAGTCCCACCGCCAATTGCAAGATCGACGTGGCAGGCGATGTGGCCACCGGCGCGGGCTCCATCAGCTGTGAAATTCTTGATGCGCCTGCGCCCGTGCTGGGCAAGACCATCACGTTGACGCGCAGCGCCACCACGGGCTGGAAGTGCGCGACCACGGCTGAAGCGCAATACGTTGCCAGAGGCTGCGGCGCCGACGGGGCCTGACGGCCGTCGGGCGGTAGGCGAGTTAGTTGCCGCCTGCCCAATGCGGTGCTAGCTTTAGCCCACCGCCCGTGTAGCTCAGCCGGTAGAGCAGCGCACTCGTAACGCGAAGGTCGCAGGTTCGATTCCTGTCTCGGGCACAAGGCAACACTGTTGAAAAAACGCGACACTGTTTTAAAAGGCAGCACTGTTTTCAGATGATCCCAGAATGGTTCTGAAGGCCAGACGAGCCGGCATTCATGCTTGCTCTTTCGTATCTGCGCAACCTTGATGACCCAGATGCATCCCCATTCCTCGATCTAAGAGAACAACATGACCACACCAGAAATGACCCAGGAAGCGCGGCACGAAGCAGCCCTCAAAAAGTACGTTGCGGAGTCGCCGGAACTGCTGGATGAGATCAAGGACCTGAGCGCCGATGATCAAAGGGACCAGATCCAATGGTCATTTGAGGATGAGGCCGAGGCCCAGGGCCTGCAGCCATGGGAATTGACCCTCAAGTACACGTCGACGCCGGAAGAGTTCGAGGCCGCACGCCTGGCCTTGCACAAGGAGGCCGCCGAGGTGCTGGGTGTCGACTGGAACGAGTATTGCGGGATGAACAACCTCGCGATCTGAAACACTGTGCAGGCGCCGGCTTGCCGGCGCTTACATTAAAACGTCAGATGCTCAGCCGCATCGACAAGTCCACCGCCTTCACATCCTTGGTCATCGCGCCGATGGAGATGTAGTCCACTCCGGTTTGAGCGATGGGCAGCAGCGTGGTTTCATTGATCCCGCCGCTGGCTTCCAGCTTGGCCTTGCCCGCATTCAGGCGCACGGCCTCACGCATGTCATCCAGGCTCAATTCGTCGAGCATGATGATATCGGCGCCCGCCGCCAGCGCTTCGCGCAGTTCCTCCAGGCTTTCCACTTCGATTTCCACGGGCTTGCCCGGCGCGATCTTGTGCGCGGCGGTAATCGCCTGCGCAATCCCGCCGCACGCAGCGATATGGTTTTCCTTGATCAGGAAGGCGTCGTACAACCCGATGCGGTGGTTATGACAACCGCCGCAGGTCACCGCGTATTTCTGCGCCAGGCGCAGGCCCGGCAGGGTTTTGCGGGTGTCCAGCAGCTTGACCTGGGTCGTGGCGACGAAATCCGCCAGGTACTGAGCGCGCGTGGCGACGCCTGACAGCATCTGCAGAAAATTCAGCGCGCAGCGTTCGCCGCTGAGCAGTGAGCGGGCAGGGCCCTCAAGGTGGAACAGCGCCTGGTTGGGGCTGACACGCTCACCGTCGGCAACCTGCCAATGCACCGCGACCCGCGGATCGAGCTGACGGAACACCGCATCGACCCAGGCCGTACCGGCGATGACGGCCGCATCGCGGGTGATGATCGTCGCCTTGGCCAGCCGTTCGGCCGGAATCAATTGCGCAGTGATGTCGCCGCTGCCGATGTCTTCCAGCAGTGCACGGCGCACGTTGGCTTCGATTTCGGCGGTGAGGTCGGCAAGACGGAGATTCGGCATAACAGGCTCCACAAACAAAGTGCCACGGATTATAGGGGCAGCGCGCCTGTGAACCCAGACTCAACACTCATTTACAGAGCAATGGCAGAGTTCACTGGCGCAACTACCCTTATTTGCAAGATAATCCTGCGCCTTGCAATTGGCGTCATAGCTTTGACGTCCTGGTGACAACCGGTTTTCGCAGCCCCCATCGGACCTGTAGCTGATCGCTCCCCACCCCAACACCGCCGTTTCAGGAGGCCAGGATGCACAATGACGGAAAGGTGGTGCCAATCAACAAGGCGCACCCCACGCCATCGCCGCTTGCGCGCCTGCCGGTGGTGTTGCTGCAGGTTCGCGACAAGGCTGCCCAACAGTTGCAGCAAGGTCTGCAGGAACTGTTCGATAACGCCGATGACACGCTGTTCGAAATGGCCGACAAGGCCCGCAGCAATGTTGACCATCACATCTTCTTTGAAGCGATGCGTGACCTGCGCCTCAAGCGCAAAAATTTTGAGCGCGTGTTCATGGCGCAGTTGTTCGCCGCTTTCGCCAGTCTGGGCCATGCAGAGCCAGGCGAGGTGCATTTGGTGCCGGTGGTGTCGTATGAGGCGGCGCCCGGCACGTCCAGCGACGAACTGGAAAAGGCCGTTGCGCTGGAGGCCATGCTCGGACGGGTGCGACATCGCGATGGTCTGGCGCTGGGCCAACTGACCGCGCGCTTGAGTGCATTGCTTGGCAAGCCTCTGAGCGAGTGCGACAACCCGTTGGGTCCGGCGCTGCTTTGCGAGTTCTTTTTGCGCGCGGGGCGCAGCCTGGGCGTAGAGATTCGCGTCAAGCTGATCATGCTCAAACTGTTTGAAAAGTACGTGCTCAGTGACGCCGACCAATTGTTCTGCGAAGCCAATCAGTTGCTGGTCGCCACCGGGGTTTTGCCCGAACTCAAGGCCGTGCCCTCGCGTCGCCCTGGCGGGCGTGCCGCCCGTGACCAGCAGCGAGAAGGCAACCCGCCAGCCATCGACCCGCCCCTGGATGAGAACGGCCAGCAAGCCTTCGCCGCCTTGCAGGTGTTGTTGGCGGCGGTGCGAGGCAGCGTGGCGCCGACCCTGGAAGCCTGCGCCGAACCGCAACCCATTGCCTCGCGCGACCTGCTGCGCCTGCTCTCGCACCTGCAACAATATGTGCCTGAACCTGAGGCCGAAGACGATTTCGACCTGCGTAACCAGCTTGAACAACTGTTGACCCGCGTGAGCGTCAAGAGCGGCAAGTCGCGTGTGGTGGAAGGCGCCGATGAAGACGTGATCAATCTGATCGCCTTGCTGTTCGAGTTCATCCTCAATGATCGCACCGTGCCTGATGCGTTCAAGGGTTTGATCGCGCGCTTGCAGATTCCGATGTTGAAAGTGGCGGTGCTGGACAAGAGCCTCTTCAGCCGCGCCTGCCACCCGGCGCGTCGACTGCTCAATGAAATCGCCTCGGCTGCCATGGGCTGGAGCCCGCACGAGGGCTATCAGCGCGACAGCCTGTACTTGCATATTGAGCAAGTGGTGCAGTGTTTGTTGAATGATTTCGTCGAAGACCTGACGATTTTTTCCCAACTGCTGGCGCAGTTCACTGCGTTCACCTCGGATGAACAACGCCGTAGCGCGTTGCTTGAACAACACACCCGTGAGGCCGAAGAAGGGCGCATACGCACGCAAGCCGCACGTGACCGTGTGGCCGATCTGCTCAATCGGCGCTTGCTCGGCAAGGTCTTGCCGCAATCGGTGGTGCGGTTTCTTCAGCAGGCCTGGAGCCAGGTGCTGTTGTTGGCCTGCCTCAAGCACGGCGAACAGTCGGTGCAGTGGCAGGCGGGCGTGCGCACCATGGACGAGTTGATCTGGAGTGTGGGCCTGCAGACAGACACCGAGGCCGGCCGGCACCTGCTGGAGCAACTGCCCGGGCTGCTCACGGCTTTACGCAACGGCTTGACCAGCGCGGCGTTCGACCCTTTCAGCACCCGTGAGTTTTTTGTTCAATTGCAGGCCATGCATGTTCAGTCGGCCGAAGGCGAGTGCATCGACGCGCTGATCAAGGTGCGTGAGCCGTTTTCGTTCAGTGTCGGGTTGCCTGATTCAATACAGCGCTTGCCGAGCGATGACCCGGACCTGCTCAAGGCTCACCAGCTGCGTGTCGGTGGCTGGTTTGAGTTCCAGCAAGACGAAAACACAGCGTTGCGCTGCAAGTTGACGGCGATCATGGCCCCGGCCAATAGCTACATTTTTGTCAGCCGTACCGGCCTCAAAGTCCTTGAAAAAAGTGCCGACCAGTTGGCCATGGCATTCAAGCGCGGGGCCTTGCGTACCTTGGACGACGGGCTGCTGTTCGACCGCGCGCTGGCATGCGTGGTGGGCAACCTGCGTCAACTCAATCGCGGCAAGTGATCGCAACCGCAGGCCTGAACGCGGCATACTGGTAACACCTCGTCTCATTCAAGGAACCCGTATGCAGTTGGACCCCACCAGCGGTTGGTGCCAGGGCATTCGCCATTGCCCTTCGCCCAACTTCAACGAGCGCCCCGCCGGCGAGATCTCCCTGTTGGTGGTGCATAACATCAGCCTGCCACCGGCACAGTTTGCCACCGGCAAGGTGCATGAGTTTTTCCAGAATCGCCTGGATGTCACGCAACATCCTTACTTTGAAGGCATTGCCGACTTACGGGTGTCTGCGCATTTTCTGATTGAGCGCGACGGCAGCGTGACGCAATTTGTGTCGTGCCTGGACCGCGCCTGGCATGCCGGGGTATCGAGCTTCGAGGGGCGCGAGGTGTGTAATGACTTTTCTCTGGGAATCGAGCTGGAAGGAACGGACGAGCTACCGTTTACCGAGGCCCAATATGTTTCGCTGATTGACCTCACGCGACAGCTGCTGGCGGCTTATCCAGACATCACTCGGCAGCGTATTTGTGGTCACAGTGATATCGCACCGGGTCGCAAGACCGACCCGGGCCCGGCTTTTGATTGGACGCGCTTTCGCAGCGCCCTGCAGGATGGAGGACACGCACGATGAGTTTCCTGGTGTTGGTGTTGGCGGTCTGGATCGAGAAATTCTCGGCCTTGCGTCAGCGGTTACAACGCGACGGTGGATGGCTGCGCGAGCTGGCCAAGCTGGAATCCAGCCCGCGCATGGGGAAGCGGCCCTGGCTGATTCTTGTCCTGTTGGTGTTACTGCCGGTGGCCTTACTGGCGCTGTTGCTGTTGGTGCTGGAACCGGTGGCTTATGGCCTGCTGGCGCTGCCGGTGCATCTGCTGGTGGTGATTTACAGCCTCGGGCGCGGCGATCTGCTGGCTGGGCTTGGGCCGTTTCGCGATGCATGGCGGCGCGGTGACCTGCAGGCCGCCGAGCATGTGGCCGAACGAGACCTGAAGGTGGTGGCTGACAATGGCGAGCAACTGCTGGAGCGCGTTCAAGGCCATTTGCTGTGGCAGGCCTATCAGAGCTTTTTTGCAGTGATTTTCTGGTACTTCCTGTTGGGGCCGGTGGCGGCGTTGGCGTATCGCCTACTGGCATTGGCCAGCGAATATAGCCAGAACCCGCAGGTTGCCGAGCGTGCCGGGCAATTGCGTCACGCGTTTGACTGGGTGCCGGTGCGCCTTCTGGCGGCAAGTTTTGCCTTGGTGGGTAACTTTGTCGCGGTTGGGCGGGTGATGTTGCATGAGTTGTTGAGCTGGGACATCAGCGCTGCACAACTGGTAGAAAAAGTCGGCCTGGCGGCGGCTGAAATCCAACCGCCCGTGGTGGGGCCCGAGGGTATCAACAGCCTGGATCGGCTGTGGGAACTGCTGCTGCGCGCGGCGGTGCTGTGGTATGCCGGGTTTGCGATCTGGACCGTACTGCCCTAGCTAGCCAGACGAGCGGGTTTTTGTGGCGAGGGACTTTGCGCCCCCGCCACAAAAAACCGCTCAGCGCAGGTCGTTAACCTTACGTTACAAAACTCCCTTTCAAATTGAGCTATACAGACAGAGCGCCAAATAGTGGCTATCTGCCGCTTCCCCCTGCGCCTCAATAAAAATAATAGAAAGGGAGTACACCTTTGAAGAGCTTGCTCTATCCCGCCATCGCGCTGATGAACCGTCTGAGTTTCGGCATGAAATTCAGCCTGATCAGCGTGCTGTTCCTGCTGCCGATGCTGGCCACCAATTATTTCCTGGTGCGTGATTCCTGGGCGCAATTGCAGGGCACTCGCATCGAACTGCAAAGCCTCGATCTGCTCGGCAGCAGCCTGGCGCTGCGCCGTGACCTGGAAACCCTCAATAACCAGGTGCAGATCAACGCGGTGCTGGGGCAGTCCGGCAAGGCTGGTGATCTGGAGGGCAAGATCAGTGCGTTGGAACAGAGCGTGTTGAGCCGCCTGCAAGGCCTCAACGCGATGACCGGCGACCCTGAACACACCCGTGTTTTTGATGGCAAGCGCGACGAAATGGTCGCCGCATTCAAGGCTCAGCAACAGGAAACCTCGCTGCTGAGCAAAAGCGCGCTGATTGGCAAATTGCTCAACAAGGCCCAGATGCTCAGCCAGATCATTGCCAGCCAGTCCGGCTTGAGCCGTGACCCTCAGGGCGATTTGCGCCAACTCAGCGAGCTGGTCACCAGCGTCACCCCGCAAGTCACCCAAACCCTGGGTGAAGGGCGGGCCATGGGCGCCTACTCCTTGGGCCAGGGTTTTCTCAATTCATCCTCCAGTACGCGCTTTGATGAACTGCTGCAGCAATTGGAAAAACTCCAGGCCGAGTACGCCCTGAAGTTGCAGGACGCACTGGGCGCCAGCACCGCCGCGCATGCGGCGCTCGACCCTCTGGTCACGGCCAGCAGCGCGAGCCTCAAGCACGGCAGCGAGTTGTTTGAAGAGCAGGTGGTGATGGCCGAAACCCTCGATGCGCCGTGGCAGGGTTTTTATGAAAGCGTCAGCCAGTTGATGGCCCAAACCTACCAACTCAATGAAGCGACCCTGACGTTTCTTGAACAGCAACTTGAGCAGCGCCTGGCCCAAAAACGCACGCACATGATGGTGCTGGTCTCGGCGCTGGTGGCGGTGTTTGTGCTGATCTTTTATTTGTATGCCGGTTTCTACGCGTCGACCCGCACCACGTTGCGTCGCCTGGGGGCGATGATGAACCAGGTCGCGGGCGGCGACATGACCGTCAGCTTTGTTGCCCACAGCCGCGACGAACTCGGGGAGTTGGGCCAGGTATTCAACGGCACGGTGGCCAGGATTCATGACTTGATCGAGCGCGTCGGTCACACCGTCAGCCAGGTCGAGTTGCAAGCCGGGCAAGTGCAAGCCGTGTCGGCCCACAGCAACCAGGCGGTTTCCGGGCAGCGCAGCCAGATCGAGCAGGTGGCGACGGCCATGAACCAGATGTCGTCCACCGCCCAGGAAGTGGCGCGCAGTGCGGCGGCGGCGGTCAGCAGTGCCCACAGCGTCAACGACGAAACCGTCAGCGGCCGAGGCCTGGTGCAATCCCAGCAGGGCAGCATCGCGAGCCTGGCGTCGGAGATAGAGGCGTCAGTGCAGGTCATCAACCAATTGGCCACCGACAGCCAGTCGATCAGTGGCGTGCTCGAGGTGATCAAGAGCATCGCCGAACAAACCAACCTGTTGGCGCTGAATGCCGCGATTGAGGCGGCGCGCGCCGGCGAGCAGGGCCGCGGTTTTGCTGTGGTGGCCGACGAGGTGCGCACCCTGGCCCGACGCACCCAGCAGTCCACTGAAGAAATCGAACAGATGATCAGCCGCCTGCACAGCGGTGTCGGCGCGGCCGTGAAGGTCATGGGCACCAGCCATGCCATGGCCAATGGCACCGTGGGGCAGTCGGAAAAGGTCCAGCAAGCCCTGGAAAATATCCTGGGCGCCGTCGGAATGATCGTCGATCAGAACCAGCAGATTGCCGCGGCCGTGGAGCAGCAAACCGCCGTGGCCCACGATATCGACCAGAACATCGTTGCCATCAATCGTGCGGGCGAGCATGCCGCCGAGGGCGCGCATCAGACCGAAACGGCCAGTCGGCTGCTGTCGGTGCAAGTCGTCGAGTTGAAGCAATTGATCGGCGCGTTTCGTGTGTAGGGCCGGCGCGTAGGACTTGGTCTTCGTGGGCCGTGGTGCCCGTCCTGATTTCGCTGTGTGGCTTTTTTGAATGCCTGAATGGGTGAGAATTTGTTTCAACCCGTCACGGTTCAAGGGAGGCACAGCGATGGCCACTGCCATGGGGATCAAAGGGCATTGCGCCCATTGCGACATCACGTTTGAACTCAAGCCCTGGCAAGTGAATGCGATTGCCATCCACGAGCCCTTTGAATGCCCCTATTGCCAGCGCACCCTGCAGTTGATATGCCCCAGGCAGCTGCGCCAGTTCAAAGCGCTGGACCACTGGGCCATGGTGGCCCCGAGCATGGTGGTATTGACCTGCTCGGTGCTGATTGTGGCGCTGGTGGCGGAGTGGGTCGGGTTGCTCAGCGTGGTCGGGCAACTCAACGTTTCGCTGGTGGCGGTGCTGATGCACTTTCTAGTGCTGCGTTACGCCCGTCATCGGCAACGGCTGACGTTGAACTTGCAGGCGGTCAAACCGCTACCAGTTGAACAGCTCGCGCGCATTGCGTGTGCTCGTCTCGGCCAGCAGTAAAGGGCTGATCCCCATGCGTTCGGCCAAGTCGGTGCAGATGTCCGGCAGGTGTTGCGGGCTGTTGCGCTGGCCCGGGTACATGGCGGGCGCCATGTCGGGCGAGTCGGTTTCCAGCACCACCGCGTCAAGGGGCAGTCGCGCAAGTACTTTGTGCATGCGCAGCGCCTGCGGCCATGTGGCGGCGCCGCCCAGGCCGAGTTTGAAACCCAGCTTGATGTACTCGCGGGCTTCCTCAAAACTGCCGGCAAACGCATGGATGATGCCGCCGCGTGGCAGGCGAATGCGCTTGAGGGTGGCGATCACTGCTGCGTGGCTGCGGCGCACGTGCAGCAAGGCCGGGAGCTGGAAGTCCGCTGCCAGTTTCAGCTGCGCTTCAAACAGGCGTTGCTGGCGCTCGCGGTCCAGCTGTTCGAGAAAGTAATCCAGGCCGATTTCACCGACGGCGCACAGTTGCCGGTGGCCCTTCAAGCGTGTCAGCCAGTCGCCCAGCTCCGTCAGGTCGGCGGGGCGATGCTCATCCAGGTACACCGGGTGCAGGCCGAAGGCGGCGAACAAGCCTTCGTCTTCCTGCACCAGATCCCACAGCCGTTGCCAGTTTTGCTGATACACACCCAACACCACCATGCGCTGCACGCCGAGTTGGCGGCTGTGGGCGAGGACTTGCCGGCGATCAGGGTCGAAGTCCGGGAAGTCCAGGTGGGTATGGGTGTCGATCAGCTCCACGCTCAAGCCTCGTGAATACGCTGCTTGAAGGTCCGGCCGATGGCGTGCACGCCCGGTTGGTACTGTTCTTCTTCAATGGCGGCCAACGCCAGGCGCAGGGCGGTGTCGGCAATCAGCTGATGTTGCTGGGCCATGGCGTTGACTGGCAGTGGCAGGAAGTCCAGCAACTGGGTGTCACCAAAAGTGCCCAGGCGCAGCGGCCGGGATTTGAGCGGGAAGTCGTGCAGCGCGTCGAACACCCCTTGCAGCAGCACGTACGAAGTGGTCACCAGCGCGTCAGGCAAATGCCCCAGTTGTTGCAGAAGTTGCTCCATCAGTTGTCGGCCGCAATCTCGGCTGAAGGCCTCGCCCTGTTCGACGATGACCTCACCCGTGAAGCCTTTCAGCGCTTCATGAAAGCCGGCAGCGCGCTCCTGGCTGATGCCCAGCTCGGGACGCGCACCGATCAGCGCGATCTGCTTGGGCAACGGTTGCAGCAGGCTGCTGGTCAACTGCTGGCAGGCCTGGCGGTCATCGCTGACCACCGAGCAAAACTGCTCAGTTTCCATCACCCGGTCGATCGCAATCACTGGCAGGCCTTTGGCTTGCAGTTCGCGGTAGCTGTCATCGCTGGCCGGCAGGCAACTGGCCACAAACAGCGCATCGCAACGCCGCGCGCGAAACAGCTGCAGTAATTGGCGCTCGCTGTCGGCCTCATCGTCGGAGCTGGCAATCAGCAACTGATAGCCGCGCGCCCGTGCGCCTTGTTCCAACAACTTGGCGATCCGTGCGTAACTGGGGTTTTCCAGGTCCGGCAGGATAAAGCCCAAGGTGCGCGTGTGCCGACTGCGCAGCCCGGCCGCCTGAGGGTTTGGGGTAAAGCCATGGGCTTCAACCACCGCGCGCACCCGCTCGACGGTTGCGCTGCTGATGCGTTGTTGCGCGGCCTTGCCATTGATGACGTAGCTTGCGGTGGTCACGGACACACCGGCCAGACGTGCGATATCACTGAGTTTCAAACCGGGATTTCCTTGTTTTTTAGAGCTTGCCCCGACATTTTGTCCAATCGTAACCGATTACTGCACACGACTATTGGCTGAGCTCAAGCGCCGAGTGGCGCTTCAAGCTTGCATAATTAGCGCGTAATCTGCCATAAATTCTAGATTAAACGTTTCAGCCAGCGTATTTTTACGACGTTCGCGACTGACTGGCTACTGCCAATTGACCACTCAGTCAGCTATTTTTGAACGCAGCCACGCTGATTTATTCAAAACAATACCTAGTGCGCCCACCGCACTAACTAGGAGAACGGCATGCTTGAGCTCACTGTAGAGCAGATATCCATGGGCCAGGTGGCTGTGGATAAATCTGCTGCCTTGCACCTGCTCGCTGACAAACTGGTGGCCGACGGCCTGGTCGCCGAGGGTTACCTCAGTGGCCTGCAAGCGCGTGAAGCCCAAGGTTCGACCTTTCTCGGCCAAGGCATTGCCATCCCTCACGGCACCCCGGAAACCCGCGACCAGGTTTTTTCCACCGGCGTACGCCTGCTGCAGTTCCCCGAAGGGGTGGACTGGGGCGATGGCCAGATCGTCTACCTGGCCATTGGCATTGCCGCCAAATCCGATGAACACCTGCGCCTGCTGCAATTGCTGACCCGCGCCCTCGGTGAAACCGATCTGGGCGAGGCGCTGCGCCGTGCCGGTTCGGCCGACGCCTTGCTGAAGCTGCTGCAAGGCGCGCCGCAGGAACTGGCGCTGGACGCGCAAATGATCAGCCTTGGCGTGTCCGCCGATGACTTCGAAGAGCTTGTCTGGCGAGGCGCACGCCTGTTGCGTCAGGCTGATTGCGTGAGCAATGGTTTTGCTGCCGTGTTGCAGCAAGTCGACGCGTTGCCGCTGGGCGATGGCCTGTGGTGGCTGCACAGCGAGCAGACGGTCAAGCGGCCGGGCCTTGCGTTCGTCACGCCGGACAAACCCATGCGTTACCTCGGCCAGCCGCTCAACGGTTTGTTTTGCCTGGCCAGCCTTGGCGAAGCGCACCAGAGCTTGCTCGAACGCCTGTGCGCGTTGTTGATTGAAGGACGCGGCCAGGAACTCGGCCGCGCCACCAGCAGCCGCGCCGTGCTCGAAGTGCTCGGCGGCGAACTGCCGCCTGACTGGCCCAGCGTGCGCGTCACCCTGGCCAACGCCCATGGCTTGCATGCACGGCCAGCGAAGATCCTCGCGCAATTGGCGAAAAGTTTTGATGGCGATATCCGCGTGCGCCTGGTTGATGGCCCGGTGGGCGCCGTGTCGGTGAAAAGTTTGAGCAAGTTGCTGAGCCTTGGCGCCCGTCGCGGTCAGGTGTTGGAGTTTGTCGCTGAACCGACAATTGCCGGCGATGCATTGCCCGCGTTGCTCGCGGCGGTAGAAGAAGGTCTGGGCGAAGAAATCGAGCCGCTGCCGACCGTAAGTGCCCAGCTTGCCAGCGTCGAGATCGAACCGGCCATCAGCGCGCCCGCGGCCGGCAGCCAGATCCAGGCCATCGCTGCCGCGCCGGGCATTGCCATCGGGCCTGCACATATCCAGGTGCAGCAAGTCTTCGATTACCCCCTTCGCGGCGAGTCCTCGGCCATTGAGCGCCAGCGCTTGCAGAGCGCCCTGGCCGATGTGCGCCGCGATATCCAGGGCCTGATCGAACGCAGCCAGGCCAAAGCCATCCGCGAGATCTTCATCACCCATCAGGAGATGCTCGACGACCCGGAACTGACCGACGAAGTCGACACCCGCCTCAAGCAGGGCGAGAGCGCCGAAGCGGCGTGGATGAGCGTGATCGAGGCCGCCGCCAAGCAGCAGGAGGCGCTGCAGGATGCCTTGCTCGCCGAGCGCGCCGCCGACCTGCGCGACATCGGCCGTCGGGTGCTGGCGCAATTGTGCGGCGTCGAAACCGCCCAGGAGCCGAGCGAGCCCTACATTTTAGTGATGGACGAAGTCGGTCCCTCCGACGTCGCGCGCCTGGACCCGGCCCGTGTCGCCGGCATTCTCACCGCGCGTGGCGGCGCCACGGCGCACAGCGCCATCGTCGCGCGCGCCCTGGGCATTCCCGCCTTGGTAGGCGCAGGCGCGGCGGTGTTGCTGCTCGCGTCCGGCACGCCATTGTTGCTCGATGGTCAGCGCGGTCGCCTGCATGTCGACCCCGACGCCACCACCTTGCAACGCGCCAGCGTCGAGCGCGACACCCGCGAACAGCGCCTGCAAGCGGCTTCGGCGCAGCGCCACGAACCGGCGTTGACCCGTGACGGTCACGCCGTGGAAGTGTTCGCCAATATCGGCGAGAGCGCCGGTGTTGCCGGCGCGGTGGAGCAGGGCGCCGAAGGCATCGGCCTGCTGCGCACCGAGCTGATTTTCATGGCTCACCCACAAGCGCCGGATGAAGCCACTCAGGAAGCCGAATACCGCCGCGTACTCGACGGCCTTGGCGGTCGCCCGCTGGTGGTGCGCACCCTCGATGTTGGGGGTGATAAACCGCTGCCGTACTGGCCGATCGCCGAGGAAGAAAACCCCTTCCTCGGTGTGCGCGGTATTCGCCTGACCTTGCAACGCCCGCAGATCATGGAAGCGCAATTGCGTGCGCTGCTGCGCTCGGCGGACAACCGACCGCTGCGCATCATGTTTCCCATGGTCGGCAGCGTCGATGAATGGCGCGCGGCCCGGGACATGACCGAGCGCCTGCGCCTGGAAATCCCGGTCGCCGACTTGCAGCTGGGCATCATGATCGAAGTGCCGTCTGCCGCCTTGCTCGCACCGGTACTGGCCAAGGAGGTCGACTTTTTCAGCGTCGGCACCAACGACCTGACCCAGTACACGCTGGCCATCGACCGTGGCCACCCAACCTTGTCGGCCCAGGCCGACGGCCTGCACCCGGCGGTGCTGCAACTGATCGACATCACCGTGCGTGCTGCCCACGCCCATGGCAAGTGGGTGGGCGTGTGCGGCGAATTGGCGGCGGACCCGCTGGCGGTGCCGGTGCTGATCGGGCTGGGGGTGGACGAGTTGAGCGTGTCGGCCCGCAGCATTCCTGAAGTGAAGGCGCGGGTACGCGAATTCAGTCTGAGCGAGGCCCAGGGCCTGGCGCAAAAAGCCCTTGCGGTGGGTTCGCCCGCGCAAGTGCGAGCCCTAGTGGAGGCCGTGTAAATGGCGAAGATTCTGACCCTGACGCTGAACCCGGCGTTGGACCTCACGGTACGCCTGGCACGCCTGGAGCCGGGTGCCGTCAACCGCAGCGAAACCCTGCTGACCCACGCCGCCGGCAAAGGTGTGAATGTCGCCCAAGTGTTGGCGGACCTTGGTCATCACGTCACCGTCGGCGGCTTTCTGGGTGAAGACAATCCGCAAGCCTTCGAGGCGTTGATTGCCCGGCGTGGTTTTGCCGATGCGTTTATTCGCGTACCGGGCGAAACCCGCAGCAACATCAAGATCGCCGAGCAGGACGGCCGGGTCACCGACGTCAATGCGCCGGGACCGCAGGTCAGTGAGCAGGCCCAGCAGGCGTTGCTCGATCAACTGACGCGGATTGCGCCAGGGCACGACGCGGTGGTGGTCGCCGGCAGTTTGCCGCGCGGCATCAGCGCACAGTGGTTCCAGGGCTTGCTGGAACACCTGAAAAGCCTCGGTTTGAAAGTCGCCCTCGACACCAGCGGCGAAGCCTTGCGCGCCGGTTTGCAGGCGGGCCCGTGGCTGATCAAACCCAACACTGAAGAGTTGGCCGAGGCCTTGGATTGCCCCACGGACTCCATCGCGCAACAGGCCCAGGCCGCCGAGCGTCTGCACGCCCAAGGCGTGGAACATGTGGTGGTGTCCCACGGTGCCGACGGCGTGAACTGGTTCAGCCCGGGTACCGCGCTGCACGCCACGCCGCCTAAGGTCAGCGTCGCCAGCACGGTGGGCGCCGGCGATTCGCTGCTGGCCGGGATGCTTCACGGTTTGCTCAAGGTTGATCTGCCGCAAACCACCTTGCGGCGCGCCACGGCAATTGCCGCGATGGCCGTCACACAGATCGGGTTTGGCATCAGCGATGACGCGCAGTTGGCGCGTCTCGAAAGCGGCGTCCATGTGCGCGCGCTGACAGAACAATAAGAGGGTTTGTGATGAAGTTAGCCATTGTTACCGCCTGCCCGAACGGCATGGTCACCAGTGTGCTGTGCGCCCGCTTGTTGGACGCCGCCGCGCAGCGCCAGGGCTTGCACACCAGTGTCGAAGTGGTGGACGTGCAGCACCCGGAACGCCAGTTGTCCCAGGCCACGCTCGATGACGCCGATTGGGTGTTGCTGGTCAGCAGCACGCCGGTGGAGATGCAGCGCTTTGTCGGCAAGCGCGTGTTCCAGAGCACGCCGGCCCAGGCGTTGGCGGATGTGGACGCAGTATTGCGTCGCGGCGCCGAAGAGGCTGAGGTCTATGTGGCGACGCAGCAGGCAGCCAAAACCGCGCCGCGTATCGTCGCGGTCACGGCCTGCCCAACCGGCGTAGCGCACACCTTTATGGCGGCTGAAGCCTTGCAGCAAACCGCCAAGCGCCTGGGCTACGACTTGCAGGTCGAGACCCAGGGCTCGGTGGGCGCGCGCACGCCTTTGAGCCCGGAGGCCATCGCCAATGCCGACGTGGTGTTGCTGGCGGCCGACATTGAAGTGGCCACCGAGCGCTTCGCCGGCAAGAAGATTTACCGCTGTGGCACCGGCATTGCCCTCAAGCAATCCGAAGCCACGCTCAACAAAGCCTTGGCCGAAGGCGCGGTGGAAAGCGCGGCCGGCAGCGCGCTGGCGAAAAAATCGGAAAAGACCGGCGTGTACAAACACCTGCTCACCGGTGTGTCGTTCATGTTGCCGATGGTGGTGGCCGGCGGGTTGCTAATTGCCTTGTCGTTTGTGTTCGGCATTCATGCCTTTGAAGAAAAGGGTACCTTGGCGGCGGCACTCAAAACCGTCGGCGACCAGGCCTTCATGCTGATGGTGCCGTTGCTGGCGGGCTATATCGCCTACTCGATTGCCGACCGCCCCGGCCTCGCGCCGGGCATGATTGGCGGCCTGCTCGCGGGCACGTTGGGCGCGGGGTTTATCGGCGGGATTTTCGCCGGTTTCCTCGCCGGTTATTGCGTCAAGTTGATCACCCGCGCGGTGAAGTTGCCGCATAGCCTGGAGGCGCTCAAGCCGATCCTGATCATTCCATTGCTGGCGAGTTTGTTCACCGGCCTTGCGATGATTTATCTGGTCGGCCCGCCGGTTGCGCGGCTGCTCACCAGCCTGACCGACTTTCTCAGCACCATGGGCACCACCAACGCGGTGCTGCTGGGCATCCTCCTGGGCGGCATGATGTGCGTCGATCTGGGCGGGCCGATCAACAAGGCGGCGTATGCGTTTTCCGTCGGCTTGCTGGCCGCTTCCAGCGGCGCGCCGATGGCCGCGACCATGGCCGCTGGCATGGTGCCGCCGATTGGCATGGGCATCGCCACGTTCCTGGCGCGGCGCAAGTTCGCCCAGACCGAGCGCGAAGCCGGCAAGGCCGCGATGATTCTGGGCCTGTGCTTTATCTCCGAAGGCGCGATTCCGTTTGCGGCCAAAGACCCACTGCGCGTGATCCCGGCCAGCATCGCCGGTGGCGCCTTGACCGGCGCGCTGTCGATGTATTTCGGCTGCAAACTGGCGGCGCCTCATGGTGGCCTGTTTGTGCTGATCATTCCCAATGCGATGAACCATGCCCTGCTGTACTTGCTGGCGATTGTTGCCGGCAGCCTGTTGACGGGGTTGGTGTATGCGCTGATCAAGCGCCCTGAGGCGGTGGAACTCACAGTAGCTCCGGGAAAGGCCTGACACCGGCCAAAAATGTGGGAGCGGGCAAGCCCGCTCCCACATTTGGATCTTCGGGGCTGCCCAGTCGGGTGTCACATCCGCTTCATCCCCGCGTGCTTTAGTTGACCTTTTGATACTCAAGAGGGCACCTGCATGAGCCACTTCGATCTCGGCCGTCGCCGCGTGATGCAAGCCGTCGGCGCCGGCCTGCTGCTGCCGGGCCTGGCGCCGGCGGTGATCGCGTCGGTCAAGGACCGGCCGCAACTCACCGATGGTGTGCAGTCCGGCGACCTGCTGGGCGACCGCGCGATGATCTGGAGCCGCAGCGACCGCCCGGCCAAGATGGTGGTGGAATGGGACACCCGCAGCGTGTTCAGCAACCCGCGAAAATTCATCTCGCCACTGGCCGACAGCCGCACCGACTTTACTGCCCGCGTCGAACTCACAGGGTTACCGGTCGACCAGGCGATCTTTTACCGCGTGCATTTTGAAGACGCCCAGACCGGCGTCGCCAGCGAGCCGTGGTTCGGCCACCTGCGCAGCGTGCCGCAACAACGCCGTGACATCCGTTTTGTGTGGAGCGGCGACACCGTCGGCCAGGGCTTTGGTATCAACCCGGACATTGGCGGCATGCGCATCTACGAAGCGATGCGCTTGCGCCTGCCTGACTTTTTTATCCACAGCGGCGACACCATCTACGCCGACGGCCCGGTGCCGGCACAGTTGAGCGTTGAAGACGGACGCATCTGGCGCAACATCACCACCGAAGCCAAGAGCAAAGTCGCCGAAACCCTGGATGAATACCGCGGTAATTACCGCTACAACCTGCTCGACGAAAACGTGCGCCGCTTCAACGCCGAGGTGCCGCAGATCTGGCAGTGGGACGATCACGAGGTGGTGAATAACTGGTCGCCGAGCAAGCAACTCGATGAGCGCTATCAGACCAAGGACATCAACACCCTGGTCGGCCGCGCACGTCAGGCCTGGCTGGAGTATTCACCGATGCGTCGGCAAAGCGCCGATGGCGGCGGGCGGATCTATCGCAAGCTCAGTTACGGCCCGCTGCTGGATGTGTTCGTACTGGACATGCGCAGTTACCGCGGCCCCAACGACGACAACCTGGGCGGCGAAAAACCGTTCATGGGCCGTGAGCAACTGGACTGGCTCAAGCGCGAACTCAAGGCCTCAAAGGCGCAATGGAAGGTCATCGCCGCCGACATGCCCATCGGCCTTGGCGTACCGGATGGCGAGGTCAGCCCCGGCGTGCCGCGTTGGGAAGCGATTGCCAATGGCGACCCTGGCCCGGCCCAGGGCCGTGAGCTGGAGATTGCCGAACTGTTGGGGTTTCTGCGTGCCCAGCAGGTGCGTAACCATGTGTGGCTGACGGCGGATGTGCACTACTGCGCGGCGCACCATTACCACCCCGACCGGGCGGCATTTCAGGATTTCGAGCCATTCTGGGAGTTTGTGGCCGGGCCTTTGAATGCAGGGAGTTTTGGGCCCAACCCGCTGGATAAAACCTTTGGCCCACAGGTGGTGTTCGAGAAGGCGCCGCCTGCGCAGAACACCTCGCCGCTGGCTGGGTTTCAGTTTTTTGGTGAGGTGCAGATTGACGGGCAGACGGCGGAGTTGACCGTAATCTTGCGGGACTTGGATGGGGTCTCGGTGTTCGAGCAAAAGCTGCAGCCTGCCTGACCTGCAATGCACTTAAACACTGTGGGAGCTGGCTTGCCTGCGATTGCATCACCCTGGTGTCACTGATACACCGAGGTGCCTGCATCGCAGGCAAGCCAGCTCCCACATTTGATCCTCGGTGTTTATGAGGGCTTAGTACACATCCCGACGATAGCGGCCCTGCTCGATCAAGCGCTCGACTGCTTCGCTGCCCAGCACCTCATGCAGCACCTGGTCCACGCCCGTCGCCATGCCCTGCAAACTGCCGCAGACATAAATGGCGGCGCCGTCTGCCAGCCATCGACGCAGCACGTCCGCCGACTCGCGCAGGCGATCCTGCACGTAGATTTTTTCTTGCTGATCGCGCGAAAACGCCAGGTCCAGCAGGGCCAGATCGCCGCTGGCCAGCCAGCCTTGTAGCTCGTCCTGGCACAGGTAATCGTGGGCGATATTGCGCTCGCCAAACAGCAGCCAGTTGCGCTGCTGGCCAGCGGCAATGCGCGCCTTGAGCAAGCTGCGCAGGCCGGCAAGGCCAGTGCCGTTGCCCAAAAGAATCAGCGGCACTGGCGCCTCAGGCAGATGGAAACCACTGTTGCGACGCACGCGCAGGCTGATGCTTGAGCCGAGGGCGGCGTGTTCGGTCAGCCAGCCGGAACCCAGGCCCAGACTGCCGTCGGGGTGACGTTCCTGGCGCACGATCAGCTCCAGCACGCCGTCGCTGGCAATCGAGGCGATGGAGTATTCGCGCATGCCCAGGGGCACCAGGGCGTTCACCAGTGCCTGGGCATGCAGGCCGACCAAGTGCGCGCGGTTGTCCGGCAATTGGCGGGTCGCCAGGGCTTGGTTGAGGGTTTGCGCAAGGCCCTCGATCAACACGCCGTCGCTGCCGGCCAGGCCCAGGCCGGCGAGGAAGTGTTCGATGGCCCACGGGCAATTGCGCGGCAGTATTTCCACCAGGTCGCCGGCCAGCCAAGTGTGTGGCGCAGGCGGTGTGAGGCCGAGCAAGTAGATGTCCGAGCCGACGCTGTCGCGGTTGAGCAGGGTGCGTCGGGTCAGGGTCCAGTTTTCGTACTGGGCGGTCTGCCAGGCGGATGCCGGCGCATGCCCGGTGAGCTGGCCCAGCTGCTGTTGCCAGGTCAGCAGCGCTTCGGTGTCGCCGCTGTCGACTTCCACAGGCGCGAACAACGGGTTACCGCCTTGGTGGGTCAGCCAGAAATGCAGGCGCCGGGCAAAGCCGCAGAAGTGTTCGTACTGGCGGTCGCCCAGGGCCAGCACCGAGTAGTTGAGGCCTTTGAGCGACAGGTCCTGGCCGAGCACGCTGCGTTCGAAACCGCGGGCGCTGTCGGGCGCTTCGCCGTCGCCGAAGGTGCTGACCACGAACAGTGCATGTTCTGACTCACACAGGTCTTGCTGGCTGACACTGCCCAACGGCTGCACCTTTACCGGCAGGCCGGCGGCCTGTAATTGGCCGGCCGTCTGCCACGCAAGCTGTTCGGCAAAGCCGCTCTGGCTGGCAAAGCCGATCAGCCACGCCGGGGTGTCGCTGTGGTTGGCGCCGAGGCCTTTGCGGGCATCGCGGACCTGGCGTTTTTTGCGACGGCGGTCGAGGTACAGCAGCCAGCCGGTAATAAAGAACAGCGGCATGCACAGCGCACTGACGGTCAGGATGATGCGGCCTACCAGGCCGAAGTAGCTGCCGGTGTGCAGCGCGTAGACACTGGTGAGCAATTGCGACTTGAAGGTCTTGCTCGCGTAGCGGTCATGGGACTTGACCTCGCCGGTGGCCGGGTCGAGGTTGATCTGGTTCAGCGCGCGGTCATGCGGCGATGTGTTGAGCAGGTAATACACAATGGCCGGCTGCCCGGCGACGGCCGGCATACGGATGTTGTAGGCGCTCAAGCCGGGGCCGGCGTTGGCGTAGATGCTGCTCCAGATCGCGTCGTAGTCGGCCACCGGCGCCGGGCCTTCGGGCGGCGGGCCGCGCTTGCGCATGCGTTCATTTTGCGGTGCGTCGGAGAGCAGTTTGGTCACGCCCTGGTTGTACCAGTCATACGACCAATACAGGCCAGTGAGCGCGGCCAATAGATAAAACAGCAGGCACCAGGTGCCGAATACCGAGTGCAGGTCCCAGTTGAAACTGCGGCCCTTTTTGCGCCAGTCCAGCGTCAGCCAGGCGCGCCAGCTTGCCACCTGGCGCGGCCAGCGCAGGTACAGGCCCGACAGGCAGAAGAACACCAGGATCAGCGTGCAGGCGCCAGTGATTTGCCGGCCGGTATCGCCAGCCGCCAGGAAGCGGTGCAGCTGCAAGATGAAACCGAACACGTCCTGGCCGACGGCGTCGCCCAGGTAGTTGCCGGTGTATGGGTCGAAGTAGCGCATCTGGCCACGCCGCTCGCCCGGCGGTGCGGTGAAGAACACGCGCGCGGCGTTGCCGCTGTCGCTTTCCACCCACAGCATCGACACGGTCTTGCCTTCGGTGGCCTCCAGCTTGTGCACCAGTTCGGCAGGCGGCAGCACGCCGGCTTCGCGTTTTTCGACGCTCAATACGGTCGGATTGAGCGCGCGCAGAATTTCATCCTGAAACGAGACCGCAGCCCCGGTAATCCCCATCAATGCCAGCACCAGCCCGGCGGTAATGCCGAAGAACCAGTGCAACTGGAACAGGGTTTTCTTCAACACGTCGGACCGCCTCGCTCATCTGGATATATAAGTCACGGCGCGCATTATGCCGTGGGCTAACGAGAAATCTTCTGTTTTACACGCAAAAGCCCCACGCATCCGATGCGTGGGGCTTTGGGCCAGAAGTTTGCCGCGTTTAGAAGTGGAAACTGGTGGTCAACAACGCCGTACGACCGGCCGCCTGGTTGGCGAAGTGCGCCGCGTAAGCTTTGTCGTAGTAGGTCTTGTCGGTCAGGTTTTGCACGTTCAATTGCAGGTCGACGTTCTTGGTCAGCTTGTAGCTGGCCATGGCGTCGTAGCGTGTGTACGACGGCACGTAAACGGTGTTGGCCGCATCGCCGTAAACCTGGTCGACGTAGAACGCACCGCCGCCGATGGTCAGCTTTGGCGTGATGTCATAGGTGGTCCACAGGCTGAAGGTGTTTTTCGGCGTGTTGGGCATTTGGTTGCCCTTGTTGGAACCGGCAGTGACGACACCCTGGCGGTTGCCGTTTTTGCCGGGGTCAACCAGCTCGCTTTTCAGGTAGCTGTAGCCGGCGAACACTTGCCATTGTTCGGTGAGCTTGCCGCTGGCGGACAGTTCGATGCCGTCCACTCGCGATTCGCCCGCGGTCTCGTAGGTGTTGGAGTCCACCAGAATGCGCGTGTTTTTCTTCTCGGTACGGAAGATCGCGCCGGTCAGGGACAGGCGGTTGTGGAACAGGTCCCACTTGGTGCCCAGTTCGTAGTTGACGGTTTCTTCGGGTTTCAGGTCGCTGGTGTTGATGCCGGTGACGAAGCCGTTGGTTTCCTGGCCTTCACCGACCATGCCGCCGGCAGGCGATGCCGAGGTGGCGTAGGAGGTGTAAATGCTGCCGTTCTCCAGCGGCTTCCAGACCAGGCCCGCCTGCCAGTTGAAGAACTGGCTGTCGTCCTTGATTTTGCTGCGCCCCGCGGCGGCGTTGGTGTTGGCTTCGGTGTCGAAGGTGTCGTAGCGCAGGCCCAGGTTCAACAGCCATTTCGGGTCCAGCTCAATGGTATCGAACGCGTAGGCAGCGCGGCTGGTGGCCTTGGTGTTGGTGCCGTAGTAGTTGCGCGCGACGCTGCCGGTCCAGGCGTCGTCCGGCGTCGGGTTGCTCAGCGAGGTGCACTGCCCGCCCAGGCTGCCTTTGGCCACGGTGCAGGTCGGGTTCGCGTTCGGGCTGACCGTGTAGCCGCTGACGCGGGTTTCTTCGCCGGTGAATTCCAGGCCGGTGGAGTACGAGTGCTTCATGCCCGCCAGCTGGAAATTGCCGAACAGGTCGGTCTGGTTGGTGGTGGTGTCGGTGGTCGACACTCGCGTGTTGGCACGGCGCCACACGGTGCCGAAACGGCTGACGTTGCGCTGGCTGTCGTCCGGCTGAGTGAGCACGTAGTCCTGGCCGGTGCTGCCATGGCGAAGGGTGTTTTTCAGCGTCATGTTGTCGTTCAGGTCGTGCTCGATGGAGAACGTGCTGATATCGGCGCGGGTCTTGCGGAAGTCGCGGTCCTTCAAACCGTAGAAGTTGTTGCTGTCACCGCCATCGGTGGGTTTGTCGTGCCCGTGGGCCGTGGCGGTCGGCGAGCTGTAGCCGTAGGGAATGCCCGAGTCCGGCAGGTCGTTGCTTTCCATGTGGTAGTAGCTGAAGTTGACGCGCGTCGGCGTGCCCAGGCCGAAGGTCAGCGACGGCGCAACACCCCAGCGGTCATAGTCGATGACATCGCGGCCAGCCACGTTCTGCTCGTGGCTCATCAGGTTCAAGCGGAACGCGGCGTTGTCGAGGAACTGGCGGTTCACGTCGAGCACGTAGCGGCGGGTCTGGTCGGAGCCGTAGGTGAAACCGCCGTTGGTGAAGTCGCGCGCCTGTGGCGTTTTGCTCACAAGGTTGATGCTGCCGCCCGCCGAGCCGCGACCGCCGAACGAGGAGTTCGGGCCCTTGCTGACTTCAATCGATTCGATGTCGAAGATCTCGCGGCTCTGGCCGCCGGTGTCGCGCACGCCGTCCAGATAAGTGTCGCCCTGGGCATCAAAGCCGCGAATGAACGGACGGTCGCCCTGAGGGTTACCGCCTTCACCGGCACCGAAAGTAATGCCCGGTACAGTGCGCAAGGCGTCCTGCAACGAGGTAGCGGCGGTGTCCTTGAGCACTTGTTGCGGCACCACGGTCACCGAGCGCGGGGTGTCTACCAATGGCGCGGTGTACTTTTGCGAAGCGGCTTTTTCCACCTGGTAGGACGTGTTGTCCTGCTCTTGGCCGGTAATGCTGGTGGCGCCCAGGGAGATGCTGTTGCGCTCGCCTTTGTGTTCGGTGCTCTCGGCCGCTTGCGCCAATTGGGCGGCAGAGCTGGCGCTGAGTGCGACGCCGATGGCCGAAGCCAGCAGGCGTGGTGAACTGGCTGGTGTTTTTAGCAGTGTGCGCGACATTGACGTGTCCCTTCCCCAAGGTTGTAAGGCCGCGGAATATAGGGTCAACAAGAGTTTCTATCAATTGCGATACATTACTATTCGCACTGAATTTACATTCTTTACACTTTTTGCTTACGGTTTTTACCAACTCGTTCGTCTCCCGCGTTTTACAGGGCGGATAAGAATCAATACCATTGGCGCCTCTCTGCCTCCAGGTACTGCCCCATGCTGCTGCACATTCCCGGCCTGTTCTCTCGCGAGGAGGTGCTGCGCATTCGCCAAGCCTTGGAAAGCACCGAGTGGGCCGACGGTAAAATCACCGCCGGGCACCAGTCCGCCAAAGCCAAACACAACCTGCAATTGCCCGAAGGCCACCCGCTGGCCAAGGAAATTGGCGCGGCGATGCTCGAGCGTTTGTGGAAAAGCCCGCTGTTTATGTCAGCGGCGTTACCGCATAAGGTCTTCCCGCCTTTGCTCAATTGCTACACGGCCGGTGGCAGTTTCGACTTCCATATCGACAACGCCGTGCGCCAGGCGCGGGGCAGCCATGAACGGGTGCGGACCGACCTGTCGTCCACGCTTTTTTTCAGCGACCCCGAGGAATACGACGGCGGCGAGCTTGAGATCCAGGACACCTTCGGCCTGCAGCGGGTCAAACTGCCGGCCGGCGACATGGTGCTGTACCCGGGTTCGAGCCTGCACAAGGTCAACGCCGTAACCCGTGGCGCGCGTTACGCCTCGTTCTTCTGGACCCAAAGCCTGGTGCGTGAAGACAGCCAGCGCACCTTGCTGTTCGAGATGGACGGCGCCATCCAGCAACTGACCCGCGATGTTCCTGACCATCCAGCGCTGATCCAGCTCACCGGCACGTACCACAACCTGTTGCGCCGCTGGGTCGAGGTCTGACATGGGCTTTTTACTGCGCCGTGAAGAAGTGCTCAACGTCGAGCAACTGCAAAGCATGCTCGACGATTCCCCGGTGCGCGCCGCCCAGGCGATTTTGATGGCCGCCAAGGCGGGCGTGGTAGACGCCCAGGCCTTGCTGGGGCAAATCCTGCTGGAAGGGCGCGGCATTGCGCGCGATGAAGCGCTGGCGCTGCGCTGGTTCCAGATCGCCGCCAACGGCGGGCAGTTGATGGCACGCAATATGGCCGGGCGTTGCCTGGAACATGGCTGGGGCTGCGCCGTCGATGAAGTGGCAGCTGCGCGGGAGTATCGCCTGGCGGCAGAGGCTGGGTTGGATTGGGGCCAGTACAACTATGCCAATCTGCTGGCCACCGGTCGTGGTGTCGACGAAGACCGACCGCGAGCGCTGGGGTTTTATCGGCTGGCTGCAGAGCAGGGCCACGCCAAGTCGATGAACCTGCTGGGGCGTTATTTGGAAGACGGCCACTCTTGCCCGAGGGATTTTGAGGTGGCTGTCGAGTGGTATCGGCGTTCAGCCGAGGGCGGGGATTTTCGCGGGCAGTTCAGCTATGCCGCGATATTGGCTGACCGAGGCCGAATCGACGAGGCATTGGCGTGGCTGCGCAAGGCGCTGGCGGGCGGCAATCTGAAGTTTTTGCGAACGGCTCACACCGCGTTGGCCGCAGCCAGTGATCCGCAGATTCGGGCGATGGCCGAGGCCTACCAACAGCGCGCCGCGAGCCTGTCCTGACCAAAAAAAACCCATGACATGTCATGGGTTTTTTGTGTGCGAATTGCTTACACGTAGTAAGACTTCAACGGCGGGAAGCCATTGAATTCCACAGCGCTGTAGCTGGTGGTGTACGCACCGGTCGACAGCCAGTACAAACGGTCACCAATCGCCAGGTTCAGCGGCAGGCCGTACTTGTAGTTTTCGTACATGATGTCGGCGCTGTCGCAGGTAGGGCCGGCGATGACCACTTCTTCCATCTCGCCTTTTTTCTCGGTCCAGATCGGGAACTTGATCGCTTCGTCCATGGTTTCGATCAGGCCGGAGAATTTGCCCACGTCGGTGTACACCCAACGCTCGACGGCGGTGCGGGATTTACGCGCCACCAACACCACTTCGCTGACCAGGATGCCGGCGTTGGCGATCAACGAACGGCCTGGTTCCAGGATGATTTCCGGCAGGTCGTCGCCGAAATCTTCCTTGAGGAAGCGGATGATTTCTTCGGCGTAGGTTTCCAGGCTGTTGGTGCGGGTGATGTAGTTGGCCGGGAAGCCACCGCCCATGTTGATCAGCTTCAGATGAATGCCGTCTTCTTCTTTCAGGCGTTCGAAGATCACTTTGACCTTGGCGATCGCCGCGTCCCACACGCTGATGTCGCGCTGCTGCGAGCCGACGTGGAAGGAGATGCCGTATGGCACCAGGCCCAGGTCACGGGCGAGGATCAGCAGGTCCATGGCCATGTCGGTCTGGCAGCCGAATTTGCGCGACAGCGGCCAGTCAGCCGTGGTCGAGCCTTCGGTGAGGATACGCACATAGACTTTCGAGCCCGGCGCGGCCTTGGCGATGTTGCGCAGGTCGGCTTCGGAGTCGGTGGAGAACAGGCGCACGCCCTTCTCGTAGAAGTAGCGGATGTCCTTGGATTTCTTGATGGTGTTGCCGTAGCTGATACGGTCGGGGCTGACGCCACGGTCCATGACCTTGTCCAGCTCGTAGATCGAGGCGATGTCGAAGCTCGAACCCTTGTCTTTCAACAGGTCGATGATCTCGACGGCAGGGTTGGCCTTGACCGCGTAATAAACTTTGGCGAATTCGAAACCGGCGCGCAGGTCATCGTAGGCCTGGCTGATCATCGCGGTGTCGATCACCACGAACGGGGTTTCTTGCTTGTCGGCGAACGCCTTCATTTTGTCAAACGTGGCGCGCGCGAAATAATCTTCGACGTTGATCGACATGCTGGGAACTCCTAAGGGCAAACTAATTTGATCAATGGGTGCAAATGAACGTCCTCCGTATCCCCACTTTGGTTCGCCTACTTCCCAAGGCATGTCGCCGAAAGCAAAAAGGCCATGGGATCACTTGCTTCCCTTGGCCTTGCTGTCTCGTCGTCAGTACTTGAGCCGGATGGATCGTTTCCAGCATGGACGTTCGGCGCGAACTTTAGGACGTGAGGGGCCATAGATCAACTAAAAATGTCGCGTTTTTGCACGCGTTCGTCGCAGGACCTCGTGCAGCTACTTATGTAACCGACCGGTGTGACGGATTGATGTTCCCCGGGAGGGCTAAATCGGCGGGATTTCAGCGAGCAAATGTGGGAGGGGGCTTGCCCCCGATAGGGGTGGATCAGTGACTGATGAAGTGACTGACACACCGTCATCGGGGGCAAGCCCCCTCCCACAGGTTGACCTGGGGTGTTTCAGATCAGGCCAGGGCGGTCTCGGCAGGGGAGACAATACTGGTCTTGCCGCCACGCGACTTACCGGAACTCAGGTACTCGGCAATCGATTCCTGAGTCACTTCACCCAGGAACACACGCTCCGCGTCCATCACCGGCAACCACGAGCGGTTGAACTCGTACATGCGCGACAACAGGATGCGCAAGTGCTCGTCATACGCCGCCGTGGCGTTGAACTCGCGCAAGTACTGGCCGCAGGTACCGGTCTGACGGTGCAGGTCGCGACGTCGTACATAACCCAGCGCCTTGTTCTCGGCACAGGTGACCACCACGTAGCGACGGTCCGTTTCGTCCATCAGCTCCAGGGCCTCGGCCACCGGAGTTTCGGGGCTCACCGACGGGGCGTTGTCCGCCGCGTCTTCGGCTTTCACCAGCAGCAGGCGCTTGAGGGTGCTGTCCTGGCCGACGAAATTGCTCACAAATTCATCCGCCGGATGCGCCAGCAGCGTGTCCGGGTGGTCAATCTGCAGCAGTTTGCCGGCACGGAAGATGGCGATTTTGTCGCCCAGCTTGATCGCTTCGTCGATGTCGTGGCTGACCATGATCACGGTCTTGTTCAGCGCGCGCTGCATCTCGAAGAATTCGTTCTGGATCATCTCGCGGTTGATCGGGTCAACCGCGCCGAACGGCTCGTCCATCAGCAGCAGCGGCGCATCGGCCGCCAACGCACGGATCACGCCGATGCGCTGTTGCTGGCCGCCCGACAGTTCACGCGGGTAGCGATGCAGGTAGTGCTTGGGCTCCAGCTTGATCATGCTCATCAACTCGCGGGCGCGGTCGTGGCATTTCTGCTTGTCCCAGCCGAGCAGCTTGGGCACCACCACGATGTTTTCCTCGATGGTCATGTTCGGGAACAGGCCGATCTGCTGGATCACATAACCGATGTTGCGACGCAGGGTCACCTCATCCAGGTCGGTGGTGTCTTCGCCGTTGATCAAAATCTTGCCCGAGGTGGGCTTGATCAGGCGGTTGATCATTTTCAGCGTGGTGCTTTTGCCGCAACCCGATGGGCCGAGGAACACGCAAATCTCGCCTTCATTGACGGTCAGGCTTACGTCGTTCACGGCAGATACGGTTTTGCCGTTGCTTTGAAAAGTCTTGGTCAGGTTTTGAAGTTCGATCATTTGAGCAGTCCTTTTGGAGTCAGCGAGCGTTGCAGCCATTGCAGAAGCAGGTCGGCGAAGATGGCCAGAAGACTGACCAGCACGGCGCCAACGATCAGCATCGACATGTCGCTGCGGCTGATGGAAGCCAGAATAAGTACACCCAGGCCACCGGCGCCGATGGTGGCGGCGATGGTCATCACACCAATGTTCATCACCACGGCGGTGCGCACACCGGCAAGGATCACGGGCACGGCGATGGGCAGTTCAACCATGCGCAGGCGCTGGCCGAAGGTCATGCCGATGCCTTTGGCGGCTTCGCGGATGCCCGGTTCCACGCCGGTGAGGGCCAGGTAGGTGTTACGCATGATCGGCAGCAGCGAGTAGAGGAACACCGCGGTGATCGCCGGCATCGGCCCCAGGCCCTGGCCGAACTTGGAGTAGAACGGCAGCAGCAGGCCGAACAGCGCGATCGACGGCACGGTCAGCAGCACGGTGGCGCTGGCTTGCAGCGGGCCGGCCAGGGTCGGGAAGCGCGTCATCAGCACGCCCAGCGGCACGCCCACGACGATTGCCAGAATGACGGCAATGCCGACCAGGGTGATGTGCTGCCAGGTCAGGTGCAGGACCTGGGCCCAATCAAGATGGGAAAAGGCGTTCAGAAATTCCATGTCTTCTCCTCTTATTGGCTGATGGGATGTTGGCGCAGGAAATCTGCAGCCACGGCGGACGGGCTTTCATGGTCGACGTCGACCCGTGCGTTCAACTGGCGCATGGTGGCGTCGTCAAACAGCGCGGCCAGTGGTTTCAGGTCAGCGGCCAGTTCAGGGTGAGCGTTGAGATAATCCTGACGCACCACCGGCGCAGCGGTGTAGTCCGGGAAGTAGTGTTTGTCGTCTTCCAGCAGCTTCAATTTGAAGGCGTTCAGGCGACCGTCGGTGGTGTAGACCAACCCGGCAAACACCTGGCCATTACGCAGCGCGGTGTAGACCAGGCCGGCGTCCATCTGCCGGGTGTTTTTGCGCGTGAGGTTCATGTCATACAGCTTGACCATGCCGGCCATGCCGTCGGAACGGTTGGCGAACTCGGTGTCCAAGGCCACCAGGCGCGTGCCTTTGGTTTTCTCGGCCAGGGCTTGGGTCAGGTCGCTGATGCTGTTGATCTGCGGGAATTCCTTGGCCACGTTTTCCGGCAACGCCAATGCGTAGGTGTTGCTGAATTTCGACGGGGAGAGCCAGACCAGGCCTTTTTTCGCATCGAGTTCTTTAACTCGGGCGTAGGACTGTTCGCTGTCGAGCTTCTCGTCCACATGGTTGTAGGCCACCAGCGACACGCCGGTGTATTCCCAGATCAGGTCCAGTTGCCCGCTTTCCTGGGCACTGCGCGCCAGGTTGCTGCCCAGGCCGCCGGTCACGCGGGTGTCGTAACCCTTGGTGCGCAGGTACTGGGAGGTGATTTCGGCGAGCAGGGTCTGTTCGGTGAACACTCGGGCGCCGATGCGGATCACCGGTTTTTCAGCGGCTTGCGCAAAACCTGCGAACAGCAGGACGCAGCTCAATATCAATGTCAGTTTTTTCATGTGAATTCCTTTGCCAAGCCTTAAGACGGACGCAACCCGCGTTCCAGCCAGAGGCGGCTGGCCATGGTCACCAGACCGTCAAGCAGCAATGCCAGCAGCGCGGTGCACGCGGCGCCGAGCAGCAGTTGCGGCTGATTGTTCAGGGCGATGCCGGGGAAGATCAGGCTGCCCAGGCTGTTGGCACCAATCAGGAACGCCAGCGGTGCGGTGCCGACGTTGATCGCCAGGGCCACGCGCACACCGCCGATGATGATCGGCACGGCGTTGGGCAATTCCACGCGAAACAGCACCTGGCGCGGCGTCATGCCGATGCCGGTGGCGGCTTCTTTCAGTGAGCCTTGAACGTTTTTGAGGCCTTCGTAGGTGTTGCGCACAATGGGCAGCAACGAGGCGAGGAACAACGCGAAGATGGCCGGGCCACTGCCGATGCCGAGGACGCCGAGGGCGATGGCCAGTACGGCCAGGGGAGGGACGGTGTTGCCGATGTTGAAGATCTGCATGAAACGTTCTGCGCGCCCGACCATGTTCGGTCGGCTGAGCAGGATACCGGCGGGGATGCCTACAACGAGGGCAGCCAGCATGGAGACAAGAACGAGGATCAAGTGTGCTTGCAGGTAAAACAACAAATCGTCGCGGTACAGTTCGATCGTGTTGATGCCGATCCAGTGGACCAGCAGGGCCAGGAGAGCGACGACAACCGCTCCTCCTATCAGCCCTTTGCCATAGCGAATAGCCACAGGCGGACTCCTTTTTTTCTTTTGTCGGCGAACACATTTCCGAGCGGCAATGCCATTCCTGGCTGTCGGCGAATGAGTTCGCGAAAAGCAGCTCGCCGATACCGGCAACGCGGTATGCGATCAAGCCATGAGCGCAGCCTCGTCAGGCTAACTTGCTGATTTTTCAGCCCCTGGTACGAGTGCGGTAGCAGGGGAGTGGACGTCTCTACCTTTTAAAAGGTTCCACACTTGGCAGCATTTAGCCACCCCCAATCGGGTGAACGGTGGTCTGGCTCCCTGGGTTTGCGCTATACTCGCCGCCCTTTTTTGACTCACCTGCCAGGCGATTTCCCATGACCCACCAGGCCGCCGAAGTCGCGAAACGCCGCACTTTCGCCATTATTTCCCACCCCGATGCCGGTAAAACCACCATCACCGAGAAGCTCCTGCTGATGGGCAAGGCAATCGCAGTGGCCGGCACGGTGAAATCCCGCAAATCCGACCGCCATGCCACCTCCGACTGGATGGAAATGGAAAAACAACGGGGTATTTCCATTACCACGTCGGTCATGCAGTTCCCGTATCGCGACCACATGGTCAATCTGCTCGACACCCCGGGCCACGAAGACTTCTCCGAAGACACCTACCGCACCCTGACCGCGGTGGACTCGGCCTTGATGGTCCTCGACGGCGGTAAGGGCGTTGAGCCACGTACCATTGCGCTGATGGACGTGTGCCGCCTGCGTGACACGCCAATCGTCAGCTTCATCAACAAACTCGACCGCGATATTCGCGACCCGATCGAGTTGCTCGATGAAATCGAAGCGGTCCTGAAGATCAAGGCTGCGCCGATCACCTGGCCGATTGGTTGCTACCGCGACTTCAAGGGCGTGTACCACCTGGCCGACGACTACATCATCGTTTACACCGCTGGCCACGGCCACGAGCGCACCGATGTGAAAATCATCGAAAAGCTCGACTCCGACGAAGCCCGCGCCCACCTGGGTGACGAGTACGACCGCTTTGTTGATCAACTGGAGCTGGTGCAGGGCGCCTGCCATGAGTTCAACCAGCAGGAATTCCTCGACGGCCAGCTGACCCCGGTGTTCTTCGGTACTGCGTTGGGCAACTTCGGTGTCGACCACGTACTCGACGCCGTCGTGAACTGGGCGCCGAAGCCTCTGGCCCGGGTTGCCAATGAGCGCACCGTGGAACCGGTCGAAGAGAAATTCACCGGCTTTGTGTTCAAGATCCAGGCGAACATGGACCCCAAGCACCGCGACCGTATCGCCTTCATGCGTATCTGCTCCGGCAAATACGAAAAAGGCATGAAGATGCGCCACGTGCGCACCGGCAAGGACCTGCGCATCGGCGATGCCCTGACGTTCTTCTCCTCCGAGCGTGAACAGCTCGAAGAAGCCTACGCCGGCGACATCATCGGCTTGCACAACCACGGCACCATCCAGATCGGTGACACCTTCACCGAAGGCGAAGTGCTGGGTTTCACCGGTATCCCGCACTTCGCCCCGGAACTGTTCCGCCGCGTACGCCTGCGCGACCCGCTCAAATCCAAGCAACTGCGCCAGGGCCTGCAGCAATTGGCGGAAGAGGGCGCCACCCAGGTGTTCTTCCCCGAGCGCAGCAACGACATCATCCTCGGCGCCGTCGGCGTGCTGCAGTTCGATGTGGTCGCCAGCCGCCTGAAAGAGGAATACAAGGTCGAGTGCTCCTACGAGCCAATCACCGTGTACTCCGCGCGCTGGATCGATTGCAGCGATAAGAAGAAGCTGGAAGAGTTCTCCAACAAAGCCGTGGAAAACCTGGCAGTGGACGGCGGTGGTCACCTGACCTACCTGGCCCCGACCCGCGTGAACCTGGCATTGATGGAAGAGCGCTGGCCGGATGTGAAATTCCGTGCGACGCGTGAGCATCATTAAGGTCTGAGCGGTACAAAAAGGGCGAAGCTGTCATGGCTTCGCCCTTTTTTGTGGGCGCGCCGGCGGCTCAATGTGGGAGCCGGCTTGCCTGCGATGGCGGCCTGTCAGTAACCCTATGAGTGGCTGACCCACCGCTATCGCAGGCAAGCCAGCTCCCACATTTGATCCTCATCTGTCAGCGGCATTGGCGAGAAGTCCGCATCCGGTCTAGCGTTTCAACTACTTCACCCAATCAGCGACGGATCAGGAGGCGACCTTGCGTATAACTCAACGCGCCATTCATGTGGTGCTGCTGGGGGCCTTGGGGCTGTCCACTGCTTTGGCTCACACCGCGGCGCTGGCGGATGCCGGAACCCCCCAGTGGAAGGACACCGGCCCTGTCAGCAAAAAAAAGCAAAAGGAGGTCAACTCCGGCAGTTGGCAACCCCAAGCCCAACCCGCGCCGAAGGAAGATGCAGAAAACCCTTATAACGAAGGCGAGGACAGCGACACCTACGACGATGGCGACACCTGAAGCCTGGCGCAAACCCGGCATTGGGACTAGCTTCTAACCTGGCGACAGTAAAACGCTGTCGTGCAGGATTCATCTACTGACTGGACGGAAATCGACCATGAGTATTTTTCAACGTGTAGTGCTGTTGATAAAAGTGCTGGTGCTGTTGTCGTTGGGGATGTCGACGGCCTGGGCGCATAACCCGGTGCAAGGCAGTCAGACGGGCTTTTCGGCGGTGCAGACAGCGCAGGGCAAGGGACTGCAGCTGGCCAAGTCGGAAGCCGAACCAGGCGATGAGGACCAAGGCGGTTCCAAGGATGATGACGACCAGCAAGCCCCGGATGACGATGATAGCGATCAAGGTGACAGCGATACCTGATTCGGCCTGAAGCACGGCCCCTCCCGTCAGGTATGCACCGCCTGACGGGAGGGCTGTAAACGCTTAACCCGTTCCCTTATAAGAATCACGCGATATCTTTGAAATAGTCGCTGTCCACTATCTTGTCTATTGAAAGTCCCTGTCCTGGCAGGTAATCGGTGCCGCTCGCGGCGGTGAATTTAATATCGCTGCTGCCCTTGGTAATGCTGCGCTCACCTGCAGTGGACGTGCGGGTGGTGTAAACCGTATTACGCATCGCCACGTACCCGCTCAAATCATTATTCATCTTTGTAAGACGGTCATTTATCTGGCCGGGCGTGAGGTTGAGTTTCTTTTCCAGGCGCACACCCCATCGCGTCAGGCAAGTTTCTGCAAAGTGGCGAACAATCTCGCCGGGTTCGGCATACACCTTGGCACCTTGGTTTCCATCGGGGGCAGCATTACCCACCAAGGTCGCGTGGCGCCCGGGCATTGGATAGATATGAACATGGGTACTTTTATCAAAGGTGGGCACAACACATGCGAAGCCGGAAGATCGCTCGTCCCTGGCGTAAAAACCGACGTACTCTTTAACGTTGCTGCCGAGCGTTACTCGACTGCTCTGGAAGTTCAAGAGTCCCGGAACGGGGTCGACAGCGAAGATATTGACCGGCACATTCTTCAAGACGCTGTCGTTGAGCATGGCGTTGGCCAGCATGTGGCAGCTGATCCCGCCGCGGCTCCAGCCGACCAGGTTGACGCGCGTGGGAATGATGCCGTCCTTTCGGAAGGTCTTGATGATCTGCTCTTGCAACTGCTGCTGCGTTACTTTGCGCGTACCGTAATCGTAAGTGCGCCAATACCAACTGCCGGTGACTTTGACGTCTTCAATCGGAATGCCGGCTTTTTGCAGTTGGGTGTAGTTTTCCTCCGTCAGTTTTTCGCGCTGCCAGGTAAACGTGCCCTTCATGATGTTAACCGCGTGAGCCACGTTTTCTTCCCAGCCGGAGCCCAGGGCGGTGCCCTTTAACTGAAGATAATTGCCAGACTCGGAGAACATCTCATCGGCCTGCAAGTTGCCGCTGCCGGGGCCGTCGATAACAATCCATTCGGCAAACTCCTTACTGACGCTTTGAGTGTTTTGCGCCAGCGTGGAAATCAACTCACCGTTCCAATAACTTGCGTGAGTATCGTCAAACTTGGTTGAGCCAGTGCCGCAGAAAAAAACAGTGAAAGTTGTCATGAGCGATTACCCGTCCATTGGATAAAGGGGTGAACTCATAACAATGCAAAAGGCCGTGGCTGGCTACTGTGAGAACTGACAGGCAGTTAGATTGGTTTCGAATACTGAAAGGGATTTGGTCATCAAAAGCGGGTGGTGCGAGCCAAAAAAAAGCCCCTCCCAACAGGCTGATGCGCAACCTGATGGGAAGGGCTTGTAGAACACCTGTCATGCCCTGGCGCTATCGCCAGGGCATTTTTGTTGCCAGCAGGCTCAGGCCACGAACTGCTCCGCGTAGTGGCAAGCCACCTGGCGGTTGTCCAGCGGCCGCAACAACGGCTCCTCGCTGCTGCAACGCGCTGTCGCATACGGGCAGCGCTTGTGGAACGCGCAGCCCGATGGCGGGTTCAGCGGGTTGGGCAGTTCGCCGACGATCTTGATCTTCGGCTTGTTCGGGTCTGGGTGGATGGTCGGGGTGGCCGACAGCAGCGCCTGGGTGTACGGGTGCAGCGGGCGGGCGTAGATGTCTTCCTTGGGGCCCACTTCCACCGGGCGGCCGAGGTACATCACCATCACGTCGTCGGCAACGTGTTGCACCACTGCCAAGTTGTGGGAAATGAACACGTAGGCGGTGTTGAATTCCTGCTGCAGGTCCATGAACAGGTTGAGCACCTGGGCCTGGATCGACACGTCGAGTGCCGAGGTCGGTTCATCGGCCACCAGCACTTTGGGTTGCAGCATCATCGCGCGGGCCAGTGCAATACGCTGGCGCTGGCCACCGGAAAACATGTGCGGGTAGCGCTGATAATGCTCAGGGCGCAGGCCCACTTGCTTCATCATCGCCTGCACTTTCTCGCGGCGCTCGGCGGCGGAGAGGTTGGTGTTGATCAACAGCGGCTCGCCGAGTTGATCACCGACCTTCTGGCGTGGGTTCAGCGAGGCATACGGGCTCTGGAACACCATCTGCACGTCTTTGCGCAGTTGCTTGCGCTGGGCCTTGTCGGCACCGGCGACTTCCTGGCCGGCGATTTTCAAGGAGCCCGACGACGGCTCTTCAATCAGCGTCAGCGCGCGGGCCAGGGTGGATTTGCCGCAACCCGACTCACCCACTACGGCGAGGGTCTTGCCGGCTTCCAGTTCAAACGACACACCATTAAGCGCGCGTACCAGCGCGTGGCCCTTGAACAGGCCACGGGAGACTTCGTAGTGACGGGTCAGGTCGCGGGCGGTAAGAACGACGGCCATTACGCCACCTCCTGGTTCAAGGGGTAGAAGCAACGCGCGAGGCTGTTGGTTTTCGGGTCAAGGCCAGGCCGCTGGGCACGGCAGGATTCCTGCACATACGGGCAGCGTGGCGACAGCAGGCAACCCTGCGGGCGGTCATAACGACCGGGAACAATACCCGGCAGCGTGGCCAGGCGCGTGGCGCCCAGGCTGTGCTCGGGGATCGCCTTGAGCAGCGCTTCGCTGTACGGGTGCGCCGGGATGTCGAACAATTGCGGCACCTGGCCGACTTCCACGGCTTGGCCGGCGTACATCACGCACACGCGCTGGGCGGTTTCGGCCACCACGGCCAGGTCGTGGGTGATCAGCACCAGGCCCATGTTCTGCTCTTTCTGCAGGGCCAGCAGCAGCTCCATGATCTGCGCCTGAATGGTTACGTCCAAGGCCGTGGTCGGCTCATCCGCGATCAGCAGTTTCGGCTCGCCGGCAATCGCCATGGCGATTGCGACACGCTGGCTCATACCGCCGGACAGTTGGTGCGGGTAGGCATCCATACGGCTGGCGGCACCCGGGATTTCCACTTTTTCGAGCAGTTCGATCGCACGTTTGCGCGCTTGCTTGCCGGACATTTTCAGGTGCAGGCGCAGCACTTCTTCGATCTGGAAACCCACGGTGTAGCTGGGGTTCAGCGCGGTCATCGGGTCCTGGAACACCATCGCCAGGTCTTTGCCGACGATTTGGCGGCGCTGACGGTTGCTCAGCTTGAGCATGTCCTTGCCATCGAAGTTCAGGGCGTCGGCGGTGACGATGCCGGGGTGCTCGATCAGGCCCATCAGCGCCATCATGGTCACGGATTTACCCGAGCCCGACTCGCCAACAATCGCCAGTACTTCGCCTTTGTCGACGGAAATGTCGAGGCCATCGACCACCGGCACGGCGGTCGCGTCGCCGAAGCGTACGTTGAGATTCTTGATTTCTAACAGTGACATGGGAATCTCCTCAGGCGGCGTTCTTGAGTTTCGGGTCCAGCGCATCGCGCAGGCCGTCACCCATCAAGTTGATTGCCAGCACGCTGAGCAAAATGGTCAAGCCCGGCAAGCTCACGACCCACCAGGCACGTTCGATGTAGTCACGGGCCGAAGCCAGCATGGTGCCCCACTCAGGGGTTGGCGGTTGTACGCCAAGGCCAAGGAAGCCCAGGGCCGCGGCATCGAGAATCGCCGAAGAGAAGCTCAAGGTGGCCTGTACGATCAGCGGCGCCATGCAGTTGGGCAGCACGGTGATGAACATCAGGCGTGGCAGGCCGGCGCCGGCGAGGCGGGCGGCCGTCACGTAGTCGCGGTTCAGTTCGCCCATCACCGCAGCACGGGTCAGACGCACATAAGAGGGCAGCGACACGATCGCAATGGCGATCACGGTGTTGATCAGGCCAGGGCCGAGGATCGCGACAATGGCCACCGCCAGCAGCAGCGACGGCAGGGCCAGCATGATGTCCATCAAGCGCATGATGGTTGGGCCAAGCAGGCGTGGGAAGAACCCGGCGAACAGACCCAGCAGGATGCCCGGGATCAGCGACATCACGACCGACGACAAGCCGATCAGCAAGGACAGGCGCGAACCCTGGATCAGGCGCGAGAGCAGGTCACGGCCCAGTTCGTCGGTGCCGAGCAGGAACTGCATCTGCCCGCCTTCCAGCCAGGCTGGAGGGGTGAGCAGGAAGTCACGGTATTGCTCGCTCGGGTTATGCGGCGCAACCCAAGGGGCGAAGATCGCGCAAAACACCACCAGCAACATGAACAGCAGGCCGGCGACGGCGCCTTTGTTCTTGGAAAAGGCTTGCCAGAATTCTTTGTACGGGGACGGGTACAGCAGGCTTTGATCGACTGCTACCGCGGAAGTAGGTGTGGTCATGGTCATGATCTCAGCGCTGGTGACGGATGCGTGGGTTGGCGAAGCCGTAGAGGATATCCACCACGAAGTTCACCAGAATCACCAGGCAGGCGATTAACAGGATGCCGTTTTGCACCACGGGATAGTCCCGTGCGCCAATGGCTTCGATCAGCCATTTGCCGATGCCGGGCCACGAGAAGATGGTTTCGGTCAGAACCGCACCGGCCAGCAGAGTGCCCACTTGCAGGCCGACCACGGTGAGTACCGGGATCAGCGCGTTACGCAGGCCGTGGACGAATACCACGCGCGCCGGCGACAGGCCTTTGGCCTTGGCGGTACGGATGTAGTCTTCGCGCAGGACTTCGAGCATCGACGAACGGGTCATCCGCGCGATAACCGCCAGCGGGATGGTGCCGAGCACGATGGCCGGCAGGATCAAGTGGTGCAGGGCGTCGAAGAACGCGTCCGGCTCGTCAGCCAGCAGCGTGTCGATCAGCATGAAGCCGGTGCGCGGCTCGATGTCGTAGAGCAGGTCGATACGCCCGGAAACCGGGGTCCAGCCCAGGCTTACCGAGAAGAACATGATCAGGATCAGGCCCCACCAGAAGATCGGCATCGAATATCCCGCCAGGGAGATGCCCATCACCCCATGGTCGAACAGGGATCCTCGTTTCAGGGCCGCGATCACCCCGGCCAACAGGCCCAGGATACCGGCGAACAACAGGGCGGCCATGGACAGTTCCAGGGTCGCAGGGAAGAGGGCGGTGAATTCGGTCCACACGCTGGTGCGCGTGCGCAGGGACTCACCGAGGTCGCCGTGGGCGAGTTTGCCTACGTAGTCCAGGTATTGCGCGTACAGCGGCTTGTTAAGGCCGAGGCGTTCCATTGCCTGTGCGTGCATCTCGGGGTCGACTCGTCGTTCGCCCATCATGACTTCGACAGGGTCGCCGGGGATCATGCGAATCAACGCAAACGTCAGCAACGTGATGCCGAAAAACGTGGGGATCAATAACCCCAATCGGCGGGCAATAAAACTAAACATCTTGTTGTGTACCTCAATCAGCCGGTTAGGCAGGTTCGGCACCGTCAATGGCGACGGTGCCGAGCGTCTTCTCTTATTACTTCACCTGGGTGGTGGCGAAGTTATTGGTCGTCAGAGGGCTTTGGGTATAACCCTCGACGTTTTTGCGCATGGCGGTGAACATTTTCGGGTAAGCCATGGGAATCCATGGTTGGTCCTTCTCGAAAACGTCCAGTGCTTGTTCATAGAGTGCAGCGCGCTGGGCCGGTTCAGCGATAGCGCGTGCCTTGTCGATCAAGTCTTGAAACTCTTTGTTACACCAGCGGGCGTAGTTTTCGCCGTTTTTGGCTGCATCGCAACTCAGGTTTGGTGTGAGGAAGTTATCCGGGTCCCCGTTATCCCCCGCCCAACCGGCGGACACCATGTCGTGCTCACCGTTTTTGGCACGCTTGAGCATTTCGCCCCATTCCATGACCTTGATGTTCACTTTCAAGCCGATCTGCGCCAGATCCGCCTGCATGCGCTGGGCGCCGAGCATCGGGTTGGGATTGGTCGGGCCGCCGCCGTTACGGGTGAACAGGGTGAACTCGGTGCCTTCCGGTACGCCGGCTTCCTTGAGCAGGGCGCGGGCCTTGTCCAGGTCACGCGGTGGGTTTTTCAGCTTGTCGCTAAAGCCCAGCAGGGTTGGCGGGTACGGGCCGGTGGCGTCGATTGCGTTGCCTTTGCCGTACAGGGACTCGTTGTAGCCTTTTTTGTCGAACGCGATGTTGATCGCGTGGCGCACGCGCGCGTCGCTCATGTACTTGTGGGTGGTGTTCAAGGCGGTGTAGCTGGTGGTCATCGCCGCCAGTTCCGCGACTTTCAGGTTGGGATCAGCCTTGGCGCTCGGCACATCATCGGGCTTGGGATACAGCGCGATCTGGCATTCGTTGGCCTTGAGCTTTTGCAGGCGCACGTTGCTGTCGGTAGTGATGGCCAGGATCAACGGGTCAGCCGGCGGCTTGCCACGGAAGTAGTCCGGGTTGGCCTTGAAGCGCACTTGGGCGTCTTTGGCGTAACGGTTGAAGATGAACGGGCCGGTGCCGATGGGCTTGGCGTTCAGGTCATCGGTCTTGCCGGACTTGAGCAACTGGTCGGCGTATTCGGCGGAGTGAATCGAGGAAAACGCCATGGCCAGGTCGGACAGGAACGGTGCTTCAGGACGGGTCAGGGTGAAGACCACGGTGTGGTCGTCGGTCTTCTCTACGCTCTTGAGCAGTTCCTTGAAACCCATGCTCTCAAAGTACGGGTAGCCCACGTTGGACTTGTTGTGCCACGGGTGATTCGGGTCCAGCTGGCGCTGGAAGCTCCAAAGCACGTCGTCGGCATTCATGTTGCGCGTGGGTTTGAAGTAATCGGTGGTGTGGAACTTGATGTCGTCACGCAGGTGGAACGTGTAGGTCAGGCCATCGGCGCTGATTTCCGGCAAGTCTTTGGCCAGGGCAGGCACGACTTCGGTGGTGCCGGGCTTGAAGTCCACCAGGCGGTTGAACATGGTTTCTGCCGCGGCGTCAGCGGTGACGGCGGTGGTGTACAGGACCGGGTCAAAACCTTCCGGGCTGGCTTCGGTGCAGACCACCAACGGTTTGGCCGAAACGCCGATCGCAACGCTCAATAGCGCAGCGGCAATGGCAGCTTGTAACGGGAGCATTTTCATTCAGAGCCCTCTGCAATCGAGTGAACCAGACAAGCGTAGACGGCGGGCTCGTCCTGAGCCCGCCGTCTACCTGGCGCTAATTAAAGAATGTTGAACGGGATGGTGGTGACCAGGCGGAACTCACGCAGGTTGCCGTCAGCCTGGTTGGCGCTGGCACGGTGAGTCACGTAGGTACCACGAATGGTGGTGGCCTTGAGTGCGCCGCTTTGAATCGCGTAGGAAGTACCCACGCCGTATTCCTGGTGTTTCTCGCCGTCCTGGGTCTGGATACCGTTGTAAGCAAAGCCGGCACGGCCGCCGTCGCCGGTGTAGTGAGTGCCGTCGATGCCCCAGCCGCGAGCCGAGTAGATGTTGAACTTCAGGCCTGGCACGCCGTATTCGGCCATGTTGATGCCGTAAGCGATCTGGAACGATTTCTCGTTCGGACCGTTGAAGTCGGACGTCAGGGAGTTGGCCAGGTAGATGCCGTTGGTTTCGTGCAGGTAGTCGAAGTACTCGTTACCGTTCACTTCCTGGTACGAGAAGGTCAGGCTGTGAGCCTGGTGAGTCAGGCCGAGCGACAGCGAGTAAGTGTCGTTGTCGATCTTGCCCATCAACTTTTTGCCTTCGTCGACGGTTTTGTAGTAGTTCAGGCCGGTGGTCAGGCTCAGTTGCTGGCTGTCACCCAGTTCATGGGTTGCGCCGAAGTAGTACTGGTTCCAGAAGTCTTTGACTTGAGCGCCGAAGAAGCTGGTTTTCAGGCTCTTGAACGGCTGGTAGTTCACGCCCGCGGTGTAGACGTGATCCGCTTCCTGGCCATTGCCGTATTCGCTGCGGAATTTCGACAGGCTCTGTTCGGTACGTGGCGACACGCGGTCGAAGTAAGCGCCCTGGAACGACAGGTTGCTGAACTCTTCGCTGTTGAGGGCAAAACCTTCAAAGCTCGACGGCAGTGCACGGTTGCCGATGGTGTCGACGATGCCGCTGCTGAAGTTCTGGCGACCGGCGGTCAAGGTGGTGTTGGACACACGGAACTTGACGTTGGCCAGGCCCAGTTTGCTCCACTGGCCTACTGCGTCGCCGTCGGAGTCGGCCAGGGTACGGTTGGAACCGCCCTTGATGTCACGCTTGCTCTGGTCGAGCGCGATGACGTTGTAACCCGCTACTTCGGTTGCTACCCCAACAGTGCCTTGGGTGAAGCCCGAGGAGTAGTTAAGGATGGTGCCTTGCAGCCAGTTGGTACGGTAGGCGTCGGTGCGAGCCTCGCCGTGCTTCTGGTAAGTGAACTTGCTACCACGGAAACGCTGCTCGTTGGAAAACCAGTTACGGGTGGTACCGCCCAGGCTTTGACCGTCGATAAAGCCTTTGGCCTCGCTTTGGGCGCTGGTGCCGGCCAATGTGGTAGGGACGAAGTCCTGGCTTTGGGTTTCAGCGAAGGCGGTTGCCGTGATGCTGCTGATGGCCAGGGCCAGAAGCGCTTTGCTGCTCAGTTTCATGGGTGAAGCTCCTTTGGTTCTCTTTTTAATGCCGGTCTTTTTAGGTGAACCGGCTATTGGGTGTGTAACTCGTTCAAGCCTTTGCAAACGTTTGCTGTAGGAAATTTCGCAACAAAAGGCTGCACGTTTGCCAGGGAGCCAACGTCGCTCCCTGCAATCCGGTTATTTTTTTATGGGTTGATACTGACGCCCGAGAACACGTTGCGGCCGAAGGGGCTGACTTTGAAACCTTCGACTTTGGCGCTTAACGGCTGGTTGACCGTGGAGTGGGCGACGGGCGTGATCGGCACCTGTGCTTTAAGCAGTTGCTGCGCCTGTTTGTACAGAACAGTCCTTTGTTCGCGGTCGGTGACGACCTTGGCTTGCTTGATCAGCTTGTCGTACGCCGGGTCACACCACATGGAGTAGTTGTTCCCGCCGATGGCGTCGCAGCTGTAAAGAGTGCCCAGCCAGTTGTCCGGGTCACCGTTGTCGCCGGTCCAGCCGATCAGGCTGACGTCGTGCTCACCGTTCTTGGTGCGCTTGATGTACTCGCCCCATTCGTAGCTGACGATCTTGACCTTGAGGCCGATCTTGGCCCAATCGCTTTGCAGCATCTCGGCCATCAGCTTGGCATTGGGGTTGTACGGACGTTGCACCGGCATCGCCCACAGGGTGATCTCGGTGCCTTCCTTGACGCCGGCGGCCTTGAGCAATTCCTTGGCTTTTTCCGGGTTGTAGGCAGCGTCCTTGATGGTGTCGTCGTAGGACCACTGGGTCGGCGGCATGGCGTTGACCGCCAGTTGGCCGGCGCCCTGGTACACGGCGTTGAGGATGCTTTGCTTGTTCACCGCCATGTCCAGCGCCTGACGCACTTCGAGCTGGTCGAAGGGTTTGTGGCGCACGTTGTAGGCGATGTAACCAAGGTTGAAGCCGGGTTTGGTCAGCAGTTGCAGGTTCGGGTCGGCCTTGAGGGCGTCGACGTCGGCCGGGCGCGGGTGCAGCGTGATCTGGCATTCGCCGGCCTTGAGCTTCTGTACCCGCACCGACGCATCGGTGTTGATGGCGAAGATCAGTTGGTCCAGCTTGACCCGGCTTGGGTCCCAGTACTGTTTGTTAGCCACGTAACGGATCTGCGAGTCTTTCTGATAACGCTGGAACACAAACGGGCCAGTGCCGATCGGCTTCTGGTTGATGTCGCTGGGCTTGCCTTCCTTGAGCAACTGCTCGGCGTACTCGGCCGACAGAATCGAGGCAAAGCTCATGGCGATGTTTTGAACGAACGCGGCGTCAACCGTATTCAAGGTCATCACCACGGTGTGCGGGTCGGTTTTCTCGACCTTGGCAATGTTCTTGTTCAGGCTCATCCCGTTGAAGTATGGAAACTCGGTGGGGTAGGCCTTGCGAAACGGGTGGTCGGGGTCAAGCATGCGGTTGAAGGTGAACAGCACGTCGTCGGCGTTGAAGTCGCGCGTCGGCTTGAATTCCTTGTTGCTGTGGAATTTCACCCCTTCACGCAAATGAAAGGTGTAGGTCAGGCCGTCTTCGGAAATATCCCACTTGGTTGCCAACCCAGGTACCACATTGGTCGCGCCTTTTTCGAACTCAACCAAGCGGTTGTACAGCGGCTCGGCCGCATCGTTGTCGGTGGCGGTGGTGTACTGCGCGGTGTCAAACCCGGCCGGGCTGCCTTCAGAGCAGAACACCAGGCTCTTCTTGTCGGCGGCTTGGCCCATCGTGGCCACAGCCAGCAGGCTGGTGCCAAAAATTGCGGATAGAACAGTGGTATGGCGCATGACGATCCCGATCCTTGTTTGTAGTTGTCATCAGCGAGCAATCACCCAGGCTCGAAGCCTGGGAGACATCACTGATCCCACACACGGCAGGTGCCTTTCCGATATTGGTGCCTCTGCTGTCGTACGACGGTATGGGCCGTGGACTTCGCAGTAAATGCGCCAAAACGGATTGACCTTGTAGGCAACAGACGCACCTATCGCAGTTCGTTGCCGTAGGACGGTAACGGTCGCAAAGGTGGTCTGATTCCTACGGTCCAGGCGGATGCAATAACGGCGACGTTATGAAACGTCGCCGTTATTAATCCTTACTTGCCGCTTACGCTTACGCCGTAGAAAGAGTTCAAGCCAAACGGGCTGATCTTGAAGTCCTGCACGGTGTTGCGCATGGGTTGATACACCGTCGAGTGCGCGATAGGTGTGTAAGGCAATTCATGTTTCAGGAGTTGTTGCGCCTGCTTGTACAGTTCGGTGCGCTTGGCCACATCAGTGGTCGACTTGGCCTGACTGATCAGGTCGTCGTACTGCTTGTTGGTGAACTTGGAGAAGTTGTTACCGTTCAAGGCCGAGGAGGCAAAGAGGGTACCCAACCAGTTGTCCGGGTCACCATTGTCACCGCTCCAGCCGATGATCATCGCCTGGTTCTCGCCGCCTTTGGAGCGCTTGATGTACTCGCCCCATTCGTAGCTGACGATGTTGACCTTCAGGCCGATCTGTTTCCAGTCGCTCTGCAGCATCTCAGCCATCAGCTTGGCGTTCGGGTTGTACGGACGCTGAACCGGCATGGCCCACAAGGTGATCTCGGTGCCTTCCTTGATACCGGCTTCCTTGAGCAGTTCCTTGGCTTTGGCCGGGTCGTACTTGGCGTCTTTGATGGTGGTGTCATACGACCATTGGGTCGGCGGCATGGCGTTGACGGCCAGTTGGCCTGCGCCCTGATACACGGAGTCGATGATCTGCTGTTTGTTGACCGACATGTCCAGCGCCTGGCGAACCCGCAGGTCTGCCAATGGGTTCGGCGTGGTCTGGCCCTTGAGCACAGGCATGACGTTGTAAGCGATATAACCCAGGTTGAAGCCCGCCTGGTGCGGCATCTTCATGTCCTTGTCCGCTTCCAGTGGCTTGATGTCCGCTGGGCGAGGATAGGCCGTGATCTGGCACTCGTTCTTCTTGAGTTTTTGAATGCGTACCGAGGCGTCAGTGGAGATCGAGAAGATCAGGTTATCAACCTTGACGTCTTCAGGCTTCCAGTAGTCCTTGTTGCCGGTAAAGCGGATGTTGGAGTCTTTCTGGTAGCTCTTGAAGACGAACGGCCCGGTGCCGATTGGCTTCTGGTTGATGTCGCTGGCTTTGCCTTCCTTCAACAGCTGGGCAGCGTATTCGGCCGACTGGATCGACGCGAAACTCATTGCCAGGTTCTGGATGAACGCTGCGTCCACGGTGCCAAGGGTGAACTTGACGGTATGGTCATCAACTTTTTCGATGTTCTTGATGTTCTTGTCCATCTCCATGTCCGAGAAGTACGGGAACTCGGTTGGATAGGCTTTGCGGAACGGGTCGTCCTTGTTGATCATGCGATTGAACGTGAACAGCACGTCATCGGCATTGAATTCACGAGTCGGCTTGAAATACGGGGTGGTGTGGAACTTGACGCCTTCACGAAGGTGGAAGGTATACGTCAGGCCATCCGGGGAAACGTCCCAACTGGTGGCCAGGCCTGGAACAACGGCGGTGCCGCCACGTTCAAATTGGCTCAGGCGGTTGAACACGGTTTCGGCCGAGGCATCGAAGTCTGTTCCGGTGGTGTACTGGCCTGGGTCAAAACCGGCCGGGCTCCCTTCGGAGCAGAACACCAGGTTAGTCGCCGCTTGGGCGAAAGGGGCTGCGGCCATAAGGCCAGCGCTAACTAAAAGCGGAAGGACTGCGTGTTTAAGCATGTTGGCCTCATGATTTGTTGTCATTTTTGGTGTTGAGGGCGACCTCGTGAGTCGGCCTGCGGATACTTATGCAGGGGCCATACCCATTGCAAGATGCTGAACCGTCGTGGAGGCCAAACAGTGGTACGAACGTACAGGAATGTCGCATTTATGAAAGTTTGTACATAAATGCATATATATAGAGGGTTTTTTCGGTGCATTTGACGCACCAAAAAAGCCCAACCGAGGCGTCTGGCGCACTCGGTTGGGGCGCAGCTGTTACTTATCTAGACTGACACCATAAAACGGCGTCAGGCCAAAAGGACTGATCTTGAAGTCCTGCACTTCTTTTCGAATAGGCTGGAAAACCGTCGAGTTTGCGATAGGCGTTATAGGTACTTGTTCCTTAAGGATTTTTTGTGCCTGTTGATACCACTTGATGCGCTGGTCGCGGTCACTGCTGACTTTGGCTTGCTGCACCAGTTTGTCGTAGGCCGGGTTACACCATTTGGCGTAGTTGCTGCCTTTGACCGCGGCACAACTGTAGAGCACGCCGAGCCAGTTATCCGGGTCGCCGTTGTCGCCGGTCCAGCCGTAAATCATCGCGTCATGTTCGCCATTTTTGGCGCGTTTGATGTATTCGCCCCATTCGTAGCTGACTATGTTGGCTTTGATACCCACCTTGTCCCAATCCTGCTGGATCATCTGCGCCGACATTCGCGCGTTTGGATTGGAGGCGCGCTGCACGGTCATCGCCCAAAGATTGATGGTGGTACCTGGTGCAACCCCTGCTTCTTTTAGTAGCGCCCGCGCCTTGGTCGGGTCGTATGGCGCGTCCTTGATGGTGGGGTCATAAGACCACTGGGCAGGTGGCAATGCGTTCTGCGCCAATTGCCCGGCGCTCTGGTACACAGCCTTGATGATCGCCGGCTTGTCGATGGCCATATCCAGGGCCTGACGCACTTTGAGTTGGTCGAGCGGCGGGTGAGTCACGTTGTAAGCAAGAAAGCCCAGGTTGAAACCGGCTTGTTGCAGCACGCGCAGGTTTGGGTCCTGTTTCATCACCTCGATATCGGCCGGGCGTGGGTAACCGCTGACCTGGCATTCGCCGGCCTTGAGCTTCTGCAAGCGCGAAGCGGCGTCCGGAGTGATGGCAAACACCAAGTTGTCGAGCTTCACATCCTCGGGTTTCCAATACTGTTTATTGGCGACGTAACGGATCTGCGAGTCTTTCTGGTAGCGCTTGAACACAAACGGCCCGGTGCCGACGGGTTTCTGGTTGATGTCTTCAGCCTTGCCCTGTTTCAACAGCTGGTCGGCGTATTCGGCCGATTGCACCGAGGCAAAACTCATGGCCAGGTTTTGCACGAACGAGGCATCGACATTATTCAGGTTGAAACGCACGGTGTGCTCGTCGAGTTTTTCGACGTTTTTAATCGTGGTGTTCAACCCCATGTCGGTGAAGTATGGCGACTCGGACGGGTAAGCCTTGCGAAATGGGCTGTCGGCATCCAGCAGGCGGTTGAAGGTAAACAGCACGTCATCCGCGTTGAAGTTGCGGGTAGGGGTGAAGTAGTCGGTGGTGTGGAACTTGACGCCATCGCGCAGATGGAAGGTGTAGCTCAGGCCGTCATTGGATACATCCCAGCTTGTTGCCAGGCCGGGTTCGACTTCGGTGCCGCCACGCTTGAACTGGGTCAAGCGGTTGAACACGGTTTCGGCGGAGGCATCAAAATCGGTGCCGCTGGTGTACTGACTGGGGTCGAAGCCGGCAGGGCTGGCTTCGGAGCAGTAGACCAGGGTGCTGGCCGCCTGGGCCATCGGCATGAACGCCAGCAGGCTTGCAGCCAGGAGTAGCGGTTTGAAAGCGGTTCTTTCCATGGAAACTCCTGAAGTGGCAGGCCTATACAGCCGCCCAAACGAAAACGGCGGCAACCGAGGTTACCGCCGTTCAGGTTTGTCAGGTAGAGGTCACTGCATCTGTACTTCGATCACGCCGTCGGCGCTCATGTTGACCTGGCTGGTACCCGCTTCTACTTCAGGCGTCGGTGCCGAATCCGCCATCGCCGCTTTCATCATCATGCCGGCGCCGCGCGCGTAAGGCATCGGGTAACCATTGGTGTTGAAGTTCAGGTTGACGATCTTGTAGCCCTTGCCGCCCAGCGCATCGGTGGCCAGCTGCGCGCGCGCCTTGAAGGCGGCGACCGCGTCTTTAAGCAGGGCATCTTCGCTGGACTTGCGCGTGGCGTCGGCGATGGCGAAGTCCATGTTTTCCATTTTCAGGGTGTTCAGCAGATCGCCGGTGAGCTTGGACAGCGCCGGGAAATCCGCGCTTTCCAGGCGCAGTTCGGCACGCTCGCGCCAGCCGGTGATCTTCTGGTTCTTGTTGTCGTAGATCGGGTAGCTGTTGCGGCTGCCCTGGCGCAGGGTCACGCCTTTGACTTCGCGCGCTTCGCCCAGGGCCTTGTTCAGGGTGGTGGTGATTTCGGCGGCGAGCTTGGCCGGGTCGGTGTTTTGTGACTCGGTATAAAGGGTGACGATCATCTTGTCGCGAGCCACTTCCTGGCTGACTTCGGCACGCAGGGAGATCTGGTTGTAATGCAGTTCATCGGCGGCCATGGCCGGCAGGCTGGCCAGGGCGCTGGCGCTGAGAGTGAGGACAGCTGCACTGCGAGTGAAACGAGACATGGAAGCTCCTTGGGATGGTCGTGTTGGTATAACCGTGTTCGGTAAGACTGTAGACGGTGCTATCGGGTTCTTCGGGTTTACACATTCGCTACAAGTGGCGCGGTGCCGACGAACGGTCATCTGCCCGGCCTGCGTCAAAGAGCCACACGCGCCGTGCCAGCGGGTCTGCTTCGTTTATACTCCTGCCGATCCGCCTGCAGCGCTCACCGGGAGAGCTCATGCTCGCCGCCGTAAAACTGACTTCCGCCACCCGCCAGAACCTCTGGCGCCTGACGTTCATTCGTACCTTGGTACTGGCCGCACAGGCCGGCTCCGTCGGGCTCGCGTATTGGTTCGACCTGCTGCCGCTGCCGTGGCTGCAGCTGGCCGTGACACTGGGCTTTTCCATCGTGCTGTGTGTGTTCACCGCCATTCGGCTGCGCACCACGTGGCCGGTGACCGAGCTGGAATACGCGCTGCAATTGGCCTGCGACCTGTTTATCCACAGTGTGTTGCTTTATTTCTCCGGTGGTTCCACCAACCCGTTCGTGTCTTATTACCTGGTGCCGCTGACCATTGCCGCCGTGACGTTGCCATGGCGCTATTCGGTGGTGCTGTCGGGCATCGCGCTGACGCTGTACACCTTGCTGTTGGCGCAGTTTTACCCCCTGAAGACCTTCCCTATCGCCCGGGAAAATCTGCAGATCTACGGGATGTGGCTGAGCTTTGCGCTGTCCGCTGCGGTTATCACGTTTTTTGCCGCGCGCATGGCCGAAGAGCTGCGCCGCCAGGAAGAATTGCGCGCCATTCGCCGTGAAGAAGGCCTGCGTGACCAGCAGTTGCTGGCCGTCGCCACCCAGGCCGCCGGCGCCGCCCATGAACTGGGCACACCGCTGGCAACCATGAGCGTACTGCTCAAGGAAATGACCCAGGACCATCACGACCCGGCGCTGCAAGATGACCTGAGCGTGTTGCAGGAACAGGTCAAGCAGTGCAAGCAGACCTTGCAGCAACTGGTACGCGCCGCCGAGGCCAATCGCCGCCTGGCGGTGGAGATGCAGGACGTGACCCAGTGGCTCGACGAAGCCCTGAACCGCTGGCACCTGATGCGCCCCGAAGCCAGTTACCGTTTCAACCTGCTGGGCCAGGGCAGCGTGCCGCGCATGGCGCCACCACCAGACCTGACGCAGGCGTTGCTCAACCTGCTGAACAACGCCGCCGATGCCTGCCCTGAAGGGTTGGGCGTGCAACTGGACTGGGACGCGGAAAACGTGACCATCAGCATTCGTGACCACGGCGCGGGCGTGCCGCTGGCCATTGCCGAGCAGATCGGCAAACCCTTCTTTACCACCAAGGGCAAAGGCTTCGGCCTCGGCCTGTTTTTGAGCAAGGCCAGCGTGACCCGCGCGGGCGGCTCAGTGAAGCTCTATAGTCATGAGGAAGGTGGCACGCTCACCGAGCTGCGCCTGCCCCGTGTCGCACGAGGAGATATCGATGAGTGACGAGATCCAAGTCGAAGGCGAAGAACTGCCGCACCTGCTGCTGGTAGATGACGACGCCACCTTTACCCGCGTGATGGCGCGCGCCATGAGCCGCCGTGGTTTTCGCGTGAGCACCGCAGGCTCGGCCGAAGAAGGCCTGACCATCGCCCAGGCCGATTTGCCGGACTACGCCGCGCTCGACCTGAAAATGGACGGCGACTCCGGCCTGGTGCTGCTGCCCAAGTTGCTGGAACTCGACCCTGAAATGCGCGTGGTGATCCTCACCGGTTACTCGAGCATCGCCACCGCCGTCGAGGCCATCAAGCGCGGCGCCTGCAATTATTTGTGCAAGCCGGCGGACGCCGACGACGTGCTGGCCGCGCTGCTCTCCGAGCATGCCGACCTCGACACCCTGGTGCCGGAAAACCCGATGTCGGTGGACCGTCTGCAGTGGGAGCATATTCAGCGCGTGTTGACTGAACACGAAGGCAATATCTCCGCTACCGCCCGCGCCCTGGGCATGCACCGGCGTACCCTGCAACGCAAGCTGCAGAAGCGTCCGGTACGGCGCTGAACAAAGTCTGAACAATCTGCTTCAGGCCGCACGGAGCCCTGAACCGATCGTCTATGATCGGTTCAAACGCCTGTCACTTTTTCCTACCGAGCCTGAACGATGAATCAGAACGCTGAGTACTCCGCGGTCAACGATGCGGTGCGTGGGCACTTCTTTCGCCGAACCTGGGCGATGATCACGCCCTATTGGCGCAGCGAAGAGAAGGGCAAGGCCTGGTTGTTGCTGGCTGCAGTGATTGGCCTGTCGCTGTTCAGCGTGGCGATCTCCGTGTGGATCAACCACTGGTATAAAGACTTCTACAACGCGCTGGAGAAGAAGGACACCGCCGCCTTCTGGCAACTGATCGGCTATTTCGGCGGGATCGCCGCCGTAGCGATTCTCGGCGCGGTCTACCGCCTCTACCTGACTCAGATGCTGACGATCCGCTGGCGTGCCTGGCTCACCGAAAAGCATTTTGCACGTTGGCTTGCCCACAAGAATTACTACCAGCTGGAGCAGGGCGGTTACACCGATAACCCGGACCAGCGGATTTCCGAAGACCTCAACAACTTCACCTCCAGCACCTTGAGCCTTGGCCTGGGCCTGCTGCGTAACGTGGTGAGCCTGGTGTCGTTCTCGATCATCCTGTGGGGCGTGTCGGGCAGTATCGAAGTGTTTGGTTTCACCATCCCCGGCTATATGTTCTGGTGCGCATTGGTCTACGCGGGCGTCGGTAGCTGGCTGACCCACCTGATCGGCCGTCGTTTGATCGGCCTGAGCAACCAACAACAACGCTTTGAAGCAGACCTGCGTTTCTCCATGGTGCGTGTGCGTGAGAACGCCGAGAGCATCGCCTTGTACAACGGCGAGCCGAATGAAAACCAGCGCCTGAGCGCACGCTTTGGCAAGGTCTGGCACAACTTCTGGGACATCATGAAAGTGTCCAAGCGCCTGACCTTTTTCACCGCTGGCTATAGCCAGATTGCGATCATCTTCCCCTTCATTGTCGCCGCGCCACGCTACTTCACCGGCAAGATCGAGCTGGGCGAGCTGATGCAAATCAACTCGGCGTTCGGCAACGTGCAAGAGAACTTCAGCTGGTTTATCAACGCGTATTCGGAGTTGGCTTCATGGCGCGCGACCAGTGATCGTCTGCTCAGCTTTCATCAGGCCATGAGTGATAACGAGCAGCGTGTGCCCGCCATCGATGTGCACCCCGAGGGCGAGCGCCTGGTGGTGAAAAACCTGGGCATGGATTTGGCTGACGGTCGTCACTTGCTGACCGACGCCGACATGACCGTAGAGCCGGGCCAGCGCGTGATGCTCAGCGGGCGCTCAGGCAGCGGCAAGAGTACGCTGCTGCGCGCAATGGGCCACCTCTGGCCAGCGGGCCACGGCAGCATTCGTCTGCCGGCTGCGCGTTACCTGTTTCTGCCGCAAAAGCCTTACTTGCCCATTGGCACGCTGAAGGCTGTGTTGAGTTATCCACAAGACGACAGCGCGTACTCGGCCGAACGTTATGTACAGGTCCTGGAAACGTGCCGCCTGCCGCATCTGGTTGCGCGCCTGGACGAAGCCAATCACTGGCAACGCATGCTCTCGCCGGGTGAGCAGCAGCGGCTGGCTTTTGCTCGCGCGTTGTTGTTCGCGCCGCAATGGCTGTACATGGATGAAGCCACCTCGGCGATGGATGAGGAAGACGAAGCCACGTTGTATCAAGCATTGATTGACGAGTTGCCGGGACTGAGCATCGTCAGCGTCGGCCATCGCAGCAGCCTCAAGCGCTTCCATGGGCGGCATGTACGGATTGACGGTGGGTTGTTGCAGGAGCAGCAACCGGCTTAAGGTCGTGCGCGGTCAATCTGGGAGCGGGCTTGCTCGCGAATACGGTCTGTCAGTTAGCGATGTACTGACTGACCCACCGCGTTCGCGGGCAAGCCCGCTCCCACAGTGGATCCCCAGTGTTCTGGAGAGTGAAGCCCAATAAAAAGCCCGGCTGATCATCGATCAGCCGGGCTTTTTGTTGCTTGCAGAAGACTTACTTCTTCAAGCCGTAATGCTCATCCAGCATGCCTGGGGCGTCCGGCGTTTTTGGCGCGTAGTCCCGTGGTGGCTCCTGGTTTTCCCGCGGAGGCGTCAGGCGCTCCCGTGGCGCGTGCGGTGCATCGGAATGCAGCGCGGCCAGCAGACGCTGGCGGGTGATGTCGTCGAGGGCCAGGCGGTTAGCGCCATCGGCGAGGTGATCCTGTACGTCCTGGTAGCTCTGGGTAAGCTTCTTGACCAGGGTCGCGGTGCTGTTGAAGTGGGTAACAACCTCGTTCTGATAACTGTCAAAACGTTCCTGAATGTCATCCAACTGACGCTGCGTGCGGTTAGGCGCGGCATTTGGCAGCAGGCGGGCAACCAGGAATCCAATGGCGACACCGGCAACCAAGGCGAGAGTCGGCAACAACCAAACTAAGAGCGAGTGTTCCACGAGTCCTTCCTCTATAAACGGCTTTGCTTTACGTTAACGGCTCGGACCTGCGCTGTATACCGCGATTAAGCTCGCAATGATGCCATGCACAGACTTTTAGCTAGACGAGTCGACCCTTTGTGAGGTCACGGAGTTCATTCCTTGCTCATGCGTGAAACCCCCGTTTTGATCGATGGCCCGGTTGGCCAATTGGAAGCCCTGTACCTGGATCACCCCGAGCCACGTGGCCTGGCGCTGATCTGCCACCCTAACCCGGTGCAGGGCGGGACCATGCTCAATAAAGTTGTCTCGACCTTGCAACGCACCGCTCGCGATGCCGGTTTGATTACTTTACGTTTCAATTACCGCGGCGTCGGTGCCAGCGCCGGTACCCACGACATGGCCACCGGTGAAGTGGATGATGCCGAAGCGGCCGCCACCTGGCTGCGGGAAAAACACCCCGACCTGCCGCTCACCCTGCTCGGGTTTTCCTTTGGTGGTTACGTGGCCGCCAGCCTCGGCGGCCGTCTGGAAGCCAAGGGTGAAAAGCTCGCGCACCTGTTCATGGTGGCCGCCGCCGTGATGCGCCTGCGTGATACCGACGTGCTGCCCCAAGGCTGCCCATTGACTTTGATCCAGCCGGAAACCGACGAAGTGGTCGACCCGCAGGTGGTCTACGATTGGTCCGCTGCCTTGAAACGCCCCCATGAGCTGCTGAAAGTGGCAGAATGCGGGCACTTTTTTCATGGCAAGCTCACCGATCTCAAGGATCTGGTGCTGCCGCGCCTCTCGAATTGATAGCAGTCTGATAAGCGATTACCCATGACGACTCGTACCCGTATTCTCACCGGCATCACCACCACCGGCACGCCGCACCTGGGCAACTACGCCGGCGCGATCCGCCCGGCGATCCTCGCCAGCCAGGACGCGAATGCCGATTCCTTCTACTTCCTGGCCGACTACCACGCCCTGATCAAATGCGATGACCCGCAGCGCATCCAGCGCTCGCGTATGGAAATTGCCGCGACCTGGCTGGCCGGTGGCCTGGATGTGAACCGGGTGACGTTCTATCGCCAGTCCGACATCCCGGAAATTCCTGAACTGACCTGGCTGCTGACCTGTGTTGCCGCCAAGGGCCTGCTCAACCGCGCCCACGCCTACAAGGCCTCGGTGGATAAAAACCTGGAAACCGGCGAAGACCCGGACGCGGGCATCACCATGGGCTTGTACAGCTACCCGGTGCTGATGGCCGCGGACATCCTGATGTTCAACGCGCACAAGGTGCCGGTCGGCCGCGACCAGATCCAGCACGTGGAAATGGCCCGCGACATTGGCCAGCGTTTCAACCACCTGTTTGGCAACGGTAAAGAGTTCTTCACCATGCCTGAGGCGTTGATCGAAGAAAGCGTCGCCACCTTGCCGGGCCTGGATGGCCGCAAGATGTCCAAAAGCTACGACAACACCATCCCGTTGTTCACCAGCGCCAAGGACATGAAGGACGCGATCTCGCGGATCGTCACCGACTCGCGTGCCCCAGGCGAAGCCAAAGACCCGGACAACTCGCACCTGTTCACCCTGTTCCAGGCGTTTGCAACCAAGGCCCAGGAAGAAGAGTTCCGTGCCGAGCTGCTGCAAGGCCTGGGCTGGGGCGAGGCGAAGAGCCGTCTGTTCCAATTGCTCGACGGCCAACTGGGGGAGGCGCGCGAGCGTTATCACCAACTGATGTCGCGCCCCGCGGACATGGAAGACCTGTTGCTGATCGGTGCCAAGAAAGCCCGCGCCGTGGCGGCGCCGTTCCTGGCTGAGCTGCGTGAAGCGGTGGGCCTGCGCTCGTTCGTCAATCAGGCCGCCGCGCCGGTGGCAGCCAAGAAGAAAGCCGCCAAAGCCGCGCGCTTTGTGAGCTTTCGCGAAGACGACGGCAGCTTCCGCTTCCGCCTGCTGTCGGCCGATGGCGAGCAACTGCTGCTGTCGCGCAATTTTGCCGACGGCAAAGCGGCTGGTGCGGTGACCAAGCAATTGCAGTCGGGTCAAACGTTGGACATTCGCACCGAAAAGTATGGTTTCAATGTTTGGCTCGACGGTGAGTGTGTGGCCGAAAGTTCAGCGATTTACGCAGATGCTGCTCAACGAGATGCCGGTATTGATACCCTGCGCGTTGCGTTGACCCCAACCGAGGATTAACCCGACCAAGGGTTGATTGCCATTATCCAGGGCCGTCGTTACAGTGACGGCCCGTTTTTGTTGCCTTGCTAACGAAATTATGACGCCCCTAGAACGATATCAAGCTGATCTGAAACGCCCTGAATTCTTCCATGATGCCGCGCAGGAAAATGCGGTGCGTCATTTGCAGCGCCTGTACGACGACCTGGTCGCGGCCTCGCAAAACAAGCCAGGGATGTTCAGCAAGCTGTTTGGCAAGAAAGACCATACGCCGGTCAAAGGCCTGTACTTCTGGGGTGGCGTGGGCCGCGGCAAGACTTACCTGGTCGACACCTTCTTCGAAGCGCTGCCGTTCAAGGAAAAGGTGCGTACGCACTTCCACCGCTTCATGAAGCGCGTGCACGAAGAAATGAAGACGCTGCCGGGCGAGAAAAACCCGCTGACCATCATCGCCAAGCGTTTCTCCGATGAGGCGCGGGTGATTTGTTTCGACGAATTCTTTGTCTCCGACATCACCGATGCCATGATCCTCGGCACCCTGATGGAAGAGCTGTTCAAGAACGGCGTGACCCTGGTTGCGACCTCGAACATCGTGCCCGATGGCTTGTACAAGGACGGCCTGCAACGCGCGCGCTTCCTGCCGGCCATCGCGCTGATCAAGCAGAACACCGAGATCGTCAACGTCGACAGCGGCGTCGACTATCGCCTGCGTCACCTTGAGCAAGCGGAGCTTTACCACTACCCGCTGAACGAGGCCGCGCTGGACAGCCTGAAAAAAAGCTTCCGCGCGCTCACGCCGGAATGCACCAAGGCGGTCGAAAACGACAAGCTGATGATCGAGAACCGCGAAATCATCGCGCTGCGCACCTGCGATGACGTGGCCTGGTTCGAGTTCCGCCAGCTGTGCGATGGCCCGCGCAGCCAGAACGACTACATCGAACTGGGCAAGATCTTCCACGCGGTGATCCTGAGCGGCGTGGAACAGATGAGCGTCACCACTGACGACATTGCGCGCCGGTTTATCAACATGGTGGACGAATTCTACGACCGCAACGTCAAGCTGATCATCTCGGCGGAAGTCGAACTCAAGGACCTCTACACCGGCGGTCGCTTGAACTTCGAATTCCAGCGCACGCTGAGCCGCTTGCTGGAAATGCAGTCCCACGAGTTCCTGTCGCGCGGGCACAAACCCTAACAGCGACACACATAAAAGGTGGGAGGGGGCTTGCCCCCGATAGCGGTGTGTCAGGGCCAGGTGTACTGACTGAACTACCGCTATCGGGGGCAAGCCCCCTCCCACATTTTTTTCGGTGTTTGGCCCTGCTTAAGCGGCTTGCTGGAACTGCTGCCGGTATTGGTTCGGCGACAGCTCGGTGTGCTGGCGGAACAGCCGCGCAAAGAAGCTCGCATCGTCGTAACCCACCTCATAGCTGATGGTCTTGATGCTTTTGCGGCTGCCCGAGAGCAAGCCTTTGGCGGTCTCGATGCGCAGGCGTTGCAGGTAGTGCAGCGGCTTGTCGCCGGTGGCGGTCTGGAAACGGCGCATGAAGTTGCGGATGCTCATGCCGTGTTCGCGGGCGACGTCTTCGAAGCGAAACTTGTCGGCAAAGTGCTCTTCGAGCCAGTGCTGGATCTGCAGGATGATCACGTCCTGGTGCAGCTTCTGCCCACCAAAACCAATGCGGCCCGGTGCGTAGCTGCGTTGCACTTCGTAGAGGATGTCGCGGGCCACGGCCTGGGCGATGTTGGCGCCGCAGAAGCGTTCGATCAGGTAGATATAAAGGTCGCACGCCGAGGTGGTGCCGCCGGCGCAATACAGGTTGTCGGCGTCGGTCAGGTGCTTGTCCTGGTTGAGCTGCACCTTGGGGAAGCGTTCGCTGAAGGCATTGAAGAAACGCCAGTAGGTGGTCGCCTCCTTGCCATCGAGCAATCCGGCCTCGGCCAGCCAGAACACTCCGGTGGCCTCGCCGCAGAGTACAGCGCCGCGTGCGTGTTGCTGGCGCAGCCAGGGCAGCACTTGCGGGTAGCGTGTGCATAACGCGTCGAAGTCGTCCCAGAAGGCCGGTAGCACGATGATGTCGGCGTCTTCCAGGCCGCCGTCCACCGGCATGATCACATCACTGAAGCTGCGCACCGATTGCCCGTCGGGGCTGACCAGGCGCGTTTCAAACGCCGGGGTCAGGCCCAGGCCTTGTTGTTTGCCATAACGCAGGCTGGCGAGATGGAAGAAATCCTTGGCTTGCATGAGGGTGGAAGCGAATACCCGATCAATGGCCAAAATGCTGACGCGCCGCAAGGGCGTGGAGATTTGGTTAGACATAATTTCATTTATTCTTATAGGGGAAAGTGGTCACCAGACGGCTGGATCGTCTTATTTTTTGTCGCATGTGTCCAGTGTCCCGTGACGGCTTCGCGGCATAGGCTCTGTGGTCTGGCCTTTGTCCGACAATCCACGCAGGTGACCCATGATCCCCAGAACCTTGTTCAGCTCGGAGCACGAACTCTTTCGCGAGAGCGTGCGCACCTTCCTTGAAAAACACGCCGCGCCGTTCCATGGGCAATGGGAGAAACAGGGCTATATCGACCGTGCGTTGTGGAGCAAGGCGGGGGAGGCGGGGATGCTTTGCTCCCACTTGCCGGAAGAGTATGGCGGCCTGGGCGCCGACTTTCTCTACAGCGCGGTGGTGATCGAAGAGGTCAGTCGCCTGGGTTTGACAGGCATCGGTTTCTCGCTGCATTCGGACATCGTCGCGCCATACATCCTGCATTACGGCAGCGAGGCGCTGAAGCAGAAGTACCTGCCCAAATTGATTTCCGGTGAAATGGTGACGGCCATCGCCATGACCGAGCCAGGGGCGGGTTCCGACTTGCAGGGCGTGAAGACCACCGCGGTGCTGGATGGCGATGAGTACGTGATCAACGGCTCAAAGACCTTCATCACCAATGGCTTTCTCGCCGAGCTGGTGATCGTCGTGGCCAAGACCGATCCCAAGGCCGGCGCCAAGGGCACCAGCCTGTTTCTGGTGGAAGCCGACACGCCGGGCTTCGACAAGGGCAAGCGCCTGGAGAAGGTGGGCATGAAGGCCCAGGACACCTCGGAGCTGTTTTTCCAGGACGTGCGTGTGCCCAAGGGCAACCTGCTGGGGCAGGCGGGCATGGGCTTCGCCTATTTGATGCAGGAGTTGCCGCAGGAGCGTTTGACCGTGGCGATTGCTGCGCTCTCATCGGCGGAGGCGGCGCTGCAGTGGACCTTGGAATACACACGCGAGCGCAGGGCGTTCGGCAAGGCGATTGCCGATTTCCAGAACACCCGGTTCAAGCTGGCGGAGATGGCCACGGAGATTCAGATCGGTCGCGTGTTTGTCGACCAGTGCATGGCGTTGCACCTGGAAGGCAAGCTCGACGTGCCTACTGCAGCGATGGCCAAGTATTGGGCCACGGACCTGCAATGCAAGGTGCTCGACGAGTGTGTGCAGCTGCACGGCGGTTACGGCTTTATGTGGGAATACCCGATCGCGCGGGCCTGGGCGGATGCGCGGGTGCAGCGGATTTATGCGGGGACCAACGAAATCATGAAAGAGATTATTGCGCGAGCGCTTTGATCTTCGGTGGTGCTCAGGGCCTCATCGGGGGCAAGCCCCCTCCCACATTTTGATGTGTGAATACAGTCAAATGTGGGAGCTGGCTTGCCTGCGATAGCTATCTAAAGATCAATCAAGGCGCTGGATTCGGATGATCCTTCTGAATCGCCTCAATCCCTTCCAACACTTCTTTCGACAGCTTCAAGTCAGCGCTGGCGATGTTGCTATCCAGTTGCTCCAAAGACGTCGCACCAATAATGTTGCTGGTCACAAACGGCTGTTGCGTCACAAACGCCAAGGCCATCTGCGCCGGGTCCAGGCCGTGTTCACGCGCCAACGCCACATAGCGGCTGCACGCCGCTTCGGACTGCGGGTTGAAGTAGCGGCTGAAACGGCTGTATTCGGTCAGGCGTGCCTTGGCCGGGCGTGCGCCGTTCTCGTACTTGCCGCTGAGCATGCCGAACGCCAGGGGCGAATACGCCAGCAGGCCGCACTGTTCACGAATTGCCACTTCCGCCAGGCCCACCTCAAAGCTGCGGTTGAGCAGGTTGTAGGGGTTCTGGATCGACACCGCGCGGGGCCAGCCACGGGCTTCGGCCAGGGCGAGGAACTTCATGGTGCCCCACGGGGTTTCGTTGGACAGGCCGATGTGGCGGATCTTGCCGGCTTTTACCTGCTCGTCCAGCGCTTCGAGGGTTTCTTCAAGCGGGGTGAGGTCGTCTTCGTCCTTGTGCTTGTAGCTCAGTTGGCCGAAGAAATTGGTGCTGCGTTCCGGCCAGTGCAGCTGGTAGAGGTCGATCCAGTCGGTTTGCAGGCGCTTGAGGCTGGCATCCAGTGCTTCGACGATGTGCTTGCGGTTGTGGCGCAGGTAGCCGTCGCGGATGTAGTCGATGGTGTTGCCGGGGCCGGCGATCTTGCTGGCGAGGATCCAGTCGGCACGGTCGCCGCGGCTTTTGAAGTAATTACCGATGTAACGCTCGGTGGTGGCATAGGTGTCGGCCTTGGGCGGCACCGGGTACATTTCCGCCGTGTCGAGGAAGTTGATCCCCGCGGCCTTGGCCCGTTCGATCTGCGCGAAGGCCTCTGCCTCGCTGTTCTGCTCACCCCAGGTCATGGTGCCCAAGGCTATCGCGCTTACGTTCAGATCGGTTCGGCCCAGCTGTCGATAATCCATCGGGTACTCCTTCAGGGAAAACAATCATAAAAGCAGGTTGAATTTTTTTTCGCAATCTGCATAATTGCCCACCTCTTTCTGCAGTGGAAGTGATGCGCCGCCTGCCGAAGAATCTTGCCGTTGAACGGACGCGCCGACCCGAGCCCCCGATAGCGTCTGTATCCGGCTGCCTTTGACTTGTCAAAGTACGCACTATTCAGTAAGATCCGCCGTCTAATTTACAGGGCGGCCCCTGAGGCTATTAAAGAATGACAACTTTTACTGCAAAACCGGAAACAGTTCAGCGCGACTGGTTTGTCGTCGACGCCGCTGGTCAGACCCTGGGTCGTCTGGCCACTGAAGTCGCCAGCCGTCTGCGTGGCAAGCACAAGCCTGAGTACACCCCTCACGTTGACACCGGTGACTACATCGTGATCATCAACGCTGAGCAGGTACGTGTTACCGGCAACAAAGCGCAAGACAAAATGTACTACCGTCACTCCGGTTTCCCAGGCGGTATCAAGTCTTCGAACTTTGAAGGCCTGATTTCCAAGAAGCCTGAAGCCCCGATCGAAATCGCGGTCAAAGGCATGCTGCCGAAGGGCCCACTGGGTCGCGATATGTTTCGCAAGCTGAAAGTCTATGCGGGCGCTGTACACCCTCATGCTGCTCAGCAGCCCCAAGAACTGAAGTTTTAACGGAATAGTTCATTATGTCGGCGACTCAAAATTACGGCACTGGCCGTCGCAAAACCGCAACCGCACGCGTTTTCCTGCGTCCGGGCACTGGTAACATCTCGATCAACAACCGCACTCTGGACAACTTCTTCGGTCGCGAAACTGCCCGCATGGTAGTTCGTCAGCCGCTGGAACTGACCGAGACTGTTGAAAAGTTCGACATCTACGTCACCGTTATCGGTGGCGGTGTAAGTGGTCAAGCTGGCGCAATCCGCCACGGTATCACTCGCGCTCTGATGCAGTACGACGAAACCCTGCGTGGCGCACTGCGCAAAGCTGGCTTCGTAACTCGCGATGCTCGTGAAGTTGAACGTAAGAAAGTCGGTCTGCGTAAAGCGCGTAAGCGTCCGCAGTACTCGAAGCGTTAATTCGCTTTACGTTCCACAAAAACGCCCAACTCCTCACGGAGCTGGGCGTTTTTTATTGCCTGCGATTTATGCACAAATTTCGCCGTGACAACTTGCCACATCCGTAGACCCCCTATACTACAAGGCCTGGAGAGGGAGCCCCGGGCAATTCCCTTGTCATACGTGGGGCTTTTCATTACCATTCGGCAAAATTTTTATAAGTAAAGATTCAACACTTAGTAGACGCCTGATTTAACAGGCCAAAAAGCTGATGGGAGAGGACTGAATGAGCAATGACGGCGTGAATGCAGGCCGGCGTCGCTTCTTGGTAGCAGCCACATCCGTGGTGGGTGCTGCAGGAGCGGTGGGGGCTGCGGTCCCGTTCGTGGGGTCATGGTTTCCCAGTGCCAAGGCGAAAGCCGCAGGTGCACCGGTGAAGGTGAATGTCAGCAAGATCGACCCAGGCCAGCAGATGATTGCTGAGTGGCGCGGTCAGCCGGTCTTCATCGTTCGTCGTACTGAGGAAATCCTGGGGAATCTGAAAAAAATCGAAGGTCAGCTGTCTGATCCCGACTCGAAGAATTCCGACCAACCCGCCTACGTCGATAAGGAAATCCGTTCGATCAAGCCAGAGATTCTGCTGCTGATCGGTATCTGCACCCACCTCGGCTGCTCGCCTACCTTCCGCCCTGAAGTTGCTCCTGCCGACCTGGGCAAAGATTGGGTGGGTGGTTACTTCTGCCCTTGCCATGGCTCTCATTACGACCTGGCCGGCCGCGTCTACAAGTCACAACCCGCACCACTGAACCTGCCAGTTCCGCCACATCACTACGAGACTGACAGTGTCATTGTCATTGGCGTCGACGAGGGGGAGAAAGCCTGATGAGCAAGTTCATGGATTGGGTGGATGCGCGCTTCCCCGCTACCAAAATGTGGGAAGACCATCTCAGCAAATATTACGCACCAAAAAACTTCAACTTCTTCTACTTCTTCGGCTCCCTGGCGCTGTTGGTGCTGGTCAACCAACTCGTCACCGGCGTCTGGCTGACGATGAGCTACACACCTTCGGCTGAAGAGGCCTTTGCGTCCGTTGAAGGGATCATGCGCGACGTCGAGTACGGCTCGATTCTGCGTTTGCTTCACTCCACCGGCGCCTCGGCGTTCTTCATCGTGGTCTACATGCACATGTTCCGTGGCTTGCTCTATGGCTCATACCAGAAACCCCGCGAGCTGGTGTGGGTGTTTGGCATGCTGATCTATCTGGCGCTGATGGCAGAGGCCTTCATGGGTTACCTGCTGCCGTGGGGGCAGATGTCGTACTGGGGCGCTCAGGTGATCATCTCGCTGTTCGGCGCGATCCCGGTCATCGGCAACGACCTGACCCAGTGGATCCGTGGTGACTACCTGATCTCCGGCATCACCTTGAACCGCTTCTTCGCCTTGCACGTTGTGGCCCTGCCGATCGTGATTCTCGGCCTGGTGGTGCTGCACATCCTGGCGCTGCACGAAGTGGGTTCGAACAACCCCGATGGCGTCGACATCAAGAAGCACAAAGACGAAAACGGCATCCCGCTGGACGGCATTCCGTTCCACCCGTACTACACCGTGAAAGACATTGTCGGCGTGGTGGTGTTCTTGTTCATCTTCTGCTCGATCGTGTTCTTTTTCCCGGAGATGGGCGGGTATTTCCTCGAGAAGCCTAACTTCGAACAGGCCAACGCCTTCAAGACGCCTGAGCACATTGCACCGGTCTGGTACTTCACGCCGTTCTACGCGATCTTGCGGGCGATTCCAGACAAGCTCATGGGCGTTGTTGCCATGGGCGCCTCGATTGCGCTGTTGTTTGTCCTGCCGTGGCTTGACCGCAGCCCGGTCAAATCGATGCGCTACAAGGGATGGTTGAGCCGAATCTGGCTGGTCGTGTTCTGCATCGCGTTCATGCTGCTGGGCTGGACCGGCGTCCAGGCACCGAAGCCTGCGCTGACGTTGCTGTCGCAGGTCTGCACCTTCCTGTACTTCGCCTACTTCATTCTGATGCCGTTCTACACCCGGCTCGAGAAGACCAAACCGGTTCCGGAAAGGGTGACTGGCTGATGAAAAAGTTATTCGTTGCTTTGATGCTTGCGGCACTGCCGCTACTGTCCTTCGCGGCCGAGCAGGGCCCGGAACTGGAAAAAGTCGATATCGACGTCTCTGACAAAGCTGCAATGCAAGATGGCGCGCGTACCTTCGCCAACTACTGCATGGGCTGCCACAGCGCCAAGTTCCAGCGCTATGAGCGGGTTGCCGATGACCTCGGTATCCCTCATGAGCTGATGCTGGAGAAACTGGTGTTCACCGGCGCCAAGATTGGCGACCACATGAACATCGGCATGCAGCCTGCCGACGCCAAAGCCTGGTTCGGTGCTGCACCGCCTGACCTGACCCTGGTGGCGCGCGTGCGGGGTACCGACTGGCTGTATGGCTACCTTAAATCCTTCTACGAAGACCCGGCGCGCCCTTGGGGTGTGAACAACAAAGTCTTCCCGAACGTCGGTATGCCTAACGTTCTGGTCGGCCTGCAGGGTCGCCAAGTGGTAGGATGCAAGCAGGTTCAGGTCGTTGAAGACGGCAAGAAGCAATATGATCCGTTGACCGGCACGCCTCTGACGCATGAAGCGTGTGATCAACTGACCATAGTGCCCAAGACCGGTACGCTGAACGAAGAGCAGTTCGACGAGAAGGTCAAGAATCTGGTGACCTTCCTGGCCTACTCGGCCAACCCGGTCAAACTGCAACATCAGCGCATCGGCACCTATGTATTGCTGTACCTGGCCTTCTTCTTCGTATTCGCCTATCTGCTCAAACGCGAATACTGGAAGGATGTGCATTGATCCAACCGTAAGCAATTGCTGTTAATCTTGCGCGCCCAGCGGCATCTCTGAACACGTAGCGGTCTGGTTGAACCAGGCACTGCAGAGATGCTCTCTGGGCGCGCTCGTTTTTGAGCTTTCGATAATTTCAACAAGCGAGGAGGACCGCCATGGGCGTGACCAATCGGTTGGCCTGTTACTCCGACCCCGCCGACCACTATTCCCACCGAGTACGCATCGTGCTCGCAGAGAAGGGTGTCAGCGCCGAGATCATCAGTGTGGAGGTGGGACGTCATCCGCCGAAACTGATCGAAGTGAACCCTTACGGCAGCTTGCCCACCCTGGTCGATCGTGACCTGGCGTTGTGGGAGTCAACCGTGGTGATGGAATACCTGGATGAGCGTTACCCGCATCCGCCTTTGTTGCCGGTGTACCCGGTGGCGCGTGCCAACAGCCGCCTGCTGATCCATCGGATCCAGCGTGACTGGTGCGGGCTGGTGGATGTGATTCTGGATTCACGCAGTAAAGAAGCCGTTCGGGTGCAGGCGCGCAAGGAATTGCGTGAGAGCCTGACCGGTGTTTCGCCGCTGTTCGCCGACAAACCTTTTTTCCTCAGCGAGGAACAAAGCTTGGTGGATTGCTGCCTATTACCCATACTCTGGCGCTTGCCGATCCTGGGCATTGAACTGCCACGGCCGGCCAAGCCGTTGCTTGATTACATGGAGCGCCAGTTTGCGCGTGAGGCTTTCCAGGCGAGTCTGTCTGGTGTCGAACGCGATATGCGCTAAGGCTTAAGGAGCCGCTGATGAACTCCAGTCGACCCTATTTGGTCCGCGCGCTCTATGAGTGGATTGTGGACAACGATTGCACCCCGCACATGCTGGTCAACTCCGAATTTCCCAAGGTTGACGTGCCTCAAGGCTTTGCCAGTGACGGGCAGATTGTGCTGAACGTATCACCCAGTGCCGTGCGCCACCTGCACATGGACAACGAGGCTGTCAGCTTCGAAGGGCGTTTTGGCGGCGTGGCCCATACGCTGTTCGTGCCGATTGGCGCGATTCTCGGGATCTATGCCCGCGAGAACGGCCAAGGCATGGTGTTCGATCTGGAGTCGCCTTTCGAGGACGACGAATCGATTGAAGGCGAAGACGGTGATGATGTACCACCACCGGACTCCGAGCCACCGCGTCCAAGCGGCCGGCCGAGCCTGAAAGTGGTGAAGTAAGCGGCTTTCACCCTCGGGTGAGCCTGAAAAATGCCTCGACATGCGTCGGGGCATTTTTTTGCGCGAAGGATGTGGATGAAAGTCGCGACACAACAGTGATCGTACAACCGCCATGGGCTATGATGCGGGCTCAAGTTCGCCGAGAAAGATGGTTCATCATGGAAAACGCCAACACCGCCCCTCGTCTTCCCCGCAAGCGCCGCAGCCTTGCCCAGGAATTGGTCACGGTGTTGTCTGAGCAGATCCGCGACGGTCAACTCAAACGTGGCGATAAGTTGCCCACCGAGTCGGCCATCATGGAAGCCCATGGCGTCAGCCGCACGGTCGTGCGTGAAGCCATCTCGCGCTTGCAGGCGGCGGGGCAGGTCGAAACCCGTCACGGTATCGGCACCTTTGTGTTGGACACGCCAAGCCCGAGCGGCTTCCGGATTGACCCGGCCACGGTGGTTACGCTGCGCGATGTGCTGGCGATTCTGGAGCTGCGGATCAGCCTGGAAGTGGAGTCCGCCGGCCTTGCCGCGCTACGTCGCAGCGACGAGCAACTGGCCGCCATGCGTGCGGCGCTCGATGCCCTGAATGAAAGCGCGGCCCACGCCGGCGATGCAGTGGCGTCAGACTTCGCGTTCCACCTGGAAATTGCGCTGTCCACCGGCAACCGCTACTTCACCGACATCATGACCCACTTGGGCACCAGCATCATTCCGCGTACGCGCCTGAATTCAGCACGCCTGGCTCACGACGATCAGCAGCACTACATGGGCCGCCTGAGCCGCGAGCACGAAGAGATTTATGAGGCAATTGCCCGCCAGGATTCGGACGCTGCACGCGCCGCCATGCGCTTGCATTTGACCAACAGCCGAGAGCGACTGCGCCATGCCCACGAAGAGGCAGAAGCGCAGCGCGGTTAACCGGGCAACCGAGTGGTGTCGGGAGTAAATCGATCCAAGTGTGGGAGCGGGCTTGCCCGCGAATGCGGTGTGTCAGTCTGCACATGCATCAACTGAAAAACGCCTTCGCGAGCAAGCCCGCTCCCACATTTTGATCTCCTTGGCCTGGAATTTTGCGTCTACTTAATTAGCCGGCTGATTGGGCTTGTAGTCCTTGAGCAGCAGATACGTACTCCAACCCCACCAATCATTGGTCCAGTGTTTGTCGTTCAGGTCATTCACGTCCTTGCGGCGCAGCACCTTGTCGCCTTCCGTCTTGAACAGCGGCGAAAAGTTATTCGCCGGGTTCTGCGCTGCGTTCAAATCCGGCACATACAGCGGCGCCTTGAAGTTGGCCGGGGAGGGCGCCACACCGCTGATAAAGGTCTCGAAGACCTCATCGGCCGAGGCCTGTACCGCCCGTTTGACCATCGCCCGATTGTCCGCGTCGATGGCATCGAAGTAGCGTTTATCCCCATAGGCATGCCATTGATCGCCCTTGGCGTTGCGCACCTTGAGCCCGAACTTGCTGTCCTCATCGTGCATGAAGCGGCTGATCAGCGAGCCCAGTTCGCCAGGCGTCACCACCGCCGCCAATTGCTTGCGCGGCACGCGCAGGTGGCCGGCGGAAAACAGGTCGGTCAAAAAGTGATCAGCAAAGCTGTTCATGGCGTAGGCCAATTCCAGTGCCTGATCGGTGCCGGTTTGATGGGCCGCGACCGCCTGTTGCAGTGCCGCCGTATGGCCAGCCAGATACGCGGATAGCGCCCATTCGCCGAAGTGGTCAGCGTTATCTGCGGCCAATTTCAGGTAGCGCCCCAGCGGAATCAATGCCGAAACGGCACTGCCGCCGCCGGTGATGCGGTTCCATTCCTCGGACAACGTATCACCCAGCGCGTCATAGGCTTCGTGCGGTTGTTTGCCGTCCTTGATCGCCTGGTTCACGGCGTTGATCTCCTTTTGCATCACCGCGAGGATTTTCCCGGCCTCTTCCCGCGAGGCTGGCAGCACCGCCAGCGAATTGAACGCTGCAGTAAAGCGCTGCACGCGATCGGCGGCGGACGCGCCGTCGCTGATCGGCTGGCCAGGAATGCCATAGAAGTCGCCGCCCAGCGCGATCACCTGACCATAGGTGAGTGCCAGCCCGTTGGGCAGGTGCAACTCGACTTGGTGGGCGGGAATCGCCGGGGCGTCTTTGACGAAACGCAACAGCGTGTCATCGCCGATGGCGGTGTGCTCACCGCCTTCGAAGCGCAGGGTAGGTGGGTTTTTCTCGGGGGCTGCGAGTTCAAGACCTGACATGTTAGCTCCTTGCTATGTCGTAGGAATCTTCCGTGATAACTGTATGTATATACAGTTAATCGGAGCATAGAGGATTAATTTCCTACGTCAAGAAAGCGCGTTTAAACGCAGGGCCGGATGAAGCCCGATGAATTGCAGTTGACGAATCTTATTATAGTTGTACGATGACGTACGACATCAACAAACCAACAACAACCTTTCGACAGAAAGTCTTCGCCCAGGGTGTTCGAATAATGAATCCACAAGAACTGAAGTCCATCCTCTCCCACGGTCTGCTGTCTTTCCCCGTGACCGATTTCAATGCGCAGGGTGACTTCCACCAGGCCGGCTACATCAAGCGTCTGGAATGGCTCGCCCCGTACGGCGCCACCGCCTTGTTCGCCGCCGGTGGCACTGGTGAGTTTTTCTCCCTGGCTGCCAGCGAATATTCCCAAGTGGTGAAGACCGCTGTTGATACCTGCGCCACCAGCGTGCCGATTCTCGCCGGTGTGGGTGGTTCGACTCGCCAGGCCATCGAGTACGCCCAAGAGGCTGAACGCCTCGGTGCCAAAGGCTTGCTGTTGCTGCCGCACTACCTGACCGAAGCCAGCCAGGACGGCGTCGCCGCCCACGTGGAAGCGGTGTGCAAGTCGGTCAAAATCGGCGTGGTGGTCTACAACCGCAACGTTTGCCGCCTGACTGCGCCTCTGCTGGAACGCCTGGCCGAGCGCTGCCCGAACCTGATCGGCTACAAGGACGGCCTGGGTGACATCGAGTTGATGGTGTCGATCCGCCGTCGCCTGGGTGACCGTTTCAGCTACCTCGGCGGCCTGCCGACTGCAGAGGTTTACGCCGCTGCCTACAAGGCCCTGGGCGTGCCGGTGTACTCCTCGGCGGTATTCAACTTCATCCCGAAAACTGCGATGGACTTCTACCACGCGATTGCCAAGGACGATCATGCCACCGTCGGCAAGATCATCGACAACTTCTTCCTGCCTTACCTCGACATCCGCAACCGTAAGGCGGGTTATGCCGTGAGCATCGTCAAGGCCGGGGCAAAAATCGCCGGCTATGACGCCGGCCCTGTGCGCACGCCGCTGACCGACCTGCTGCCGGAAGAATACGAAGCCCTGGCCGCGCTGATCGACAAGCAAGGTCCGCAGTAACTTATCAACAAGGCCGCTGAGAGATCAGCGGCCTTTTGCGTCAGGAGAAGATTTGTGTCCCAAGCCAAACGTTTTGAGAACTACATCAACGGCGAGTGGGTGGCCGGTGCCGATTACTGCAACAACATCAATCCGTCGGAGTTGTCCGATGTCATCGGCGAATATGCCAAGGCTGACGTAGCTCAAGTCAACGCCGCCATCGATGCCGCGCGTGCCGCCTTCCCGGCCTGGTCCACCTCCGGCATCCAGGCTCGCCACGATGCGCTGGACAAAGTCGGCAGTGAAATCCTCGCCCGCCGTGAAGAACTCGGCACCCTGCTGGCCCGTGAAGAGGGCAAGACCCTGCCCGAAGCCATCGGCGAAGTGACCCGCGCCGGTAACATTTTCAAGTTCTTCGCCGGTGAATGCCTGCGCCTGTCCGGTGACTACGTGCCGTCCGTGCGCCCGGGCGTCAATGTGGAAGTCACCCGTGAAGCCCTGGGTGTGGTCGGCTTGATCACCCCGTGGAACTTCCCGATTGCGATCCCCGCCTGGAAAATTGCCCCGGCCCTGGCCTACGGCAACTGCGTGGTGATCAAACCCGCCGAACTGGTGCCGGGCTGCGCCTGGGCCCTGGCCGAGATCATCTCCCGCGCCGGCTTCCCCGCCGGTGTGTTCAACCTGGTGATGGGCAGCGGCCGCGTGGTTGGCGACGTATTGGTCAATAGCCCGAAAGTCGACGGCATCAGCTTTACCGGTTCGGTCGGCGTGGGCCGTCAGATCGCCGTCAGCTGTGTGTCGCGCCAAGCCAAAGTGCAGTTGGAAATGGGCGGCAAGAACCCGCAGATCATCCTCGACGACGCCGACCTCAAGCAGGCCGTCGAGCTGTCGGTACAGAGCGCGTTCTACTCCACCGGCCAGCGTTGCACCGCCTCCAGCCGCTTGATCGTCACCGCCGGTATCCACGACCAGTTCGTTGCGGCCATGGCTGAGCGCATGAAGTCGATCAAAGTCGGCCACGCGCTGAAAAGCGGCACCGACATCGGCCCGGTGGTTTCCCAGGCCCAGCTGGACCAGGACATGAAGTACATCGACATCGGCCAAAGCGAAGGTGCGCGGCTGGTCAGCGGTGGCGGCCTGGTGACCTGCGACACCGAAGGCTACTACCTGGCGCCGACGCTGTTTGCCGACAGCGAAGCCGCCATGCGCATCAGCCGTGAAGAGATCTTCGGCCCAGTAGCCAACGTGGTGCGCGTAGCGGATTACGAAGCGGCGCTGGCCATGGCCAACGACACCGAATTCGGCCTGTCGGCGGGCATTGCCACCACCTCGCTCAAGTACGCCAACCACTTCAAACGCCACTCCCAGGCCGGGATGGTGATGGTCAACCTGCCGACTGCCGGTGTGGATTACCACGTGCCGTTCGGTGGCCGTAAGGGCTCCTCGTATGGTTCGCGCGAGCAAGGTCGCTACGCGCAAGAGTTCTACACCGTGGTGAAGACCAGCTACATCGGTTCGTAACTCGTAACACCCGTGGGAACCGGCTTGTGTGGGAGCTGGCTTGCCTGCGATAGCGGTGTATCACCGCTATCGCAGGCAAGCCAGCTCCCACAGAAAGCGGTTCCTGCACTTAAAACAGAAATGCTTACCCGCAAAAAAAATAATTAGTGGGAGTACATCTTCATGCAAGCGACCAAGCCGACCCACGTCCGCTATTTGATCCTGCTCATGCTGTTTCTGGTGACCACGATCAACTACGCCGACCGGGCCACTATCGCCATCGCCGGCTCCAGCCTGCAAAAAGACCTCGGTATCAGCGCGGTCACCCTCGGTTATATCTTCTCCGCATTCGGTTGGGCCTACGTGGCCGGGCAAATCCCCGGTGGCTGGTTGCTGGACCGGTTCGGCTCGAAAAAAGTCTATGCCCTGAGCATCTTCACCTGGTCGCTGTTCACCATTCTGCAAGGCTATGTCGGCGAGTTTGGCGTTTCCACCGCCATCGTCGCGCTGTTTATGCTGCGCTTTCTGGTGGGCTTGGCGGAAGCGCCGTCGTTCCCCGGTAATGCGCGCATTGTGGCCGGCTGGTTCCCCACCGCCGAACGCGGTACGGCTTCGGCGATCTTTAACTCGGCGCAGTACTTCGCCACGGTGTTGTTCGCGCCGCTGATGGGCTGGATCGTCTACACCTTCGGCTGGCAGCACGTGTTTATCGTGATGGGCGGGATTGGCGTGCTGTTCTCGCTGATCTGGCTGAAAATTATCCACAGCCCGCGCCAGCACCCGATGATCAACGAGGCCGAACTCAAGTACATCTGCGAGAACGGTGCAATGGTCGACATGGATCAGGAGAAGACCAAGGGCCAGAAAACCGACGGTCCGAAGTGGGATTACATCCGTCAGCTGCTGACCAACCGCATGATGCTCGGCGTGTACCTGGGCCAGTACTGCATCAATGGCATCACCTATTTCTTCCTGACCTGGTTCCCGGTGTACCTGGTGCAGGAGCGTGGCATGACCATCCTCAAGGCGGGGTTCATTGCTTCTCTGCCGGCCATCTGCGGGTTTGTCGGCGGGGTGTTGGGTGGTTTGATTTCCGATTACCTGCTGCGCAAAGGCCATTCCCTGACGTTTGCGCGCAAGGCACCGATTATTGGCGGGTTGCTGGTGTCGTGCAGCATCGTGGCCTGCAACTACGTGGATATCGAATGGATGGTGGTGGGCTTTATGGCGCTGGCCTTCTTCGGTAAAGGCGTTGGCGCACTGGGTTGGGCGGTGGTGTCTGACACCTCGCCGAAACAAATCGCCGGCCTCAGTGGCGGTCTGTTCAATATGTTTGGCAACCTGGCCTCCATCAGCACACCGATTGTGATCGGCTACATCATCGCCACCACCGGCTCGTTCAAGTGGGCCCTGGTGTTCGTCGGCGCCAACGCCTTGCTGGCGGTGTTCAGCTACTTGGTGATCGTCGGCCCGATCAAGCGTGTGGTGCTCAAAGAGCCGCCCAGCAGCAAAGGGCCTGAGCTGACCCAATTTATCCAAGCGCATTCCTGAGGGGCGATGTAATGCAGTTGATTGAACATGCCGACTCGCCGCGCTCGATCCGTTTGCACGAGCGCGACAACGTAGTGATCGTGGTCAACGATCAAGGCGTACCGGCCGGGACCGAGTTCCCGGACGGCCTGGTGACTGTGGACTTCATCCCGCAGAGCCACAAGGTGACCCTGGAAGATATCCCTGAAGGCGGTCAGATTATTCGCTACGGGCAGACCATTGGTTACGCCCTGGCGCCGATTCCACGTGGCAGTTGGGTGCAGGAAGACCAACTGCGCATGCCCACCGCGCCGCCGCTGGACAGCCTGCCGCTGTCTACCGAAGTGCCTGAAACCCAGGCGCCGCTGGAAGGTTTTACGTTTGAGGGTTACCGCAACGCCGACGGCACCGTGGGCACGCGCAATATTCTGGGCATCACCACCACAGTGCAGTGCGTCACCGGTGTGCTGGACCATGCGGTCAAGCGCATCAAGGATGAATTGCTGCCCAAATACCCGAACGTCGATGACGTGGTGGCGCTGACCCACAGCTACGGCTGCGGCGTGGCGATCACGGCAACAGACGCGTACATCCCGATCCGCACCGTGCGCAACCTGGCGCGCAACCCGAACCTGGGTGGCGAAGCGCTGGTGATCAGCCTGGGCTGCGAGAAGCTGCAGGCCGGGCAGGTGATGCACGACAACGACAGCTCTGTCGACCTCAGCGAGCCGTGGCTGTATCGGCTGCAGGATTCCAGCCATGGGTTTACCGAGATGATCGAACAGATCATGGGCCTGGCCGAAATCCGCTTGAAAAAACTCGACCAGCGCCGTCGCGAAACCGTGCCGGCATCGGAGCTGATTCTGGGCATGCAGTGCGGCGGCAGTGATGCGTTTTCCGGCATTACCGCCAACCCGGCGCTGGGGTTTGCCTCGGATCTGCTGTTGCGGGCCGGGGCGACGGTGATGTTTTCCGAAGTGACTGAAGTGCGTGACGCCATTTACCTGCTGACCGCTCGTGCCCAGAGCAAAGAAGTGGCCCAAGCGCTGGTCAGGGAAATGGACTGGTACGACCGCTACCTGGCCAAAGGCGAGGCGGACCGCAGCGCCAATACCACGCCGGGCAACAAGAAGGGTGGGTTGTCGAATATCGTCGAGAAGTCCCTGGGCTCCATCGTCAAGTCGGGCAGCAGCGCGATCACTGGCGTGCTTGGCCCGGGCGAGCGTTTCACGGGCAAAGGCCTGATCTTTTGCGCCACACCAGCCAGTGATTTTGTCTGCGGCACCTTGCAACTGGCGGCCGGGATGAACCTGCATGTGTTCACCACCGGGCGTGGCACGCCGTATGGACTGGCGATGGCGCCGGTGGTGAAGGTCTCGACGCGTACGGAATTGGCGCAGCGCTGGCCGGACTTGATCGATATCGACGCCGGACGCATCGCCACCGGGCGTGCGAGCATTGAGGAACTGGGCTGGGAGTTGTTCCACTTCTACCTGGATGTGGCCAGCGGCAAGAAGCAGACGTGGGCGGAGCGGCATAAGCTGCACAACGACATTACGCTGTTCAACCCGGCGCCCATCACCTGAGACCGACGCGGCCCCTGTGGGAGCAGGCTTGTCTGCTCCCACATTTGATTAGTGAATACCTTCAAATGTGGGAGGGGGCTTGCCCCCGAAGGCGGCCTACCAGACGCCGCACAGCCGCATGGCTTATCATTAGCCACCTGACGACACCCACCAAGGTTCTCCCCGGCATGCTGGCTATCTTCCTCACCACCCTCACCATCACCGCGCCGGTGTTTGCCATGCTGTTTCTGGGTGTGCTGCTCAAACGCATCAACTGGATCAACGACAACTTTATCCACACCGCCTCCTCCCTTGTTTTCAACGTGACCATGCCGGCGCTGCTGTTCCTGGGCATCCTGCACGCCGACCTGCACGCGGCGCTCAAGCCAGGTCTGCTGATCTACTTTGCGGTGGCCACGTTGCTGAGCTTTGCGTTGGCCTGGGGCTGGGCGATCTATCGTTGCCCGCGCGTAGACCGCGGTATCTACACCCAGGGTGCGTTTCGCGGTAACAACGGCGTGATCGGCCTGGCGCTGGCGGCCAGCATGTATGGCGACTACGGCATTTCCCTGGGCGCGATCCTCGCGGCGCTGGTGATTCTGTTCTACAACACCCTGTCGACCATCGTGCTGGCGGTGTACAGCCCGGTGATCAAGTCCGACCCGTGGAGCATCTTCAAAAGCGTGGTGGCCAACCCGCTGATCATCAGCGTGATTGCGGCCGCACCGTTCGCGATTTTCAAGATCGGCCTGCCGGGGTGGCTGGAGTCGTCCGGGCAATACCTGGCGGACATGACCTTGCCGCTGGCATTGATCTGCATCGGCGGCACCTTGTCGCTGGCGGCCTTGCGCAAAAGCGGAAGCATGGCCCTGAGTGCCAGCCTGGTGAAGATGATCGGTTTGCCGCTAGTTGCGACGCTGGGCGCATGGCTGCTGGGCTTCAGGGGCCCGGAGCTGGGGATTCTGTTTTTGTACTTTGGCGCACCGACCGCGGCGGCGAGTTTTGTCATGGCCAGGGCGGCCGAGGGCAATCATGAGCTGGCGGCGGCGATTATTGTGATTACGACCTTGATGGCGGCGGTGACCACCAATATCGGGATATTTGTGTTGCAGGCGGGTGGCTGGATCTGAAGGTTGCGGCAGGCTAGTCAGCTCCCACCGTTTGATCTGTGAATACAGTCAACGGTGGGAGCTGGCTTGCCTGCGATGACTAACCAGCCGTCACGGCTTATCCGCCTGATACGCCTCAATCACTTCCTGCGCCGCCCGAAACGCATCAATCGCCGCCGGCACGCCTGCATACACCGCGCAATGCAGCAGTGCTTCGCGAATCTCTTCCACTGTGCAGCCATTGTTCAGCGCGCCGCGCACGTGGCCCTTGAGTTCCTGCGGGCACTTGAGGGCGGTGAGGGCGGCCAGTGTGATCAGGCTGCGCGTCTTCAACGGCAGGCCTTCGCGGTTCCACACGCTGCCCCATGCATGCTCATTGACGAAATCCTGCAGCGGCTGGGTGAACTCGGTGGCATTGCCCAGGGCGCGGTCGACGAACACATCGCCCATGACCTGGCGACGCATTTCAACCCCGGACTTTTTCTGTTCGGTCATTGCGATTCCCTCTTGTGTTGGCGGCGCCAGGCTTGCAGCGAGGTGAACAACACAAACGCGACCAGCGCTGGCAGGACGTAATACAGCATCAATTGTTCAAGCCGGGTGGCCAGCGGCATGCCGAAGGTGAACGACACCACATGCAGCCCATACGCCAGATACAACCCCAGAAACACCAGGCCTTCAGCGCGGGTGACGCGGTAGCCGCTGTAGAACACCGGCAGGCACAACACCACCACGCCGAGCATCACCGGCAAGTCGAAATCCAGTGCGTTGGGCGACACCGACAACGGCGAGGGCGCCACCAGCGCGGTGAACCCCAGCACGCCGAGCAGGTTGAACAGGTTGCTGCCGATCACGTTGCCCACGGCAATTTCGCGCTCGCCGCGCAGCGCGGCAATCAGCGAGGTGGCCAGGCACGGCAGCGAGGTGCCGACACCGATCAGCGTCAGGCCGATGATGCGTTCGGACAGGCCCAGGTCGCTTGCGACATCCACCGCTGCGCCCAGCAGCAAATGCCCGGCCAGCACCAGAATCAACAACCCGCCCAGCATCAGCAACGCGCTGCTCAGCCAGGGCGCGCGGGCCACCGTGTCCAGCGTGCGCGGACGGCGGGAATGGCGGGTCTGGTAGTGCAACACACCGAGGTAGGCTATCAGCGCAACCACTAAAAAGAGGCCGTCGAGCGGTGTCAGTTCTTCATTGGCGGCCAGGGTGAACACCAAGAGGCCGGCGAAGATCATCACCGGAATGTCCAGACGCACCAGCTGCCGAGAGACGCGCAGCGGAATGATCAACGCCGCCAGGCCCAGGGTGACGAGGGTGTTGAAGATACTGCTGCCGATGACGCTGCCCACGGCGATATCGGTATTGCCGGCCAGGGTGGCCTGCAGGCTGACGGTCATCTGCGGCGCACTGCTGCCGAAAGCGACGATGCTCAAGCCGATAATCAGTGGCCGCACCTTGAGGCTGGCTGCCAGGCGCACGGCGGCGCGCACCAGGATTTCGGCGCCGACGATCAGCAACACCAGGCCGCTGATCAGTTCGATCAGGCTCCAGGGCGAGAGGGCGGTTAATCCGAAAATGGCCAAGGCTCCTTTATCAGTTGCTCAGCGCCTGCACGCGAACCCGTGCAGTGCCGCTGCCCAGCATACCGAGTTGTTCGGCAGCCTTGCGTGAAACGTCGATCAGGCGCCCACGGGTATGCGGGCCGCGATCATTGATGCGCACGACCACGGATCTGTTGTTGTTGAGATTGGTCACCTTGACCTGAGTGCCGAAGGGCAGACGCCGATGGGCGGCGGTCAGGGTGTTCTGGTTGAAGGGTTCACCGCTGGCAGTCTTGTTGCCATGGTGCTTGGCGCCGTAATAGGAGGCGGTGCCGGTTTCGTCGTAGCCGTTGGGGTCGATGAGGCCGCTGGCGCAACCGGCCAACGCAGAGAACAGGGCCAGGAGGCCGAGTAGACGCTTCACTTTAAGTTAAGTCCCCATTATAAATGTGGAAGCTGGCTTGCCTGCGATGCAGGCACCTCGGTGTTTCAGTTGCACCGAGGCGATACTATCGCAGGCAAGCCAGCTCCCACATGGGTCCGAGTTGGGTAGGAAATCCCGCTCGGACCCTTTCACCGCGAATCAGCCTTCGAGCTTGCTTTTCAGCAATTCGTTCACCTGTTGCGGGTTGGCTTTGCCTTTGGAGGCTTTCATCGCCTGGCCGACAAAGAAGCCGAACATTTTGCCGCGCTTGGCTTCGTCTGCGGCGCGGTATTGCTCGACCTGTTCGGCGTTGGCCGCCAGCATTTCATCGAGCACGGCCGAGATCGCGCCGCTGTCGGTGACTTGCTTGAGGCCGCGCTTCTCGATGATCTCATCGGCGCTGCCTTCGCCTGCGGCCATCGCTTCAAACACGGTCTTGGCGATTTTGCCGGAGATGGTGTTGTCCTTGATGCGCAGCAGCATGCCGCCCAGTTGCTCGGCGGTCACCGGGGCTTCGTCGATTTCCAGGCCCTGTTTGTTCAACAGGCTGCCCAGCTCAACCATCACCCAGTTGGCCGCCAGCTTGGCGTCGCCGGCAATGCTCACGACTTTTTCGAAGTAGTTGGCTTGCTCGCGGCTGGAGGCCAGCACGCTGGCGTCGTAGACCGACAGGCCGAACTGCGCCTGGAAGCGCTCGCGTTTCTGCTGCGGCAATTCCGGCAGGGTGGCGCGGATGTCATTGAGGAACGAATCCTCAAGCACCACCGGCAACAGGTCCGGGTCGGGGAAGTAACGGTAGTCGTTGGCTTCCTCTTTGCTGCGCATGGCACGTGTTACGTCTTTGTTTGGGTCGTACAGGCGGGTTTGCTGGATGACCTTGCCGCCGTCTTCGATCAGGTCGATCTGGCGACGCACTTCGCTGTTGATCGCTTTTTCGATGAAGCGGAACGAGTTGACGTTCTTGATCTCGCAGCGGGTGCCGAACTCGACCTGGCCCTTGGGACGAATCGAGACGTTGCAGTCGCAACGCAGCGAGCCTTCGGCCATGTTGCCGTCGCAGATGCCCAGGTAACGCACCAGCGCGTGGATCGTCTTGACGTAGGCCACGGCTTCCTTGGCGCTGCGCATGTCCGGCTCGGAGACGATTTCCAGCAACGGCGTGCCGGCACGGTTCAAGTCGATGCCGGTAGCGCCCGGGAATTCTTCGTGCAGGCTCTTGCCGGCGTCTTCTTCCAGGTGCGCGCGGGTCACGCCGACCCGTTTGATGGTGCCGTCTTCCAGTGGGATGTCCAGGTAGCCCTTGCCGACAATCGGCAACTCCATCTGGCTGATCTGGTAGCCCTTGGGCAGGTCCGGGTAGAAGTAGTTCTTGCGCGCGAACACGTTGTGCTGGCCGATCTCGGCGTCAATCGCCAGGCCGAACATCACCGCCATGCGCACTGCTTCCTGGTTCAGCACCGGCAGCACGCCGGGCATGCCCAGGTCTACCAGGCTGGCCTGGGTGTTGGGCTCTGCGCCGAACGTGGTGGCGCTACCGGAGAAAATCTTCGATTGGGTGGCGAGCTGGGTATGAATCTCCAGTCCGATCACAACTTCCCATTGCATAGTGTTCTCCTCAGAAGCCGGTAGGGGTGCGAGTGTGCCAGTCGGTGTTCAACTGGTACTGGTGCGCCACATTGAGCAGGCGGCCTTCCTGGAAATACGGGGCGAGCAATTGCACACCGACCGGCAGGCCATCGACGAAACCGGCGGGCATGGACAAGCCCGGCAAGCCCGCGAGGTTGGCGGTGATGGTGTACAGGTCTTCCAGGTACTCGGCGATCGGGTCGCCGGTCTTGGCGCCGATCTTCCAGGCCGGGTTCGGCGTGGTTGGGCCGAGGATCACGTCGACTTCTTCGAAGGCGGCCATGAAGTCGTTCTTGACCAAGCGACGGATTTTCTGCGCCTTGAGGTAGTACGCGTCGTAATAGCCGGCGGACAGGGCGTAGGCACCGACCATGATCCGACGTTGGACTTCGGCGCCGAAGCCTTCGCCGCGCGAGCGTTTGTACAGGTCTTCGAGGCCTTTCGGGTTTTCACAGCGATAGCCGAAGCGCACGCCGTCGAAACGCGACAGGTTGGAAGAGGCTTCTGCCGGCGCGATCACGTAGTAGGCAGGAATCGCGTGCTGGTTGTTCGGCAGGCTGATTTCCTTGATCACGGCGCCGAGCTGTTCCAGCGTCTTGACGCTGTTGTGCACCAGTTCGGCGATACGCGGGTCGAGGCCGGCGCTGAAATACTCTTTCGGCACGCCAATACGCAGGCCTTTGAGCGAGGTATTGAGGCTGGCGCTGTAGTCCGGCACCGGCTCATCAATGCTGGTGGAGTCCTGCTTATCAAACCCGGCCATACCTTGTAACAAAATCGCGCAGTCTTCAGCGGTACGTGCCAGCGGGCCGCCCTGATCCAGGCTGGAGGCGTAGGCGATCATGCCCCAACGCGAAACACGACCGTAGGTCGGCTTCAAACCGGTGAGGTTGGTGAACGCGGCGGGCTGACGGATCGAGCCGCCGGTGTCGGTAGCGGTAGCCGCCGGCAGGAAGCGCGCGGCAACCGCGGCAGCCGAACCACCGGACGAACCGCCTGGCACGTGATTCAGGTTCCACGGGTTTTTCACGGCGCCGTAGTAGCTCGACTCGTTGGCAGAACCCATGGCGAATTCGTCCATGTTGGTCTTGCCCAGAGTCACGGCGCCGGCGGCGGCCAGCTTGGACACCACGGTGGCATCGTAGGGCGCTTTGAAGTTGTCGAGCATCTTCGAGCCGCAACTGGTGCGAATGCCCTGGGTGCAGAACAGGTCTTTGTGGGCGATTGGTGCGCCCAGCAGTGCGCCATTCTCACCGTTGGCGCGACGTACGTCGGCGGCCTTGGCCTGGCTCAGGGCCAGTTCCTGGGTGAGGCTGATGAAGCTGTTGACCTTCGGATCAAGCTCGGCGATGCGCGCAAGCAGGGTCTTGGTCAGCTCTTCGGAAGAAAACTTTTTGTCGGCGAGACCGCGGGCGATCTCGGCCAGAGTCATGTGATGCATGAAAGGCTCTTTCCCTTTAGTCGATGACTTTCGGAACCAGGTACAGGCCGTTTTCGACCGCTGGCGCGATGGACTGGTAGGCCTCGCGATTATTTCGCTCGGTCACAACGTCTGCGCGCAGGCGCTGGCTGGCTTCCAGCGGGTGAGCCAGGGGCTCGATGCCGTCGGTATTGACGGCCTGCATTTGGTCAACCAGCCCGAGAATGCTGTTCAGGGCTGCGGTGGTCTGTGGAAGATCGGCTTCATTCAGGCCAAGCGAGGCCAGATGAGCGATTTTTTCCACGTCGGAGCGTTCAAGCGCCATGGGATTCTCCAGTGGAAAACAGAACGGAGGGCGTCCGTGTGTTAGATTGTCGGAACACTACCGCATTTCTACGGTCATATGGCCGCGATTGTGGGGGTTGGTGCACAGAAAGTCGGCCAATTTAGCACATTGGCGCCTTGCCCAAAATCCCTGTCGTTGTTAGAGTTTGCCGCACTTTTTTACCCACGCGTTGCCTAGGGTCCTTTCCCCATGTTCAAGAAACTGCGTGGCATGTTTTCCAGCGATCTTTCCATTGACCTGGGCACTGCCAACACCCTTATTTACGTGCGCGAGCGCGGTATCGTTCTGAATGAGCCATCGGTTGTGGCCATTCGGACCCATGGTAATCAGAAAAGTGTCGTTGCCGTTGGCACCGAGGCCAAGCGCATGCTCGGCCGAACACCAGGCAACATCGCTGCCATTCGTCCGATGAAGGACGGCGTGATCGCCGACTTCAGCGTCTGCGAGAAGATGCTGCAGTACTTCATCAACAAGGTTCACGAAAACAGTTTCCTGCAGCCCAGCCCTCGTGTGCTGATCTGCGTTCCGTGCAAGTCCACCCAGGTTGAGCGTCGTGCCATCCGTGAATCGGCCCTTGGCGCCGGTGCCCGCGAAGTATTCCTGATCGAAGAGCCTATGGCTGCCGCTATCGGCGCCGGCTTGCCGGTCGAAGAAGCGCGCGGTTCGATGGTGGTGGATATCGGTGGTGGTACCACTGAAATCGCCCTGATTTCCCTGAACGGTGTGGTGTACGCCGAATCCGTGCGTGTAGGCGGCGACCGTTTCGATGAAGCGATCATTACTTATGTGCGTCGTAACTACGGCAGCTTGATCGGCGAATCCACCGCCGAGCGCATCAAGCAGGAAATCGGCACCGCTTACCCGGGCGGCGAAGTTCGCGAAGTTGATGTTCGCGGTCGCAACCTGGCCGAAGGCGTTCCACGTGCTTTCACCCTGAACTCCAATGAAGTGCTGGAAGCTCTGCAAGAGTCCCTGGCCACCATTGTTCAGGCAGTGAAGAGCGCCCTGGAGCAATCGCCTCCGGAGCTGGCTTCCGACATCGCCGAGCGTGGCCTGGTGCTGACCGGTGGTGGCGCCTTGCTGCGCGACCTCGACAAGCTGCTGGCCCAGGAAACAGGCCTGCCGGTGATCGTCGCCGAAGACCCGCTGACCTGCGTCGCCCGTGGTGGTGGCCGTGCACTGGAAATGATGGATAAACACACCATGGACCTGCTTTCCAGCGAATAAGATTGCCGGAATGGTTCATGCTTCGCCCGCAGGCAGCACTTTGCAGTGCTGCCTGTTGGCGTTTATCTTCTTCAATCTGCATCCAGGCCGGTTTGATGCCGTATGAATAAAGAGAACATTTGCCCGGGAGGAGCGGCTTATTAAACCGCTTTTCGCCAAAGGCCCCTCATTGGGCGTGCGCTTATTGGTGCTGGTCGTGCTTTCGGTCGCGCTGATGGTGGTCGATGCCCGCTTTGCACTGCTCAAGCCCGTGCGTAGCCAGATGTCGCTGGTGTTGATGCAGACTTACTGGATCACCGACCTGCCGCAACGGCTCTATCAGGGCGTGGCCAGCCAATTCGGCAGCCGCACTGAGCTTGTCGCCGAGAACGAAAAACTCAAGACTGAAAACCTGCTGTTGCAGGGGCGCATGCAAAAGCTGGCGGCCCTCACCGAGCAGAACGTTCGGCTGCGCGAGTTGCTTAACTCTTCGGCATTGGTCAACGAGAAGGTCGAAGTGGCCGAGTTGATCGGCATGGACCCCAACCCCTTTACCCATCGCATCATCATCAACAAGGGTGAGCGCGACGGTGTGGTCCTGGGTCAACCGGTGCTCGACGCCCGTGGCCTGATGGGCCAGGTGGTCGAGTTGATGCCCTACACTTCGCGCGTATTACTGCTGACGGACACCACCCACAGCATTCCCGTACAGGTCAACCGCAACGGCTTGCGCGCGATTGCCAGCGGTACCGGTAACCCGGAGCGTCTTGAGTTGCGCCATGTGGCCGACACTGCCGACATCAAGGAGGGCGACCTGTTGGTCAGTTCCGGCCTGGGTCAGCGGTTCCCCGCGGGTTACCCGGTCGCGACGGTCAAGGAAGTGATCCACGATTCCGGCCAGCCGTTCGCCATTGTGCGTGCGGTACCGACGGCGGCCTTGAACCGTAGCCGTTACCTGTTGCTGGTGTTCAGCGACAACCGTACGCCGGAAGAGCGTGCCAACGACGCTGCCCAGGCGCAGGAAGCAGAAGACAAGCAGAACGGCACCGCGCCGGTCATTCCTGCCACGGTGCCAAAACCAGCCTTCGTGGGGCCGCCTGCTCCTGCGGCGACCTCGGTCGCGCCAGTGGCGACGCCCGTCAAACCTGCGGCCCACAGCGCCCGCTCAGCCAAACCGGCTGCGGCCAAGCCAACGGTTACCACGCCGGCCGCCACCGCGCCAGCGGCTAAACCGCCTGCCACGTCGGCAACCCGACCAGCGGCCGCAGCGCCGGCAACCACGCGGCAGAGGGAGGAATAATGGCCGGTACGCATTCGCGCAATGGCTGGATCGTCTGGCTGACCTTCGCCATCGGCTTGCTGCTCAGCGTTTCGCCGTTGCCGCAGTTCATGGAAATCCTGCGACCGCTCTGGCTCGCCTTGCTCCTGGCGTTCTGGTCGCTGACCTTGCCGCACAAGGTAGGCATGGTCACGGCGATGTGCCTGGGCTTGGCGGAGGACGTGCTCTATGGCACCTTGCTGGGCCAGAACGCGCTGATCCTGACCCTGATTACTTTCCTGGTGCTGTCATTGCAGCAGAGGTTGCGCATGTTCCCGATGTGGCAGCAGTGCCTGGTGATCCTGGTGATCTTCGGCCTGGCGCAGTTGGTGCAACTGTGGCTCAGCGCCTTGACCGGTAACCGCCAGCCAACTTTGGCCCTGGTATTGCCGGCCCTGGTCAGTGCATTGCTGTGGCCATGGGTCAGCTTCGGCCTGCGTGGTTTACGTCGCCGCTATAAAATCAATTGAATGGATTGCGAGGCTCTGCCTGGTTATCGAACCCTACAGGGAGAGTCTGCAATGAATTCGCTTTATCTGGCCTCGGGCTCCCCAAGGCGGCGTGAACTGCTGACGCAGATCGGTGTGCCTTTCACCGTGGTCAGCGCCGCCATTGATGAAACTCCTCTTACAAACGAATCCGCCGTTGCCTACGTCGAGCGCCTTGCGCACGGCAAGGCCACGGCGGGTTTTGCTGCGCTTGAAAAGGCTGTCGGGGCCTGCGTGCTGGGCGCCGACACGGCCGTGATCGTTGATGGTCAGATCCTTGGCAAACCGGTTGACCAGGCCGACGCCCTGGCGATGTTGATGGCCCTGTCGGGACGCGAGCATGAAGTCCTCACCGCCATTGCCGTCACCGACGGCGAGCGCAGCGAAACTCGATGTGTGAGCAGTCGGGTACGTTTTCGCGCTATTTCTGTCGAGGAGGCTACAACCTACTGGCGCAGCGGCGAACCTCAGGACAAGGCGGGCGGCTATGCTATCCAGGGGCTTGGATCGGTGTTTGTCGCCGGGCTCAATGGCAGCTATTCCGCCGTGGTAGGCCTGCCTGTGTGCGAAACCGCGCAACTGCTTGGTCAATTCGGCATACCCTGTTGGCAAAACCTTACCGCGCGCTGAACGCCGTATTCCAGCGCCAAGCCTTAAGCGATCGGTCACTATTGTGAAAACGCCTGAACGAGACCCAGCCATGAGTGAAGAGATTCTGATCAATATCACGCCGATGGAATCGCGCGTGGCGGTGGTAGAGAACGGTGTTCTGCAAGAAGTGCACGTCGAGCGCACCCAGAAGCGCGGCATTGTCGGCAATATCTATAAAGGCAAAGTGGTGCGCGTGTTGCCGGGCATGCAGGCGGCATTCGTCGACATCGGCCTGGACCGCGCCGCGTTTATCCATGCATCGGAAATCTCCCTGCGCGAAGGCCCTGCGGTTGAAAGCATCAGCGCGCTGGTACACGAAGGGCAGAGCCTGGTGGTGCAAGTCACCAAGGACCCGATCGGTTCCAAGGGCGCGCGGCTGACCACTCAACTGTCGATTCCTTCGCGTTATCTCGTGTACATGCCGCGCACTGCGCATGTCGGTATTTCTTTAAAAATCGAAGACGAAGCCGAGCGTGAACGCCTGAAAAAGGTGGTCAGCGACTGCGTGGCTGCCGAGGGCATCAAGGAAGCGGGTGGTTTTATCCTGCGCACGGCCGCAGAAGGCGCCGGCGCCGATGAAATCCTCATGGACATCAGGTACCTGCGGCGCTTGTGGGACCAGATCGGCGCACAGATCAAAACCATTGGCGCGCCGAGCGTGATCTATGAAGACCTTGGCCTCGCGCTGCGTACGTTGCGCGATTTGGTCAGCCCGAAAATCGAGAAAATTCGCATCGACTCGCGGGAAACCTTCCAGCGCACCACACAATTTGTCGCCGAATTGATGCCGGAAATAGCCGACCGCCTCGAGCATTACCCCGGCGAGCGGCCGATCTTCGATCTTTATGGCGTCGAAGACGAAATCCAGAAAGCCCTGGAGCGCAAAGTGCCGCTCAAATCCGGCGGCTATCTGGTCGTGGACCCGGCAGAGGCCATGACTACCATTGACGTCAACACCGGCGCGTTTGTCGGCCACCGCAATCTCGAAGAGACCATCTTCAAGACCAACCTCGAAGCCGCCACCGCGATTGCCCGCCAACTGCGCCTGCGCAACCTGGGCGGCATCATCATCATTGACTTCATCGACATGGAAGACGAAGAGCACCAGCGCCAGGTGCTGCGTACCCTCGAGAAGCAACTGGAGCGCGATCACGCCAAGACCAACATCATCGGCATCACCGAGCTGGGCCTGGTGCAGATGACCCGCAAGCGTACCCGCGAAAGCCTTGAGCAAGTGCTCTGCGAACCCTGCAGCAGCTGCCAGGGGCGCGGCAAGCTGAAGACCCCGGAAACGGTTTGCTACGAGATTTTCCGCGAAATCTTACGGGAGGCACGCGCCTATCAAGCCGAAGGTTATAGAGTGCTCGCCAACCAGAAAGTCGTCGATCGGTTACTGGATGAAGAGTCTGGTAACGTCGCTGAACTGGAGGGTTTTATCGGGCGCACGATTCGCTTCCAGGTCGAAACCATGTATTCCCAGGAACAATATGACGTGGTGCTGCTCTGATCCCCAATCGCTTAATTTCTTCGAGAACGGCAGACCTTGATCTGCCGTCCGTCCACTGCTTTGAGGGTCGCCTGACATGGAGCGTCTGATACGCTTTTTTGCCGCTTTGACCCGTTGGGGCCTGGGCTTGTGTGCCTTGCTGCTGGTGTTGGCTGCGGTGTACGTGAGCCTGGGTCGTGAATTGACTCCGCTGGTGGCTGAATACCGCGCCGAAATCGAAGCCAAGGCTCAGGCTGCGGTGGACATGCCCGTGCAAATCGGCAGCCTTGAAGGCCGCTGGAGCGGTTTCGCTCCTGTGTTGCTGGCTCACGACGTGATGGTCGGCGAGGGCAGCAGTGCCTTGCGCCTGGACCAGGTTGAGGTGGTGCCGGATATCTGGGCCAGCCTGATGGCCCGCGAAGTGCGTATAGCCCACCTGGAAGTCAGCGGGCTGCAGTTGAGCGTCAAGGAAGACAAGGACGGCCACTGGGCGCTCCAAGGCCTGCCGGTGCAAGATGACCAACCGTTGGACCCTGAGCAGGTGCTGACGCGCATGCAGATGGTCAAGCGCGTGTCCTTGCTCGATAGCCAGGTCACGCTGCAACCGTTCGGCCAGGCGCCGCTGACCCTGACTTACGTGGGCCTGAGCCTGCACACCGGCGCCAATCGCCAGCGCCTCGATGCGCGCCTGACCCTGCCGGATGGCCAGCCACTGGCTGTAAACCTGCGTACCCGTATTCGCGCCAGCGCTTGGAAAGACGGTGAAGTCCAGGCTTACCTGAGCCTGCCGCAAAGCGACTGGGCCAAATGGATACCCGCCAGGCTGACCCAGCAATGGAACGTCACGCAGTTCAAGGCCGGCGGCGAATTCTGGCTGACCTGGGCCAAAGGCACCGTGCAAAGCGCGGTGGCGCGTCTGAACTCACCCCAGCTCAAAGGCAGCTACGCCGACCGCAAGCCGGTTCATATCGAAAACCTTGCCCTTACGGCTTACCTGCAACGCAGTGAAAGCGGCCTCAACGTGCTGTTTGACTCGCTGGCGATGAACATTGGTGAAACGCGCTGGGAGTCGCGCCTGCAATTGCAGCAAAGCCTGGCTACCGACAAGGATCTGGAAGTCTGGAAACTGCAGGCCGACCGCCTTGACCTGACGCCGATCACGCCGTTGCTGAATGCCTTGGCGCCCCTGCCGGAAGGCTTTGCCAAAACCGTCGAACACCTCAAGGCCACTGGCATGCTACGCAACGTGCTGGTGGATTTCCGTCCCCAGGATACGAGCGATCAGAAGGTCAGTTTTGCCGCCAACCTCGAGCGCATCGGGTTTGATGCCTACTTCGGCGCACCGGCTGCGCGCAACGTATCCGGCAGTATCAGCGGCGACTTGGGGCACGGTGAGTTGCGCATGGACAGCAAGGACTTCTCCTTGCACCTGTACCCGATCTTTGCCAAACCGTGGCAGTACATCCAGGCCAATGCACGCCTGACCTGGAAGCTGGATAAAGAAGGTTTCACCCTGATCGCCCCCTACATCAAGGTGCTCGGCGAAGAAGGCAAGGTTGCGGCAGACTTCCTGATTCGTCTGCATTTCGACCATAGCCAGGAAGACTATATGGACCTGCGGGTCGGCATGGTCGATGGCGATGGCCGTTTTACACCCAAGTATTTGCCGGCGGTATTGAGCCCGTCGCTGGATGAGTGGTTGCGCACAGCGATTCTCAAAGGCGCGGTTGACCAAGGTTTCTTCCAGTACCAAGGTTCGCTGAACCATGACGCGCTGCCGGCTGCACGCAATATCAGTCTGTTCTTCAAGGTGCACGATGCCGAACTGGCGTTCCAGCCCGGCTGGCCGCATGTGAGCAAGGTCAATGGTGAAGTGTTTGTCGAGGAGAGCGGCGTGCGCATCCTGGCGAGCAAGGGCCAATTGCTCGACACCAAGGTCAAGGACGTTTACGTCAATATTCCTCACGCGCCAGCCGGTAAAGACAGTCATCTGCTGATCACCGGTGGATTCGCAGGTGGCCTGGGGGATGGCTTGAAGATCCTTCAGGACGCGCCGATCGGCACTGGCTCGACGTTTGCCGGCTGGAAAGGCGAGGGCGACCTGCAAGGCAAGCTGGACCTGGATATTCCGCTGGTCAAAGGCACCGAACCCAAGATCGTGGTGGACTTCCAGACCGACAAGTCCCGCCTGCAATTGGCCGAGCCGACTCTGGATTTGAGCCAGCTCAAGGGCGATTTTCGCTTCGACAGCACCAAGGGGCTGAGTGGCCAGAACATCTCCGCCCAGGCGTTTGATCGTCCGATCACCGCGCAGATCGTTGCCGATGGCAAACCGGGCACTATCAGCACGCGTATCACCGCCAAGGGGCAGGTCACGGTCAAGCGCCTGACGGACTGGTTGAAAATTAGCCAGCCGCTGCCGGTGTCCGGCGATATCCCGTACCAATTGCAAGTGACACTGGACGGCGCCGACAGCCAACTGATGGTCAGTTCCAACATGAAAGGCGTAGCGGTCGATCTGCCCGCACCGTTTGGCATGCCCGCCAGCCAGGGGCGCGACAGCGTATTCCGCATGACCTTGCAGGGGGCCGAGCGCCGCTACTGGTTCGATTATGGCGAGCTGGCGAGCTTCACCTTTGCGTCGCCTCCGGACAAATTCAATGAGGGTCGCGGGGAGTTGTTCCTGGGGGACGGTGATGCCGTGCTGCCGGCTGCCAAAGGCTTGCGCATTCGTGGCGTGCTGTCGGAGCTGGATATAGACCCGTGGAAAAAACTGGTCGACCGTTACGCCGGCAATGACCCAGGCGGCAATGCCAAGCAACTGCTCAGCGGTGCTGATTTCAAGGTGGGCAAGTTGAGCGGTTTTGGTACCCAGTTTGACCAGGTCAACCTGCAACTTGACCGCAAACCGGCCGCATGGGGGCTGCAGTTCGACAGTCAACAAGCCAAAGGTGCTGTGAACCTTCCTGATGCCAAGGGCGCGCCTATTGCAATCAACCTGCAGTACGTGAAGTTGCCGGCGGTGGATCCGAAGGCACAGGCCGACGAAAACGCGCCAGACCCGTTGGCGGATGTCGACCCCAAGGACATTCCAGCACTGGATATCTCTATCAATCAACTGTTCCAGGGGCCGGACTTGGTGGGCGCCTGGTCACTGAAAGTACGGCCGACGGCCAAAGGCCTGGCCTTCAACAATCTGGACCTTGGCCTCAAAGGCATGCAGCTCAACGGCGCTGGTGGTTGGGAAGGCGCGCCGGGTAACAGCAGCAGTTGGTACAAAGGACGCCTGGATGGCAAGAACATCGCCGATGTGCTCAAAGGCTGGGGGTTCGCGCCGACGGTAACCAGTGAAGACTTCCATCTGGATGTGGACGGGCGCTGGCCGGGCTCGCCGGCTTGGGTCGGTCCCAAGCGTTTCTCCGGTAGCCTGGATGCAGCGTTCCGCAAAGGCCAGTTCGTTGAGGTCGAAGGTGGCGCGCAGGCTCTGCGGGTATTTGGCTTGCTGAATTTCAACTCCATCGGGCGCCGTTTGCGTCTGGACTTCTCGGACTTGCTCGGCAAAGGCTTGAGCTATGACCGGGTCAAAGGCTTGCTCGCGGCCAGCAATGGCGTGTTCGTGACGCGTGAACCCATCACCATGACCGGGCCTTCCACCAACCTGGAGCTCAACGGCACGCTGGACCTGGTAGCCGACCGCGTCGACGCCAAGCTGCTGGTCACGTTGCCGGTGACCAATAACCTGCCGATCGCCGCTTTGATTGTCGGTGCACCGGCCATTGGTGGCGCGCTGTTTTTGATCGACAAGTTGATTGGCGATCGTGTTTCGCGCTTCGCCAGCGTGCAGTACAAGGTGCAAGGGCCTTGGAAGGATCCAAAAATCACCTTCGACAAGCCATTTGAAAAACCAAACTGAGAGGCTGTGGAGTAGCATGGCCGCATGCCCTTTTCGGAGTGTCGGCCTATGTCCTTTGCGGTAATTCAGATGGTCAGCCAGAGCGATGTTCTGGCCAACCTGGCCCAGGCCAGGCGCTTGCTGGAGCAAGCGGCGGCGGGCGGCGCGAAGCTGGCGGTACTGCCGGAGAACTTCGCCGCCATGGGCCGTCGTGACGTAGCTGATCTCGGCCGCGCCGAAGCTTTGGGCGAAGGCCCGATCCTGCCGTGGTTGAAACAGACCGCTCGCGACCTCACCTTATGGATAGTGGCCGGTACTTTGCCGTTGCCGCCCAAGGACCAACCCAACGCCAAGTCCAACGCTTGCTCGCTGCTGATCGATGATCAGGGCGAAATCGTCGCCCGTTACGACAAGCTGCACTTGTTCGATGTGGATGTAGCAGATGCGCGGGGTCGTTATCGTGAATCTGACGACTATGCTTTCGGGAGCAATGTGGTGGTAGCGGACACGCCGGTGGGGCGATTGGGCCTGACGGTGTGCTACGACCTGCGGTTCCCCGAGCTGTACAGCGAATTGCGCGCGGCCGGGGCTGAATTGATTACCGCGCCCTCGGCGTTTACAGCGGTAACCGGTGCTGCGCATTGGGACGTACTGATTCGGGCGCGAGCCATTGAAACCCAGTGTTACTTGCTGGCAGCTGCCCAAGGCGGCGTACACCCAGGCCCACGGGAAACCTTTGGCCACGCAGCGATTGTCGACCCTTGGGGGCGCGTGCTGACACAACAGGATCAGGGCGAAGCGGTGTTGTTGGCCGAACGCGATAGCAATGAACAAGCGTCGATACGGGCGCACATGCCGGTGGTCAACCATCGGCGCTTTTTCTCGCAGGGCGCGCAGCGGCCTGCTTCGGAACGATGAATTTAAGGCCAAACCTATGAGCGAGTTGTTGTCCTCAGTCAGTGAACACCTCCTGGCACCCGGTGGCGTGACCATCGAAAGCTTGCAAACCGTGCTCGGCGACCTGGCCGGGCCAGGCATCGACGCGGCGGACCTGTATTTCCAGGGGCAGATTTCCGAGTCATGGGCCCTCGAAGACGGCATCGTCAAGGAAGGCAGTTTCAACCTTGACCAGGGCGTGGGCGTGCGTGCGCAATCCGGTGAAAAGACCGGGTTTGCCTACAGTAATGCCATCACCCTTGAAGCGCTGGGTCTGGCGGCCCGCGCAGCGCGCTCGATTTCCCGCGCTGGCCAGAACGGCACGGTGCAGGCGTTCAGTACCCAGGATGTGGCGCAGTTGTACGCGCCGGATAACCCTCTGGAAGTGATCAGCCGTGCGGAAAAGGTCGATTTGCTCAAGCGTATCGACGCCGCTACCCGTGCCCTCGACCCACGCATACAGCAAGTGACCGTGAGCATGGCCGGTGTGTGGGAGCGCATTCTGGTGGCGTCCACCGACGGCGGGCTGGCGGCAGATGTACGGCCGTTGGTACGGTTTAATGTCAGCGTGATCGTTGAGCAGAATGGTCGCCGCGAGCGCGGTGGCCATGGCGGCGGCGGGCGTACCGACTACCGTTATTTCCTTTCTGATGACCGCGCCATGGGCTATGCCCGCGAGGCGTTGCGCCAGGCGCTGGTTAACCTGGAAGCCATCCCTGCACCCGCCGGTACCTTGCCGGTGGTGTTGGGTTCGGGCTGGTCTGGGGTTTTGCTGCACGAAGCGGTGGGACACGGCCTGGAAGGCGACTTCAATCGCAAGGGCAGTTCGGCCTACAGCGGGCGCATGGGCGAGATGGTCGCGTCCAAGCTGTGCACCATTGTCGACGACGGTACCTTGGCGGGTCGCCGTGGTTCGTTGAGCGTTGATGACGAAGGCACGCCGACCGAGTGCACCACGCTGATTGAAAACGGTGTGCTCAAGGGCTACATGCAAGACAAACTCAATGCGCGCCTGATGGGCGTGGCGCGCACCGGTAACGGCCGTCGCGAGTCCTACGCGCACTTGCCGATGCCACGTATGACCAATACCTACATGCTCGGTGGCCAAAGCGATCCGGCGGAAATCATCGCCTCGGTCAAACGCGGGATCTACTGCGCCAACCTCGGCGGCGGCCAGGTGGATATCACCAGCGGCAAGTTTGTGTTCTCCACCAGCGAGGCGTACCTGATCGAAGACGGCAAGATTACCGCGCCGGTCAAAGGGGCGACGTTGATTGGTAACGGACCGGAAGCCATGAGCAAGGTGTCGATGGTCGGTAACGACCTGTCGCTGGACAGCGGCGTGGGCACATGCGGCAAGGATGGGCAGTCGGTGCCGGTCGGCGTTGGCCAGCCAACCTTGAAGATTGATGCGATCACCGTGGGTGGCACGGGGTCGTAAGCGGTGGAGCTTCGGGTGGCGCAGAACGCCACCCGGGGAAGAGGATCAGCGCAGGCCGCGTTGAGTCTCGTCCAGCTCACGGATGTACTTGAAAATTTTACGGCTGGTGGCCGGAGCCTTGTTTTGCGCCAGTTCGTGCTGGGCCTGACGGATCAGGGAGCGCAGTTGCTGGCGGTCCGCGTCCGGGTAGTCCACCACGAATTTCTCCAGTACAGCGTCATCGCCCGAAATCAGGCGGTCACGCCAACGTTCCAGGTTATGGAAACGTTCGTTGTACTGGCGAGTGGAGGCATCGAGTTGATCGAGCAACGTCAGAATGGCGTCAGTGTCCTGATCGCGCATCAATTTGCCGATAAACATGATGTGCCGTTTACGCGCGATATTCGCGGTGTGCTTGGGCGCATCCGCCAGGGCCCGGCGCATTTCGTCGGTCAGTGGCAGTTTTGCAACCAAATCCGGCTTGAGCGTTGTAAGGCGCTCGCCAAGGTCAACCAGAGCATGCAGCTCGCGTTTGACCTGGGTTTTGCTTTTCTCCCCATCGAGGGAGTCGTCGTAAGAATCAACCATGGTGGCAGTCCGCAAAGAAACGCCGCCATGATAACCAGTCGGGGGCCGCTTGTCCGGCCCGGTCGCTCGATGGCCTTAACCGAAAGCAGAATTTGAGTGGAGAAAACCATGAGTGCAGCCCAAAGCGTCGGTCCGCAAGCGTTACCGGCACTGCAGGAACAAGTCGAGCAGATCCTTGCCGAGGCCAAGCGTCAGGGTGCCAGTGCCTGTGAAGTGGCCGTATCGCTGGAGCAGGGGCTGTCGACGTCGGTGCGCCAGCGGGAAGTGGAAACTGTCGAATTCAATCGCGATCAGGGTTTTGGCATCACCTTGTATTCGGGGCAGCGCAAAGGCTCGGCGAGTACGTCGGCCAGCGGTCCGGAAGCGATTCGCGAAACTGTCGCTGCTGCATTGGCCATTGCCAAGCACACGTCCGAAGATGAAAGCTCGGGCTTGGCCGACAAAGCGCTTATGGCCAAGGACTTGAAGGATTTCGACCTCTTTCACGCCTGGGACATCACGCCTGAGCAGGCTATCGAGCAGGCGCTGATCTGCGAAGCTGCGGCGTTTGATGCCGATCCCCGCATCAAGAATGCTGATGGCACCACCTTGAGCACCCATCAGGGTTGCCGTGTTTACGGCAACAGCCACGGTTTTATCGGCGGTTACGCTTCTACTCGCCATAGCTTGAGCTGCGTGATGATCGCCGAAGCCGATGGCCAGATGCAGCGTGATTATTGGTATGACGTAAGCCGCCAGGGTGAATTGCTGGCGAACCCGGTCAGTATTGGTCAGCGCGCTGCGCAGCGCGCGGCGAGCCGTTTGGGCGCGCGTCCGGTGCCGACGTGTGAAGTGCCGGTGCTGTTCTCGGCCGAACTTGCCGGCGGCCTGTTTGGCAGCTTCCTGGGGGCGATTTCCGGTGGGAATCTGTACCGCAAGTCCTCGTTCCTTGAGGGCGCAATCGGCCAGAAGTTGTTCCCTGAGTGGCTGACCATCGATGAGCGTCCTCATCTGATGCGTGCCATGGGCAGTTCCGCCTTCGACGGTGATGGCCTGGCGACCTATGCCAAGCCGTTCGTCGAGAAGGGCGAGCTGGTCTCGTACGTGTTGGGCACTTACGCCGGTCGCAAGCTGGGGCTGCCGAGCACGGCCAACTCCGGTGGCGTGCACAACCTGTTCGTGACCCATGGCGACGAAGACCAGGCTGCGCTGCTGCGTCGCATGGGCCGCGGCCTGCTGGTGACCGAATTGATGGGCAGTGGCCTGAATATGGTCACGGGTGACTATTCTCGCGGCGCCGCCGGTTTCTGGGTGGAAAACGGCGAGATTCAGTTCGCCGTCCAGGAAGTGACTATCGCCGGCAACATGCGCGACATGTTCAAGCAGATCGTTGCCGTCGGTAACGATCTGGAGCTGCGCAGCAATATTCGCACGGGGTCGGTGTTGATCGAGCGGATGACCGTCGCCGGCAGCTAAACACTCAACGTCTCAAAAAAAAGGCGCGCCATCCTACAGATGGCGCGCCTTTTTTTGTGCTCGCGCCATGGGTGGATTCATGTGTCACTCTTGTTTTGATTCTCAATATCATTTAATAATAAATATCATTACCGAATGAGTGTGGATCATGAGTTCTGTCCTGCATGAGGATCCGTACCTGGAAAGCTGGCGCTGGATGAGTCGTCAGATTCGCTGCGGCCTCGATCCCAATGAACCTCGCCTGATCGAACATTACCTCAATGAGGGTCGATACCTGGCGTGCTGCACCGCGACCCATCCGTGGACGATCGCTGAAACATCATTCCGTCTGTTGATCGACACCGCCAGCGATGTCGTCTTGCCCTGGCATTGGCGATCCATATGCCTGGACCAGGCGTGGCGCCCGCTGCGTGACCTGGAAAAACTCTCTCACTGTGCCTGCCGCCTCAAGCGCTGGCAGACCTTTGCCTGGCAATTGGCGACCTGCGAATTGCTGCCCTCCATTTCCGTTTCTGACCTGGTGCAAGGATCTTCCGATGAGTAACACCCGTATCGAACGCGACAGCATGGGCGAACTGCAAGTGCCTGCCGGGGCCCTGTATGGCGCGCAAACCCAACGCGCGGTGAACAACTTCCCAATCAGCAACCAGCGTATGCCGGCGCAATTCATTCGCGCCCTGATTTTGGCCAAGGCCGCCGCCGCCAAGGTCAACGTCGACCTCAAACAGATCAGCGAAGCGCAAGGCAAAGCCATTGTCGACGCCGCCCAGGGTTTGCTGGAAGGTGATTACATGCCGCACTTTCCGGTGGATATCTTCCAGACCGGTTCCGGCACCAGCTCCAACATGAACGCCAACGAAGTGATTGCGACCCTCGCCAGCCGTTTGCTGGGCGAAGCGGTCAACCCCAACGACCACGTGAACTGCGGCCAAAGCAGCAACGACATTATCCCGACCACCATTCACGTCAGCGCCGCATTGGTGTTGCACGAGCAAACGCTGCCGGCCTTGCTGCACCTGGTGCAGGTGATCGAACACAAGGCCGAGGAGGTCCATCCGTTTATCAAAACCGGCCGCACCCACTTGATGGACGCCATGCCGGTGCGTATGAGCCAAGTGCTCAACGGCTGGGCGCAACAACTCAAAGCCAATATCGGTCACTTGCAGGACTTGCTGCCGAGCTTGCAAGCCCTGGCCCAGGGCGGCACGGCGGTCGGCACCGGGATCAACGCACACCCGGAATTCGCCGCGCGTTTCAGCCAGCAACTGAGCACCCTGACCGGCGTGAAATTCACACCGGGCAAGAACCTGTTCGCGTTGATTGGCTCCCAGGACACCGCTGTGGCCGTCTCCGGCCAGCTGAAAGCCACCGCCGTCTCGCTGATGAAAATTGCCAACGATTTGCGCTGGATGAACTCCGGACCGCTCGCGGGCCTGGGCGAAATCGAACTGGAGGGCTTGCAGCCGGGCTCTTCGATCATGCCTGGCAAGGTCAATCCGGTGATCCCCGAAGCGACTGCGATGGTTGCTGCGCAAGTCATTGGCAATGACACCGTGATCACTGTTGCGGGTCAGTCCGGCAACTTTGAACTCAACGTGATGCTGCCGATCATTGCCCAAAACCTGCTCAGCAGCCTCGAACTGCTGGCTAATTCCAGCCGATTGCTGGCGGACAAGGCCATCGCCAGCTTCAAAGTCAACGAGGCCAAGCTCAAGGAAGCGCTGTCGCGCAACCCGATTTTGGTCACGGCCCTCAACCCGATCATTGGTTATCAAAAGGCCGCTGAAATTGCCAAGAAGGCCTACCAGCAAGGCCGTCCGGTAATTGACGTCGCCCTCGAGCACACCGACTTGTCACGTAGCCAACTCGAGATCCTGCTGGATCCGGAAAAGCTCACGGCCGGCGGCGTGTAATCACTGACTCTGCTTTGGAGGCTCACCATGGAGCACTGGAAACGCACGATCGAACGAGCCAATCGCTGCTTTATGCAGGGCGAATTGGTTGACGCTCGCGAGGCCTATTTGCAAGCCCTGGCCCTGGCTCAAGTGTTATTCGAGCGCTGGGCGGATGCCGACGAAGCAGTGGCGGCTTGCGTCATCTCCCATCACAACCTGGCGGACTTGCACCTGCGCCTGAACCAGCCCGAGGAAAGCGCAGAATACCTGTGCGCTATCCACCAACGCCTGTTGCAGACCATGCAGGACCCGCGCCTGAGCCCGCAATTGCGCGAGGCGGCGCTGCGCCAGAGCAGCAAGACCTACGTCGAACTGTTGAACTTCATCAGTGATCACGGCGAGTACCCGCGGACCCATCGCTTGCTGGGTGGCACTGCGGCGCAATCGCAAGCGTCGACCCGCAACAGTCCCTATTACGGAGCACATTGATATGTCCTACACCTTGCCTGCCTTGCCCTACGCCTATGATGCCCTGGAGCCGCATATCGATGCGCAGACCATGGAAATCCACTACACCAAGCATCACCAGACCTACATCAACAATCTGAATGCGGCGGTCGAGGGCACCGAGTTTGCGGGCTGGCCGGTTGAAAAGCTGGTCTCCAGCGTCCAGCAACTTCCGGAAAAACTACGCGCAGCGGTGATTAACCAAGGTGGCGGTCACGCTAACCATTCGTTGTTCTGGGCGGTGATGTCTCCCAAAGGCGGTGGCAAACCCGAGGGCGCGCTAGGCACAGCGATCGAGACGCAACTGGGCGGTTTCGACAGTTTCAAGGATGCCTTCACCAAGGCGGCCTTGACCCGATTCGGCAGCGGCTGGGCCTGGTTGAGCGTCACGCCGCAAAAAACTCTGGTGGTCGAAAGCAGCGGCAACCAGGACAGCCCACTGATGAACGGCAACACGCCGATCCTCGGTCTGGACGTCTGGGAGCACGCTTACTACCTGCTCTACCAGAACCGCCGCCCGGAATACATCAACGCCTTCTACAGCGTCATCAACTGGCCGGAAGTCGCCGCACGCTACCAGGCCGCCTTGGCCTGATATTCATCCAATAACAAGATCTAAGGCCAACTATGGGCACTGAAACACTGGCGATTAGCAGCGGACGAATGTTTCGTTATGCGTTTGGTTCGCTGCTGCTATTGGCAGGTACTGCATTGCTGGTGGCCCACGGGCTGGCCTGGCTGGATCTTGAACCGCGCATCCTGCGCGCCTTGCAGGGCGGGGCGATCTGCGCGCTTGGGACGGCACTGGGCGCAGTCCCGGTGCTGGTGATTCGCCGGATGCCGGTAGCGCTCAGCGATACCCTGCTGGGATTTGGCGCCGGTGTGATGTTGGCGGCGACGGCCTTTTCGCTGATCGTGCCAGGTATTGCGGCCGCTGAAGGCCTTGGGCTATCGCCTTGGGGAGCCAGTGGTTTGATCAGCTTCGGCATCATGCTCGGTGCGTTCGGGTTGTACCTGGTTGACCGCAAGGTCTCCGGCGCCAGCCCGGAAATGTTGGTGGGCACGCCGGACAAGCCGGTGATACCACCGCGCATTTGGTTGTTCGTGTTTGCCATCATTGCCCACAACATTCCGGAGGGCATGGCCGTAGGTGTCTCGGCGGGTGGCGGCATGCCGGATGCCGACAGCCTGGCCATGGGCATCGCCCTGCAGGATGTTCCGGAAGGTTTAGTGATTGCGCTGGTCTTGGCCGGGGCAGGGATGTCGCGGATCAAAGCGTTCTTGATCGGCGCTGCGTCAGGGTTGGTCGAACCCATATTTGCGGTGCTATGTGCCTGGCTGGTGAGCCTTGCGGAAATTTTGTTGCCGCTGGGGCTCGCACTCGCAGCTGGGGCGATGTTGCTGGTGGTGACGCACGAAGTGATTCCCGAATCGCGCCGCAATGGTCACGAAAAGCTTGCCAGCCTGGGACTGTGCATCGGGTTCTGCTTGATGATGGTGATGGATACTGCTCTGGGATAAACCTCGGCCCATTATTACAAGCCAGGCTTGGCAACGGTGGCGTCCGCCCGGTGACGGCAAGGCTTGAGGGCGTCCCGCCAGCGAGCCGATGCCTGGACGTGGTTATTCGCCTTCGTCAAAGAAGTTATTGATCAGCTTTACCAGCGCATCCATCGCTTCCTGTTCTTGCTCGCCTTCAGTCTTCAAGTGAATCTTGGTGCCCTTGCCGGCAGCCAGCATCATCATGGCCATGATGCTCTTGCCGTCGACCATGGATTCAGGAGTGCGCCCGGCCCGGATCTGGCAAGGGAACTGCCCGGCCACACCGACGAATTTGGCGGAAGCGCGAGCGTGCAGGCCCAGCTTGTTGATGATTTCAATTTCCAGAGCGGGCATCGAACAGGTGTTCCTTTCAGCTAAGGTCGCGGTGGCGAACCTGGACGTTCTTGAGGGTTTGTTGCAGCACCTGGCCAAGGCGTTCAGTCAGGTAGACAGAACGGTGATGGCCGCCGGTGCAGCCGATGGCGATGGTGACATAGGCACGATTACTCGCGGCAAAACGTGGTAACCATTTGAGCAGGTAGCTGGAAATGTCCTGGAACATCTCTTCGACATCCGGTTGCGCAGCCAGGTACTCGGCCACCGGCTGATCCAGCCCCGACTGATCACGCAGCTCCGGCTTCCAGTAAGGGTTGGGCAGGCAGCGAACATCGAACACCAGGTCGGCATCGACCGGCATGCCTCGTTTAAAGCCAAACGACTCGACGAGAAATGCCGTGCCAGGCTCTGGTTGATTCAGCAGGCGTAGTTTGATGGCGTCGCGCAGCTGATACAAGTTCAGGCCGGTGGTGTTGATCTTGAGATCGGCGAGGTCGATGATCGGCCCCAGCAGCGTGGTCTCGTCCTCAATGGCCTCGGCCAGCGAGCGGTGAGGGCTGCTCAGAGGGTGACGTCGACGGGTTTCAGAGAAGCGCTTGAGCAGCGTCTCTTCGTCGGCATCCAGGTACAGCACGTCGCAATGGATGTGCTTGGCCCGCACTTCTTCGAGCAATTCAGGAAATCGCGAGAGGTGGCTGGGGAGATTACGTGCATCAATTGAAACGGCAACCAGCGGCTGCGCCAACTCAGTGTGAATCAGCGCACGCTCGGCCAGTTCCGGCAGCAGGCCGGCGGGCAGGTTGTCGATGCAATAGAAGCCATTGTCTTCAAGGACATTGAGTGCGGTGCTTTTACCCGAGCCGGAACGGCCGCTGACGATGATCAAACGCATGATTACTGCCTGTTTTGTTCATCCAGGACAACCTGATAGAGCGCCTCGTTGCTGCTGGCACTGCGCAGTTTGTCGCGTACTTCCTTGCGGTCGAGCATGCTGGCGATCTGCCGGAGCAGTTCCAGGTGTGCATCGGTAGCAGCTTGTGGGACCAGCAGAACGAACAGCAGGTCGACCGGGGCGCCGTCGATGGCATCAAAATCGATTTTTTCTTGCAGGTGTAAAAGTGCACTTACGGGAGAAGTACAGCCTTCAAGGCGGCAGTGAGGAATGGCGATGCCGTTACCAAAACCGGTCGAACCCAGCTTTTCACGGTCAATCAGGGCCTTGAACACAACTTGCTCATCCAGCTCAGGCACTTCACGGCTGATCAGGTTGGCGATGTGTTCGAGGGCTTTCTTCTTGCTGCCGCCCGGCGCGTTCACGAGTGAACGGCCGGGGGTCAGGATGGTTTCAAGTTGGATCATGGGGGAGAGTTAACGACCTGTACCTTGCATCAGGTGCAGATACTTTTCCTTATGCTTTATGAGTTGGCGGTCCAGCTTGTCGTAGAGCGAGTCAATCGCTGCGTACATGTCTTCATGCTCCGCATTGGCGACGAGCTTCGCATTCGGTACGTGCAGGGTGGCCTCGATTTTTTGCTTGAGCTTGTCGACCTCCATGATGACCTGCACGTTGGTGATCTTGTCAAAATGCCCCGCAAGCTTGTTCAGCTTGCTCTCGGTGTACTCACGCAGGGGCTTGGTAACTTCCAGTTGGTGTCCACTGATGTTGACTTGCATACAGCTTCTCCTTCGTTGCCAGTGCATAAAGCGGCAGGCAAAACGCCTGCCACTGGAACGCTATGGCCCGCCCGTCACATCAAACGCTTACGCTCGCTGGAAGGCGCGATCCCTAGGGACTCGCGGTACTTGGCGACGGTTCGACGGGCGACCTGAATGCCTTGTGCCTCCAGTAAACCAGCGATCTTGCTGTCACTCAACGGCTTTTTCTGATTTTCCGCAGCAACCAGTTTTTTGATGATCGCGCGGATCGCCGTGGAGGAGCATTCGCCGCCCTCGGAGGTGCTGACATGGCTGGAGAAAAAGTATTTCAACTCATAAATACCCCGTGGGGTATGCATGAACTTCTGCGTGGTCACCCGGGAGATCGTTGATTCGTGCATGCCCACCGCCTCGGCGATGTCATGCAGCACCAACGGTTTCATTGCCTCGTCGCCATATTCCAGGAAGCCGCGCTGGTGCTCGACGATCTGGGTGGCCACTTTCATCAGGGTTTCATTGCGGCTTTGCAGGCTCTTGATGAACCAGCGCGCTTCCTGCAACTGGTTGCGCATGAAGGTGTTGTCGGCACTGGTGTCGGCGCGGCGCACAAAGCCTGCGTATTGCGGGTTGACGCGCAAACGTGGCACCGATTCCTGGTTAAGCTCCACCAGCCAGCGCTCGTTGTCCTTGCGCACGATCACGTCGGGAACGACGTATTCGGCTTCGCTGGACTCGATTTGCGAGCCGGGACGCGGATTGAGGCTCTGTACCAGCTCGATGACCTGGCGCAGGTCGTCTTCCTTGAGCTTCATGCGGCGCATCAGTTGGCTGTAGTCGCGGCTGCCCAGCAGGTCGATGTAGTCGGTGACCAGGCGCTGGGCCTCGGCGAGCCAAAGCGTCTTGGCGGGCAGTTGACGCAATTGCAGCAGCAGGCACTCGCTGAGGGTGCGAGCACCGATGCCGGCGGGCTCAAACTGTTGAATGCGGTGAAGGACGGCTTCGATTTCGTCCAGCTCGATGTCCAGCTCCGGGTCGAAGGCCTCGAGGATTTCATCAAGGGTTTCGTCCAGGTAGCCCTGGTTATTGATGCAGTCGATCAGAGTGACAGCGATCAGGCGATCGGTGTCGGACATCGGCGCGAGGTTAAGTTGCCACAACAAATGGCTTTGCAGGCTTTCGCCAGCGGACGTGCGGGTGGTGAAATCCCATTCGTCATCGTCATTGCTGGGCAGGCTGCTGGCGCTGGTCTGGTAAACGTCTTCCCACGCGGTATCCACGGGAAGGTCGTTGGGGATGCGTTCGTTCCATTCGCCTTCCTCAAGGTTATCCACCGTTGGGGCGGTTTCCTGGTAGGAGGGTTCCTGCACGTCGGAGTTGGGTTTTTGCTCGATGTTGTCGGCCAGCGGGTCTGCATTATCGAAGTCGTCGCCTTCTTCCTGGCGTTCGAGCATCGGATTGGACTCCAGGGCCTCCTGGATTTCCTGTTGCAGGTCCAGGGTCGACAATTGGAGCAGGCGGATGGCCTGTTGCAGCTGAGGTGTCATCGTCAGCTGCTGGCCCATTCTCAGGACTAGCGATGGTTTCATGGCAGGGGCTTAACACCTTATTCGCCGGCGCAATGCGCCATCCACGACAGGGCGCGTGAGCGCCAAACATAAGCAAATTATATGCCTGATGTCGGGGGCTTTGCCTAGAGCGCGGTAACAATAAAAAAAAGAGGTTTTTATTGACTCCCGCGCGCCTTGGCGAACAGCCGTGACACCACGGTGCTTACAGGCGGAACTCGTGGCCCAGATACACTTCCTTGACCAGTTCGTTAGCCAGGATTGTGGCTGAATCGCCCTCGGCGATCAGCTGACCATCGTTGACGATATAAGCCGTTTCACAGATATCGAGGGTTTCACGGACGTTGTGGTCAGTGATCAACACGCCGATGCCCTTGGCTTTGAGGTGGTGGATGATCTGTTTGATGTCGCCGACCGAGATCGGGTCAACGCCGGCAAACGGTTCGTCCAGCAGGATGAACTTCGGTGCGGTTGCCAGTGCACGTGCGATTTCCACGCGACGGCGCTCACCACCGGACAGGCTCATGCCGAGGTTGTCGCGAATGTGGTTGATGTGGAATTCCTGAAGCAGGCTTTCCAGCTCCTTGCGGCGGCCGTCACGGTCGAGTTCCTTGCGGGTCTCGAGGATCGCCATGATGTTGTCCGACACCGACAGTTTGCGAAAGATCGACGCCTCCTGTGGGAGATAGCCGATACCTGCGCGTGCGCGGCCGTGCATCGGCTGGTGGCTCACGTCGAGGTCGTCGATCAATACACGGCCCTGATCCGCCTGGACCAGCCCGACGATCATATAGAAACACGTGGTTTTGCCGGCACCGTTAGGGCCGAGCAGGCCGACGATCTGGCCGCTGTCGATCGACAGGCTGACGTCGCGCACGACCTGACGGCTTTTGTAAGCCTTGGCCAGATGCTGGGCTTTGAGGGTTGCCATTAGTTCGCCTTCTTCGCAGCGGGTTTAGGCGCAGGCTGAGCGGCAGCGTCTTTCTGCTTGGGCTGGATAACCATGTCGATACGCGGCTTCGGCGTGCCGATCTTCGCGCCAGTGGCGCGACCCGCCTGAGCGATCTGCTTCACGGTGTCATAGGTGATTTTCTCACCGTCCGTGGTGTTGCCATCGCTGCTCACAACCCTGGCCTGATCGATCAGGATGATACGGTTTTGCTGGGCGTGATACTGGATGGTCTTGCCGTAGCCCTTCATCGGAGCAGGGTCTGCAGCAGCCTGCTTCTGTTCGAAATAGGCCAGGTTACCCACCGAAGTCACCACGTCGATGTCACCCGCAGGCGTACGCGTGAGCGTCACCGTGTTGCCGGTAATTTTCATCGAACCTTGGGTGATGATCACGGCACCGGTATAGGTTGCAACGCCTTGCTTGTCATCCAGCTGCGCATCGTCAGCCTGAATGTGGATCGGTTGCTGGCTATCGTTCGGCAGAGCCCAGGCGCTCACGCTTCCCAGTGCTGCGCCCAGACCGAGCAAAATAGGGAGGGTTTTAACGAGCCTCATACTGTCCTCTTACGTTCGATAGCAGGTGTATCCTGCTTTCTTTCAAATACGCTTTCATTCCCTTGCCAGTCGATACACCGCCAGCGCCGTCGATTCTAACGTCTTGCTCGGTCTGCGCATATTGCTGTTGTGGGAAAACGGTCATGCGACTGCTGGTAATAATAGTGTCGCGGTTCTTATCGTCAGTACGTGCAACACGTACCGAGTCGATCAGTTCTACCTGAGTGCCGTCCGGGTTGACCTCGCCATGCTTGCTGGTGACATGCCAGGGGAACTCAGTGCCGCGGTACAGGTTCATGTCCGGGTTGGTCAGCAACGTGACTTCCGACGACTTCAGATGCTCGACTTTGTCCGAGGTCATTTCATACTGAACCTTGCCATCCGGCAGGAACTGCACGCTGTAGGCGTTGGTTGCGTAATAGTCGATGGCGCCTCCGTCAACCTGCGCAACAGGCTTGTCGAGAAAGCGTTCGGGGCTGATATTCCAGTAGCCTACCGCCAGAAACAGTGCGGCGATGACCCCGAACAGCAGGAAATTGCGAATCTTTTTGCTCAGCATAAAACGCTCTATAAGTAGGCGGCGTGTGCCGCTTCAAGGCTGCCCTGGGCACGCAGGATCAATTCGCAGAACTCGCGGGCGGCACCTTCGCCGCCACGGGCTGTGGTGATGCCATGGGCGTGCTCGCGAACAAAAGTCGCCGCATTGGCGACGGCCATACCCAGGCCTACGCGGCGGATAACCGGGAGGTCAGGCAGGTCATCGCCCAAGTAGGCGACCTGCTCATAGCTTAGGTTGAGTTGGCCAAGAAGCTCGTCCAGAACCACCAGTTTATCCTCACGGCCCTGATACAGGTGAGGAATACCCAGGTTTTGTGCACGGCGTTCCACAACCGGTGTTTTTCGACCGCTGATAATCGCAGTTTGCACGCCCGCGGCCATCAACATTTTGATGCCTTGGCCATCGAGGGTGTTGAACGTCTTGAATTCACTGCCATCTTCGAGGAAGTACAGGCGGCCGTCGGTCAGCACACCATCGACGTCGAAAATTGCCAGTTTGATGTTTTTACCGCGTTGCAGCAGGTCGCTGGTCATTTACATCACTCCCGCACGCAGCAAGTCGTGCATGTTCAGTGCGCCAACCGGGTGATCGTCGCCGTCGACAACTACCAGCGCAAGAATCTTGTGGTCTTCCATGATCTTCAACGCTTCGGCCGCGAGCATTTCCGGGCGTGCGGTCTTGCCGTGAGGGGTCATGACTTCATCGATCGTAGCCGTTTGAATGTCGAGATTGCGGTCCAGCGTGCGGCGCAGGTCACCGTCAGTGAAAACGCCGGCCAGACGCCCGTCGGACTCCAGAATGACAGTCATGCCCAGGCGCTTGAGGGTCATTTCCATCAGCGCGTCCTTTAATAGGGTGCCGCGCTGGACGTGGGGCAGTTCATCCCCCGAATGCATGACGTTTTCCACTTTCAGCAGCAGGCGACGGCCGAGAGCGCCGCCTGGATGCGAAAACGCAAAATCTTCAGCTGTAAAACCGCGAGCTTCCAAGAGCGCCACGGCCAAGGCATCGCCCATGACCAGTGCGGCGGTGGTCGAGGAAGTCGGCGCCAGATTCAGCGGGCAGGCTTCGTGGGCTACGTGAACATTCAAGTTCACTTCCGCGGCCTTGGCCAGCGTCGAATCCGGGTTGCCGGTAATGCTGACCATCTTGATGCCCAGGCGCTTGATCAGCGGCAGCAGGGTCACGATTTCGTTGGTGGTGCCGGAGTTCGACAAGGCCAGGATGATGTCATCCTTGGTGATCATGCCCATGTCGCCGTGGCTGGCTTCGGCCGGGTGTACGAAAAAAGCCGTGGTTCCGGTGCTGGCCAGCGTGGCGGCAATCTTGTTGCCAACGTGGCCTGACTTGCCCATGCCAACCACGACAACGCGGCCTTTGCTGGCCAGAATCATCTCGCAGGCACGTACGAAATCCGCGTCGATATGGGCCAGCAAGCCCTCTACGGCTTCTAGCTCGAGGCGGATGGTGCGTTGTGCGGATTGAATAAGGTCGCTGGATTGGCTCATGTCTGAAATCGTATAGCCTGACGAAAAGTCGGCGATTATAGCGGTAATGATCAATTCCCTCACGCAAGTTCGTCAGGGTTTATTCTGCTAGTGCACGAGAATCATGCCCAGCAAGGTTTTTTGCCTGTCCCGAATCTGAACGAGCGCTGTTCCGGCCTTGGGGGCTCTGTACCACCAGTGATATAGTTCGCCGCCAGTTCGGTCCGCCCAACCCATGTGACTAATGAATGCGCACCTGTTGCAAACTATTGCGCACCCATTGCAAACGAATGTCGCAAACATGGTGTCTGAGTGAAAGGCTGCATCCCAAGGAGATTAGATGAGTGCCGATAACGCCTACGCGGTCGAGCTGAAGGGCCTTACCTTCAAGCGCGGGACGCGCAGCATCTTCAATAACGTCGATATTCGCATTCCCCGCGGTAAAGTCACGGGCATCATGGGGCCTTCCGGTTGCGGCAAGACCACCCTGTTGCGCCTGATGGGCATGCAATTGCGCCCTAGCGCCGGCGAAGTGTGGGTCAACGGCCAGAACCTGCCGACACTGTCGCGCAGCGATCTGTTCGATGCCCGCAAGCATATGGGCGTGCTGTTCCAGAGCGGTGCCTTGTTCACCGACCTCGATGTTTTCGAAAACGTGGCGTTTCCGCTGCGGGTGCATACCCAGCTGTCCGATGAAATGATTCGTGACATCGTGTTGCTGAAACTGCAGGCCGTGGGCCTTCGCGGTGCCATCGACCTGATGCCTGACGAATTGTCCGGCGGCATGAAGCGCCGTGTCGCGTTGGCGCGTGCCATTGCTCTCGATCCGCAGATCCTCATGTATGACGAGCCCTTCGTCGGTCAGGACCCCATTGCCATGGGGGTGCTGGTGCGGCTTATCCGCCTGCTCAACGATGCGCTCGGCATCACCAGTATCGTGGTGTCCCACGACCTGGCTGAAACCGCGAGCATCGCCGACTACCTCTATGTGGTAGGCGATGGCCAGGTGCTGGGGCAGGGCACGCCTGAAGAGCTGATGAACGCTGACAACCCGCGCATTCGCCAATTCATGACCGGCGATCCCGATGGCCCGGTGCCTTTTCATTTTCCGGCAGCGGACTACCGCTCAGATCTTCTGGGGAAGCGCTGATGCGCAAGACATCTCTCATCGAAAAGGTTCGCCTTTTCGGTCGCTCGGGCATCGACATGGTCGAAGTGCTTGGGCGTTCGACGATTTTCCTGTTTCACGCGTTGCTCGGTCGCGGCGGCATCGGTGGCGGCTTTGGCCTGCTGCTAAAGCAACTGCACTCAGTAGGCGTGATGTCCCTGGTCATCATCGTGGTTTCCGGGATTTTCATCGGCATGGTGCTGGCGTTGCAGGGGTTCAATATCCTCTCCAGCTACGGCTCGGAGCAGGCAGTGGGGCAGATGGTCGCCCTGACGCTGTTGCGTGAGCTGGGCCCGGTGGTCACCGCCTTGCTGTTTGCCGGGCGCGCAGGTTCTGCGCTGACTGCCGAGATCGGCAACATGAAGTCCACCGAGCAGTTGTCCAGCCTGGAAATGATCGGCGTGGACCCACTCAAGTACATTGTTGCCCCGCGCCTGTGGGCCGGCTTCATTTCCCTGCCACTGCTGGCGATGATTTTCAGCGTGGTGGGCATCTGGGGCGGTTCGTGGGTGGCGGTTGACTGGTTGGGCGTCTATGACGGCTCGTACTGGGGCAACATGCAAAACAGCGTGACCTTCAGCGGCGACGTGCTCAATGGCATCATCAAAAGCATCGTTTTCGCCTTTGTAGTGACCTGGATCGCCGTATTCCAAGGCTATGACTGTGAGCCCACTTCAGAAGGGATCAGTCGCGCCACCACCAAGACCGTTGTGTACGCCTCGCTGGCGGTACTGGGCCTTGACTTCATTTTGACCGCCTTGATGTTTGGAGATTTCTGATGCAAAACCGCACTGTGGAAATCGGTGTCGGCCTTTTCTTGCTGGCTGGCATCCTGGCTTTACTCTTGCTGGCCCTGCGAGTCAGTGGCCTTTCGGCCAGCCCGACCGCCGATACTTATAAACTTTACGCTTACTTCGACAATATCGCCGGTTTGACTGTCAGAGCTAAAGTGACCATGGCCGGTGTAACCATCGGCAAGGTCACGGCAATCGATCTGGATCGCGACAGCTTCACCGGGCGAGTGACCATGCAGGTAGACAAGAAGGTAGATAATCTGCCGACTGACTCCACTGCATCTATTCTCACTGCGGGTCTGCTGGGCGAGAAGTACATCGGCGTCAGCGTGGGCGGGGAAACAGCCCTGCTCAAGGATGGTTCGACAATCCACGACACACAGTCGTCGCTGGTGCTTGAAGACTTGATCGGTAAATTCCTGCTCAATACGGTCAATAAAGACGCCAAATGAGGAATCTGTTCATGATCTCTACCTTGCGACGTGGCCTGCTGGTGCTGCTTGCAGCGCTGCCCCTGATGGCCAACGCGGCGGGTTCTGCGCACGATCTGGTGCAGGACACGACCAACAAAATGTTGGCTGACCTGACCGCCAACAAAGAGCAGTACAAGCAAGACCCAAGCAAGTTTTACGATGCGCTCAACACCATTGTTGGGCCAGTGGTTGATGCCGAAGGCATTTCCCGCAGCATCATGACGGTCAAGTATTCGCGCAAGGCAACGCCTGCGCAGATGCAGACCTTCCAGGAAAACTTCAAAAAGGGCCTGTTCCAGTTCTACGGTAATGCCCTGCTGGAATACAACAACCAGGGGATCACCGTTGCTCCGGCCGGGGATGAGTCAGGTGATCGCACCAGCGTCAACATGACCGTCAAGGGCACCAACGGCGCCGTCTACCCTGTGCAGTACACGCTGGAGAAGGTCAAAGGCGAGTGGAAGCTGCGCAACGTGATCATTAACGGCATCAACATTGGCAAGCTGTTCCGCGATCAGTTCGCTGACGCCATGCAGCGCAATGGCAACGACCTGGACAAAACCATCAATGGTTGGGCCGGTGAAGTCGCCAAGGCCAAGGAAGAAACCGACAAACAAGCTGCCGGGAAGCCTGCGCAATGACCGAGTCGGCTGTTCGGCTTGGTGACGCCGGCGAATTATTCCTGAGCGGCGTGCTTGATTACCGCTCCGGGCCTGACCTGCGTAAGCAGGGCCAGGCGCTGATCAACAGCAGCAACGCGCCTGCGCTGGTGCTGGATTGCTCGGCAGTGACCAAGTCCAGCAGCGTCGGTTTGTCATTGTTGCTGTGCTTCATGCGGGATGCCGAGGCGGTCAAAAAACCGGTCAGCATCCGTGCGTTGCCTGAGGATATGCGCGAAATTGCTGAGGTTTCCGGTCTGACCGAGCTTCTGGCGCATCCTTAATAGCCAATATCAAGGAAGCCCCCCGTCAGAGTCCTGCTATGCGGGGTTCGCAGGCGCGGGGCTTTTTTGTATGATGTGCGACCCGTGCGCACTGGGCGCCGATAGAGGTTGAGCATGCAGGCCCTAGAAGTTAAAAGCTTCCTTGAAGGAAAGCTGCCCGAAACGAACGTAGAAGTTGAAGGCGAAGGCTGCAATTTCCAGCTGAACGTGATTAGCGATGAACTGGCGGCATTGAGCCCGGTCAAGCGTCAACAGCAGATCTATGCCCATTTAAACCCGTGGATCACCGATGGCAGCATCCACGCGGTCACTATGAAATTTTTCAGCCGCGCGGCCTGGGCCGAGCGCACCTGAGCCCCCAAGGCGTCGAGATTCTTATGGATAAATTGATTATTACCGGCGGTGCCCGCCTTGATGGCGAGATCCGCATTTCCGGTGCGAAAAACTCCGCCTTGCCGATTCTGGCAGCGACCCTGCTGTGCGATGGCCCGGTAACTGTGGCCAACCTGCCGCACTTGCACGACATCACCACCATGATCGAACTGTTCGGTCGCATGGGCATTGAGCCTGTGATCGACGAAAAACTGTCCGTCGAAATCGACCCGCGCACCATCAAGACCCTGATCGCTCCGTACGAGCTGGTGAAAACCATGCGCGCGTCGATCCTGGTGCTGGGCCCGATGGTTGCCCGTTTCGGTGAGGCCGAAGTGGCACTGCCTGGCGGTTGCGCCATTGGCTCGCGTCCGGTCGATTTGCACATCCGTGGCCTTGAAGCCATGGGCGCAACCATCGACGTCGAAGGCGGCTACATCAAGGCCAAGGCGCCGGAAGGCGGCCTGCGTGGTGCCAACTTCTTCTTTGATACCGTCAGCGTGACCGGTACCGAGAACATCATGATGGCCGCCGCTCTGGCCAACGGCCGCAGCGTCCTGCAAAACGCCGCGCGCGAGCCGGAAGTCGTCGACCTGGCCAACTTCCTGATCGCCATGGGTGCCAACATCACCGGCGCCGGCACTGACACCATCACCATCGACGGTGTTAAGCGTCTGCACTCGGCCACTTATAAAGTGATGCCGGACCGTATCGAGACCGGCACCTACCTGGTGGCTGCTGCCGTTACGGGTGGCCGCGTCAAGGTCAAGGATACCGATCCGACCATCCTTGAAGCCGTCCTGGAAAAACTCAAGGAAGCCGGTGCTGAAATCACCACCGGTGCCGACTGGATCGAGCTGAACATGCACGGCAAGCGGCCTAAAGCCGTCAACGTGCGGACCGCTCCTTACCCGGCGTTCCCGACCGACATGCAAGCGCAGTTCATTTCCTTGAACGCGATTGCCGAAGGCACCGGTGCCGTGATCGAAACCATCTTCGAAAACCGCTTCATGCACGTGTATGAACTGCACCGCATGGGCGCCAAGATCCAGGTCGAAGGCAACACTGCCATCGTCACCGGTATCGACAAGCTCAAGGGCGCGCCAGTGATGGCCACCGACCTGCGTGCGTCGGCCAGCCTGGTCATCTCGGCGCTGTGCGCTGACGGCGACACTTTGATCGACCGCATCTACCACATAGACCGTGGTTACGAGTGCATCGAAGAAAAACTGCAGATGCTCGGCGCCAAGATCCGCCGCGTACCGGGCTAGGTCCAGTAGCTGTAAACACCGTCACTGTGGCGGGCGGGCTTGTCGAGTCGTCGTACCGCCCGCGTAGCGACCCCCAAAACGGGACGCTATGCAGTCCAGCGCTGGACAAGCCCGCTCGCCACGGGATGGTGTTTTGCTGTTAACTGAGCGTGTCCCTGCTGAACTTGTTTCAAATCGAGGCTGTAATGGCCTCGATCTGTGTCTGGCGCCGTTTGCGACCGGACAGCAATAGCCTGATGAAGGACTGACGTTTCCCATGTTGACCATCGCACTGTCCAAGGGCCGCATCCTTGACGACACTTTGCCGCTTCTGGCTGAAGCGGGCATCGTGCCGACCGAGAATCCGGACAAGAGCCGCAAGCTGATCATCCCCACGACCCAGGACGACGTTCGCCTGCTGATCGTGCGTGCCACTGACGTGCCGACTTACGTTGAACATGGCGCAGCCGACCTCGGTGTCGCGGGTAAAGACGTGTTGATGGAATACGGCGGCCAGGGCCTGTACGAGCCGCTGGATCTGCGTATCGCCCTGTGCAAGCTGATGACCGCCGGCCGTGTCGGTGACGTCGAGCCCAAAGGCCGCCTGCGCGTGGCGACCAAGTTCGTCAACGTTGCCAAGCGTTACTATGCCGAGCAAGGTCGCCAGGTCGACATCATCAAGCTTTACGGCTCGATGGAGCTGGCACCGCTGATCGGCCTGGCCGACAAGATCATCGACGTGGTCGACACCGGCAACACGCTGCGTGCCAACGGTCTTGAGCCTCAGGATTTTATTGCCGACATCAGCTCGCGACTGATCGTCAACAAAGCTTCGATGAAAATGCAACACGCCCGAATCCAGGCGTTGATCGACACCCTGCGCAAGGCAGTGGAGTCTCGACACCGCGGTTGACTCACCTGCGCGGCCGTAGGTCGCGCCCGTCTATCCGCCTCATAGCCAGAATTCTCAGGTGCCCAAGCGGAAACGACTGCTAGTTTAGGGCGCCTGAGTTTTTGCCAATTCTATTGAGGCCCTCGCTATGACCACGTCCACTGCAATTGCCCGACTCAACGCTGCCGACCCGGATTTCGCCCATCATCTGGATCATCTGCTGAGCTGGGAAAGCGTGTCCGACGACTCGGTCAACCAGCGGGTGCTCGACATCATCAAGGCCGTGCGCGAGCGCGGTGATGCGGCGCTGGTGGACTTCACCCGCCAGTTCGACGGCCTCGACGTCGCGTCGATGTCCGATCTGATCCTGCCGCGCGAACGCCTTGAGCTGGCGCTGACGCGCATCACCGCGCCGCAGCGTGAAGCCCTGGAAGTCGCAGCGGCACGCGTACGCAGCTACCACGAAAAACAAAAACAGGATTCCTGGAGCTACACCGAGGCCGACGGCACCGTGCTGGGCCAGAAGGTCACGCCGCTGGACCGCGCTGGGTTGTACGTGCCGGGCGGTAAAGCCTCGTATCCGTCGTCGGTGTTGATGAACGCTATCCCGGCCAAAGTGGCGGGCGTGACCGAAGTGGTCATGGTCGTGCCGACGCCGCGTGGCGAAATCAACGAGCTGGTGCTGGCTGCCGCGTGCATCGCCGGGGTTGACCGCGTGTTCACCATCGGCGGCGCTCAAGCTGTCGCGGCGCTGGCCTATGGCACCGAAAGCGTGCCGAAGGTCGACAAAGTGGTCGGCCCAGGCAACATCTATGTCGCCACCGCCAAGCGGCACGTGTTCGGCCAGGTCGGTATCGACATGATTGCCGGCCCTTCGGAAATCCTGGTGGTGTGTGACGGCCAGACCGACCCGGACTGGATCGCCATGGACCTGTTCTCCCAGGCCGAGCATGACGAGGACGCCCAGGCGATTCTGGTCAGCCCCGATGCCGAGTTCCTCGACAAGGTCGCCGCCAGCATCGACAAGCTGCTGCCGACCATGGAACGCGCCGAGATCATCGAGAAGTCGATCAATGGCCGTGGCGCGCTGATCCTGGTACGCGACATGGCGCAGGCCATTGAGGTGGCCAACCGCATCGCGCCGGAGCACCTGGAGTTGTCCGTGGCCGACCCACAAGCCTGGCTGCCGTCGATTCGCCACGCTGGCGCGATCTTCATGGGCCGCCACACCAGTGAAGCCCTGGGCGACTACTGCGCCGGCCCGAACCACGTGCTGCCGACCTCCGGCACCGCGCGTTTCTCGTCGCCGCTCGGCGTGTATGACTTCCAGAAGCGCTCCTCGATCATCTTCTGCTCGCCACAAGGCGCTTCCGAGCTGGGCAAGACCGCCTCGGTACTGGCCCGCGGTGAATCGCTGAGCGCGCACGCTCGCAGCGCCGAATATCGCATCCTTGAAGACAAGAAGGGGAACTGAGACATGAGCAAATTCTGGAGCCCCTTCGTCAAGAACCTGGTGCCGTACGTGCCCGGCGAGCAACCCAAGCTGACCAAGCTGGTCAAGCTCAACACCAACGAGAACCCCTACGGCCCATCGCCTAAGGCGCTCGCCGCGATGCAGGCCGAGTTGAACGACAACTTGCGCCTGTACCCGGACCCCAACAGCGACCTGCTCAAGCAGGCGGTGGCCAGGTATTACGGAATCGACGCCGGCAAGGTCTTTCTCGGCAACGGTTCCGATGAAGTCCTGGCGCATATCTTCCACGGCCTGTTCCAGCACGATTTGCCGCTGCTGTTTCCGGACATCAGCTACAGCTTCTATCCGGTTTACTGCGGCCTGTATGGCATCAAGTCCGACCCGGTGCCGCTGGACGAGCAGTTCCAGATTTGTGTGGCCGACTACGCCAAGCCCAACGGCGGGATCATCTTCCCCAACCCGAACGCGCCTACCGGCTGCGTGCTGGCGCTGGACGCGGTGGAGCAAATCGTCAAGGCCAGCCCGGATTCGGTAGTGGTCGTCGATGAAGCCTATATCGACTTTGGCGGCGAAACCGCTATCAGCCTGGTGGACCGTTACCCGAACCTGCTGGTGACTCAGACCCTGTCCAAGTCGCGCTCATTGGCCGGTTTGCGTGTGGGCCTGGCCGTGGGCCACCCGGACCTGATCGAGGCGCTGGAGCGGGTCAAGAACAGCTTCAACTCCTACCCGCTGGATCGCCTGGCGATTGTCGGCGCGGCGGCGGCGTTCGACGACCGTGAATATTTCGAGAAAACCTGCAAACAGGTGATCGACAGCCGCGACAAGGTGGTCGCGCAGTTGCAAGCCAAGGGCTTTGAAGTGTTGCCATCGGCGGCCAACTTCATCTTTGCTCGTCACCCACGGCACGACGCTGCCGGCCTGGCAGCCAAGTTGCGTGAGCAAGGGGTGATTGTGCGGCACTTCAAACAGGAGCGGATTGCCCAGTTCCTGCGGATCAGCATCGGTACGCCGGAGCAGAACCAGGCGCTGATTGATGGCCTCGGCGAGCTCTAAGCCACACTGAAGATAAAAAATGTGGGAGCTGGCTTGCCTGCGATAGCGGTGTAACAGTCGACATATCCGTCGTTTGATACACCGCCATCGCAGGCAAGCCAGCTCCCACACGGCTTTGCGTTGGGTCAGTTAGAGCAACGGCTCATCCGGCTTCTTGTTCTTCCAGCCATCATTGCCCGGCAGCAGCAGGTTCAAACCAATCGCTACCACCGCGCACAGGGCAATGCCCTTGAGGCCGAAATCATCCGGACCGGTGCCGGTGCCGACCAGCACACCGCCAATCCCGAACACCAGGGTCACCGACACAATCACCAGATTGCGCGCCTCGCCGAGGTCGATCTTGTGGCGGATCAGCGTGTTCATGCCCACCGCCGCAATCGAGCCGAACAGCAGGCACAGAATGCCGCCCATCACCGGCACCGGGATGCTCTGCAGCAGTGCGCCGAACTTACCGATAAACGCCAGGCTGATGGCAAATACCGCCGCCCAGGTCATGATTTTCGGGTTGTAGTTCTTGGTCAGCATCACCGCGCCGGTCACTTCGGCGTAGGTGGTGTTCGGCGGGCCGCCAAACAGGCCGGCGGCCGTGGTGGCAATGCCGTCACCCAACAGCGTGCGATGCAGGCCAGGTTTCTTCAGGTAGTCGCGACCGGTCACGCTGCCCACCGCAATCACACCGCCGATATGCTCGATCGCCGGGGCCAGGGCCACCGGGACGATGAACAGAATCGCCTGCCAGTTGAACTCCGGCGCGGTGAAGTGGGGCAGGGCGAACCAGGGTGCAGCGGCGATCTTCGCCGTGTCGACCACACCAAAGTAGAACGACATGGCAAAGCCCACCAGCACTCCGGAAATGATCGGCACCAGGCGGAATATGCCTTTGCCGAACACCGCCACGATCAACGTGGTCAGCAGCGCTGGCATCGAGATCAGCATCGCCGTCTGGTAATGGATCAGCTCGCTGCCATCCCCGGCTTTGCCCATCGCCATGTTGGCGGCAATCGGGGCCATGGCCAGGCCGATGGAAATGATCACCGGGCCGATGACCACGGGCGGCAGCAGCCGGTCGATAAAACCGGTGCCTTTGACCTTCACAGCCAGGCCGAGGAAGGTATAAACGAAACCGGCCGCCATCACCCCACCCATGGTCGCCGCGAGGCCGAACTGGCCCTTGGCGAGAATGATCGGGGTGATAAACGCAAAACTCGATGCCAGGAATACCGGCACCTGCCGCCCTGTCACCACCTGGAACAGCAACGTGCCCAGGCCAGCGGTAAACAGTGCGACGTTTGGATCAAGACCTGTGATCAGCGGCATCAACACCAACGCGCCAAATGCTACGAAGAGCATCTGTGCGCCAGACAGGATCTGGCGCCAAAGCGGGTCGTTGAAATCATCCTGCATGCTCACGCGTCCTTCTGCTTGGTGCCGAAGATCTTGTCACCGGCATCGCCCAGGCCTGGGATGATGTAGCCGTGTTCGTTCAGGCGCTCATCGATGGACGCGGTGTAGATCTGCACGTCCGGGTGGGCCTTCTCGACGGCAGCAATGCCTTCGGGCGCAGCCACCAGCACCATGGCGCGGATGTCTTTGCAGCCAGCTTTTTTCAGCAGGTCGATGGTGGCGACCATGGAACTGCCGGTGGCGAGCATCGGGTCGATGATCATCGCCAGGCGCTCGTTGATTTCCGGAACGAGTTTTTCCAGGTAGGTGTGGGCCTGCAAGGTTTCCTCATTGCGGGCCACGCCAACGGCGCTGACTTTGGCGCCCGGGATCAGGCTGAGGACGCCTTCAAGCATGCCGATACCGGCGCGCAGGATTGGCACCACGGTGATTTTCTTACCGGCGATTTTCTCGACCTGGACGGGGCCGGCCCAACCAGGAATCTCGTAGGTTTCCAGGGGCAAATCTTTGGTTGCTTCGTAAGTGAGCAGCGCTCCTACTTCCTGAGCGAGCTCACGGAAGTTCTTCGTGCTAATGTCGGCACGGCGCATAAGGCCGAGTTTGTGTCTGATCAGCGGGTGGCGGATCTCGCGAGTGGGCATGGGAAAAGCTCCGGCGGCGGGCAAAAAAACCGGCCTAGATTAATCTATCCGAGGGTGTTGTCCTATAGACATCTAGTACGTTAGTCCATTAAGGCTTGAACGTTGCGCCTCACATGCGTACCTTTGCCCGCTTTTCTTGCCACAGCACCCCCTTGGAGAGCGCCATGTCCGCTGATCTCGAGCATATCCGTCAAATCATGCGCGAGGCTGACTGCCTGTACACCGAAGCGCAAGTCGAAGAGGCGATCGCCAAGGTCGGCGCGCACATCACCCGCGAAATGGCTGACACCAACCCGGTGGTCTTCTGCGTGATGAACGGTGGCCTGATCTTCGCCGGCAAATTGCTGACTCACCTGCAATTCCCGCTGGAAGCCTCCTACCTGCACGCCACCCGTTATCGCAACGAAACCAGCGGCGGCGACCTGTTCTGGAAAGCCAAGCCGGAAGTCTCGTTCATCGACCGCGACGTGCTGATCATCGACGACATCCTTGATGAAGGGCACACCCTGGGCGCGATCATCGACTTCTGCAAACACGCCGGCGCGCGCAAAGTGCACACCGCCGTGCTGATCGACAAAGACCATGACCGCAAGGCACGCCCGGACCTGAAAGCCGATTACGTCGGTCTGCCATGCATCGACCGCTACATTTTCGGTTACGGCATGGACTACAAAGGCTACTGGCGTAATGCCAATGGGATCTTCGCCGTCAAAGGGATGTAAGCCATGGTCCGCTTTCTTGATCAAACACTGTTCACCGAACTGGCCGAGAAAGCGGCTGCCAGCCCCCGTGGCCGGCACCATCATAACTTTCATCAGATGGAAGAGCCTTGCCATCGCCTGGCCGTTGGCATGCAACCCGATACCTATGTGCCGCCGCATCGGCACCTGAGTGCGGACAAGGCAGAGACCCTGATGGTGCTCAAGGGCACCATGGGCCTGCTGGTTTTCAGCGAAACCGGTGAGGTGATCGCCAAGCGCGTCCTGCAGGCGGGCGGCGAGTGTGCCGGTGTGGACCTGCCGCCCGGTGTATTTCACGGCTTGGTGGTGCTGGAGCCCGACAGCGTGTTGTTTGAATGCAAGGCCGGGCCGTATCGACCCGTAGGCGAGGGCGAGTTGGCTGACTGGGCGCCGCACGAAGGCGATGCCGGCGTTGCCGAGTATCGACGCTGGATGCTCGCCCAGTTCGATTGAGCTACAGTGCTCGGCCATCTCTCTCGGAGCGGCCCATGAGCCTGTTGAAACGCACCTGCGCCGCCTTGGCGTTGACTCTCAGCTTGCCGCTGGCTGCGGCGCCTGCGCCGATGCACAGCCAGTTCCTGCCGCCCGACGACCTCACCTTGCGCGCCGCCACGCTCGACCAGCAGCAGCTGCTGCAAATTACCGAGTATGCGGTGGTGGTCGGCAATCAGCGTCAATCGACCCAGCAGCCGATTCCGGTGACGTCGCCGCTGATGATTCGCCTCAAGGGCAAACCCTTGAACAAAGGCGCGACCATCGCCCAGGTGGTGCTCAATTTTGATGCCGAAAGCAAAAGCCTGAAAAAGCCGATGTTCGATGAGAGCAGTAAGACCCTGACCTTGTCTTACCCGGTGGCCCAGTACCGCGTGATCGTTGACCTGCTGCGCAACGACACGGTGTATGTGCAGTTCCTCAGCTATGCCAACGGGCACATTTGGGCGGACCTGCACACCGGCGCCGTTCGCGCTAAATAGTGAGACCGCAGGTATCTACACAACTGCTGGCGAACACAACATCTGTAGAAGGCGAGCTTTTGTGGTGAGCGGGGCAAGCCCGCTCACCACACGGGATGTGGCGGCCTTTTATGCTGCGATGGTGGCGGGTCAGTGGGCCCAACTGTCACTGATGCACCGCCATCGCAGGCAAGCCAGCTCCCACATAGGTTCTTGGTCGCTTCCGAAGCGTGTGTGCCGCAGGTAAACTGCGTTTCCCGTGTAAATGTCTGCAGGCTGGAGTCGGTAATGCGTAAAGATAAGAAACAGGTGATTGGTGACGAGATTGGCGACGACCAGATCAAGTTGTTCCTGGACTTCGAGCCGGTTGACGCGACTTCACCGTCCCTGCACAAACTGATCAAAGCCTACCGTGGCTTGCGTATCGACGACTTCGCGCGGTTCCTGGGCTTTTTCAAGGAAGCGGGCCTGGATCTGGATGGCAAGGACGAGCATGGCCAGACCTTCGTTGACCTGATCAAGGATCAGCGCAACGCCGATGAGTACATCGAGCTGATCAACGCCGCTCGCAGCTGAGTGCCCGAGACCTAAAAAAACGCCCCGTTCTCATGCCGAGAGCGGGGCGTTTTTTATTGCGTCAACGCCTTATGCGTAGCTTTCGGCTTCGTTGCTTTGCTCAACCAGTTCCAGGCTGATGTTGTTCTGCGTATTGATCTTGCGATACAGCTCGGCATCGGTCTCCAGGACTTTTTCGCGCGCCGGGAAGATCTCGTGCAGTTTGGCCGCCCACTCGCCCGCAGCCTTTTGCGGGAAGCAGCGCTCGATCAGTTCCAGCATGATCGACACGGTCACCGAAGCACCTGGAGACGCGCCCAGCAGGGCGGCCAACGAGCCGTCTTTGGCCGCAACCAGCTCGGTGCCAAATTGCAGCACGCCGCCTTTTTTCGGGTCTTTCTTGATGATCTGCACCCGCTGGCCGGCGACTTCCAGGCGCCAGTCTTCGGCTTTCGCCTCAGGGTAGAAGCGGCGCAGGGATTCCAGGCGTTGCTCCATGGATTGGCGCACTTCGCTGACCAGGTACTTGGTCAGGTCCATGTTGTCGCGAGCCACGGCCAGCATCGGGCCGATGTTGCCGGCGCGAATCGACATTGGCAGGTCCAGGAACGAGCCGTGCTTGAGGAACTTGGTGGTAAAGCCGGCGTATGGCCCGAACAGCAGGGATTTCTTGCCATCGACCACACGGGTGTCCAGGTGCGGCACGGACATCGGCGGCGAACCTACCGCGGCCTGGCTGTAGACCTTGGCCTGGTGGTGCTTGACCACCTCCGGGTTGTCGCAACGCAGCCACTGGCCGCTGACCGGGAAGCCGCCGAAGCCTTTGCTTTCTTCGATGCCCGAGGCTTGCAGCAGCGGCAGGGCCGCGCCACCGGCGCCGAGGAACACAAACTTGGCGTCGACTTCGCGGCTGTTGCCGCTGTTGACGTCCTTGATGCTCACGGTCCAGCCCGCGCCGTTGCGCTTGAGGCCAGTGACGCGCTTGCAGTACTTGACCTGCGCATCCGGTGCGCTGGTCAGGTGCGACAGCAATTGATTGGTCAGGGCGCCGAAGTTGACGTCGGTGCCATTCATCACGCGGGTGGCAGCGATTTTTTCGTCGAGCGGGCGGCCCGGCATCATCAGCGGCATCCACTCGGCCATCTCGCTGCGGTCTTCGGTGTAGTGCATGTCCGAGAACGCGTGGTGCTGGCTGAGGGTTTCAAAGCGCTTCTTGAGGAAGGACACGCCTTTGTCGCCCTGCACGAAGCTCAGGTGCGGCACCGGGCTGATGAAGGATTTGGACGAGCCAAAGGTGCCTTTTTTGGTCAGGTACGCCCAGAACTGCTTCGACACCTCGAACTGGGTGTTGATGTGCACGGCTTTCTTGATGTCGATGGAGCCATCAGCGGCCTGCGGCGTGTAGTTCAGCTCACACAGCCCGGCGTGACCGGTACCGGCGTTGTTCCACGGGTTGGAACTTTCCGCGGCACCCGAATCCATCAGCTCAACGACTTCCAGCTTGAGGCCGGGGTCGAGCTCTTTGAGCAGTACGGCCAGGGTGGCACTCATGATGCCGGCCCCTACCAGTACTACGTCGACTGCTTCGTTATGCGCCATTTAACGCGTCTCCAAAATCTGCAGCACCAAATTGACGGCATGGCTGCCAGGAGTGACGGGGCGGTTCACGTGTTGCCCCAGGTTACCCATGGCCAGGATCGCCATGTCCGATTCGCAATTCTTTGCAACTTCAGCACACGCTTCCTGCCGGGCTAATCTGCCTATGAACGCATTCATAGGCGCCTGTGGCAATTCGACTTATGGTCAAAGCGTGCGATTTGTGCAACCAATCCGTAGCGGACAGGCTCAAGCTCCGGTGTTTGAGGAGTGCTCGGTCCTGTGTGGTTGGGCTGTTCCAGACGCTGATGGTGCTTGTACAAACGCCAAACTATTCATTTGCTCGCCACACTCTTGTGAAGTTGTGAAAACCCGTTTTTTCACGCTCTTTTGAAGACGTGAACCTCAAAAAAGGGCTGCCCCAGCCTGGCACCTGGCCCGCAAACCTCTGCCGACACGCGGCAAACGGGCAAACAACTCAAGTGGCCGAGCGCAATGGCAGCTCTGGCAGATTCGGTAAGGCGGGTGGGTTGCAAAGAAACAGCAAGCGCGCCAGCTTCACTCGATCTGTGTGGGCGGCTCTCTGTGGGCGATTGTTGGGTTAATACCGAGGCATTAACGATGCTGCGAGGCCCGATCAGGAGACGTCCTTATAATCGGGGGGAGATTGTAGCGAAGAACGCCGGGGAAATGGGCGTGTTTTATGACTTTTATTCGTGTCTTGGTCAGGAGGCCAACGCATGCCGCGGTTGTGCGTGCGTAACCTTCGGGCTGACCCGCGCGCTTGCCGGCAGCGGGCGGTGCATCCAGCCCAGATGAGTCTCCGACACTTCCACCCAACCTTCGCCGACAGGCGGCAGGCTGCACTGCTTGAACGCCAGGCAATGGCCGTGCGCATCAAGCAGCGCATAGTGGCGATGACGGGCGTGTTGCATGAACAATGACTTGAGAAGGCGCATGGCTTTGTACCTGTTGCGTTACATGCTTGAAGGTTGCCAGTGTGGCATGACATTGGAATGACGGATTTATGCGAAATTGTAATTTGAGCATGCCTTCAGCTGCCGTTCAGGATGGCTGGTGAGTGGCGCGCATGCACCGTTATACTGGCGCCCTGTTTGCATCTAGTCCTGGAGAAATGAGTATGTTGCAACGCCTGTTGTTCGGTTTGATCACTGTGACCAGTTTGACCCTGGTTGGCTGCGCCAACAGCCCGCAACAACTCAGCCCGCAACCTAAAGTCACCGCGCAGCTGGCGCCTGTCGGTCACGGTCAGCCGGTATCGGTGCGTGTAGTGGACGGTCGTCCGTCGCCGACGCTGGGTTCGCGTGGCGGGCTGTACCCTGAGACCGCGCTTATTTCGGTCACCGGTCAAGACGTGCTGCCCAAGCTGCAGGCCCAGGCCGAAGCCGCCGTGCGCCTGTTGGGCTTCACACCCGCCAACTCGCCGGGCGCGCCTCAGCTGACCATCACCCTGGCCGAACTGAAATACCAGTCGCCCAAAGAAGGCTTGTACGTGACTGAAGCTTCCATTGGCGCGACGTTCAAGTCCGACGTCAGTGCTGGCACCCGTCGCTACAGTGGCCGCTACGGCGCATCGCTGAATCAGCGTTTCGGCATGTCGCCCAACCAGGAGACCAACACCAAGCTGGTCAGCGACGTCCTCAGCGACGCCCTGACTCGCCTGTTCAAAGACCCAAGCATCGGCCAACTGCTCAGCGCGCAGTAACCCTGCATAAAAAAACCGGGCTCAGCGATGAGCCCGGTTTTTTTACGCCTGTCGCTTTCATGCCGCGGTTTCGACATAAAAGTCCAGCACACTCACACCGGTAAGCAGGTCCAGCTCCGGCAGGTCGGCGTGCTGGTGCCCGCCCAGCGCGCAATACACCAGCCAGTGGCGATCCTGGACATTGAAGGCCAGTGCGCCAACCAGCGCCTCTTGCTCATCGTTTGGGGCGATCAAATACAGCCGATCCTGGTTTTGCGCATGCAGCATGACAAGCTCCCGGGTGTTCGAAGGGCAACAGAGTGGCTTGTTAAGGTGACGTTCAGGTGACGCTGTAAATTAATGGATACATTAATCGTACTTGGGGGACGGAACGTTTCAGCGGCAGGAGGCCGATATCACTCAGGTTTGTATCTGAATTGATACCAGCATACTGTACGACTGAGGTTTGCGATGGCGCTGCCTGCACTGCTGATCAATGTTGTGGCTCTACTGGTGGCCTGCCCGGGCGCAGCGCTGCTGTTCATTACCCGTTTGCGCGAGCAGCGCGCACTGGCCGATCTGACCGCGCAAAGCGAAGATCGCGCGATTGACCAGCCGATGTTGTTTCTGGATGTGCGCACCGAACGGGCGCATCGTCTGGCTTACCGCGTCGGGTTTGCCTGCCTTGGGCTGGCGCTGGCCACGTCCTGGCTCAGTACTCACCTCTAAAAAACACCACAAAACAAATGTGGGAGCGGGCTTGCCCGCGAATGCAGGGTCTGAGTCGATACATCCTTGACTGAACCACCGCTTTCGCGAGCAAGCCCGCTCCCACATTTTGCTTCGGTGTCTACAGTGGAATCCCGGCTTTAACCCGATATTGATTCCTCACCGGCGTCGCGTACTGCACCACCAGGTACGGGCGATGCTCGGCCGGGCACTCACTCAAGCGCCGCTCCCACTCCGCTTGCGCCTTGGCCAGCTCATCGGCCGGGAACACCTCGGCCGCCGTCGGCACCTGCAATTGCGGGTCGGCGTCGCTCCACTGCGCGTACGCCAGGTAATGCACCGGGAACAGGCGATAGCCGCCGAGAATCTGCCGGTCCATTTCCACCGCCAGCAGCTTGGTGTCCTCGAAACGCTCGGTGATCGGCGGCGCAAAGTTCACATGCACACGGCCCTTGTAGCCGGTGATGCCCAGAGCGATGCTCACATCATCCTCGCCCGGCGCCTTGCTGTAGGTGCCGGTGGTGGCGCGGATATACAGTTCACGGGCCTTGGCCGTGTCGCAGGGGTCGTATTCGTAGCTGATCGACACCGGCGTCAGGTTCAGCGACTGGATCACCTCGGCAAACGGCTCATCCTTGCGGCTGACGTGAAACATCTTGAGGATCGCCGATTCGGTGCGATCATCGCCATCCTTGGCGCGGCCTTCGGCCTGGGCGATCCAGATCGACTGACAGTCGTTGCGGATCGAATGGTTGATGTAGGCCGACAGCAGGTTGTACGCCGCCATCTTTTCCTTTCGCCCGGTGATCGAGCGGTGCACGATGAAGCTCTTGTTCAGGCGCATCAGGTCGCTGACAAACGGCTTTTGCAGCAGGTTGTCGCCAATGGCAATGCGCGGCGTCGGCAGGCCGGCGTGGTACACGGCGTAGTTGACGAAGGCGGGGTCCATCACGATGTCGCGGTGGTTGGCCAGAAACAGGTAGGCGGTGCCCGACTTAAGCTGTTCGACGCCGGTGTACGTCACGCCGTCGGTTGCGCGGTCAATGGTGTGGTCGACGTAATATTCGACTTTGTCCTGCAGCGTGGCCACGGTGGTGACACCGGCGAACTCGCGGCGCAGCTTGCGGGCGATCATCGGCTTGAGCAGCCAGCCCAGGGCGCCGGCAAAGCGCGGGAAGCGGAAGTGGGTCAGGATGTCCAGAAAGGCCTTGTCACTGAACAGACGCGCCAGCACTGCCGGGACTTCGCTGTCGTTGTAAGGTCGGATGGTATCGAATTCGCCCATCATGCTCTCTTGTTAGAAACGGCTAGTGTAAGTAAAGGAAGTATCAGGGTGCGGCCGCAATATTGGCTCTGCCGTGAATAGCCCTGTAAATAGACCGGCGATTATACGCACAAGTCACCTGGGAGACCGCGATGCTGGAAACCGAGTCGTACGATTGTCCTTATTGTGGTGAGCCGGCTGAGGCCGTGCTGGACCTTTCCGGCGGCGATCAGTCATACATTGAAGACTGCCCGGTGTGTTGCCGGCCGATAATCTTTGATCTGCAGGTACACGGTGACGAATGGATGCTCACGGTCCGCAGCGAAAACGAGTAACAGGTGCGCCCATGCAGCGAATCTATGAACCGGAAAACCTGATGGAAGGCGAGTTGCTGCAACAAATGCTCGCCAGCGAGGGCATCGAGGCGCACCTGGTGGGGCGCCATTTACTCGGTGGTACCGGCGAATTGCCGATTTTCGGCCTGCTGGGCCTGGAGGTAGACAACGACCAGGCCGTTTACGCCCGTGAGCTGATTACGGCCTACATCGGCGCGCAACCGCTGCCCGGCGATGAACCCGACAGCTTTCCCGACGTATTGGTCTGTTAGGCTGTCGGTCGGTTTACCCAAGAGTCGTGTTGCCCCATGTGTGGACGTTATGCCCTGTTTCGCTGGAACCCTACGTTTGCTGCCTTGCCGGGATTCCCGGCCGACCAGCAGGCGCAGTGGAACATCTCCCCGAATGATTCGGTGCTGATTCAGCGCTTGAGCGAAGGCCAGCGCACCCTGGCGCGTGCGCGCTGGGGCCTGACGCCGCCCTGGCTGACTGACCTTTCCCGCACCCCGGCCCACGCCCGCGCCGAAACCTTGGCCGAACAACCGATGTTCCGTGAAGCCTTCCGCCAGCGCCGCTGCCTGCTGCCCGCCAACGGGTTTTACGAGTGGCGCGGCACCCAGCGCAAGCGCCCGTACTGGCTGACGCCGGGCGAGGGTTCGACCCTGTTTTTTGCGGCGATCTGGGAAGCGTATCCGGTGCAGGAGCAGGTGTGGCTGAGCACCGCGGTGGTGACCCAGGCGGCGCAGAATCAGCGGCGGCCGTTGATTCTGGATGCGGCGGGGCAGGAGGCGTGGCTGGATCCACAAACGCCGTTGCCTGTGTTGCAGGGTTTGCTGGCCAGTGAGCCGGCTGCGTTGCGCGAGCGGGTGTTGGCCAATATGGTCAATGATCCGAAGCTGAATGGGCCGGAGTGCCTGACCCCAGGTTGAGGTTGGAGCCACTGGCCCCTTCGCAGGCAAGCCAGCTCCCACATTTGACGGTATTCACCCATCCAAATGTGGGAGCTGGCTTGCCTGCGATGGCGGCCTCAAACCCGCCACAAATCCCTAAACCTTGAACTGATTGATCAAGCGCCGCTGCTGCTCCGCCAGCTTGGTCAACTCCGCGCTGGCTGCGCTCGATTCATCCGCGCCGCCCGCCACTTCATTGGCCACCTGGCCGATATTGATCACATTGCGATTGATGTCCTCGGCCACCGCGCTCTGCTCCTCGGCGGCGCTGGCGATCTGGGTGTTCATGTCGTTGATCACCGACACCGCCTGAGTAATTGTCTCCAGCGCCTCGGCCGCCTTCGCCGCATGCTGCACGCTTTCATCGGTGCGGTTCTGGCTGTCTTCCATCACCTTAACCACATCGCGCGTGCCTTGTTGCAACTGCTGGATCATGGTCTGGATTTCTTCGGTGGCCTTCTGCGTCTTCTGCGCCAGGTTGCGCACTTCATCGGCCACCACCGCGAAACCACGGCCTTGCTCGCCGGCCCGCGCTGCCTCGATGGCGGCGTTGAGGGCCAGCAGGTTGGTCTGCTCGGCAATCCCGCGAATCGCTGTGAGGATCGCGTTGATGTTCTCGCTGTCCTTGGCCAGGGTTTGCACCACGCCCACCGCTTTACCGATTTCCTGCGCCAATGCGCCGATAGACGTTGAGGTGTCGCGCACGATGCGCATGCCCTGGCTTGCGGCCTGGTCAGCGTGGCTGGCGGCTTGCGCGGCCTGGGTGGCGTTGCGCGCCACGTCCTGGGCGGTGGCCGTCATCTCATGCACAGCGGTGGCCACCTGGTCGATCTCGACCATCTGTTTGTGCACGCCCTGGTTGGTGCGAATGGCGATGTCGGCGGTGTGCTCCGACGAATCGCTGACCTTCTGCACCGAACTCACCACCTGGGTGATCATGCCCTGCAACTTGATCAGGAAGGTATTGAAGCCAGTGGCAATCGCGCCCAGTTCGTCGGCGCGGTCACTGGTCAGGCGGCGCGTCAGGTCGCCTTCGCCCTGAGCGATGTCATTGAGCATGGCCACCATTTGCTTGAGTGGGCGGGCGATGCCGTGGCCCACCAGCCAGATCACCAGCAAGCCGATGCCGGCAATCAACAGGCCCACCATGGCCATGCCGAAGGTGTCGGTCTTGCGCTGGGCTTGCAGGTCGCTTTGCAGTTTTTGCGAATCGGCCATCACCGCGCTCAGTGGCAGTTGCAGCATCAAGGTCCAGCGTGCTTCGGCCTGGCCGATGTTGAAGGGCAGGAACAGCTCGATGTGCCCGTGTTCCTTGTCGATGTCGTAGCGCACTTCGCCGACTTTCAACTGGCCGAGATTGGCCAGCTCGTTGCTGTCGAGCAAGTCAGTGGCTTTTTCGCCCAGCTTGCTCGCGTCCTTGGTGTAGGCCACCAGGCGACCATTGTTGGAAATCAGCGCCATTTCGCCAGCGCCGTTGTAGAGGTTCTGGTCGGCGCGGGTGAGCATGTCCTGGATGAAGTTCACCGACAGGTCGGCGCCGACGATGCCCTGGAAGGTGCCGTCGATCATGATCGGTTCGATAAACGAGGCCAGCATTACCATCGCATTGCCGACCTTGTAAGGCGCAGGGTCGATGGCGCAGGGCTTCTTGCTTTCTTTGGAGCACAGGTAGTACTCACTGGCGCGCACGCCAGTGGCGAGGATGTTCTGGTCGTTGACGTCGGCGAGTTTATCCAGGCCCAGGCTGCCATCGGCGTTGCGGTACCACCACGGCAGGAAGCGCCCGTCGGCGGCCATGCCGACGATCGGCGTGTTCACGTAGGCGGCGTCATTGTGGTCGATCGCATTGGGCTCCCAGCCGATATAGGCGCCGAGGATTTTCGGGTTGCGCACCACGGTTTCGTGCAGCAGGTTGATCAGTTGTTCGCGGCCCACCTGCAAGGCCGGTTCGCCCTTGGCGTCTTTCATGCCGAGCAGGGCGTTGGCTGTGGCCAGGCCTTTGGCGGTCACCAATGGCGCTTCCAATTCACGCTGGATCAACGTGGCCTGGGTTTGCGCCAGGGCGGTGAGCCGTTGCTCGATGATCTGCTCGAACTGCGCCTGGGTGCGTTGCTGCACCAGTTCCTGGGTGCGCGCGCCGGCGAACACCGCGTAAAGCACCAGGACAGCGACCACACTCAGCACAATGGCGCCGGTCAGTGCTGCGACAGAAAACTGAATCGACTTGAATTTCATGAACGCTCCGGGCGCAAGGGCAGGTGGGCTGCCTATGTGTATCGGCCACGGGCTCGGGAGGCTTAAGGCTTGGCGGGCGAAATAGTGCCGAATGTCGCAAATGGACTGGTGGCCGCCGCTGTGGGCATGTGGGATGTATCTGAAAGTTAGCGGTTACACGTCTGTTGTATCTGGCGCCGATACACATGAGCGCCTAGGATACGCGCCATGTTTTCAGGGAGCGTGTTCATGAAGAAGTCATTGGCGGTAAGTGGTTTGGTTGCGGCGATGCTGCTGGCGGGTTGCCAGTCGGTAAACACCACCAGCGGCGGCGCCGTCGGGGTAGAGCGCAAGCAGTACATGTTCAGCATGTTGTCGAGTCAGGAAGTCGACCAGATGTATGCCCAGTCCTACCAGCAGACGCTGGGTGAGGCGAGTGGCAAAGGCATGCTCGACAAGACCAGTGCCAACGCCAAGCGCGTGCAGGCCATTGCCAATCGACTGATCGCCCAGGCGCCGACCTTTCGCCCGGATGCGGCGCAGTGGAAGTGGGAAGTGAACCTGATCAAAAGCGATGAGATGAACGCCAACTGCGGACCTGGCGGCAAGATCTTCGTGTACAGCGCGTTGATCGACAACCTCAAGCTCACTGATGACGAACTGGCCGCGGTGATGGGCCATGAAATCGCTCACGCCTTGCGCGAACACGGCCGTGAAGCCATGTCCAAGGCCTACGGCATCGAGATGGCCAAGCAGGGCGCCGGTGCCTTGTTCGGCCTGGGCCAGGACAGCCTGGCGCTGGCCGATACGGTGGCCAACTACGGCATGACGCTGCCCAACAGCCGCGCCAATGAAAACGAAGCCGACCTGATCGGCCTGGAGCTCTCGGCCCGGGCCGGCTACAACCCGAACGCGGCCATCACGTTGTGGAACAAGATGGCCAAGGCTTCGGAAGGTGCACCGCCGGAGTTCATGAGCACACACCCGGCCTCCGACAGCCGAATCGCCTCGTTGCAGGCGGCGATTCCGAAGGTGATGCCGCTTTACCAGCAGGCCAAAAAATCCTGAGTTAACGTGGACCCATGTGGGAGCTGGCTTGCCTGCGATGCAGGCGGCTCGGTCCTTCAGAAATACCGAGTTGATGCTATCGCAGGCAAGCCAGCTCCCACATTGGGTTGGGTTTACAGGTCTAGATCCAGCCGCTGCTTTGCATGGCCTTGTACACCGCCACCACCGCCAGAACGAAGAACGCCGTAGCCGCCAGTCGACGAATCAAGGTCAATGGCAGTTTCTCCGCCGCAAAATTCCCCGCCAGAACCACCGGCACGTTGGCAATCAGCATGCCCAGGGTGGTGCCGATAATCACCAGCCACAGTTCAGGGTATTGCGCGGCCAGCATCACCGTGGCGATCTGCGTCTTGTCACCGATTTCGGCGAGGAAGAACGCAATCAGCGTGGTCAGGAACGGCCCGAATTTACGCGTGGTACTGGCTTCGTCGTCGTCAAGTTTGTCCGGCACCAGGGTCCACAGCGCCGTGGCGCAGAAGCTCGCCGCGAGGATCCAGTGCAACACCGCATCCGAGAAGAAGCTGCCGAACCAGGCCCCCACGGCACCGGCGGCCGCATGGTTGGCCAGGGTCGCGGCGACGATGCCGGCGATGATGGGCCAGGGCTTGCGGAAGCGAGCAGCAAGGATGAGCGCGAGCAGTTGCGTCTTGTCGCCGATTTCGGCCAGGGCAACGATTGCGGTAGGAACGAGTAATGAATCCAGCATCAGGTAAGTTTCCAGGGGCGGGTCGACACGGCTATGACACGTACAGCCTTCCCGCCCCGGGTAAGGTGTGCGTGTCATAGGTCTTGTCAAACCCCGGTCCGTCTGTGCGGACTCCTGGGTCGCATACGCCATGGTCTGCTGACCAAGTATGTTGACGTATGCCGGACGAGCATGGCGCTCGTGGGAGACTACTCCCCTAGGACGGAGCGGATTCTGCCTAGGCAAAACCCATTCGGCAAGCCTTCTTTTTCAAAAAGCCATCAGCCGCGTTTGGCACGATAAATGCGAAAACCATTGCCTTCGGCCTTGATTGCACACACGCCCAAGTGCTCTTCGATCAGCGGTTGGTACTTGAGGAAACTGTTGGCCACCAAGCGCAGTTCGCCGCCTTTTGCGAGGTGTTTCGCCGCTTTTCGCAGCAAGTTTTCCGTGGCGAAATAGTCAGTGTGCACGCCGACATGGAACGGCGGGTTGCTCAAAATCGCGTTTAAACCCATCGGCGCGGCGTCGATGCCGTCACCGGTCAACACCTCGGCTTCCAGGCCATTGGCCGCCAAGGTCAGGCGGCTGCTGGCGGCGGCGAACGCATCCACGTCAAGCATTGTCACCGTGTTGTGCGGGTAGCGACGCTTGACCGCAGCGCCCAGCACGCCCGCGCCGCAGCCAAAGTCGAGCAAGTGCCCGCTGGGCAGCTTGTCCAGGTGTGCAAGCAACAGCTCGGTGCCGCGATCCAGGCGACCGTGGCTGAACACGCCCGGCAGGCTCACAACCTTGAGCGGTCCTTCGGCCAGCGGCACCTCAAACACCTGCGCCAGGCTTTCCAGTTCGACCGCTTGCGGGGCATTGGCCACGGTGACCTGCCACAGCTGGCAGTGTCGCGCGTTGTCGAGCTTGCGGGGCTTGCCGAACGGAATCATCTGCTTGGCGGCGCTTTCGATACCGCCTTTTTTCTCGCCGACCAGAAACAGCTCGGCGCCGGGCAGGCGGGCGGCCACGGCGTTGAGCAGGTAGTCGGTGAGGTCCTTGGACTTGGGCAGGAAAATCACCGCCGCATCAAAATTGCGCTCGGGCGCGTTCACGCCGAAATGGCTGCGCTCGGGGAAGCGCGCATCGAGCGCCGCCTGGTCGCCGGCATGCCAGCTCCAGCCGTGGGCATTGGGCAGGCGGCCGAGCAAATCGTCGGCGGGCAAACCTACCAGCAGCAGGTTGCCTTGAAAAAGTTCGGCCTGACGAAGCAGTACTTCACTGCGCGGATCCATGGTCTGCTCCTTGAAAAGGGGCGCAGTTTATCAACTGACGACGCGCAGCGGGGTGCCGTTGAAAAAGCCGCGGGCGTTTTCCGCCAGTTGGCCAACGATGCGCTGTCGCGCTTCGCGACTGCCCCAGGCGTTGTGGGGCGTCACGATCAAGCGAGGAATATCGCCGGCCAGCAGCGGGTTGCCATTGACCGGTGGCTCCACGCTCAGCACATCGGTGGCCGCACCGCCCAGATGGCCGCTGCGCAACGCATCCGCCAGGGCTTGTTCGTTGATCAAGCCACCGCGCGCGGTGTTGACGATAAACGCGCCGGGCTTGAGCAGTGCCAGTTCGCGGGCGCCGATAAAGTCGCGGGTGTGTTCATTGAGCGGGCAGTGCAGGGTCAGCGCGTCGACTTGCGCGAGCAGTTCATCCAGGGGCACGCGGTCAGCGCGGGCAGGGCGGCCCGGAATCGCGCCGAGCACCACGCGCATGCCGAAGGCTTCGGCCAGGCGCGCGACGGCGCTGCCCAGTTCGCCATGGCCGAGCAGGCCGAGGATTTTGCCCTCCAGCTCGACAATCGGGTAGTCCAGCAGGCAGAACTGCTTGGCTTGTTGCCATTTGCCCGCGCTGACGTCGCGTTGGTAGTCGTTCAGGCGCGTCGCCAGATTCAGCAACAGCATGATCGTGTGCTGCGCCACCGACGGCGTACCGTAGCCCTGGCAGTTGCTCACCGTGATGCCATGGGCACGGGCGGCGGCGAGGTCGACGTTGTTGGTGCCGGTGGCCGAGACCAGGATCAGCTTGAGTTCGGGGCAGGCTTGCAGCGTTTCGGTATTCAGCGCGATCTTGTTGCTGATGACCACTTGGGCGCCTTGCAGGCGCTCGACCACATTCTGCGGCGTGGTGTGCGCGTAAAGCTGCAGGTCGCTGAAGCTGTTGCGCAATTCGCTGAGGTCCAGGTCCCCAAGGTCCAGGGACGGGTGATCAAGGAAGACGGCGCGGCGATTGTTCGTCATCAACTGTACCTTTTGCGACAGGGTTCGAAGGCGTAATCTGCCGAGCCTATCAGATGAAATAATCAGTTACTTAATGGAGTGAGCATGTACGCCGCCGAGTTTTTGACCGTAGCCTTGATTCACTTATTGGCGGTGGCCAGCCCCGGCCCGGATTTCGCTGTTGTGGTGCGCGAGAGTGTGACCCATGGCCGTCGCGCCGGCACCTGGACCGCGCTGGGGGTGGGCTCGGCGATTTTCCTGCACGTGGGCTACTCGCTGCTGGGGATTGGTTTGATCGTGTCGCAGTCCATCGTGCTGTTTAACGCACTGAAGTGGGCGGCGGCGGCGTACTTGCTGTACATCGGTTTCAAAGCGTTGCGCGCGCAGCCGGCCAAGCCGGTTGCCGAGGGTGAGTTGCAGCCTGAAGTGGGTGAGCGCACTCCGCGCGCGGCGTTTACCGCGGGGTTTGTGACCAATGGTTTGAACCCCAAGGCCACGCTGTTTTTTCTGTCGCTGTTTACGGTGGTGATCAATCCGCACACGCCGCTGGCGATCCAGGCTGGATACGGTGTGTACCTGGCGGTGGCGACGGCGTTGTGGTTTTGCCTGGTGGCTATGTTGTTCAGTCAGCAGCGGGTGCGTGCAGGGTTTGCGCGGATGGGGCATTGGTTTGATCGGACCATGGGGGCGGTTTTGATTGCGATTGGTGTGAAGCTTGCGTTTACGAGTATGAAGTGAGGGGTGGGGTTTGGTTTGTGCTGTGGGAGGGGGGGACATATCCGTTGCTGCGGTAACGGCGGCTGGTGGTTCCGCTCTTACAGCGGGTCACTTTTGGCAAACGCCCCAAAAGTAACCAAAA
>NZ_VMSH01000013.1:0-140427 GCF_007713445.1 Pseudomonas sp. RGB | reverse complement strand
ATAATGTGTCAACCATGTCCCCGCACATGTGTCCACCATGTGTCCGGTCCGTACAGTCGCGCCTTAGGTCTGGTTGATCGCCACCGGGTAATGCGCTTGCGGCGCACGCGGTGTTGATCGACAGCGCGAGCAGGGTGCCGAAGGCTTTACCCATTGTGTTCATGGTCTTCTCCAGTGGCGGCAAAGGGCATCAGACAGTCACGTGCAGGCGCACATCGACGTTGCCACGGGTGGCGTTGGAGTACGGGCAGACTTGGTGAGCCGCCTCGACCAGGCTTTGCGCATCATCCTGCGCCAGGCCCGGCAGGCTCACGTGCAAGTCGATGTCCAGGCCGAAACCGCCGGGGATTTGACCGATGCCGACGTGGGCAGTGATCGAAGCGTCATCCGGGATTTTGCGTTTGGTCTGGCTGGCGATGAACTTCAGTGCGCCGATGAAGCAGGCCGAGTAGCCGGCCGCGAACAGTTGCTCAGGGTTGGTGGCTTGGCCGCCGGCGCCGCCCAGTTCTTTGGGGGTGGAGAGTTTGACGTCGAGGATGTTGTCGTTGGAAACAGCACGACCATCACGGCCGCCGGTGGCGGTGGCTACTGCGGTATAGAGAGTTTGCATGGTGTCGTCCTCTTGGGTTTTTAGCGCTAAATGTTTGCGCGCTAAGTAGTTAGTGAGGCGAATGTATAGCGCTAATGTTTGGTGCGCAAGATAAATTTACAAAAATCTTTTCCGGACGGTATTTTCTGGCACACACCCAAACAAATGTGGGAGCTGGCTTGCCTGCGATTGCGCAGTGTCAGCCAATGCATTCATGACTGATGTACCGCGATCGCAGGCAAGCCAGCTCCCACCTTTTTACTGCGTGAATGCCTTTAAATGGCGTCTTGCAGATTGCCCCGCAAGGCAATCAAATCACTTTGCAACTTGCGCAACTGCTCCAGTTGTAACCCGCTGGCGCCGAGGATGCACTGCGGAATCCCCATGGCCTTTTCCTGCAACGCACGGCCGGCCTGGGTCAATTCCACCACCACCACACGTTCATCTTCGCGGCTGCGGGTCCGGCTGAGCAGGCCTTCGGCCTCCAACCGCTTGAGCAGCGGCGTCAGCGAACCCGGATCGGTCAGCAGGCGAGTGCTGATTTCGCCGACGGTCAGACCATCCTCTTCCCACAGCACCATCATCGCCAGGTACTGCGGATAGGTCAGGCCGAGGGCTTGCAGCAGTGGCTTGTAGACCTTGGTCATCAGCAACGAAGTGGAGTGCAGGGCGAAACACAACTGGTTATCCAGCATGAGGGATTCGCAAGGGGCGGGATTTTTGCGCATGACAGTGCCTCGAAAAAGCGTATATGGGCTGGAATCTAGCGATCAAACCTTTAATGCGCCAGATAATTCTGGCTATTGGGTCAGACCAGGCCGCTTTGTAATGCCAGATCCCAGGGCGGTACTGGGCTGAAGCGGGACTTGAGGTACTCCAGCAGAAGGCGGCTGCGTGCATTGGCCTGCTGTTCCAGACGCAGCGCGTAAATGCCGGTGGTTTCCGGGCTGGGCAGGCCGTTTTCGCAAAACAGCGGTAATAACTCACCACGCACCAGGTATTCACTGGCCAGCCACGTCGGCAAATGCGCGATGCCCAGCCCGGCGAGCGCGCCGCACAGCAGTGCTTCGGCATTATTGGCACTCAGGCGAATGCGTTGCGGGCGATAGGTGGCGCGGCGCCCGTCCAGCTCGAAGCGCCAGGCGAACATCGGCGCCAGGCCGTCCCAGTCGAGGCCATCATGCTCGCTCAGGTCCCGAGGATGGGTCGGCGTGCCACGGCTTTTGAGGTAAGCGGGGCTGGCGCAGGCGATGCGCACGATGCTGGCCAATGGCGTGGCGATCAAGCGGGTGTCGACGATGTGCCCGGCGCGCAGCACCAGGTCGACCTTGCCCAAGTGTGCGCCCTGCATGTCGACAAAGCTGTCGATCAAATGCAGGTGCACATCCAGCCCCGGATACACGTTCAGAAAGTCGGCAATCACCGGCGCCAAGTGCCGTCGGCCGAAGGCTGCCGGCGCGTCCACGCGGATCAGGCCCTCCGGCGCGTGGCTCAACGACACCGCCTCGGCCCGGGCCAGTTGCAACTCGCTGACAATCCGTCGCGCCCGTTCGGCAAACGCCAGGCCTGCCGGTGTTGGCACCACGGCATGGGTGCTGCGCTGAAACAAGCGGCTGCCGACCGAGCTTTCCAGGCTGTCAATGCGCCGAGCCACTGCCGAAGGGGTCAGCGGATGGCGGCGGGCGGCGGCGGAAAAACTGCCGGTTTCCAGTACATCAAGAAACAGGCTCAGTTGGTCGGTCAAGGTATTGGGGTTCATGAGGAGGCGCTTATGCGAGTTCGGCACAGCCATTGTGCGTTGCTGTGCGTTTCCACGCCACAGGCGACTGCGTAGCATGCTTCGCCTGGGCTTTTGGAGTGATGCGCGGTGTTGGATTTAGCGATTTACCTGGTATTGGGCGCAGCCCTGGGCACGGTCGGCGGCCTGTTCGGTATTGGCGGCGGGCTGATTGCCATCCCGGTGCTGGGCGTGTTGTTTGGGCTGGATCAACAACTCGCCCAAGGTACCGCGCTGGTGATGGTGGTGCCCAATGTGATGCTGGCGCTTTGGCGTTATCACCAGCGTAACCGTATCGAATTGCGCCACGCGTTGCCGTTGGGTGTCATGGGTTTCTGCTTTGCCTGGCTGGGCTCCATCTGGGCGGTGGGCCTGGACGCCGGCGCGATGCGCATCGGTTTTATTGCATTCCTGCTGACGCTCTCCGCTTACAACCTGCTGCGCATGTTCACTCGCAATGCGCCGCCGACTGCGCAGATGCGTTATTCCTGGCCTTGGCTCGGCGTGCTCGGCGCCGCCTCGGGTTCCATGGGCGGCTTGTTTGGCGTGGGTGGCGCAGTGGTGGCGACGCCGGTGCTGACCAGTCTTTTCGGTACCACCCAAGTGGTCGCTCAAGGCCTGTCGCTGGCGTTGGCGCTGCCCAGCACCAGCGTGACCCTGGTCACCTACGCCTGGCACCAGGAGGTGGATTGGATGATCGGCGTGCCATTGGCGGTCGGTGGCCTGCTCAGTATCAGTTGGGGGGTAAAAGTCGCCCACGCGCTGCCGGAACGGGTATTGCGCGGCCTGTTCTGCGGCTTTCTGGCGGTGTGCGCGGTGATGCTGACGTTTAAAGTCTGAAGCCTTCGAGGATGTATTCGGCCAGGCATTCGGTGATGGGCGAGGCCATCGCCGGGTTGCGCAGCAGGCGCAGGCTCATCGACGGCAGAGGCGGAAAGCCTTCATCGCTGCCCAGGATTCGTAAGTCGTCGGTCACCAGGCCTTCCATGCTGACCATCACCGCCAGCCCCGAGCCGACCACGGCTTGAATCGCCGCGACGTTGGAACTGTGGTACGCCAGGCGATAATCGATGCCGGCAGCATCCAGCGCGGTGCGGGTCCATTGGGTGCAAAAGCTGTCGACGCCGGAAATGGCCAGGGGCAGGGTCTCGTGCTCATCCACGCAGAAGCACGGCGCCGCCACCCAGACCATGCGCTCACTGCGCAGCAATTCGCCGATTTCATTGCCGGGCTCGCGGCTGATCACGGTCAGCGCCAGGTCGCGCCGCTGCATCAACACCGCCGACGACTCGCAGTGCATTTCGATCTGGATCAGCGGGTAGGCCTTGGAAAACCGTTTGAGAATCCCCGGCAGGAAACGCATCACGTAATCATCCGGCGTGCCGATGCGCACCAGCCCGACCATGTGAGGTTCGCGCAGGGTGTTGAACACCTCACTGTGCAGTTTCAGGATGCGCCGCGCATAACCCAGCAATACCTGGCCTTCGGCCGTCAGCCGCACTTGACGACCGTCGCGCTCGAACAGCTTGCGCTGCAGCACGTCTTCTTCGAGGCGCTTCATTTGCATGCTCACCGCCGACTGTGTGCGGTTGACCAGTTCACCGGCGCGGGTAAAGCCGCCCTGATCGGCGATGGCGACGAAGGTGCGCAGCACTTCAGTGTCGATGCTTGGGTAGCCGGACAATTGATCAATCTCCGAGATGTATTACATAAGAAACATTCGTTGGATTGATCATAGTGCCAGGCACACACTCTCGTCATCCCCATTGGAGGGCGAGAAGATGAAAGGTCAGAAAGGTTTTGTGTTGATGACGAAACGTCCGTTTTCCGGGCTGTTTCAGCGGGTTGCCCGGTGGCAGGCGCTGCACCATGAGCGCCAGGCGCTGGCGAGTTTGAGCGACGATGCGCTCAAGGACATCGGGCTTAATCGAGGCGATGTGGAGCAGGACAGTCACCTGCATTTCTGGCAAGACCCGCTGCGAAAGTAACCTGGAATGCAGTAGGGTTGTCGGCGAGCCCACACGGAGAGACTCATGCCCGCCGACCTGTCTTTTTCACTCAAGCACGCTCGACGCATGGCGCTGGCGGCCCAGGGTTTTTCCGGGCGCCAGGCGCCGGCACTGATCAAGGCTACGCATCTCAATCGTTTGATCGAGCGCTTGGGTGTGCTGCAGATCGATTCGGTCAACGCCGTGGTGCGCTCGCATTACCTGCCGCTGTTTTCCCGCCTTGGCCAGTACTCCCCGCTGATCCTCGAACAAGCTGCCTGGAGCCAGGGGCGGCGGCGCTCGCTCTTTGAGTATTGGGGCCATGAGGCCTCGTTGCTGCCCATGGCGCTGTACCCGTTGATGCGCTGGCGCATGGAGCGGGCCAAGCAGGGGCAGGGGATTTATGCGCAAATGGCGCGGTTCGGGCGCGAGCAGCAGGCCACCATCCAGCGCGTGCTGCAGACCGTCGAGCAACAGGGCGCGGTGGGTGCTGGCAGCTTGTCCACCCGTGAGGAGCGCGCCGGCCCGTGGTGGGATTGGAGTGATGAAAAGCACGCACTGGAATGGCTGTTTGCTGCGGGATTGGTCACGGTGGCGGGGCGTCGCGGGTTTGAGCGGCTCTATGATTTGCCCGAGCGCGTCATCCCCGCCGACCTCCTTCTGGCCACCGTGAACGAGGCCGAGGCCCAGCGCGGTTTGTTGCTGCACAGCGCGACTGCCTTGGGCGTTGGTACCGAAAAGGATCTGCGCGATTATTTCCGCCTGGACCCTGCCGACAGCCGTGGCCGCTTGGCCGAGCTGGTCGAGGATGGGCTATTGCGGATGTGTGAGGTGCAGGGCTGGAAGCAACCGGCCTACTGCCTGCCGGAACCGAAGGTGCCGCGCAAGGTACCGGCCAGCGCCTTGTTGTCGCCGTTCGACTCGCTGATCTGGGAACGCAGCCGCACCGAGCGATTGTTTGATTTTCGCTACCGGCTGGAGATCTACACCCCGCAAGACAAGCGGGTGTACGGCTATTACGTGCTGCCGTTTTTGCACAATGAGCGGATCGCCGCGCGTGTCGACCTGCGCGCCGAACGCGCCCATGGGCGGCTGGCCGTGCATGCGGTGCACGAAGAAGAGCCGGGGCTGGACGAGGAGGGGATGCAGGCGCTGGCCTTGAACCTGCGGCAGATGGCTGATTGGTTGGGGCTGGAACAGGTCCAGCTCAATTGCCAGCGGCCAAGTGCTGCCCGCTTAAGGGTGGCGATGCTGCAAACCTGAGCTGCAGCTGGTTTTTGTGGCGAGCGGGCTTGTTGTGGCAAGCCCGCTTGCCACAACAAGCCCACTCACCCAAATCTCAGCGTTTGACTTGCTTCAAGGTCTCGGCAATCAAAAACGCCAATTCCAGCGACTGATCGGCATTCATCCGTGGGTCGCAGTGGGTGTGATAGCGGTCCGACAGGCCATCTTCGGTGATCGGTCGCGCGCCGCCGATGCATTCGGTGACGTTCTGCCCGGTCATTTCGATGTGAATCCCGCCGGCATACGAGCCTTCGGCTTGATGCACCTGGAAGAACTCTTTCACCTCGCCAAGAATCTGCGCAAAGTCGCGGGTCTTGTAGCCGCTGCTGGCCTTGATGGTGTTGCCATGCATCGGGTCCGAGCTCCACAGCACCTGCTTGCCCTCGCGCTGCACGGCACGGATCAGGTTGGGCAGGTGGTCGCCCACCTTGCCGGCGCCCATGCGCGCGATCAGGTTGAGGCGGCCGGGGTCGTTGTCCGGGTTGAGAATGTCGATCAGGCGGATCAAGTCGTCGGGGTTCATGCTCGGGCCGACCTTGACGCCGATCGGGTTGTTCACCCCGCGCAGGAATTCGACGTGGGCACCGTCCAGCTGACGGGTGCGGTCGCCGATCCAGAGCATATGGGCCGAGCAGTCGTAGTAATCGTTGGTCAGGCTGTCGCGGCGCACAAAAGCTTGCTCGTAGTTGAGCAGCAGCGCTTCGTGGGCGGTGAAGAAGCTGGTTTCGCGCAGTTGCGGCGAGCTGTCCATGCCGCAGGCGCGCATGAAGGCCAGAGTTTCGTCGATGCGGTCGGCCAATTGGCTGTATTTTTCGGCCAGTGCAGAGTTGGCAATGAAGTCCAGGTTCCACTTGTGCACTTGATGCAGGTCGGCAAATCCGCCTTGGGCAAACGCGCGCAGTAGGTTAAGCGTGGCGGTGGACTGGTGGTACGACTGCAGCAGGCGATCCGGGTCCGGTACGCGGCTTTTCTCGTCGAAACCGATGCTGTTGACGATGTCGCCACGGTAGGCGGGCAGGGTGACGCCGTCGATGGTTTCATCGTTGGCCGAGCGCGGCTTGGCGAACTGGCCGGCCATGCGCCCGACTTTGACCACCGGGCAGCCGGCGGCGAAGGTCATCACGATTGCCATCTGCAGCAGCACCTTGAAGGTGTCGCGGATTTTTGCCGCGGAGAACTCGGCAAAGCTTTCGGCGCAGTCACCGCCCTGCAGCAGGAACGCGCGGCCCTGGGTCACTTCGGCGAACTGACGGCGCAACTCGCGGGCTTCCCCGGCAAACACCAGTGGCGGGTAGCTGGCCAGGTTCTGCTCCACTTGCAGCAAGTGTGCAGCGTCCGGGTACTGGGGTTGTTGCTGGATCGGCAGGGCGCGCCAGCTGTCGGGGCTCCAGGGTTGGCTCATCGTGAACTCGATTGGTTGATTGACGGTGGGGCGCCAATGTTATCAGCAATTAGTGCGTGACCTGTTGCCGCCGGTTGGCCGACAATCGCGCCTTTGCCGTGCGGTAAACCCTTTAGGAGTAGTGATGACCGATGAGCGTGTCGAGCGCCTGCTGGCCGAAGTCCATGATGATTTCGGCATGATCCGCGTGCTTGAAGTGGCCGATTACCGCTTTCTCGAGTTTGGCGACGCCATCGAGCAAAGCTGCGTATTCACCGCCGACCCGAGTTGGCTGGAGTACGACTACACCCGCGCGATGCTGATTGGCGCGTTGTGCCACGAGCAACCGGAGAGTGCGCTGTTCCTCGGGCTGGGCGCCGGCACGCTGACCCAGGCGTGCCTCAAGTTTCTGCCGCTGGAAGACGTCGAAGCCATTGAGCTGCGCCCGGACGTACCGCGCCTGGCCATTGAGCACCTAGGGCTGGATGACGATCCGCGCCTGTACATCCGTATTGGCGACGCGCTGCAGTTGCTCGACACCGCCGAATCGGCCGACCTGATTTTCGTCGACCTGTATACCGACGTCGGCCCGGGCGTGGGGCACCTGGCCTGGACCTTCCTGGAAAACTGCCAGAAGAAACTCAACCCTGGCGGCTGGCTGGTGATCAACCAGTGGGCCACCGATGATGGCAAGCCACTGGGTGCGGCGTTGCTGCGCGGGTTGTATCACCGGCATTACTGGGAGCTGCCGGTGAAGGAGGGCAATGTGATTTTGCTGGTGCCTTCGGAGCTGGATCAGGCACTGGACCTGGGTGCGCTGACGGCGCGTGCCGACGCTTTGGCGCCGCGGTTGGGGTACTCGTTGCAGGCGTTGATCAAGGCGATTCGGCCGGCGACTTAGTTGCCTGTTCTGGCGCCATCGCGGGCAAGCCCGGCTCCCACAGGGGATAGGCGATCAAATGTGGGAGCGGGCTTGCCCGCGATGAGGCCGACACTGTTCACTCAAATCCCTTTGAACACCCCCGGCCGCTTCTCAACCATCGCCCGCACACCCTCTTTGGCATCTTCACTGTTGAGCAGCTTCTCCACCACCACCTGCAACCCGGCGGCGGCAACGGTTTCGCCTTCCATCCGTGCCTGGCGCGCCGACATCAGCGTCGCTTGCACACCCAGCGGCGCCTGGCGGGCAATACGGCTGGCTAGCTCAATGGCGCGCGGCAGCAAATCTTCGCTGGCCATCACTTCCTGCACCAAGCCCAGCCTGAGCGCCTCGTGCGCATCAAATTCATCGCCGGTGAGCAACCAGCGCATGGCGTTGCCCCAGCCGGCCACCTGATGAAAACGTAAGGTCGCGCCGCCAAACGGAAAGATCCCACGCTTTACTTCCATTTGCGCAAAGCGCGTATTGCTCGCGCAAATATTGATATCGGCTGCCAGCATCAACTCGATGCCGATGGTCAGGCAGTAGCCCTGGGCTGCGACGATCACCGGTTTATTGACCCTCGGCCCGGCGAACACCCCCCATGGATCGCAGCCGCCCAGTGGCGGTTGCCAGCCTCCGGACATCACGCCGCTGACATTGGCCAGGTCCAGCCCGGCGGTGAAGTGGTCGCCGTGGGCAAACACCACGGCCACCCGGGCCTCGTCGTTTCGATCAAATTCGCCATAGGCCAGGCTCAGCTCATTGAGCAGATCCAGGTCAAAGGCATTGCGCTTGGCCACTCGGTCCAGACCCAACAGCAGGACATGGCCCTGCAACTCACGGCTGACGCGACTGCTGCTGGCTTGATTCATCGGATGTGCCCTCAGGGCTTGGGTGGGTTTCAGACCAAAGGTCTTGATGGGCAGATGAAACGTTTAAGCGTTATGACCAACAGGGCCGGGCCTTTGAAAAATAGACCCTGGCGCAGCTATCCGCAAAGGCTTTGATGCAGCATGGTTTATCGGCGCTTTGCGATAAAAAAAGCTCCCTTTTTCAGCTATTTCCGGTATAGTGCGCGCCGGCCTTTAACCGGGCCGCGTTTAGGTAGCGCAATTCCCCGAAGTCAGCTTCGGCTGCACGTCCGCACAGCGGACTCTTCCTTGACGAATCTTTTTCATTCATTCGTTTTCGCAAATCCCCGCCGACAAAGCAGCCAGGGCGACTCTTGAGTCTCAACACGGCATGCGCAGCTTTGGAGCATGGGTCTTTGCGGATGCACTTAGAGGCAGACCCATGACCCAGGAAACCGGCGGCTTCGCCGCTTTTAATCTTAACCCGAACATTCTTGCAGCCGTCATCGCGACCGGCTACGAAGAACCTTCGGCTATTCAGCAGCAATCGATCCCGATCATCATGGCCGGCCAAGACATGATTGGCCAAGCGCAAACCGGTACCGGTAAAACCGCCGCGTTCGCCCTGCCAATCCTGCACTGCATCGATCCTGCCAAGCGCGAGCCGCAAGCCCTGATCCTGGCGCCAACCCGTGAGTTGGCGCTGCAAGTAGCAACCGCTTTTGAAACCTACGCCAAGCAAATGCCAGGCGTAACCGTTGTGGCCGTTTACGGCGGCGCGCCTATGGGCCCACAACTGAAAGCAATCCGTAACGGCGCACAGATCGTTGTCGCCACTCCGGGCCGTCTGTGCGACCACCTGCGTCGTGACGAAAAAGTCCTGTCGACCGTGAACCACCTGGTTCTGGACGAAGCTGACGAAATGTTGAAGCTGGGCTTCATGGATGACCTGGAAGTCATCTTCAAGGCGCTGCCACCGACCCGTCAGACCGTATTGTTCTCGGCGACCCTGCCACAGTCGATCCGTGCCATTGCCGAACGCCACCTGCGCGATCCGCAACACGTGAAGATCCAGACCAAGACTCAGACCGTTACCGCGATCGAACAGGCTCACCTGTTGGTTCACGCTGACCAGAAGACCTCGGCTGTATTGAGCCTGCTGGAAGTCGAAGACTTCGACGCCCTGATCATGTTCGTGCGCACCAAGCAAGCGACCCTGGACCTGGCCAGTGCCCTGGAAGCCAAAGGCTACAAAGCCGCTGCGCTGAACGGTGACATCGCCCAGAACCAACGTGAGCGCGTGATCGACTCCCTCAAGGATGGCCGTCTGGACATCGTAGTGGCGACCGACGTTGCTGCCCGTGGTCTCGACGTTCCACGTATCACCCACGTGTTCAACGTTGACATGCCGTACGACCCAGAGTCCTACGTTCACCGTATCGGCCGTACCGGCCGTGCCGGTCGCGAAGGTCGTGCACTGCTGCTGGTGACTCCGCGTGAGCGCCGCATGCTGCAAGTGATCGAGCGTGTAACCGGTCAGAAAGTTGCCGAAGTCCGCCTGCCGGATGCCCAGGCCGTTCTCGATGCTCGCATCAAGAAACTGACCAACAGCCTGTCGCCGCTGGTGGCTGACGCTGAATCGACCCACGGCGAACTGCTGGACCGCCTGACGGCCGATATCGGTTGCACCCCGCGTGCCCTGGCTGCAGCCCTGCTGCGCAAGGCTACCAACGGTCAAGCGCTGACCTTGGCTGCGATCGAGAAAGAACGTCCACTGGTGCCGAACAACGCTCCGCGCGGTGATCGTCCAGAGCGTACTGGCGACCGTCCAGACCGTGGTGATCGTGAGCGTCGTGCTCCGGTCCCATTGGCTGAAGGCCGTGCTCGTTGCCGTACCGCGCTGGGCGCGCGTGATGGCATCGCGGCCAAGAACCTGCTGGGCGCTATCCTCAACGAGGGTGGCCTGGCACGTGAAGCGATCGGTCGTATCCAGGTTCGTGACAGCTTCTCCCTGGTGGAGCTGCCGGAAGACGGTCTGGAAAAACTGCTGGCCAAGCTTAAAGACACTCGCGTTGCCGGTAAGCAGCTGAAGCTGCGTCGCTACCGCGAAGATTGATCCGCCCTTGGGCTGATTGATCGCACATAAAAAATCCCCGACTGGTTCGGGGATTTTTTTTGCCTGGATTTCAGGTTTGGATCAGCACTCAATCCCACATTTAGATCTGTGTTAGCCGAAGCGGTAGATGTCCATCCCGAGCGCACCCATGGTGAACCCCTGATGCGCCACGCTGAATGCGCCACCCGCGCCGCGCGCAAAATACAGCGGCAACAGGTGCTCGTCACTCGGATGGCTGCGCACGGCATGCGGCGCCTGGCGGCGATAATCGTGCAAGGCCGCCTCGTCGTTGGCGGCGAGTTTGTCCACTACCCAGTCGCGGAAATCGCGCGCCCAGGGCTCGATGCTTTCCGGCCCGGCATGCCAGTCCAGTTCGCCCAGGTTGTGGGTGATGCTGCCCGAACCGATCAACAGCACGCCGTGCTCACGCAAACTGGCCAGGGCATGCCCGACGCGGGTTTGCAGGGCAGGGCCCATACGGCTTGGCAGCGACACCTGCACCACCGGAATATCGGCTGCCGGGTACATCAGTGAAAGGGGCACCCAGGTGCCATGGTCGAACGGGCGCTGGTCATCGACGCGCGCCTCAAGGCCATCAGCCTTGAGCAGTTCGACTATCTGGGCTGCCAACTGCGGGTCACCGGGTGCGGGGTACTGCACGGCGAACAAATCCCGTGGGAAGCCGCCGAAATCGTGCCAGGTCTCGGGTGCGGCGCTGCCGGTAACCAGCAGGCCCTGGCTTTCCCAGTGCGCTGAGACCACCACAATGGCCTTGGGCCGTGGCAACTCGGCCGCCAGGCGCTTGAGTGCCGGGCCGCTGGCACCGGGTTGCAGGGCGAGCATGGGCGAACCGTGGGAGATAAACAGGCTGGGGAACATAAGTAGGGTCCTGAGCGTTAACATGGGCCCATCTTCAATCAGATCATTGATCTAAATCTAATATAAGTTTTAGCGCCTTTTGATCGAATTTTCAGGGTGATTCCATGGAGCCTAAGTTTTGGCAAGAGCGTTGGGCACGCAACCAGATCGGTTTTCATCTGCCCGAGGTCAACCCCTACCTGCAACGCCACTGGCCAAAACTGGCCTTGGCTGAAGGGGCAAAGGTGTTGGTGCCGCTGTGCGGCAAAAGCCTGGATCTGATGTGGCTGGCAAGCTTGGGGTATCGCGTGCTGGGTGTGGAGTTGTCCGAGCAGGCGGTGGAGGCGTTCTTCAGTGAGCAAGGGCTGGTGCCCAGGATCAGTCAGCGTGGCGTGTTCAAGGTGTACCAGGCGGATCTGATCGAGGTGTGGTGCGGCGATTTCTTTGCCTTGGACGCCGAAGCGCTGGCCGATTGCTCCGCGCTTTACGATCGCGCGGCATTGATCGCGTTGCCGCCGTTGATGCGGGCGCAGTACGCCGAGCATCTGAATGCCTTGTTGCGCCCGGGCTGTCAGGGTTTGCTGATCACCCTCGACTACGATCAGACACAAAAGGCTGGCCCGCCGTTTGCGGTAACCGATGATGAGGTGAAGGTGTTGCTGGGCTCGCACTGGACTGTGCAGGTGGTGGAGGAGCAAGACATCCTGGGTGAGAGTTGGAAGTTTGTGCAAGACGGTGTCACGCGGCTGGAAGAGCGCGTGTACCAACTGACAAAGTACTGACCCTGCTATCGCCATCGCGGGCAAGCCCGGCTCCCACATTGACCGCGTCGCTCACCGTGTGTGAACCTGAGCAGATCCTTGCGGGAGTCGGGCTTGCCCGCGATGGCGATTCAAGCACTCACAAAAAAGGGGCGATCAGATCGCCCCTTTTTTGTGTTACCGCGCAGCTATCAGCCCCGGCGACGCAGTGCGTCGATCCGCTCTTCCAGCGGCGGGTGGCTCATGAACATGCGTGCAAAACCTTGCTTGATGCCACCGTTGATACCAAACGCGGTCAGGCTGTCCGGCATGTGCACGGGCAGGCCTTGTTCGGAGCGCAAGTGTTGCAGTGCCGCAATCATCGCCCCGGTACCGGCCAGGCGGGCACCGGCTTCGTCCGCGCGGAACTCGCGTTTACGCGAGAACCACATGGTGATCGCGCTGGCTAGGAAGCCCAGCACCACCTCGGCAAAGAGGGTCGCCACGAAGTAGGCAATGCCGCGGCCTTCTTCGTTCTTGAAGATCACCTTGTCGACGAAGTTGCCGATGATCCGTGCAAAGAACATCACGAAGGTGTTCACCACGCCTTGTACCAGCGCCAGGGTGACCATGTCGCCGTTGGCCACGTGGCCGATCTCGTGGGCCAGTACCGCTTTCACTTCGTCGTAGGAGAAGCGTTCGAGCATGCCCTGGCTCACCGCAACAAGGGCGTCGTTCTTGTTCCAGCCGGTGGCAAAGGCGTTGGCCTCATACGCCGGGAAAATCCCGACTTCAGGCATCTTGATGCCAGCCTCGCGGGACAACTGCTCAACTGTCTGCAGCAACCATTGCTCATGGCGGGTGCGTGGCTGGGTGATGACCTGGGTGCTGGTGCTCATCTTCGCCATCCACTTGGAGATGAACAGCGAGAAGATCGAGCCGGCAAAACCAAAGACTGCACAGAAGACCAGCAGCTGATTGAGGTTCAGATCAACCCCGTTGGCCGCCATGAACCCGTTGAAGCCGAACAGGCTCAGGGTGATGCTGGCAATCAGCACGACCGCCAGGTTAGTGGCCAAGAACAGCAGGATGCGCATCATGGTTGTAGAATTCTCCTCATGCTTAATATGTCGCGTACTGCGGGGTATATAAGGTGCGGCCTGGGGCGATTCAACCGAGCGACTATTTCAAACTGTGTCCTACAGCCTGAATGTAGAGCCTTGAAAGGATTTTCCGAGCCGAAAAGCCAGCCGCAATCACCCCATTCAAGCCTTCGCGCCCTGCAATTATAGGAGGCTGACCGGTCCGTGGCGTGCAGCGGCTGGGAGGAGGGGACGGCGGGTAGAGAAGTGTTGCCAGATACTCGCCGTACGACCGAATGTCGGTCGTACGGCGGCATGTGCGTTATTGGCGATAGGACTTGAGGAAGTTGCCGATGCGACCAATGGCCATGTCCAGGTCATCCACGCGCGGCAATGTCACCACGCGGAAGTGATCCGGCCACGGCCAGTTGAACGCCGTTCCCTGTACCACCAACAGCTTTTCGGACAGCAGCAGGTCGAGCACGAATTTCTCGTCGTTGAGGATCGGGCAGACCTTCGGGTCGATCCGTGGGAACGCATACAGCGCGCCCATGGGTTTCACGCAGCTCACGCCGGGGATCGCGTTGAGCAATTCCCAGGTACGGTTGCGCTGCTCCAGCAGGCGGCCCTGAGGCAGTACCAGGTCGTTGATGCTCTGGTAGCCACCGAGTGCGGTCTGGATTGCATGCTGGCTCGGCACGTTGGCACACAGGCGCATATTGGCCAGCATGTCGATGCCTTCGATGTAGCTCTGGGCGTTGTGCTTGGGCCCGGAGATGGCGATCCAGCCGGAGCGGAAACCCGCCACGCGGTAGGATTTGGACAGGCCGTTGAAGGTCAGGCACAGCAGGTCCGGCGCCAGGGAGCCGGTGCAGATGTGCACGGCGTCGTCGTAAAGGATCTTGTCGTAGATCTCGTCGGAGAACACCACCAGGTTGTGCTGGCGTGCCAGCTCGAGCATGCCCAGCAACACCTCCCTGGAGTACACGGCGCCGGTCGGGTTGTTCGGGTTGATGATCACCAGGGCCTTGGTGTTCGGCGTGATCTTGGCCTTGATGTCGGCCAGGTCCGGGAACCAGTCGGCGCCTTCATCGCACAGGTAGTGCACCGGGTGGCCGCCAGCCAGGGTCACGGCAGCGGTCCACAGCGGGTAGTCGGGCGCCGGCACCAGCACTTCGTCGCCGTTGTTGAGCAAGGCCTGCATGGACATCACGATCAGCTCGGACACGCCGTTACCCAGGTAGATGTCTTCGATGCCGACACCTTCCACCTGCTTCTGCTGGTAGTACTGCATCACGGCTTTACGCGCGCTGAACAGGCCCTTGGAGTCGCTGTAGCCCTGAGCGGTCGGCAGGTTGCGGATCACGTCCTGGAGGATTTCGTCCGGCGCTTCGAAACCAAATGGCGCCGGGTTGCCAATGTTCAGCTTGAGGATGCGATGGCCTTCCTCTTCCAGGCGTTTGGCGTGCTTGAGCACTGGGCCGCGAATGTCGTAGCAGACGTTGGCGAGCTTGTTCGATTTGCTGACCTGCATGGCGATGTGATCCTGAAAATGAACGATCCAGACGGCGTGGACACTACCGTACTGCGAATCCTGCGAGGCCTGCACCCATAAATACGTTTGAATGCCGGTAGCGCGGGTGCCAGACTGGCGTTTTTAAGAGGCGCAATCATACGTGCCGCCTGTTCCGTGGAAAAGATACAGATCAGGCTTTTTCAGTTGCCGAGGTGGATTGATGGATAAGTTGCAGAAAACCCTGGATGAGTGGCGGGACATGCTCGACCCCGCGCAGTATCAGGTGTGTCGCCTCAAGGGCACCGAGCGCCCGTTCAGCGGCAAATACAACGAAACCAAAACCGACGGTGTGTATCACTGCATCTGTTGCAATGAGCCGCTGTTCGATTCCAAAACCAAGTTCGACTCCGGCTGCGGCTGGCCGAGCTTCTACGCGCCGATCGCCGACAGCGCGATGATCGAGATCCGCGACGTCAGCCACGGCATGATCCGCACCGAAGTCACCTGCGCCAAGTGCGATGCGCACCTGGGGCATGTGTTCCCGGATGGTCCGCCGCCGACTGGTTTGCGCTACTGCATCAACTCGGTGTGCCTGGACCTCGTCCCGCGCTAGGGCCGGCAGCACCTTCCAAGTGTGGGAGCGGGCTTGCTCGCGAATGCGGTGGGTCAGTTACCAATGAGCTGGCTGACACACCGCATTCGCGAGCAAGCCCGCTCCCACTTTTGTATCGGACGTGAATGAAGGGATTGATGTGAGCAAATAGGGCCTCATCAATGCGGTCAATTAAATTGCACACAATTGAATTGCCTACTATCGTTTCAGGTCTTTCCCCTGTTTGAGGCACTGCCATGAGCACCAACCTGCTGAGCATCCCGTGCACCACCATCAAAGGTGAGCAAAAGACCTTGGCCGACTTCGCCGGCAAGGCCATTTTGGTGGTCAACACCGCCAGCAAATGTGGCTTCACCCCGCAGTACAAGGGGCTTGAACAACTTTGGCAGCAGTACAAGAACCAGGGCCTGGTGGTGCTGGGGTTCCCCTGCAATCAATTCGGCAAGCAGGAGCCCGGCAACGAAGGCGCGATTTCCGAGTTCTGCGAGTTGAATTTCGGTGTCAGTTTCCCGCTGTTCAAGAAGATCGACGTCAACGGCAGCGAGGCCCACCCGCTGTTCGTGCAGCTTAAAAAACAAGCGCCGGGCTTGCTGGGTTCCAAGGGCATCAAGTGGAACTTCACCAAGTTCCTGATCGGTCGTGACGGTCAGGTGGTCAAGCGTTTTGCCCCGACCACCAAGCCTCAGGACCTGACCCAAGAGATTGAAGCCCTGCTCAAATGATCGATGTATCCGGCGTGTCCCTGGCACTGGACGACCAGCTGTGTTTCAAGCTCTACGCTGCCTCAAGGGCGGTGACGCGTGCTTATAAGCCAATGCTTGACCAGCTGGGCCTGACCTACCCGCAGTACGTGGTTATGCTGGTGCTGTGGGAGTGGCACGAGGCAACGGCGCCGCAGCCGACCGTCAAGGCCTTGGGCGAGCGGCTGATGCTCGATTCGGGCACATTGACGCCGCTGCTCAAGCGTCTTGAGCAGCTCGACCTGGTGAGCCGCCAACGCAGCGCACGGGATGAGCGGGAAGTGCACTTGGGTCTGACTCAGGCCGGTGTGCAGTTACGCCACCAGACTCACCGCCTGAAAACCCGCTTGCTGTGTGACAGCGGCATCGACCTGAACCAGGCCGATGCCTTGCGCGAAGGCCTGGACCAGTTGCTGGCGCAGATCAAAGGGTTGTCGTCTGCGGCACCCACAGGTCCAGCAGAGCCTTGAGTTCTTCGCGGCGGAACGGTTTGGCCAGGTAGTCATCCATGCCCGCGGCCCGGCAACGCTCGCGCTCTTCCGAGAGGGCGTTGGCCGTCAAGGCGACAATGGGCAAGTCGGGCCAGCGCCCGCTGCGGCGAATCTGCCGGCTGGCTTCGTAGCCATCCATTACCGGCATGTTGCAGTCCATCAGCACCATGTCAAAGCGCTGCTCTTCAAGGAACTTGAGCGCTTCGCCACCGTGCGCGGCCACCACCACTTCGCAGCCGAGCTTGCTGAGCATGCCTTTGGCCACCAGTTGATTGACCGGGTTGTCCTCCACCAGCAGGATGCGCGCCCGGTGCGTAAACGGCGCGGCTTCCATCTGGATCGGGTCGAGGATCAGTGGCGCGTCGCTGCGCAAATTGCGTTGCAGGATCTGATACAGCGCGTTGCGGCTCAAAGGGCGCGCCTGTTGCTGCAGCGGCGCTAGGGCTGCCACTTCCTCACTGGGCATAAAGTTGCCGTAGGCGGTGACCAGCAGAATGGGCGCCTTGATGGCTGGGCGCAGGCGGAACAGGCACTCCGGGCAATCGGTGATCAACAGGTCGGGATTTTGCCCGCTCAGGTCGTCGTCTTGAGAATAAACGCGCGGCGCCAGCCCCCAGTGAGGCAACAGGGTGGTGAGCAATTCCGTCAGGCCGCTGCCGGCGTTGGTGATGGCAATGACTTCGCCTGCCAGTGGCGCGTAACGCGTCGCGGGCAAATGCGTGGGCAGTGGCAGGTCGGCGCAGAACTGGCTGCCAAACCCGACTTCCGAGCTGATGCTCAGCCGGCCCTTCATCGCTTCACACAGATTGTGCGTCAACGCGAGCCCCAGCCCCGTGCCACCAAACTGGCGGGTGATGCCTGCGCCGGCCTGGGTGAACGGCTGGAATATTTTTACCTGCGCATCCTGAGCGATGCCGATACCGGTATCACACACTTCAATCTTCACCCGGCCCTCGCTGGCGCTCAGGCGCACGTCGACTCGGCCAAAGCGCGTGAACTTCAAGGCATTGGAGAGCAAGTTGCTGACGATTTGCCGCACGCGTGTCGGGTCGCCAATCACTTGGGCGGGAAACAGTGGGTCGATCAAGCACGTCAGTTCAACGCTCGGTGCTGCGTTCTGCGACAGCAGGTTGGCGGTGTCTTCCACCAGCGAGCTCAGATCGAACGGGATACGCTCCAGCTCCAGCTGGCCTGCATCAAACTTGGACAGGTCGAGGATATCGTTGAGCAACTCCACCAGCACTTTGCCGGAGTCATGGGCAATCGACAGTTGCTGGCGCTGCTCGGCATTCAACGGGCTGTCCAGCGAGAGGGCGATCATGCCCAGCAGGCCATTGAGCGGCGTGCGAATCTCGTGGCTCATGTTGGCCAGGAACGCCGCCCGTGCCTGGGCCATGCCCAGCGCCGTCATCTTCGCAGCCTCCAACTCATCATTGGACTGGCTCAGGCGTTGGTTGCTGGCCTTGAGCTCCAGCGTGCGTGCGGAGACGATATCTTCCAGTTGGCCCAGGTACTCGGTGAGTCGGTCCTCGGCGTGGCGGCGCTGCTGGATTTCGGTCTCCATGTTTTCGAACTGCTGGTTGGCGACACTGACCAGCACGCCGATTTCGTCGTTTTCGTGCCCTGGCGGGCAATCCAGGTGCGCCTGCTTGCTGGTGCTCAGCGCGCGAATAATGCGCACCAGCGGCTGGGTCAGCATCACGTAAAACAGGCCCAACAGGATGCCGGTCAGCAGCAGGCTGCGGGCAAAGCCGTTAAGCAGTGTGATCTCGGCGCGGTGCAGAAAACGACTGCCGAAGGCGTAAGTGTCGACGTCCAGGCGCAACACGCCCAAAGAATCATTAGGCATGTGGCTGAGGAACAACCGATCCTCAAACTGGCGGTTGGCGCCAAACAGAAAATCGCTGATGGGCCGGTACGTGCTTTCCTTGCGCGGGCGATCAACGTCGGCCAGGACCACGCCATTGTTGTCGACCAATTGCGCACGCGTGATCGCCGGGGAGTGCAGCAGGCCCAGCGTCAGTTCCTGGGCGAGTTCGGCGTCGATGTTGTAGGCGATACGGGAGGCGGGGTTATGGCTGATTTCGATCAGCGAGCGGATTTCACGGTTGATGGATGCGTCTTCGCTGGCATAATCAATGCCGATTTGGATCAGACTGAGCAAGGTTCCCAAGACGAAACCGACCAGCACAGTCAATCGAGCTTGTTTATAAGACAAGCGGTGGGCGAACTTGATATCCATCGGGTGTTGAACCACTTCACGTTTCCCTTCGCCCGGCAAGCATAGCTGAACATCCACCGGCTTTGGCTTGCTCGGCATAATCATTGATTTTTTTACAGGTGCAGCCCTGTCGCGGTCTGCCGCAGGGTTGCCAATACGCCATCTTTTGCAAGAACTTGCCAGAGGAATAGTCGTGGATAATCGATTGAATGCCTTTCTTGAGCGTGCCGACGCGGTACTTGCACGCCTGGAACCGTTGTTGCCGGCGCCCCGCCAAGCCATCGACTGGGACCAGTGCCTCGCCGCCCGCTGGCAGCGCGAAGGCCGCAGTGGCTTTTTGCTGCCCCTGGAAGTCAGCCTGGACATGCGCCTCAGCGACCTGATCGGTGTGGACAAGCAACGCGAACAACTGGCCCGCAACACCCAACAGTTTCTCGATGGCTTGCCCGCCAACCACGCGCTGCTGTGGGGTTCGCGCGGCACGGGCAAATCGTCCATGGTGCGCGCCTTGCTCGCCCAGCACGCCAAGGCCGGCTTGCGGTTGATTGAAATCGAGCGCGATCACCTGGCCGACTTGCCGCGCGTGGTCGAGCAACTGCTCAAGCTGCCGCAGCGGTTCATCCTGTTCTGCGACGACTTGTCGTTCGAGGCCGGCGAGGGCGACTACCGCGTGCTCAAGAGTGTGCTGGACGGCTCGCTGGAGCAGGCGCCAGAAAACGTGCTGTTGTATGCCACGTCCAACCGCCGTCATCTGGTGCCGGAAAACCAGAGCGACAATGACAACTGGAAACGCGTGGACGGCGAGCTGCACCCCAGCGAGGCCGTCGAAGATAAAATCGCCTTGTCCGACCGGTTTGGCCTGTGGTTGTCGTTCTACCCGTTCTCTCAGGAGCATTTCCTGAACGTGGTCGAGCACTGGATTGGCGAACTGGCCAGCAAGGCCGGTTTGCAATGGCAGCGCGATGAAGCGCTGGATATTTTGGCCGTACGTTGGGCCACCGGGCGCGGCAACCGCAATGGCCGGTGCGCGTATCAATTCGCCCGTTACTGGGTGGGTCTCAAGTTGTTGGAGCGTCAACCATGATCGATTTGCAACAGGCCGGCACGGGCCTGGATGGCTATGCAATGCTGTGTGCGCAACTGGAATCGCTGCTGGCCGATGAACGCGACTTCATCGCCAACAGCGCGCAGTTCTCCGCGTTTCTGTTCAACCAGCTGGATGACCTTAACTGGGCCGGCTTCTACCTCAACCGTGACGAAGAGCTGGTGCTGGGCCCGTTCCAGGGCCAGATTGCCTGCGTGCGCATTCCGTTCGGTCGTGGCGTGTGCGGCGCGGCGGCGGCATCGCGGCAAACCCAGAGGGTGGAGGACGTTCACGCGTTCCCTGGGCATATCGCCTGTGACAGCGCTTCGAACAGCGAACTGGTGGTGCCGCTGATCAAGGACGGCCAACTGATTGGCGTCCTTGATCTGGACAGCCCGTCGCTGGCGCGCTTTACCGCGCAGGACCAGGCGGGCATCGAACAGCTGGCAGCGATTTTCCTGCGTCTGACCGACTGCTGACCGGTGGCGGCAGGGGGAGTGCAAACACTCGCCCTGCCTATTGCAAGACGTCCAGTTCATTAAGGCGCATCTGCAGCATCCTCTCCAATTCAAGCATGCATTTTTCCAGGCTCTTGATGCCGGTTTCGATCTTCGGCCGATCCTCACCCTGGGCGCAGGCGTGCTCCAGCGCTTCACATTCGCCGGCCAGCGCAGCGGCCTGCACGATGCGCGCAGCTCCCTTGATCTTGTGGGCCTGGTCAATGATGGCCTGGGGCGATGCCTGTTGCGCCAACATGGCGGTCAGTTCCTGACGGTCATGACGGCTGCTGTTAAGCAATTCTTCAAGCAGGCGACGACTCAGCTGTGGGTCGCCGCCCGTCAGCGCCTCCAGGCTGCTGAGGTCGAGCCTCACACCGCCGGGTGGCTGGCCGATCTGCGCCAGTTGCCGCTCCAGCACCGTCAGGCTGATTGGCTTGAACAGGCAGTCGTTCATGCCCGCTTGCGCGCAACGCAGTTTCTCTTCCGGCTGGGCATTGGCGGTGAAGCCCAGCACGACGCAGGCCGGCAGCTGTTCGCGCTGTTCATACTCACGGATCGAGCGGGTCAATTCGTAGCCGTTCATGATCGGCATGTTGCAGTCGGCGATGACCAGGTCGAAGCGTTCCTGACGCCATGCCTTGAAGCCGGCGGCACCGTGCTGGGCTGCGGTGAACTGATGGCCCAGATAACCCAGTTGCTGACACATCAGCAGGCGGTTCGCGGGATGGTCATCCACCACCAGTACGTTGAGCACCGGCGCAAGCGCCGGGGGCGCGGGTTTGAGTTCGCCCACGGGCTGGACCGGCTGCAGGCGGGGCATTTTCAAGTTGACATGCACTTGGGTGCCCACCATCGGCACACTGCTCAGGCTCAGTTGCCCGCCCATCATTGCGCACAGGCTTCGGCAGATCACCAGCCCCAGGCCGGCACCGCTCCGGGCCAGGTGCCCGGAGTTGTCGGCCTGGGCAAACGGCTCGAACAGGCGCAGCTGGTCGTCGCGACTGATACCAATGCCGGTGTCCTCGACCACCAGTTTCATCTCGACCTGCTGCGGTTGATCGGTGGGTTGCACGTCCACTTTGATGTGCACCCGCCCGCGCTCGGTGAACTTGATCGCATTACTCACCAGGTTGGACAGCACCTGTTTGAAGCGTAACGGGTCGATCAGCACCTCGGTGTCATCCAGCTCGGGCTTGAACTCCAGCAGCAGGCTGAGGGTTTTCTGCCGTGCCAGGCCATCGAACACGCGCACCACCGACTCGATGACTTCGCGCAGGTTCACGCGTTCCGGCGCCAGGCTCAAACGGCCGGACTCGATGCGCGCGATGTCCAGAATATCGCCGATCAATTCCAGCAGGTCTTTGGCCGAGTTGTAGGCCACTTCAATGGCCGGGCGGTCGAGATGGCCCTGGTCAGCCCGCTTGAGGGTCAACTCCAGCATGCCGATCACGGCGTTCATCGGCGTGCGGATTTCATGACTCATGGTGGCGAGGAAAGTACTTTTGGCCCGGTTCGCTTCATCGGCGCGTTCCTTGGCGGCGCGCAACTCGTCGAACAGCTGGCGCCGCTCACTGATGTCGATCCAGCCCCCGATGATGCCCTGGACTTCACCAACGGAGTCACGGTAGGGAAGAATCCAGTGATAGATCGTCAGTTTTTTTCCATGCAGGTGCAGGGTGCGGTCGAGAATCAGCGTGTTGCCCTGCGCCACGACTTGCTGGTAGTCCGCGTGGTATTGCGCCGCCTCCGATTCCCGGGCCATGTCCATCTGGATCACGCTCTTGCCGATCACGTCTTCACGCTTGACGCCGAAGACCTGCAGGTAACTGTCATTACAGGTTTGCAACAGGCCGTTTCGATCACGCACATAGATCGGGTGCGGGGTTTCGTTGACCAATGCGCGCATGAACTCGAACTGATCGTTGAGGGCGCGCTCGGCCATTTTCCGATGCTTGATCTGGCGGCGCATGTGGGCGTTCCAGGTCAGTGAAATCAGCAGCAACAGCCCGGTGCCGACGATGATTTGCGCGATCAACTGGTGGTAGTTGCGCCAGTAACTGTCGGAGGCGGCGGTATAGCCGCGCCAGCGACTGTTGATCACGCCCATTTCGTCCGGAGCAATGCTCAGCAGGGCCTTGTCCAGGATTGAGCTCAGTTCGACGGCGCGGCGTGGCGTCGCCAGGGCGAACGTGGCGGGAAGGGTGCCGATACTGGTGCTGATCTGCAGTTTGTCCTGGAAAACCTGCGAGGACAGGAAGTAGTTGGCGATCACCAGCGAGTTGACGGCACCTTCCACATTGCCTTGGGCCAGCATTTCGGATGCTTTGAAAGTGTCGCCGACCTCCACCAGGCGAATCTGCGGGAAGTCCTGCGTGAGGATTTTTTCCAGTGGGTTGCCCACGGTGATAGCCAGGCGCTTACCTGCCATCTGCTCCAGGTTTGAGGGTGCGCCGGGCTCTTTGCGGGTGAGCAGGACGTAGGAGTTTTCCAGGTAAGGGCGACTGAAACTCAGCGAAGCCTCCCGTTCAACGCTGGGGACAATGGCCCCGATGATATCGGCTTTCCCGGTGGTGACCTGTTCGATCATCGCGTTGACTTCGCGACTGCGCAGGATCTTGAAACGTAACCCGGTGCGCAGGCGTATCAGTTCCAGCAAGTCTGCGGTGATGCCGCGAAAATTGCCTTCGGCGTCGAAAAACGTCAGCGGCGCGAAGGTCTCATTGACGACGACTGTTACCACCGGATGGTCTTTGAGCCAACGCTCTTCGCGCTGGGTCAGCTGCAGCTTCTTGTCGGTCAGCAAGATATCGCTGCCGGCGCTCCAGCGCTTGGCGATGCTGTCGCGCTCATTGATGGGGATGGCGGCCAGCACCGAATCGACGATGCTCAGCAAAGTGCGCTGTTCCTGGCGCAGCGCAAAGCTGAAGCCATAGGCTTCATGCTTGCCGAAGTTGGCCATGCGGATGTTTTTCAGGTAGCCCTTGTTGATCATGTAATGGGTGGAAATGGTATCGCCCAAAAACACGTCGGCCTGGTCGAACGCCACTGCATTCAAGGCGTTTTGGTACGAGGGATAGGCGCGGATGTTGGCCTTTGGGTACAGCTTCTGCACTTCATTCAACGGCAGGTAGTGGTAGACCAGGCTCAAGCGCAGTCCGGCCAGCCCATTGCCCAGATTGTAGTTTTCCCCCTCACGGGTCACGAGTACGGGTTGGTCCACCGCGTATGGCTGCGACAGGATGAGATTCGGGTTGGCGGCTTCAAAGCCGTTGGAGGAGCCCAACAGGTCGATTTCGCCTGTTTCAAGCGCGTGGATCGATGCTTCTCGGGTGGGGTAGCGCACCACCTTCACGGGCAATGCCAGGGCTTGGGCCAACAGCCCTGCGTAATCGGCGGTCAGGCCCTCGTAGTCGCGGCCGCTGGAGGTCAGGTCGAAGGGCGGGTAGTCCGGTGCCGAAGTGCCGAGCACCAGCTCGCGTTTGTTCTGTAACCACTGGCGCTGGGCCTTGTCCAGTTGAACATCCAGTTGTACCGCACTTGCACGGCTCAACAGCGTGAAGTGTTCCGGGCCGGGAGCGGGGTCCGCAGGCACCGTCGTGCTGAAACACACACCGGCGATTAATATAATCAAATAGTCCTTTATACGGCTGGGCATCCGCTTTCTCACACTAGCGCGTTTCGTTTTGCCATCTCGATAAGTTCTACCAAGGACTTGGCTTTAAGTTTTTGCATCAGCCTTTTTTTGTAAGTGCTTACTGTTTTGTTACTTAGAAACATCCCTTTGGCGATTTCCTTATTGGTGCGGCCTTGTGCGAAAAGTTGTAATACCATCAGTTCCCGGTCGTTCACTGTTTTAAACAGTTCAAGTTCCAGCGTGTCTGTGCCGTCTGCATTACCATTGAGGGCCTGGCTGGGAAAATAGTTATACCCCGACAGCACGGCGCGGATGGCACTCAGCAGTTCGCTGAGGTCGCCTTCCTTGCACACATAGCCATCCGCGCCCGAGCGCATGCAGCGGGTGGCAAACAGCGTCGGGCTCTGAGCGGTCAGAATCAGGGTTTTCATCGATGTGTTCATGGCGTTGAACCGGCACAGCACTTCGAGGCCGTCAAGTTTGGGAATGCTGATATCCAGAATGATCAAGTCCGGCAGGCATTCGCGAACCATTTGTATCGCATCACAACCGTTGTCCGTTTCACCGACGACTTTATAACCCTCATGTTCCAGCAACATGCGGATCGCCAGCCTGATAACGGGGTGGTCATCAATGATAAAAACCGTGTTCATAATCACATTCCATGCAAGTGCAAATAAAGCGGGCACATTAGCTCAGAAGAAGAGGGAGGAGCATGAACCATGGTGGGAACAGGTATAAAACAGGAGAATTCCTACATGAAAAAAGGTAGTTGCCTACCAGTTGTTAAGGCTTTGTGACGCTGGATGTAAGCAAGTTTTAAATCGGTGCGGTCATTGGCAGTGCCAGCGAATCAGCGATTGGCCCAGGTATATTTTCGTAGGTGGACGGAGTTTAAAGTCCTACATTTACAATCGGATCAGGGGCGCAATCAACTTTGCAAGTTCGTCTTTATTCAGCGGTTTGGATAAATAACCAAGCAGCGGCAAACCACGCTGCAGGGCTTGGGTGGTCAGGTTGAAGAGTTCCGAGGAAGGCAGCCCGCTCAGCAGGATGGCGCCGGTTATAAAGTGTTGGCGACTGGCAATTTCCACCAGCTCCAGGCCGAGTAAATCAGGCAGGCATTGGTCGCACAGCATCAGGTCAAACGGCCTTTTGGATTCAGACATCGCGCGGATCGCCTGTTCGGCATTTTCTGCCAGCGTCAGGTGGTCGAAGCCGAAGGTGTTAAGCAGGCACTGAGTGGCCAGAAGCTGAAAGGGGTGATCCTCCACCAATAGGATTCGAAGAGGGTGTCTGGGCATAGGGGCACACGGGTCAGTCAAGCGTCGATGGGGTGGCGCGTAGGAATTGCTCGCCAGGTCCGCCAGAAGCGGGCGTGATTATTCCTTGAATGAGTGTACGAATTCGATCAGGCAGCTCTGTTCCCGTCGTAGGCAGATTCTGTTCGGGGAACAGGCGGCGTGATCGCAAGCGTCATTGTGGGCTTGAACGCCCGGTCATCTCCCGCGCCATCTCGGTGGCGTAGCTGTCGGTCATGCCGGCAATAAAGTCGATCATGCGCATGAACGAGGCGTGTAACGGCCACGCCGGGTCCGGTGCGCTGTTGCCGAGCAGGTCGAGGATGCGCCGGTTCTTGAACGACGGCGTGCGCCCGCCATGCTGCTCCAGCGCGGCACCGCAAAATGCATTCAAGAGGATTTCCAGGGTGGTGTAGGCGCCGATTTCATGCAGGGTCTTGCGCTTGTCCTGGAAGATTTTCTTGCGGGCCATGTCCTTGGCATCCAGCACGCAACGCTTGGCGGGGCCATGCATGTGCTCCACCAGATCGCCCGGCAGTGTGCCGGCGAGCAAGGCATCCTGCTGTTCCACGAAAGCCCGGGCGGCGGCATTGGTCAGGTGCTCGATGGCCTTGCCGCGCAAAATCGCCAGCTTGCGCCGGCGCGAGTCTTGCGCGCCCAGTTGCCGGTAAGTCTGGGGCAGGTCGTCACCCACCAGGTCGAGCAACAGCGACTCGACCTCGGCGTATTCGAGCAACTCCATTTCCAGGCCGTCCTCGAGGTCGATCAAGGCGTAGCAGATATCGTCGGCCGCCTCCATCAGGTACACCAGCGGGTGACGGGCCCAGCGTTGTTCTTCCAGTTGCGGCAGGCCAAGCCTGTGGGCGATCTGCTCAAGGATCGGCAGCTCGCTCTGGTAACAGCCGAACTTATGCTTCTTGTACCCAAGCGAGTCGGCGTGGCGGGCGGTCCAGGGGTATTTCAGGTAAGTGCCCAGGGTGGCATAGGTCAGGCGAGTGCCGCCGTCGAACTGGTGGTACTCAAGCTGGGTCAGCACCCGAAAACCCTGGGCGTTGCCTTCGAAATTGAGGAAATCATTGCGCTCGGCGCTGCTCATGTCGTCCAGCCAGCCGCGCCCGGCCGCCTGTTGGAACCAGTGGCGGATGGCATCTTCGCCGGAATGCCCGAACGGCGGATTGCCGATGTCATGGGCCAGGCAAGCCGATTGCACGACCATGCCCAGATCGCTGGGGTCGCACCAGTCGGGCAGGGCGCTGCGCAGGGTTTCGCCCACGCGCATGCCGAGCGAACGGCCGACGCAACTGACTTCCAGCGAGTGGGTCAGGCGCGTATGAATATGATCGTTGCTGGACACCGGGTGCACTTGGGTCTTGCGGCCCAGGCGGCGGAAGGCGCCGGAGAAAATGATACGGTCATGGTCTTTGTGAAACGGGCTGCGGCCGAGTTCTTCCGGGCTGTGCAGAGGCTTTCCAAGACGTTCGCGGGTAAGCAGGGTGGGCCAATCCAAGGCGGGTACTCTCCGTGCGGTGAATGACCCTCCCAGCTTCCCGGTTCAGCTGCACCGGGGCAAGCGAAAATCTACAAGCCGACCGCGTCTATATCGATTAACAGCAAACGCTGACCGTTATCGAAGAATTGTCCGGCGGTCAGGCAATACTGATTGGTGGTGGCGTCGCGGTAAGTCGAAGAAAGGGTCAGACGCCGCTCCTCCCAGCCTTCGGCCAGCAGGTGATAGAAGTAGGGGCGCCACGACCAGTTGTGCCCCAGGTAGCGGCTGTCGGCCTGCCAGGCGTCCTGGCGCCATTCGAAGTTGGGCGTCAGCTGGGTGCCATGCCGGTCGCACTGATAAAAGCGCAGCAGCCAGGGGAAATCCGGCAATTGAGGTAACTGGTCCAGCGGCGCCTGGCCCTGCGCCCAGTTCTGCAGGATCTTCATCAGTTCGGCCAGTTGCAGGCGCAACTGCATGATGCGGCCGCGTTCAGCCAGTTTCTGCTGCACGTAAACCGTACGCAGGCGGGCAAACTGCGGCACGAAGGCATCGGTGGCAAACCAGTCGAGTTGCGCCTGGGCAAACAGGTAACCCTGCACATATCGCGCGCCGCATTCCAGGGCGAAGCTCAGCTGCGCCTCGGTTTCCACGCCCTCGGCGATGATCCAGCAGCCAGTCTTCTCGGCCATTTGCGCCAGCGCACGCACGATCTCACTGCTCGGTCCGCCCTTGGCGGCTTCCTGGAACAGGCGCATGTCCAGCTTGAGGATATCCGGCTGTAGCGCGAGTACGCGGTCAAGCTGGGAGTAGCCGGCACCGAAGTCATCGATGGCAATGCGTGCACCGGCCTCACGATAGCGCGCCACCACCTCGGCCAGACGCTGGATGTCACCACCCAGTTCGGTGATCTCGAACACAATGCGCTGCGGATCGACGCCATGCGCGTGCACCTGCTTCAGGCTGGGCAAGGCTTGGCCGGGGCGCAGACGGTTGATCCAGCGGGGTGAGATGTTCAGGCTCAAAAACCAGTCTGCAGGCGCTTCATGCAGGCGGCTCAAGGCATTGTCGCGGATCTGCCGGTCGAGGCAGCGCAAGGCCACGCCCGGTGTGCGCGGGTCGGCAAACAGCGGGCCGACTGACAGCAAGCGCCCGTCAGCCTGGCGCAGACGGCCGAGTGCCTCGACGCCGGCGATGCGCCCGGTGGCAGTGTCGATAAATGGCTGGAAGCAGGCGAGCGGTTGCCCGTCGATCACGGGGCCTCCTTAAGAGAGCTGGCGAAAAAAGGCCCGGCCCTCAGTAACGAAGGCCGGGCCAATTCTGTTTGCAAGAATGCAGCCAGTCGCGCTTAACCCTTGCGCCCTGCCATGGCCAATTTGATCAACGGGATCAAACCGGCCCCCAGCCGCACCAGGCGCGTCACGCTGCTGATACTGCCGCCCTTGGCGCCCTTACCGGTAAAAAAGCCCATCAGCGTCACTGCGGCCACGCCCCACAGCGGCGCGTGCTTGATGCCCAGGCTGTCCTGCCAGTTATGGCGCAGGTCACGCACTTTGTTCAGCGGGACCATCAGTTGATGGGATTCATGGCGGATTTCCTGACGGTGCATTTCCATGCGCAGGCGGATCAACGCCTTGCGCATTTCCCGACGGGAGGTGTTTTGCGGGATTTCAGTCATGCTCATGGCAGCAGGCGCTCCCGATCATTGGCCAGCTCTTCGAGGGTGGCGTGGAAGGGCGTGGATTCATCGAATATCGCCGCTTTCAAGCGCACTCCGCAAAACGCTGCGGCCAGGCTGTAGAACACGCAGAGGCTGATAATCCCGGTAAGACGGTAGGTGTCCCAGACCAGAATCATCACCAGCGCCGATAACCCCACCAGTAACAGCAGGGCAAATACCAGCGCCAGGCCTGCAAACAGCAGCAAGCTGACCGTGCGGGATTTCTGCTCCTGCAACTCGATGCCAAACAATTCGACGTGGCTGTGCAGCAAGCCCAGAACGGCCGCGCCCAGGCGTCGGGAAGTGGAGCTTGAGCTCGTGGACGAGCCGGATTCGCCGATAGACATGGTATTAGCGCCTTGTAGCCAGCAGACCGATCAGAAAGCCAACGCCGGCGGCAATGCCGACTGACTGCCAAGGGTTGGCTTGCACGTAATCTTCGGTGGCGGTGACAGCCGCCTGGCCGCGTTCACGCAGGGAATCTTCGGTCAGTTGCAGGGTTTCGCGGGCCTTGAGCAGGCTGTCGTGGATCTTGGTGCGCAGCTCGTCGGCTTGGTCGCCGGCCAATACCGCGGTGTCGTCCAGCAACCTTTCAGTGTCACTGACCAGGGTTTGAAAATCCGCCATCAGTATTTCTTGAGCAGTCTTTGCAGTTCTTCGGGCCATGGTTATCTCCGTGATTGGCTGATCTGTGCGTCTGGTGCGTTACGTTTGTTTTCGAGTCACCGCTAACGGTGAAGGTTCACTGCAATTGTCTGGTACAGCTTTTGCTTTGCCTTGGTGCGCCTGCCCCAGGGTATGCGCTGAATCCGGGTGACCCGAGGCTAATGCCTTGAAAAACCTTACCCTAAATAAATAAAACCCGCGGAAAAACCCTGTCGGCAACGGCCTTTTGTGTTGATCGCTGCGCTAAAGCGGTTCACACCTTCTGCACAGAGGTGGGGCTGGTGGCGCCAATTTAGTGCGCGACACTCTGGCTTGAACCGCTTTGGTGCTTTTTGCCTTTAATGCAGGCCTGCCAACCTCCATGGAAAATTTGCAAAGTGCAGTGGACACACTTGTTCACAGCTCCAACACCCTGTTCATCCTGATCGGTGCGGTCATGGTTTTGGCCATGCACGCCGGCTTCGCGTTCCTGGAAGTCGGCACCGTGCGCCAGAAAAACCAGGTGAATGCCCTGTCGAAGATCCTCAGCGACTTCGCCATCTCGACCCTGGCCTATTTCTTTATAGGCTATTGGATCTCCTACGGCGTGAGCTTCATGCAACCGGCGGCCGTGATCAGCGCCGATCATGGCTACGGCCTGGTGAAGTTTTTCTTCCTGCTGACGTTTGCAGCGGCGATTCCGGCGATTATTTCCGGGGGCATTGCCGAGCGCGCCAAGTTCGCTCCGCAGCTGTGTGCCACCGCGCTGATCGTGGCGTTTATCTACCCGTTTTTCGAAGGCATGGTGTGGAACGGCAACTTCGGCCTGCAAGCCTGGCTGCTCGCAACCTTTGGTGCCAGCTTCCATGATTTCGCCGGTTCCGTGGTGGTGCATGCCATGGGCGGCTGGCTGGCGCTGGCGGCGGTGCTGCTGCTGGGACCGCGCAATGGTCGATACCGGGAAGGGCGCTTGGTGGCCTTTGCGCCATCGAGCATTCCGTTTCTGGCGCTGGGCTCGTGGATCCTGATTGTCGGCTGGTTCGGCTTCAACGTGATGAGCGCGCAGACCCTCAATGGCGTCAGCGGCCTGGTAGCCGTGAACTCGTTGATGGCCATGGTCGGCGGCACCGTTGCCGCGTTGGTGATTGGCCGCAATGACCCAGGCTTCCTGCATAACGGCCCGTTGGCCGGGCTGGTGGCGATCTGCGCCGGTTCCGACCTGATGCACCCGGTGGGCGCGCTGGTCACGGGTGCGGTGGCCGGTGGTTTGTTTGTGTGGTTTTTCATCGCGGCGCAGGATCGCTGGAAGATCGACGACGTGCTGGGTGTATGGCCGCTGCACGGCTTGTGCGGCGTATGGGGCGGCATTGCGTGCGGCATCTTTGGCCAGACGGCCCTTGGCGGCCTGGGCGGCGTGAGCCTGATCAGCCAGTTGATCGGCACGGCATTGGGCGTGGCGGTGGCGCTGGTCGGCGGGCTGGTGGTGTACGGCGTGATCAAGCGTGTACACGGGCTACGCCTGAGCCAGGAGCAGGAGTACTACGGCGCAGACCTGTCGATCCACAAGATTGGGGCGGTCAGTCAGGATTGAGCGGTTTTTCGGTCTGCGCATCAAAGCCGTGCAATAGGCGATAACGGCTCTGGCGCACCTCATCCACCCGCGCCTGCACCTGGTGGTCCGGCAGGCCCAGCAGGATCAAGGCGTGGGAGGCGAGCATCAGGCTCGATTCCAGTAGCTCGGGCACCACTTCGCTGGCGCCCGCCGCTTTCAACTCGGCCAGTTGGCTGTCATCGCGCGTGCGCACCAGCACGGGGACGTGCGGGTTGATCCTTCTGGCCTCTTTCAGGACCGTGAGGGCCACATCGCTGTTGTCCACGGCAATTACCACCAGCCGCGCGCGCTCCAGGCCGACCGCACTGAGCAGCGCCCCACGGCGGCAGTCGCCGTAATGCACGCTGCTGTCTTCGGTGGCGGCCTGCGTCACGCGCTCGGGGTCGTCATCCAGGGCGATGAATGCCTGATGTTCCCGACGCAGAAAGCGCCCGATGGATTGCCCGACGCGGCCATACCCGCAAATCACCGCGTGGCCACGTAAATCGGCATTGAGCGCGGTGATTTCCTCCAGTTGCACCTGCTGGTTGGGCTTGCGGTGCAGGCGCAGGGCGATGCCCGGTGCGGCGCGCAGCAACAACGGCGTCAGCAGCATCGAGCAGAAGGTGGCGGCCAGCAGCAAACCGTTGAACTCGTCCGGGATCAGCCGGCTCTGCTGCATCTGCGCCATCAACGCGAAGCAGAATTCGCCGCCTTGCGCCAGGGCAAGGCCGCTGCGCCACGCGGTTTCACTGTCGCTGCCGCGCAGCTTGACCAGCGCTGCCACCACACAGCCCTTGAGCAGCATCAGCGCGAGGGTCAGGCCGAGGATCAGCAGGCTGTGGCTGACAAACAGTTGCAGGTCGATAAGCATGCCGATGCTGACGAAAAACAGCCCGAGCAGGATGTCGCGAAATGGCCGTATGTCCGCTTCAATCTGATGCCGGTAATGGCTTTCGCCCAACAGCATGCCCGCCAGAAAAGCCCCGAGGGCAGGGGACAGGCCGAGCAAATGCGTGAGCCAGGCGGTGAGCAAGACGATCACCAGCGCCAACAGCACAAACAGCTCAGCCGAATGGGACGCGGCAACTTCGTGGAACAGGCGGGGCAGCAACCAGCGACTGGCAAACAGCAGGCCGACGAACAACAGCACGGTTTTGCCCAGCGTCAGCGGCAGCGCCCAATACCAGGCGTGTTCGCTGCTGCCGGCAAACACCGGCACCAACGTGAGCAACATTACCGCCACCACATCCTGGAACAGCAACACGCCAATCGCATTCTGGCCGTGGCTGCTGAAGATTTCCCCAAGGCTGCTCAGCTCCTTGCTGACAATCGCGGTGGAGGACAATGCCAGCCCCGCGCCGAGCAACAGCGCGACGCTTGGCGACAGACCGAAGCCCATCAACAGGCCTCCCAGCAAGGCTGCGCACCCCAGCACCTGCAAACTGCCCAAGCCAAACACCACCCTGCGCAGGGCGAGCATCTTGGTCAGGGAAAACTCCAATCCCAAGGAAAACAGCAGGAACACCACCCCCAATTCGGCAAGGTCGGGCAGCTCTTCGCTGTCATTCACCCAGTCCAGAGCGGTGGGGCCCACCGCCAGGCCCACGCACAGGTAACCCAGCACGGGCGGCAATTGCAGGCGTCGAAACAGCGCTATCACCACCAGGGATGAGGCCAGAATAATCAGCAAATTGGCAAACACGGGCAGCTTCCTTGCAGGTTGAGCGGACAAAAAGGCGCGAGAATCGCTGAATCAGTTATAGGCCATGGTGATCTGGGTCAGGCTTTCAATGCCAAGCAGGCAAGTTGTAGCAAGCGTGCCTCCTGTGGCAAGCGTGCCTGTCGTGGCGAGCGGGCTTGCTGTGGCGAGCGGGCTTGCCCCGCGTTGGGGCGCGAAGCGCCCCTGAAACCCGCCAGCCACGTCCATCCCGAACAAACACACCCGCCGCCTGAGCCCTTTCGCCAATCAACCCGGATCACCCCGCTCGCCACCGGTATTTGGCAGGCTTAGAATGGTTGCCTGTTTCCTGATCAGGCCCCTTCGCCATGCTTCCTGAATGCCAGTTATTCGGCACCCTGGGTTGCCATCTTTGTGAGATCGCCGAAGTCGAAATCATGCCGCTCGTCGAACACGGGTTGCTGGTGGAACTGGTGGACATCACCGACCCCGATGACCTGACCGACGCCTACAGCCTGCGGATTCCGGTGCTTCGCCGGGTGGATACCGGGGCAGAGCTGGACTGGCCATTCGACACCGGACAGGTTGTTGCCTTCCTGTCCTAGGCTTTCTCCGATGGCGAGTTTCCAAATATTAAGTTACTGTATGTTTGTACAGCGATTGAATAGAGGGAACGCCCGTGGTGAATGTTGAACAACTGAAAAGCAGCGTCAATCGCATGTCCGCCGACGTCGTGCGCGACGCGGTGAACGAGCTGCGCCTCGACGGCCTGGTCACGGAAGGCAAGACGCCTTTTAACAAAGTGCACTTCAATACCTGCTTTGCCGAGATCGAAGCGTTGTTCCAGCGCGCCGGTTATCACAAGCAGTTGGATGTGGTGGGTTACCAAGGGTTGTTGTACGCGCTTTATGATCCGGGTCGCTGGGAAGCTGTGGACGTACTGCGTTGGCTCAAGGAGTTCACCGAGGCGGCCAGCGCTTCGCCAGTCCTGCGCGCGCAATTGGCCAAGGCCTGAGATCCGCCCTAGGCTCCATCGCGCTCCATGCGGGATAATGCCCGCCTGATTTTCCAGGCTTCGAGCATTGTCATGTCATCTTCCGGTTTTTCCGCGTCGCAACACCAAGCCAGTACGTTGTATTTGCCACCTGGCAATTGGGCGACGGTGCTGGAGTGTCTGTGCGAGCATTTCCCTGCAATTGGCCGCGAGCACTGGCTGGATCGCATCGCCCGTGGCCGCGTACTCGACATCAACGGAACGCCGATCAGAATGGATTTGGCCTACAAGCAAGGCCTGTGCATTTACTACTTCCGTGAAGTGCCGAATGAGAAGGTCATTCCGGTTGAGGAAACCATCCTGTATGCCGACGAGCACCTGGTGGTCGCCGACAAACCGCATTTTCTCCCGGTGACCCCGGCGGGCGAGTACGTTGAACAGACCCTGTTGCGCCGCTTGATCCGGCGCCTGGATAACCCTGCTCTGGTGCCCTTGCACCGCATCGACCGGCACACCGCAGGGCTGGTGCTGTTCTCGGCCAACCCGCACAGCCGTTCAGCTTATCAACAGCTGTTTCCAACACGGCGCATCGACAAATTCTACGAAGCCATCGCTCCAGCGTTGCCTGATTTGACCTTCCCCATGGTTCACAAAAGCCGTCTGGTGGGGGGCGAACCGTTCTTTCGCATGCAGGAAGGCCCCGGCGTCAGCAACACCGAGACGGCGGTGGAAGTCCGTGAGAAAAACGCCGACCTGTGGCGCTACGGCCTGTTCCCCGTAACCGGCAAGAAGCACCAGCTGCGCGTTCACATGACCGCGCTGGGGGCGAGTATCTGCAATGACCCGTTCTACCCCGACGTCATCAAGGACGCCGAGGACGACTACGCCAACCCGCTCAAACTGCTGGCCCAGGGCGTGCGGTTTATCGACCCGGTCACCGGTGAGCAACGCGATTTCCGCAGCCGAATCACCCTCGACTGGTAAACCCCGCAAACGACAAGGCCCGCGCGAGGCGGGCCTTGTGGGTCCAGCGTTAAGACTTACAGGTCTTTAACGGTGCGAACCTGATCCTTGTTGATGCGGGTCTGCTTGCCGTCAAGTTGTTCGAACTCGTAGAAGCCCGAAGCCTTATCGAATTTAGGGGTGTCGACGGCCTGGATTTCGCGACCGTCATTCAGGGTGATCACTGTAGGCGAGGCGCAACCGGCGAGAGTAGCGAGGCCCAGTGCAAGCATGAGAGCGGCGATGGTCCGTTGAGTCATGAGTGTGTCTCCGAGAGAATGCTTTTAAATTGCTGACCTTGTGACGCGCTGCGCGTCGACAAAGTTCCTTGTGCGAGGTTCATTCTGACACGCCGAAGGCTGCGTGCAACAGTTCAGGTGTATTCAGGTTGGCCAGGCGCGGGTCATTCGCCGGGCACTCCAGGCCCACGCCGCCCAGTTGCAGCAGAATCTTGCGCGGGCTGCGTTCACCGGCTTCCCAGGCCCGTTCTACTTCGGTTTGCAGGTGGGTCGGGATGATGCAGATCAAGGGTTCCCAGAATTCGCCCTGACGCACCATCACCGGCACCAGCGGTGTGCGGCGTGCAGTTTCACGCAGGTCGGCGAGCAGCGCCGCGTCGATGTTTGGCACGTCGCAGGGCAGGATCAGCAGCTGTGCGTGGCGCGCGGCGGCCAGCCCGGCGCGGATGCCTGCCAGCGGGCCGGGAAAGTCCGGGCTGTCGTCGCTCACCAACTGGTCGGCGTAGGGCGCATACAGGTCATGGTTGCGATTGCACGAGATAATCAGGTCATCCGTCAGCGCCCGGGTCAGGCGTTGCAGGTGGGCAATCAACGGCTGGCCATGCCAGGGCAGCAGGCCCTTGTCCTGACCACCCATGCGCTGGCCGCGGCCACCGGCCAGCAGCAGAATCGAACAGGGCAGGGGCGAAGAATCGAGAGACATGGCGGTTCCGCTGCGGCAGGTAAATAGGGCCCTGTGATATAACATCGGGCTGTTCCTTCGACAACCGGACCGAGCCATGAAAGCCAAGGCTGATGCGCCCTTCGTACCCCTGAATATTGCTGTACTGACTGTCAGCGACACCCGCACCCTGGACACCGACACTTCAGGCCAGGTCTTCGTCGACCGCCTGACCGCCGCCGGCCACAACCTGGCCGAGCGCGCGCTGCTTAAGGACGACCTCTACAAAATCCGCGCGAAAGTCGCCCACTGGATCGCCGAAGACGTGGTGCAAGTGGTGCTGATCACCGGCGGCACCGGCTTCACCGGCCGCGACAGCACGCCCGAAGCGGTGAGCTGCCTGTTGTATAAACAGGTCGATGGCTTTGGCGAATTGTTCCGCCAGATCTCCGTGGCCGATATCGGCACCTCCACCGTGCAATCGCGCGCCCTGGCCGGCCTGGCCAATGGCACGCTGGTGTGCTGCCTGCCGGGTTCGACCAACGCGGTGCGTACCGGCTGGGACGGCATCCTCGCCGAGCAACTGGACAACCGTCATCGCCCGTGCAACTTCGTTCCTCACTTGAAGCAGGCCGAACCCTGCGAATCCCGTGGATAAGCCCGGCAAAACTGGCGCCCTGATGCCAGTGGAGGACGCGCTGCGCCAACTGCTGGACATGGCCGAAGCCGCGCCGATCCGTGAGCCGCACGTGGTGCCGCTGGCCGACTGCGATGGCCGCGTGCTCGCGCACGACCTGATCTCTACGCTCGACTTGCCGCCCTGGCCCAACAGTGCCATGGACGGTTACGCCCTGCGCCTGGCGGACTGGACCGGCGAGCCCTTGCCCGTCAGCCAACGCATCTTCGCCGGCCAGGCACCGCAGCCGTTGGCCGCCGGCACCTGCGCGCGCATCTTTACCGGTGCGCCAGTGCCCGAAGGCGCCGATTGTGTAGAGATGCAGGAAAACGCCGTGGTCCACGCCGATGAGCGCGTGAGTTTCAGCGAACCCTTGCAGGTGGGCCAGAACATCCGCCCGCAAGGCCAGGAAACCACCGTCGGCGAGTTGGTGTTGAGCGCCGGCACCCGCCTGGGCCCGATCGAGCTGGGCCTGGCCGCCTCCCTGGGGCACGACCGCTTGAGCGTGGTGCGCCGCGTGCGCGTGGCCGTGTTGTCCACCGGCGACGAGTTGATCGAGCCCGGTTTGCCGCTCGGCCCGGGGCAGATCTACAACAGCAACCGACGCGTGCTGTGCAGTTGGCTGGCGCGCATGGGCTGCGAGGTGATCGACGCCGGGATTCTGCCGGATGACCTGGAAAAAACCCGCAAACGCCTGGCGGATCTGGGCAGTGTCGACCTGATTCTGTCGACCGGCGGAGTGTCGGTGGGCGAGGCTGACTTTCTCGGCATCGCCCTGCGCGAAGAGGGCGAGTTGGCCCTGTGGAAGCTGGCGATCAAACCGGGCAAACCGCTGACCTTCGGGCATTTTCGCGGTGTGCCGGTGATTGGCCTGCCCGGCAACCCGGCTTCGACCCTGGTGACCTTTGCGTTGCTGGCGCGGCCCTATCTGCTGCGCCGCCAAGGCGTGCAAGAGGTGGAGCCGTTGCGTTTCGAAGTGCCGGTGGGTTTCACCTGGCCCAAGCCGGGCAACCGCCGCGAATACCTGCGCGGGCGGATCGAGCAGGGCAAGGCGATCATCTACCGCAACCAGAGCTCCGGCGTGCTGCGCAGCGCCGCTTGGGCAGAAGGGTTTGTGGAAGTGCTGGAAGGCACCACGCTGGCTATCGGCGACAACGTCAATTTCATTCCGCTGAGCGAAGTGCTGAACTGACAGTAGCGATCTAAATGTGGGAGGGCTCCCTGTGGCGAGCGGGTTCGTTGTGGCGAGCGGGCTTGCCCCGCGTTGGGGCGCGAAGCGGCCCTAATACAGCCGGCACGGTTTTTCAGAAAGATGTAATCGGTGAGGGTTTGGGGCTGCTGCGCAGCCCAACGCGGGGCAAGCCCGCTCGCCACAACTAGCCCGCTCGCCACGACAAGCCCGCTCGCGACAACATGTCCGCTTACCGCAAGGGGCATGAGGTCTGAGTCTTTAGTAATCATCCCCGCGCTCAGTCACATCCCTTTCCACCGGCTCGGCGTTCGGGTCGTACCCCGCCGGAAACTTGCCCTTCAGCGTCCACGCAAACGCAATGATCTCCGCCACCGTGCGGTACAACTCTTCCGGAATGCTGTCGCCCAGCTCCATGCGCGCCAGCAGCTTGACCAGCTCGGCGTTCTCATAGATCGGCACTTCATTGTCCCGCGCCAGCTTCAAAATGGCTTCGGCCAAGGCATCGTCGCCCTTGGCCGTCAGGGTCGGCGCTTGCTGGCCGTCGTACTTGAGGGCAATCGCCTGGCGTGGTGGGGCTGGATTTTTCATGCGGTTTCATCCACCCAGCGTTGTTCCAGGCCGGTTCTCGGGCCGCGCGGTGGGGTGCCGAGGTGGCAATCCAGGTCGCCGACGTTGAGGCCCGAGGTCACCAGGCGCTCGCGCAAATGGCCCAAGTGGCTTTCGATCAAGTTGGCGGTAAAGGGCCGGGTTGCCCACAGCTGGCTGGACAGTTTGCCTCGGGTCAGTTGCGCCTGAACCTGCAATGGCCCCAGCGGCTCCATGTCGAACGCCAACTCGACGCGCCAGAGCATCTGCTTGGGGTCTTTCTTGTCTTTGCGTTCGGGCTGATCCTTGTCAGGCATCGGTTCCTCGCGCTGGAACTTGACCTGCAACGGCACGATGTCCTGCAAGGTGCGCATGGGAATTTCCAGTTGCCAGGTGGTTTGCAAGCGGCCATCGGCGGTGGTGCCGGTTTGCTCCAAGCTCGACAGCTGATGGCTCTGCAGGCGCGAAATCGCACCGGCGGCCAGGCGCAGCAGGTTTTCCAGGTCACTTTCGCCTTCCAGGCGCTGCATCAGCCGATCCGGCAGCGGAAAGCCGGCGGGTGCCTGACGCGCGCCGATCTGGCCGAGCGTATTCAGCGGGTTACGCACAAAGTTGGGCAATACCTGGGCCAGGGTATTGGCGGCGAGGATGGCGTTGAGATTGGTGGCACTGGGCAGCGCAGGCAGTAAGTCGGCGACCAGGCGCAGCAACGCGCCTTTCATGTCCAGCGGCGGGATTTGCGGGTTTTGCCCGGCGAGCAACTTGGCTTCAAGAAACGCGCCGCTGTTCTGTACCAGCTGTGCCAACACCTTGGGATTGCTCACTTGTGCCAGGTCGGGCAACGCCGCCAGCAACCGCGCCGCCGCGGCGCGCAGGTCGGTGGACGTGCTGTCGTCGGTGGGCAGGTTTTGCAGGGCGGTGAAAACCACGTCCAGCGAGCCTTGGCGACTTTGCTGAGTAGAAAGCTGTTGTGCCACGGCCAATTGATCCTTGAGCCCGCTCAACGGCACGAAGTTCAAGGTCTGCGCATTTTGCACCACGGCGCTGAGCAAGCTGCCCACCCGCAGTGGTTGCGGGCTTTCCAGCGTCAGCGTGGTGCCGGCTAGGGCGTTGTTGAGCACCGTCACCAGCGAGCGGTAGATCGCCGGTTGCGTGGTGCCTTGCGGCAACATCTGGGTGGTCAGCACCTTGGCTTGCAACAGCGTGCCCACCGGCATTTGCGTGGTGTCGATACGGGTGAGGGCGGCCACGTTGGCGCTCAAGGCCTGCTGCAACGAGAGTGTCAGGTTGCCGGCTGGCGTCTGGCTCACCGCTACATTGCTGCCCAACGGCAAAGGCTGGGCGCTGCTGGCTTGCACCAGGGTCTGGCGGCCGCCTTCAAGGGTCAATTTGAGCAGCAGCTGAAACGCATCGCCGCCTTGTTTAAGCGCGATCACCTCGGCGTTGGCGGTTTTCCCAGGGTCGATCAGTCCGGCCTGCGGCTCCAGCAGTTTGAGCAGCTCGCCGGTCGGCGGCAGCGGGGCGGGCCCGGGCGCCGGGGGAGGAGGCAGCGTAGGAAGGTTGATCTCACCGGTCATCGTGCGCATCGTCTCTGGGGAAATTGCCCTCTTTAGAGTAGGGCATCACATGTATAATGCCGCCCGTCTGCAAAGAGAGCGGTAAAAACCTCACAACTATTTGATCCAGCTCTCTAAAATCGGTCGCCAAAGCCGTTATTGTGCATCTCTCTATAACGGCCGCTGCACCGCCGACTTGAACCGTAAAGGCCCGCGATCTCTTGACCAGCCCTCTTCTTGAAGCCGTAGCGCTCGCCTGTGAACGCGACCTGCGGATGCTGTTCGAACACCTCGAACTGCGTCTGACGGGCGGCGACATGGTGCAAATCAGCGGCCCCAACGGCAGCGGCAAGACCAGTTTGCTGCGCCTGCTGGCCGGTTTGATGCAGCCGACGGCAGGGGGTGTGCGGCTCAACGACCAGCCGCTCAACGAACAACGCAGCGAACTGGCCCGCAACCTGATCTGGATCGGCCACGCCGCCGGCATCAAGGACGTGCTCACGCCGGAAGAGAACCTCAGCTGGCTCAGCGCCCTGCATCACCCGGCCTCCCGTGATGCCATTTGGCAAGCCCTGGCGGCCGTCGGCCTCAAAGGCTTTGAAGATGTTCCCTGCCATACCCTGTCCGCCGGCCAGCAGCGCCGCGTCGCCCTGGCGCGTTTGTACCTGCCGGGCCCGCCGCTGTGGATTCTCGACGAACCGTTCACTGCCCTCGACAAACAAGGCGTCGCCCAGCTCGAAGAACACCTGGCCCGGCACTGCGAGCAGGGCGGTTCAGTGGTGCTTACCACTCACCACACGCTGACGCGCATGCCCGCCGGTTACCGTGAGCTGGATTTGGGCCGGTGGTCGGTATGAGTGTGTTCGCGCTGCTGGTCGCCCGTGAAGCACGGCTGTTGTGCCGTCGCCCGGCTGAATTGGCCAACCCGTTGGTGTTCTTTGCCATCGTCATCGCCTTGTTCCCGTTGGCGGTCGGTCCCGAGACTAAACTGTTGCAAACCTTGTCCCCAGGGTTAGTGTGGGTAGCGGCGCTTTTATCGGTGCTGCTCTCGCTGGACGGGCTTTTTCGCAGCGATTTCGAAGACGGTTCCCTCGAACAGTGGGTCCTTTCGTCGCACCCGCTGCCACTTCTGGTTCTGGCCAAGGTACTGGCACACTGGGCTTTTTCCGGCTTGGCGCTAGTCTTGCTCTCACCGTTGCTGGCGATGATGCTGGGCTTGCCCGTCGAATGCCTGCCGGTATTGTTGCTGTCCTTGTTGCTCGGTACGCCGGTGCTCAGCCTGTTGGGGGCGGTGGGCGCAGCGTTGACCGTCGGTTTGAAGCGGGGCGGCCTGTTGCTGGCCCTGCTGATTCTGCCTTTGTATATCCCGGTGTTGATCCTGGGCAGCGGCGCCTTGCAGGCCGCGCTCATGGGCATGCCGGCGACCGGTTACCTCCTGTGGCTTGGCAGCCTGACCGCCCTGGCGGTAACCCTGACACCCTTTGCTATAGCGGCTGGCCTGAAGATCAGCGTCGGCGAATAATGAGGTCTGGTTAAGCGTTATTAACCAGTAAAGACCCTGAGTTTCTCGCCAAGACGAGAAACCACCGTGATGGAAACAGCAATGAACTGGACCTGGTTTCACAAGCTCGGCTCGCCCAAATGGTTTTACGGCATCAGCGCCAAGCTGCTGCCGTGGTTGAGCATTGCCGCCGTGTTGCTGATCGGCATCGGCCTGGTCTGGGGCCTGGCCTTCGCACCGCCGGACTACCAGCAAGGCAACAGCTTTCGCATCATCTATATCCACGTGCCCGCCGCGATGCTGGCGCAGTCCTGCTACGTGATGCTGGCCGTGTGCGGCGTGGTCGGGCTGGTGTGGAAGATGAAACTGGCCGACGTCGCCCTGCAATGCGCCGCGCCCATCGGCGCGTGGATGACCGCCGTGGCGCTGGTCACCGGCGCTATCTGGGGCAAGCCGACCTGGGGTTCATGGTGGGTATGGGACGCGCGCCTGACCTCGATGCTGATCCTGCTGTTTCTGTACTTCGGCCTGATCGCCCTGGGCAATGCCATCAGCAACCGCGACAGCGCCGCGAAGGCCTGCGCGGTGCTGGCGATTGTCGGCGTGATCAACATCCCGATCATCAAATACTCGGTGCAGTGGTGGAACACCCTGCACCAGGGCGCCACCTTCACCCTTACCGAAAAACCGGCGATGCCCGTGGAAATGTGGGCGCCGCTGCTGCTGATGGTGCTGGGGTTTTATTGCTTCTTCGGCGCCGTGCTGCTGATGCGCATGCGTCTGGAAGTGCTCAAGCGTGAAGCCCGCACCAGCTGGGTCAAGGCCGAAGTGCAAAACAGCCTGGGAGCGCGGGGATGAGTTTCAACTCTTTCAGTGATTTTCTCGCCATGGGCCACCACGGCCTGTACGTCTGGACGGCCTATGGCATCTGCCTGGCGGTGCTGGCCCTCAACGTCGCCGCGCCGATCCTGGCCCGCAAGCGTTACCTGCAACAAGAGGCGCGTCGTTTGCGCCGGGAGACCGATAAGTGAATCCGCTGCGTAGAAAGCGTCTGTTGATCATCCTGGCCATCCTGGTCGGTGTGAGTGTTGCCGTGGGCCTGGCGATGAGCGCCCTGCGGGAGAACATCAACCTGTTCTACACCCCGACCCAGATCGCCAACGGCGAAGCGCCGGTAGACACGCGCATTCGCGCGGGCGGCATGGTGGAGAAGGGCTCGCTCAAGCGTTCCGGCGATTCCCTCGACGTCACCTTCGTGGTCACCGACTTCAACAAGGCTGTGACCATTACCTATCGCGGCATCCTCCCGGACCTGTTCCGCGAAGGCCAGGGCATCGTCGCCCTCGGCAAGCTCAATGCCGACGGCGTGGTGGTCGCCGATGAAGTGCTGGCCAAGCACGATGAGAAATACATGGCGCCGGAAGTCACCAAGGCCCTGAAAGACAGCGGCCAACCCGCTCCAACCCCGGCAAAGGAGGGCTAAGTTGATGACGTCCGCACTGTTTATTCCCGAGCTGGGCCAGTTGGCGATGATCCTCGCCTTGTGCTTTGCCGTCGTCCAGGCCGTGGTGCCCTTGCTTGGCGCCTGGCGCGGCGACCGCCTGTGGATGAGCCTGGCCCAGCCGGCCGCCTGGGGCCAGTTTGCCTTTTTGCTGTTCGCGTTTGGTTGCCTGACCTACGCCTTCATGACTGATGACTTTTCTGTCGCCTACGTCGCCAACAACTCCAACAGCGCGCTGCCCTGGTACTACAAATTCAGCGCCGTGTGGGGCGCCCACGAAGGTTCGTTGCTGTTGTGGGCCTTGATTCTTGGCGGCTGGACCTTCGCCGTGTCGGTGTTCTCGCGCCAACTGCCGCAAGTCATGCTGGCGCGGGTGCTGGCGGTGATGGGCATGATCAGCATCGGCTTTCTGCTGTTCCTGATCATGACCTCCAACCCATTCAGCCGCATCCTGCCGCAGATCCCGGTGGACGGGCATGACCTCAACCCCTTGTTGCAAGACATCGGCCTGATCGTGCACCCGCCGATGCTCTACATGGGTTACGTGGGTTTCTCGGTGGCCTTTGCCTTCGCCATCGCCGCCTTGCTCGGCGGGCGCCTCGATGCGGCGTGGGCGCGCTGGTCGCGGCCGTGGACCATCGTCGCCTGGGCCTTTCTCGGTATCGGCATCACCTTGGGCTCGTGGTGGGCCTATTACGAACTCGGCTGGGGCGGCTGGTGGTTCTGGGACCCGGTCGAAAACGCCTCGTTCATGCCGTGGCTGGTGGGCACCGCGCTGATTCACTCGCTGGCTGTCACCGAAAAACGCGGCGTGTTCAAGAGCTGGACCGTGTTGCTGGCCATCGCCGCGTTTTCCCTCAGTTTGCTTGGCACGTTCCTGGTGCGTTCGGGCGTGCTGACGTCGGTGCATGCGTTTGCGTCCGACCCGGCGCGCGGCGTGTTCATCCTGATCTTCCTGCTGTTTGTAGTCGGTGGCTCGCTCACCTTGTTTGCGTTGCGCGCGCCGGTGGTCAAGAGCCAAGTCGGCTTCAACCTGTGGTCGCGTGAAACCCTGTTGCTGGGCAATAACCTGGTGCTGGTGGTGGCCGCGTCGATGATCCTGCTCGGTACCTTGTACCCGCTGGTGCTGGACGCGCTGAGCGGCGCCAAGCTGTCGGTTGGTCCGCCGTACTTCAACGCGTTGTTTATCCCGCTGATGGGCCTGCTGATGGTGGTGATGGCAGTCGGTGTATTGGTGCGCTGGAAAGACACCCCGGTGAAATGGCTGGCGGGCATGCTGATGCCGGTGCTGCTGGGCAGTGTGGCCTTGGCGGTGATCGCAGGCTTTGCCTACGGCGACTTCAACTGGGCGGTGCTCGCAACCTTCCTGCTCGCCGCCTGGGTGTTGCTGGCCGGCGTGCGCGACATTGTCGACAAAACCCGCCACAAAGGCCTGATCAAAGGCTTGCCGACATTGACCCGCAGCTATTGGGGCATGCAGGTGGCGCACCTCGGCATCGCGGTGTGCGCCCTCGGCGTGGTGCTCTCCAGCCAGAACAGCGCCGAGCGCGACCTGCGCCTGGCACCCGGCGAGTCCATGGACCTGGCCGGTTACCACTTCATCTTCGAAGGCGCCAAGCACTTTGAAGGCCCGAACTTCACGTCGGACAAAGGCACCATCCGCGTGGTGCGCAACGGCAAGGAAGTGGCCGTGCTGCACCCGGAAAAACGCCTGTACACCGTGCAAAGCTCGATGATGACCGAAGCGGGCATCGACGCCGGTTTCACCCGCGACCTGTATGTGGCGCTCGGTGAACCCCTGGGCGACGGCGCCTGGGCGGTGCGCGTGCACGTCAAACCGTTTGTGCGCTGGATCTGGTTCGGCGGGTTGCTCACCGGCTTTGGCGGTTTGCTGGCCGCGCTGGACCGGCGTTATCGGGTCAAAGTCAAAAGCCGCGTGCGTGAAGCCCTCGGCCTGCAAGGAGCGCCGGCATGAAGCGTTGGTTGATGGTGTTACCGCTGGCGGCCTTTCTGGTGGTGGCGGTGTTTCTTTATCGCGGCTTGTACCTGGACCCGGCCGAGCTGCCTTCGGCGATGATCGGCAAGCCATTCCCGGTGTTCAGCCTGCCGACGGTGCAGGGCGACAAGACCCTGACCCAGGCCGACCTGCTGGGCAAACCGGCGCTGGTCAACGTGTGGGGCACCTGGTGCATCTCCTGCCGCGTCGAACACCCGGTGTTGAACAAACTCGCCGAGAAGGGCGTGGTGATCTACGGCATCAACTACAAGGACGACAATGCGGCGGCCTTGAAGTGGCTGGCGGAGTTCCACAACCCGTACCTGATGGATATCCGCGATGAAGACGGCAACCTCGGTTTGAACCTCGGCGTGTACGGCGCCCCGGAAACCTTCTTTATTGATGCCAAAGGTGTGATCCGCGACAAATACGTCGGCGTGATCGACGAAGTGGTGTGGCGCGAGCAACTGGCCGCCAAGTACCAGGCGCTGGTCGATGAGGCCAAGCCATGAAGCGTCTGTTAGCCGCTGCTGTTCTCGCTCTCGGATTGGCCGGCGTAGCCCACGCTGCCATCGACACCTACGAATTCGCCAAGGACGGTGACCGTGAGCGTTTTCGCGAACTGACCAAGGAACTGCGTTGCCCCAAGTGCCAGAACCAGGACATCGCCGATTCCAACGCGCCGATTGCCGCCGACCTGCGCAAAGAGATTTTCCGCATGCTGGGGGAGGGCAAGGACAACCAGCAGATCATCGACTTCATGGTCGACCGCTACGGTGATTTCGTGCGCTACAAACCGGCCCTCACCGGCAAGACCGCGCTGCTCTGGTTCGGCCCAGCCGGGCTGTTGCTGGCCGGTGTGGTGGTCATGGCCGTGATCGTCCGCCGCCGCCGCGCCGCGCCTACCGATGGCTCCGACGCGTTATCCCCTGAAGAGCGCAAACGCCTCGACCAATTGCTGGACACCAAGACTGATGATTGATTTTTGGCTCGCAGCAGGGTTGCTGCTCCTTATTGCCCTGAGTTTCCTGTTGATCCCTGTGTTGCGCGGCCGCCGCGCCCAGCGTGAAGAGGACCGCACCGCGCTCAACGTGGCGCTTTACCAGGAACGCGTCGCCGAGCTGCAAGTGCAGCAGGACGAAGGCGTGCTGAATGCCGCGCAACTCGACACCGGCCGCGCCGAAGCGGCCCGTGAGCTGCTGGCCGATACCGAAGGCGTGGAAAAACCTCGCGAATCGCGCCTGGGCAAACCGTTGCCGTTTTTGGCGGCGTTTCTGGTGCCGGTCCTGGGCGTTGCGCTGTACCTGCATTACGGCGCCAGCGATAAGGTCGAGCTGACCCGCGAATTCTCCCAGCCGCCGGTGTCGATGCAAGACATGACCCAGCGCCTGGAACGCGCCGCCGCTGCCCAGCCGGATTCGCCGGAAGGCTTGTACTTCCTCGGTCGCGCCTACATGGCCCAGGACCGTTCCGCCGATGCGGCCAACGTCTTCGAGCGCACCGTGGCTTTAGCCGGGCGCCAGCCGGAACTGCTCGGCCAGTGGGCGCAGGCGCAGTACTTTGCCGACAACAAACAGTGGTCGCCCAAGGTGCAGGCGCTGACCGATGAAGCCTTGAAGCTGGACCCCAAGGAAGTCACCAGCCTTGGCCTGTTGGGTATTGCCGCCTTTGAAGGCCAGCGTTATCAGGACGCCATCGACTATTGGAACCGTCTGTTGGCGCAGCTGCCACCGCAAGACAATTCCCGGGTCGCGCTGCAAGGTGGTATCGACCGAGCGGCGGAAAAGCTCAGGGAGAGCGGTGGTACTGTCGCTCAAGCGCCCAAGGCTGTTCTCAAAGTCCGTGTGGATTTGTCCGCCGAGGTGAAGGCCAAAGCCCTGCCCACCGACAGCGTGTTCATTTTTGCCCGCGCCGTCTCCGGCCCGCCTGCGCCGCTGGCGGCCAAGCGCGTGACCGTCGCCGAACTGCCAGTCACCGTCGAACTGGGTGATGCGGACGCGATGATGCCGCAGTTGAAACTGTCGAACTTCCCCGAAGTCCAACTGGTTGCGCGCATATCCCGGGCCGGTCTTCCGACCGCTGGCGAGTGGATCGGCCGCAGCCAACCCTTGGCCAGCACTGCCACTGCGCTGCAGCAGCTGACCATCGACAGTCCGGACAAGTAAATCGAGGAAAACGCCTATGCCCGCATTTGCACGCATCACCTTGCTCAGCCTGGTACTCGGCCTGAGCGCTTGTGCGGTCCACCGGCCACCTCCGGCACCCACCGGCCCGACCATCCCACCGTCGGGCCCTTCGACCCAGCCGAGCACCCAACCGTCCGGCCCGGTGACCCCGCCGCCGAAACCGCTGCCAAGCAAATCGCCAACCTTCGCCCCGCCCCCGGGCGCCGCCAGCCACTGGGACGGCAAGATGCAGGTGTACGTGCTGGAAGAACAGCCCGACACCTTCTACCGCCAGCGCACCTACTACCGCTGGAGCAACGGCTGGAGCCGCTCCATCAGCCCGAACGGGCCGTGGGAAGAAACCGATGTGCACGGCGTACCGCCTGGGTTGAGCAAGCAATACGCGCAATGAAAAAAGGCGACCTTCGGGTCGCCTTTTTCATACGCGCTAAATGCATTCTTGCATCCACTGAAGACCAAATGTGGGAGCGGGCTTGCTCGCGAAAGCGGAGTGTCAGCCAGCCTATCAATTACTGACCCACCGCCTTCGCGAGCAAGCCCGCTCCCACAGTTTTGAACTCTACCTGATCTGAGTTCTAGGCCTGTTTCGCCATCGTGCGAGAAATCCCCTGATGTACACCACACTCAGTGTAGGAGCTGGCTTGCCTGCGATAGCAGTGTGTCAGCCATAAATCCGCCAGCTGACCCACCGCCATCGCAGGCAAGCCAGCTCCCACAGCAATCACCGCGCTATCAAGCTACGGGACACTCCCGGTTCAGCGCTTGATCCACCAACAACTGCGCAATCTCAATCATCTGCACCACCGCCAGCACCTGCTTGCGGCCTGTGCCCCCCAAGTGCTCGGCACAGTCGTACGCACACACGGTCGCCGATTCGAGCATCTCACTGGCATTGCTCAAGGCAACTTCGGTGCTGAGGCCGGGGCGGACGGTGAAGATGAGGTTGGGCGGGAGTTGTGGGGTGTCATCCGAATGGGATGGCGGGGGGTTAGGCGTGACTTTTTTCATGGGGAAGCTCCTATGAATGAGCACCTCCATCTCGCTACCACACGATGTAAGGAGGCGACTGTACACGGGGTGGTAGACCGGTCATAGAAACCCGGCAGGCCGAAGCCTCCCGTGCACAGCCGCCACAAAGCAGCCCGCACAAAAAAACGCCCTGGAGCGTTTTTGGGGATCTATGAAAGAACCGGGCTACCACACCCGTTCGCTGATTTTGCAGCGACCCGCGAAGGTTAGCGGCGAGGTTACTCGGACGCAACCCGAAAACTGTGTAGGGCAGGTCCTAAAGGTCGAATGATTATATAGAGGCGAACCCTTGTGGCGAGCAGGCTTGCCCTGCGCTGGGCTGCGCAGCGGCCCCAAAACCTAACGGCGCGTTCTGCCTGAATTCGTGGGTTGTCGGTGGCCAACCATGACGACGCAACGTTGGCGCATGTTGAAGAGTCCGCGCGCTACGGCATGACCATCGCCGAATTCCCCACTACGCTTGAAGCAGCCCAGGGCTGCCAGGCGCTGAACATGAAAGTGTTGATGGGCGCGCCGAACGTGGTGCGCGGCGGGTCACACTCGGGTAATGTGGCCGCCGCCGGCCTGGCCCGCGCGGTCAAGATGATCAGCCTGGCGCGCGCGCGGGGCGGGCCTGACCGATCGCGGTGAAATTGCGGTGGGCCTGCGCGCCGACCTGGTCCAGGCCAAACGCCGTGAAGGGCTGCCCGTGTTGCAACAAGTGTGGCGACAAGCGAAGAGGGTGTTTTGATGGCAGGCAGGTTGATCTATCTCATCGGGCCATCGGGTTCGGGCAAGGACAGCCTGCTGGATGCCGCCCGCCCGCGCTTGGCCGAGCGCGGCTGCCGAATTGTGCGGCGGGTGATCACCCGTTCGGCCGAAGCCGTGGGCGAGGCGGCTCAAGGTGTGAGCCCGCAGCAGTTCGCCGCGATGCAGGCCGAGGGCGCGTTTGCCCTCAGCTGGCACGCCAATGGGTTGTCGTACGGCATCCCGCGTGTGATCGACGATTGGCTGGCGGCGGGGGAAGACGTGCTGGTCAATGGGTCCCGCGCGCACCTGGCGCAAACCCGCGAACGGTATCCCTCGTCGCTGGTGCTGTTGCTGACGGTCGACCAAACCGTGTTGCGCCAGCGCCTGATCGCGCGGGGGCGTGAGTCGCTGGCCGATATCGAGGAGCGCCTGGCACGCAATGCGCGGTTCACCGCAGACCTGATCGCCGGCAATGGTGCGGGGCTGCTGGTGCTGGATAACTCCGGCCCGCTGGTGCATACCGTTGAGCGCTTGCTGTGCTGCCTGGACCACGGGCACTCGGCATGCGCCTGACCTTGCTTGGCACCGGTGACGCGCGGCAAGTTCCGGTGTACGGCTGCGAATGCGCCGCCTGCGCCCTGGCGCGCAGCGATGAAGGGTTACGCCGCCGACCGTGCAGCGCGTTGATCGAATGCGGCGACCAGCGCTGGTTGATCGACAGCGGTTTGCCGGACCTGACCGACCGCTTCCCGCCGCGCAGTTTCAACGGGATTTTCCAGACGCACTACCACGCTGACCATGCGCAAGGTTTGCTGCATTCGCGCTGGGGCCAGGGGCTGGTGATTCCGGTGCATGGCCCGGCGGATCCGCAAGGGTTGTCCGACCTTTACAAGCACCCGGGGATCCTGGATTTCAGCCAGCCGTTTGGCGCATTCGAAACCCGCGAATTTGGCGAGTTGTGCGTGACGGCGCTGCCGTTGCAGCACTCCAAACCCACCTTCGGTTATCTGCTGGAAGGCGAAGGTCGGCGCATCGCCTACCTCACCGACACGGTCGGCCTGCCGCCTGCCACCCTGGCCTGGCTGCAACGCGCGCCGCTGGAGGTGTTGGTGCTCGATTGCTCCATGCCACCGCAGCCGCAGGCACCGCGCAATCACAATGACGTGACGCTGGCATTGCGCAGCATTGAGGAATCAGGTGCGCAATTGGGCGTGCTGACGCACGTGGGGCATACGCTGGATGCGTGGTTGCTGGAACATCGGCGCGAGTTGCCCAGGCATGTGACAGTGGCGTGGGATGGCCGAGTTCTTTGAGCACGGCATGACCTGTGTGGGAGCGGGCTTGCTCGCGAATGCGGTGTGTCAGTTGAGGGATTCTTCATTGACCCAGCGCATTCGCGAGCAAGCCCGCTCCCACAGTGTGATCTTTATTGTTTGCACGTCTCCATTCCAAATCGGGTTGCCAACGCCTTGCGTCCCTTGGTCGTTAACGCCAATGCGCGACTGTCCAGGTCCTGGGTCACCCATTCACGGCGGATAACACTTTGCAGCAATGCCGCGCCCAAAGCACCGGCCAGGTGCGGGCGGCGCATGCTCCAGTCCAGGCACGAACAGGCGAAGCGTCGGCGCTGCGTGCGCAGTGCGGGCACATCGATGCCCAATTCGGTCATGGCTTGTTCACCCGCCGCGCTGAGTTGGTAAACGCCGTCGCCGACCAACCAGCCGGATGCGATGAAATGGTCGTGCAGGTGCACCGCCAGGGTCCCGGCCATGTGGTCGTAGCAGGTGCGCGCAAACTGCAAACGCGTGGGCGTGGTCGGGACGAAACCTCTGCTGGTGTTGCGGCTGATCACCATCAGGCCCTCGATGGCCTGGGCCACGTGCGGCCCAGCCAGGCTGTAATAGCGATGACGTCCCTGGGTGTGCAGCGTAAGCAGGCCATCGTTCTTGAGCCTGGCCAAATGGGCACTGGCGGTCGAGGCGCTGACCTGGGCAATCGCCGCCATCTCGGTGCTGGTACGTGCGTGGCCATCCATCAGCGAACAGAGCATTTTCGTGCGCGCGGGCTCCGCAATCGCCCCCGCCACGTCTGAAAGCGCCGTGTCCTCGTCCTGAGCGTGCATATTTCGTTCCTGAGCGAATCGTTGCCGTGTGAGAGGGCAGATAGTAACGCTTCTTTTGCAAACAGGACGTGCCCGATGACACCGCTGCAAGCCGCTACCCATGCCGACCCTTACGCCTATTACGCGGCCCTTCGGCGTAACGATGGGCTGTCGTTCGATGCTGAACTGGGACTGTGGATCGCCAGCAGCGCCAGGACTGTCGAGGCCGTGCTGACGCACCCTGACTGCCGGGTACGCCCGTCACACGAGCCGGTGCCTGCGGCGATCGCGGACGGCGCGGCGGGGCAGGTGTTCGCCAAGTTGATGCGCATGAACGAGGGCGCGGCCCACCAGTGCCCCAGGGCGGTGGTCGAACCTGCACTGGCCAGGTTGGACGCAGGGCATATCGCCAATATGGTGAGGCAAGTCAGCACGCGCCTGCAGAGCCTCGATGAGTGGATGTTCACGTTGCCGGTCGCTGTGGTCGGCTCGCTTCTGGGTGTGCCTGGCGAGCGGTTGCACAGGGTCGCCGCGCTGACCCGGGATTTTGTTGCGTGTCTTTCGCCGCTGAGCAGCCAGGCTCACTTGCGCGCCGCCGATGCTGGCGCTGTGCATCTGGGGCAGGTGTTCAGTGCGGTGCTCGAGCAGACCGAGTTGCTCAAGCAGCTTCTCCACGGCGAGTGGGGTGACCCGGATGCACTGACGCCTAACCTGATCGGCTTGCTCTCCCAGACGTGTGAAGCGAGTGCCGGTCTGATTGGCAATACGCTGGTCACACTCGCCCGGCGGCCTGACCTGCTGGCGCACATCCTGCGCGTACCGGCCCTGGTGCCAGCGCTGGTGGAGGAGGTGGCCCGCTATGACTCGCCGGTACAGAACACGCGGCGATTTGCGGCCGGGCCCTGCTCGATTGGCAGTAGCCTTCTAGAGATGGGCGATACCGTTCTCGTGCTGTTGGCCGCCGCGAACCGGGACCCCGAAGCGAACCCTGACCCGGACAGCATTCTGCTTGAGCGACCCCATCGGCGCTTGTTCAGCTTTGGCGTTGGCAGGCACCAATGCCCGGGCCAAATGCTCGCGTTGAACATCGCATCGCAAGCGCTGCGCGAATTATTGCGCCAGCCGAGCGCCTGGGCCGATGCTCGCCAGTGCGGTTACTGGCCGTCGCTGAATGGGCGCATCCCGCGGTTTGGATGTGCAGGGATATATCAGTGATGCGAGCCACTTCCAGACTATTAAGTGTGTAGGGTTTTGTTTCCATGCTGAGTTTAAAACGCGAGGTAATTCTAAACTTTATATGTTTTATAGTGTTTTAAGTTCCCTGTTTTCGGGCCGGGTTTTGATTGTGTCGTGCGCGTAAATGAATGTTCTTGTGGGTGGATGTTAAGTTTATGTATCCAGTTGTTATATGTTTGGGCGTGAAACATTATCAGGGCTGGCGCTCGGTTTTTTGATGTGGGAGGTTAGTTTGGCGGTTAAGTAAGTTGCCGCGTCTTGGGCCCTGTTTCGGGTCGACTTAACGTTTTCAAAGGATGTTATATGCGCGTTGCCACTTCATTTGTTGGTCATCATCCACATCACCCTCCATTAGCTGCGTCCAGTGCACCTGCTTTCACACACCCTGCGCACGTTGCCACGGCAGCGGCCCAGAAACCCGCTTTCGGCACGGATGAGGCTGCCAAACAGATCCTGCGACGAGGCTATCGCCATTACGATCGCGATGGCGACGGTAAAATCGAGTTGTCTTTTACCCTTGACGAAAAGTTCTCTGCACAACAAAAAGTGTCCATTCGCCAGGCACTTCAAATGTGGCAAGACGTGACTACTATCATATTCAAAGAGAATTCAACCTGCGCAGACGGCTCAATAACCATTGCAGCCGATCCTCATACCAGTGGTGGCGTGTCACAGTTACCCAATCAGTATTACGGTGACATGAACGCCACCATTGGAACGCAGGGTGCTCGCGAAGTCCCCGCGCACGGCGATTACTTTTTATTTACCGCGGTTCATGAGTTGGGTCACGCCCTGGGCCTTGGTCACCCTGGCGAATATGGCAAGCAAGTGCACAACTATGCCCAGACCCCCTACGAGCAAGACACCAAGGCCTGCAGCGTAATGAGTTATTGGGATGAAACCAATCAGCCGGGCCATGACTTCCAACGGCGCCATCCGTGTGTGCCGATGAAAGATGACATTGCCGCGATACAAAAACTCTACGGCGCCAATTTCAATACGCGACCTACCGATACGACCTACGGGTTCAACTCCAACACAGGCCGTGATCACTTGAGCCTTGAGTCCGCGAACGATGCGCCGATCTTTTGCATTTGGGATGGGGGCGGCCATGACACGCTGGACGTTTCCGGGTTTTCCCAGAATCAGATCATCAACCTGCACGCTGAGTCGTTTTCCAGCGTGGGCGGCCTGAAGGGCAATGTATCCATCGCCAAGGGCGTTACGCTGGAAAACGCTGTCGGCGGTTCGGGCGACGACCAAATCAACGGAAACGAGGTGGGCAACAGGCTCCGCGGTGGAGCGGGTGCGGACAGGTTGCGCGGCGGTGGCGGCGCGGATGTTTTTGTGTACGACAGGGCGAGCGACTCTACCCTGGGTCAGCCAGACGAGATTCTGGATTTCACCAGCGGTACTGACAAAATCGATTTTTCCGGCCTTTTGAAAAATACCTCCATCGGGCATTTTTACGTGGTTGAGCAGTTCACTGGACGAGCCGGCGAGATCGTCCTCAGCCATGACCAGAACAGTGGCGCTGGCAGCTTGAGCCTTGACCTGACGGGCCAGGGCAAAGCCGATTTGTTTCTCAAAAGTGCAGGGAGGATTCGCGCCAGTGACATTGTCACGGGCGCCGGCGCCGTGCGTGGGCTGACGGGCCTCAAACGCCAACGCAGCTCCACGTCGGGGTTTGTATCTGGCCTCAAGGCGCACGATACGGTTTATGGCTTCAACGCCAACAGCGGTGATCGCTCAAGCAGCCTGCATGCCGGCAGCGGCGCGCCGCGCTTTCTGGTACAGGACGCGGGCGGCAACGATACCCTGGATTTTTCCGGTTTCGAGCATCACCAAACCATCGATTTGCGCCATAACTCCGCTTCCAGTGTGGGCGGTCTGCGCAACAACGTCGCCATCGGCAGAGGCGTTGTCGTGGAGAATGCGATTGGCGGCTCCGGCCAGGACACGCTCATCGGCAACGCGGTGGACAACGTCCTCACTGGCGGTGCTGGCGGCGATGTGCTCTGGGGCGTGGGCGGTAGAAACACGTTCAAATATGACCAGGCCAATGACTCGACCTGTCACGATGCCGATGTGCTCATGGATTTCGCCAGTGGCGAGGACACTATCGATCTGAGGGCACTGGCCAAGCAGTACGCGACCCCCTTGCGTCTGGTGCAAGACTACACGGGGCGCGTTGGCGACACCGTGGTCAAATACCACCCACAGAGCGGCCGCTACTTTGTCGGCATCGACCTATCGGGCGACCGCCAGTCTGACTTCCTGATTAAGAGCCCGCGTTTGATCAAGCCCCAGGATGTACTTGGCCTGGCTGCGCGTCGGCGCTGATCAGGGTTTGCACGTACTCCACAAACGCGCGTGCCTTGGCACTCGCCATCCTGCCGGTGGGGAACACCGCCCATAAATCAATCGGCGGCAGTTGCCAGTCGGTCAGCACGGGCTTGACCTCACCACTGGTCAGTTCCGGGGCAAACATCCAGGTCGATGCCATGGTCAGGCCCAAATGGTTCAGCACCGCGGCGCGCACGCCCTCTGCGGCGGTGACGCGGATGCGGCCGCGGGCGACGACCGGGTAGTGACTGTCGCCCTGGCTGAACGTCCAGTTTGAGCCGCCGCCCAGGCTGTAGATGATTGCCTGGTGTTGCAGCAAATCCGCTGGCGTGGCCGGCTCGCCACAGCGTTCGAAGTAGGCCGGGGTGGCGAGGATTTGCCGCGGGGATTGGCCGATCTTGCGTGCGGTAAGGCCTGAGTCGCTCAAGTTGCCCATGCGCAGGGCGACGTCGATGCCTTCTTCCACCAGGTTGAGGCTGTGGTCGTTGAGCACCACTTCGACGTTCAAGGCGGGGTATTGCGCCAGGAACGGGCCCAAGTGAGGAATGATGTGCAACCGCGCGAAGGTGGTTGCAGCGCTGATGCGCAAGTTGCCCGACAGCCCGGCGCCTGCACCGCGTGCGGCGTCATCGGCCTCGTTGGCTTCGTCGATGGCGCGCTTGGCCTTTTCGAAAAACGCCAGGCCCGCCTCGGTCGGTGTCAGGCCGCGCGTGGAGCGCAACACCAACCGCACCGCCAGGCGCGCCTCCAATTGCGCGATGCTTTTGGAGACAGCGGGCTGGCCTATCCCCAAGCGTTTGGCGGCAGCTGAGAACGAGCCGGTTTCGACCACGTTCACGAAGGTTTCCATGGCGGTGAGGCGGTCCATCGGGTGTCCTTGGGTTATTGGGTGAGGGCGTCGAGCATCGCCGACGGTTCTGGGCGTTGAGTGTAATCCGGGTTGACCTCGGCGTAACGAATCACGCTGTCCTGGCCGATCACGTAGCGCGCTGGCATCGGCAGGGTCCAGGCTGGGTCGTCATTGATCAGCGGCAAGTTGTTGCCCAGGGCCTTGTAGAGCTCGATCAGGTAGTCCGGCAGCTGAAAGCGCAGACCGAATGCATCGGCAACGTCGTTGTGGGTATCGCTGAGGATCGGGAAACCCAACTCGGTGATGCGTTCGGATTTACGGCTGTTGGCGGCAGTCTGCGGCGACAGGGCCAGCAGGCTCGCGCCGTGGCCTTTCAACGTCGGCAAAAAGGTTTGCAGCGCTTGCAGCTCCATATTGCAATACGGGCACCACACGCCGCGGTAGAACGTCAGCACCAAGGGGCCGTTGGCCAACAGATCGGCTGAGGACACCAACGCACCGTTGGCATCCTTGAGACTGAACAACGGCGCCTTGTCACCCACCTTCAACGCACGCTGTGCGGCGCCGGACGCGATCAGCTCGGCTGTGGCGCGTTCCATGATCGGATGGATATGCGCTGGCGCGTTGTAGGGAGGCTTGCCGGCTTTGAAGTCAGCACGGAAGGCATCAAGTGTGGCTTGAAGTGTCATGGTGATATTCCCTCAGGAGATGAGCCGAGTTGGCTGGAGGGATAATGGGCGCAGCAGAGAGGGCGAAGAAGCAGGGTAAGGCGCATATGAATTATGCCCTGCTGGAATAAACACCGTTTATTTCCAATATTTAGACATACAGCCGTCACTCCTGTTGAAGCAATCTGTGCTTGAGTAAATATAACTCTAGGGTTACTTTTATCGAGCCAAGCCAAGGAGGCTGAGGTGCAAAGCAGGTTATTGATCAAGGAGCTGCAAGAGGCGGGTTGGGTGCTGGATCGGGTTACGGGCAGTCATCACATTTTCACTCACCGCTATAACCCGTACACGATCCCGGTGCCGCACCCTAAGAAAGACTTGCCCCTGGGCACCGTCAGAAGCATCAGGAAACGCGCCGGGCTGTTTCAGTTTTAAGGAGAGCACTCATGCAATACCCAATGTGTATCGAATGGGGCGATGACTTTACCGCCACCGGTATTCAGATCCCCGATATTCCAGGCGCGGTCACCGCCGGGGACAGCTTCGAAGAGGCCTACAACGCCGCCGTGGAAGTCGCGCACATCCTGCTGCAAGAGATCGCCGCCGAAGGCGGGCCGATTCCGATGCCCACCTCGGTGGCCAACCACCACGCGAACGAAGACTACGCCGGGATGGGCTGGGGGATGTTGGAGTTGGACATCTCGCCCTATCTGGGCAAGACCGAGAAGGTCAATGTGACCTTGCCCGGTTATGTCATCCAGCGAATCGACCGCTATGTGCGCGAGCACAAGGTCAAAAGCCGCTCGTCATTTCTGGCGGATGCGGCCTTGGAGAAGTTGGTGCGCTCCTAGTCGCGATCAGGCTGTGGCAACGGCCACCGTGCGCGAAGCACTCAGGAACCGCAACAACGCCACCAGTGGGAACGCACTGCCCACCAGCATCACGCCCAGCCAGCCGCCGTGTTCATACACACTGCTGGCAATCGCCGAGCCGAAGGCGCCGCCGATGAAGATGCTGGTCATGTACAGCGCGTTCAAGCGGCTGCGGCTGTTGGCGTCGAGGGCGTAGATGGCGCGTTGGCCGAGGACCATGTTCATCTGCACGCAGAAGTCCAGCACCACACCGGTGACGGCCAGGCCGATCACGCTGTACAGCGGATGCACGAAGGCGGGCAAAAAGCTCAAGGCGGCAAACAGCATCGCCAGCAACGAAGCGCGGTGCGTGTGGCCGGCGTCGGCCAGGCGGCCGGCGATTGGGGCGGCGATCGCGCCCAGTGCACCGACCAGGGCGAACAGCGCGATCTCGCTTTGGCTCAGGCCATGATTGCGTGCCAGCTCAAGCGGCGCGGCGGTCCAGAACAGGCTGAAGGTGGCAAACATGCAGCCTTGGTAGAACGCCCGCTGGCGCAATACCGGTTGCTTGCGCAGCAGCGTACCGAGTGAGCGCAGCAGCTCGCCGTAGCTGGCGCTGTGGTCGGGCTGGCGCTTGGGGATGGTCATCAGCAAGACCACGCTGATGAAGGCCATCAATGCTGCGGCGGCCATGAACATCGCGCGCCAGCCGAAGTGGTCGGCCACCACGCTGGACACCGGCCGTGCCAGCAGAATGCCGAGCAACAGGCCGCCCATGATGCTGCCAACCACGCGGCCACGGGATTCGGCGGGCGCCAGGTGCGCCGCCAGCGGGATCAGGATCTGCACCGAGACGGAACTGAATCCGATCAACAACGACACAAGCAGGAACAAATTCGGCTGCTCGGTGAAGGCGGCACCCAGTAGGCTGGCGATGGCCAACACGGTGGTGGCTATCATCAGCTTGCGGTTTTCCAGCAAGTCACCCAGCGGTACCAGGAAGAACAGGCCCAAGGCGTAGCCGATTTGTGTCAGCGACACGATCAGGCTGGCCATCGCCGGAGTCAGGCCAATGTCGGGTGCAATCAGTTCGATGATCGGTTGGGCGTAGTAGATGTTGGCAACAATGGCGCCGCAACAGAACGCAAACAGCATCACCATGCCTCGGGTCATGGTGCTTGAAGCGTGTGGGGTAGCGTTCATGGTGTTCTCGTTAAAGCGAAGGAAGATGGCGTGCGAGAGTAAAGACAACCGCACGGCCGGAGTAGGGCGCTATGGGTGATAACACTCATGCCGCAAATTAATGACTGAATCGTTAACTGTTGAGCCGAACGGCAATGATACATTCAGTCACAACTGCCGAAACAGGAAATCCACTTTCATGAAAATTTCGCTGAACAAGATGATCCTGGCTTCAACCCTGGCCGCCGCCATGGCCATCGGGTTGGCCAATGCCGCCGACGCGCCGCGGGTCGGTGTGCGCGGCGCTATTACGGCAATCGATGGCGACGCAATGCACGTCAAGGTCAACAGCGGTGAAGACGTCACCGTGCACCTGACCAAAGACACCCAGGTCCGCGCCGTTACCCTGGCCAAAATTGATGAAATCAAGCCCGGCAGCTACATCGGGTCGGCCGCCATGCCGAATGCCGATGGCACCCTGACTGCCCTGGAAGTTCACGTGTTTCCACCGGCCATGGCCGGCACGGGCGATGGGCACCGTGCGTTCGACTTGAAAGAAGGCAGCAGCATGACCAACGGCACCGTCGGCGACCTGGTGGTCAGCAACGGGCGCACCTTGACCGTGAAGTACAAAGGCGGCGAGCAGAAGATTGTAGTGCCGGATGATGTGCCGATCGTCAACCTGGAGCCAGGGGATCGCAGTTTGTTGAAGCCCGGTGTGAAGGTGGTGATGTTTGCATCGCAGGCGGCGGATGGGACGGTTACCGCTCAGGCGATTTCGGCCGGTAAGGACGGCGTGACACCGCCGATGTAACCGCCAAACACTCAACCAGATGTGGGAGCTGGCTTGCCTGCGATGCAAGCACCTCGGTGTTTCAGGCATTGCGAGGTGATGCTGTCGCAGGCAAGCCAGCTCCCACACTTGACTGCATTTCTTCAGTTAAAGCGGTTTACTGACCGCTGTAGATCTGATCAAAAATCCCGCCATCATTGAAGTGGGTTTTCTGCACGGTGCGCCAGTCTCCAAAGGTCTTCTCCACCGACAGGAAGTCGACTTTCGGGAAGCGGTCGGTGTACTTGGCCAACACCGTCGGGTCGCGGGGACGCAGGTAGTTGTTGGCTGCGATTTCCTGACCTTCAGGCGACCACAGGTACTTCAAGTAATCTTCGGCCGACACGCGGGTGCCTTTCTTTTCGACGACTTTGTCGACCACCGACACCGGTGGTTCCGCCTCGGCAGAGACGCTTGGGTAGATCACTTCGAACTGATCACGGCCAAATTCACGCGCGATCATTTCCGCTTCGTTTTCAAAGGTCACCAGCACGTCGCCAATCTGGTTGGTCATGAACGTGGTGGTGGCTGCACGGCCGCCGGTGTCCAGCACTGGCGCGTGTTTGAACAGTTCGCCAACGAACTTCTTCGCCTTGTCTTCATCGCCGCCGTTCTTGAGCACATAACCCCAGGCCGACAGGTAGGTGTAACGGCCGTTGCCCGAGGTTTTCGGGTTGGGCACGATCACTTGCACGCCATCTTTGAGCAGGTCTGGCCAGTCTTTGAGGGCCTTGGGGTTGCCCTTGCGCACGATAAACACGGTGGCGGAGGTGAACGGCGCGCTGTTGTTCGGCAGGCGGGTGACCCAGTTGTCCGGCACCAGCTTGCCGTTGTCCGCCAGGGCATTGATGTCGGTGGCCATGTTCATGGTGATCACGTCAGCCGGCAGGCCGTCGATCACCGAGCGCGCCTGTTTGCTGGAGCCGCCGAAGGACATCTGCAAGGTCAGCTTGTCGTTCGGGTGCTCGGCTTCCCAGTGCTTTTGGAAGGCGGCGTTATAGTCCTTGTAGAAGTCGCGCATCACGTCATAGGAGACGTTTAGCAGTGTGACGGGGGCAGCCTGGACGGCGCCCGCCAGGGCTAGGCCGGCGGCCAGTAAGGAGGCGCTAACGAGTTTTTTCACTGCTCATTCCTTGTTGTTCGAGAAGGTTGTCGATTGAGTGGGGGCATTTTGCCACCGACTATAGCCGCGCCCGTATAGACGTTTAAAGATTAAAACGAACTTTGCTTATTCCACTTTACGAAACAGGTTGCTGCCACAGCGCGAGCAAAACGCTGCGTTGGGCTCGTGGTTGTCTTTCTTGCACACCGGGCAATCGTGCTGCAGCTGTTCACCACGCATGGCACTGGCCAACTCGGCGGTAAAAATCCCGGTGGGCACGGCGATGATCGAATAACCGGTGATCATCACCAGCGACGAAATGACCTGGCCCAGCGGGGTCTTCGGCACGATGTCGCCAAAGCCCACGGTGGTCAGCGTCACGATCGCCCAGTAGATGCCTTTGGGAATACTGGTAAACCCGTGTTCCGGGCCTTCGATCACGTACATCAAGGTGCCGAATACGGTCACCAGGGTGCACACGCTGACCAGAAACACCACGATCTTCTGCTTGCTGCCACGCAGCGCCGCCATCAAGTAGTTGGCTTGCTTGAGGTACGGGCTGAGCTTGAGCACGCGGAAAATCCGCAGCATCCGGATGATGCGGATGATCAGCAGGTACTGCGCGTCGCTGTAATACAGCGCGAGGATGCCGGGCACGATGGCGAGTAAATCCACCAGCCCATAAAAACTGAACGCATAACGCAACGGCTTGGGCGAACAATACAGCCGCAGGCTGTATTCGATGGCGAAGATGATGGTAAAGCCCCACTCGATATAGGCCAGCACGTCGGCGTAGTTGTCGTGGACGGTCTGGATACTGTCGAGGATCACGATCACAAGGCTGGCGAGGATGATCAGCAGCAGGGTGCTGTCGAAGCGCCGGCCGGCCACGGTGTCGCTTTGGAACACCATTACATAGAGGCGCTGACGCCAGTCGTTGTTGCTGTGCATAAATCCCGCCCGAATCGAATATCGGGCAAGCCTAGGGGGATTCGAACGGGCTGTCCACGCGGGCTTTGAACATCCGCTGGCTGGCGTGTACCAGCCAGCAGGCGAGGATAAACGGCGCCGTCAATGCGGGCAGGTGCAGGGCGGCGAAACCGGGCGTGAGGATGACCGCCAGAAGGATGCCGAGCAGCGGCTGCCAGGGTCGGCGGCGTGACTGGCTTAACGCCAGCGCGGCCAGCGCCGGGTTATAGCTGTGCAGGCCGAGGAGGGCGCTGGCGGGTTCGTCCAGCCACAGGGCGATCAACACGCCAGTAGCGGCGCCCGTGAGTGCCCACAGCGCGGCGCGGCGGTTGGCCAGCAACAGGCCAAGCGCAATCAGAGCGCCAGCCAACGGCTGGTCCAGCAACATGATTTGTGCGAGGCCGGTGAAGGGCGCGTTGAGCACGTCCAGGGTGTCGGGTTCGGTCAGCGTGAATGTGCTGTCAGGCACTGCGCCGATCAGCAACCAGCCGAGGCCGACAAAGGGCGCGGTGTAGGCGGGCAAGTCACCTGGCGCAGGGGCGTGTTTCAACCATTGCCGCGTGAGCATCGCACTCAGGCCGCCGCACGCCAGGATCAGCGGCGGCAACAACGCCGACCAGGCAAAGTGCTGGCTGATCAGCAAGCCCAGCAGCACGCCGTTGTAGCTGTAAAGGCCCGCTTGGCGTTCGGCCTTGGGATAACCCCGGCGCTGGGCCGTGAGCAAACCGGCGACGCCACCCAATAATGCGCCGCCGAATAAGGCCGGGGCGCCGATCAGGATGGCCAGCAGGCACAGCAAGCCACACAGTGGCTGGCGTTGCAGGAAGATCTGGCTGAAGCCATTGAGCAGGGCTTCGGCCCAGTCGGGGCAGGTTGGGTTGTGCATGGTGGTTTAGTCAGTGAGGCCGAGTCGTCCCCAATCGCAGGCAAGCCAGCTCCCACATTTGAATGCATTACAGATCAAAATGTGGGAGCGGGCTTGCCCGCGATGAGGCACTTACAGACGCTAAATCAACGTCTCGATGCGCAACGAGTTGGTCGACCCCGGCTGCCCGAACGGCACCCCCGCCGTAATCACCAAGGTATCCCCGCGCTGCGCCATGCCTTGCGCCTGAGCAATCTCCAGCGCGGTGGAACACACCTCATCCACCTGGCGCAGTCGATCGTTGACCACCGAATGCACGCCCCACGCCACGCTCAAACGCCGCGCCGTAGAGAGGTTCGGCGTAAGGTTGAGGATTGGCGCCACCGGCCGCTCCCGCGCCGCGCGCAGGCTGGAGCTGCCGGACTCGCTGTAGTTGACCAGCACCGCCACCGGCAGAATGCTGCTTATACGCCGGATCGCGCAGCTGATCGCGTCCGACACCGTGGCGTCCGCCTTGGGCCGGCTGACGTCCAGCTGCGTCTGGTAGTCCGGGCCGTTTTCCACCTGGCGGATGATCTTGCTCATCATCTGCACGGCTTCCAGCGGGTATTCACCCGAAGCGGTTTCCGCCGACAGCATCACCGCGTCTGCGCCTTCGGCCACCGCGTTGGCCACATCCGTCACTTCGGCGCGGGTCGGCGCCGGCGAAAAGCGCATGGATTCGAGCATCTGCGTGGCCACCACCACCGGTTTGCCCAGCTGGCGGCAGGTGCTGATGATGTCTTTCTGGATTTGCGGCACGCTCTCGGCGGGCACTTCCACGCCCAGGTCGCCTCTGGCCACCATGATTGCGTCACTCAGCTCAGCGATTTCCTGCAAGCGTTGGACGGCGGACGGCTTTTCGATCTTGGCCATCAAAAACGCCTTGTCGCCGATCAACTCGCGGGCCTCGCGGATGTCTTCCGGGCGCTGCACGAATGACAGCGCCACCCAGTCTACGCCCAGCTCCAGACCAAAGCTCAGGTCGCGGCGGTCCTTGGCGGTCAGTGGGCTGAGTTCCAGCAAGGCTTGTGGCACATTTACGCCTTTGCGGTCCGACAGTTCGCCGCCATTGAGCACGGTGGTGTCGATGGCATTGGCATGCTTGGTGATCACGCGCAGGCGCAACTTGCCGTCATCGAGCAGCAGGTCCATGCCCGGCTCCAGCGCCGCGATGATTTCCGGGTGGGGCAGGTTGACCCGGCACTGATCGCCCGGCGTTGGGTCCAGGTCCAGGCGCAACGCCTGGCCGCGCACCAGTTGCACCTTGCCCTCGGCAAACGTGCCGACGCGCAGCTTCGGCCCTTGCAGGTCCATCAGGATGCCCAGCGGGTAATTGAGCTGGCGCTCCACCTGGCGGATCCACTGGTAGCGTTGGGCATGATCGGCGTGGTCGCCATGGCTGAAGTTGAGGCGAAAGATATTCACCCCGGCCTCCACCAGCTCGCGGATGTCATCGATGCCGTCGGTGGCCGGGCCGAGGGTGGCGAGGATTTTGACCTTCTTGTCAGGCGTCATGTTTGGCAGTCTCAAGAATCAGGATGGCGCGCAAGTCATTGACGTTGGTGCGGGTCGGCTCAGTGATGATCAAACCGTCGAGCGCGGCGAAATAGCCGTAGCCATTGTTGTTGTCCAGCTCGTCGCTGGCCGACAGGCCCAGGGCTTCGGCGCGGGCGTAGCTGGTAGGGGTCATGATCGCGCCGGCGTTGTCTTCCGAACCGTCGATGCCGTCGGTGTCGCCGGCCAGGGCGTAGACGCCGGGCAGGCCCTTGAGGCTGTCGGTGAGGCTGAGCAGGAACTCGGCATTGCGCCCACCACGGCCATCGCCGCGCACGGTGACGGTGGTTTCACCGCCGGAGAGGATCACGCACGGTGCCGCCAGCGGCTGGCCGTGCTGCACGATCTGCCGGGCAATGCCGGCGTGCACCTTGGCCACGTCCCGCGCTTCGCCTTCGAGGTCGCCGAGGATCAACGGGCTGAAACCGGCCTGGCGCACTTTCACCGCCACGGCTTCCAGCGACTGCTGCGGGCGGGCGATCAGTTGGAAGTGGCTGCGCGCGAGCACCGGGTCGCCGGGCTTGACGGTTTCCGACGCTGGGTCTTGCAACCAGCTGCGCACCGAGGCGGGCGCGTCGATGCTGTAACGCTTGAGGATTGCCAGGGCTTGCTGCGAGGTGCTTGGGTCGCCGACGGTGGGACCGGACGCGATGACGCTGGCCTGATCGCCCGGCACGTCGGAGATCGCGTAGGTGTAGACCGTCGCTGGCCAAGCGGCCTTGGCCAGGCGCCCGCCCTTGATCGCCGAGAGGTGCTTGCGCACGCAATTCATCTCGCCAATGGTCGCGCCGGATTTGAGCAGGGCTTTGTTGATGGTCTGCTTGTCGGCCAGGGTGATGCCGTCGGCGGGCAGGGCCAGCAAGGCAGAACCGCCACCGGAGAGCAGGAAGATCACGCGGTCGTCTTCGGTGAGGTTGCCGATCAGTGCCAGTACGCGCTTGGCCACCGCCAGGCCGGCGGCATCGGGCACCGGGTGTGCGGCTTCGACCACTTCGATTTTTTTGCACGGCGCCCCGTGGCCGTAGCGGGTGACCACCAGGCCCGAGACGTCGCCTTGCCAGCACTCCTCGACCACGAGTGCCATGGCCGCCGCGGCTTTGCCGGCGCCGATCACGATCACACGGCCGCTGCGGTCGGCGGGCAGATAAGGTTCAAGCACTTGCCGGGGGTGGGCGGCGTCGATGGCTGTGGCAAACAGCTCGCGAAGCAGGTGTTGCGGATCGACCGACATAAGCGGGCTCCCGGGGATTTTTTGTTATTAGATATGCATCAATTTCAGACTTGGAATGCGATCAACTGTGGGAGCGGGCTTGCTCGCGAATGCGGTCTTTCATTCAACATCCATGCTGACTGACCTACCGCTTTCGCGAGCAAGCCCGCTCCCACATTCGACCGCATTTCAAAGGGGCAGCGGTGTTTCTTACTTATCGCGAATCGAAAAATTCGCCATATGCTCCAGGCCCTTGATCAGCGCCGAATGGTCCCAATTGCCGCCGCCAATCGCCGTGCAGGTACTGAACACCTGCTGCGTACCGGCGGTGTTCGGCAGGTTGATGCCCAGCTCCTTGGCACCGGCCAGTGCCAGGTTCAAGTCCTTCTGGTGCAGGTTGATGCGAAAGCCCGGATCGAAGGTGCCTTTGATCATGCGCTCGCCATGCACTTCGAGAATCTTCGAGGAAGCAAAGCCGCCCATCAGCGCTTCACGCACCTTGGCCGGGTCGGCGCCGTTTTTCGAAGCGAACAGCAGCGCTTCGGCCACCGCCTGAATATTCAGCGCGACGATGATCTGGTTGGCGACCTTGGCGGTCTGGCCATCGCCGTTGCCGCCGACCAGGGTGATGTTCTTGCCCATGCTCTGGAACAGTGGCAAAGCGCGTTCGAAGGTCTGCGGCTCGCCACCGACCATGATGCTCAAGGTGCCGGCCTTGGCGCCGACTTCGCCACCGGACACCGGCGCGTCGAGGTACTGCGCGCCGGTTTCGTTGATCTTCGCCGCGAACGCTTTGGTGGCGGTGGGGGAGATCGAACTCATGTCGATCACTACCTTGTTCGGCGACAGGCCGGCCGCGACGCCATCCTTGCGGAACAGCACGTCATCGACCTGCGGGGTGTCGGGCACCATGACGATGATGAACTCGGCTTCCTGCGCCACTTGCTGGGGGTTGGCCAGGGCCACGGCGCCGGCGTCGATCAGGGCCTGCGGGGCCTTGCCGTGGTGTTCGGAGAGAAACAGTTGGTGACCTGCTTTCTGCAGGTTCGCAGCCATGGGTTCGCCCATGATGCCGGTGCCGATAAATCCGATTTTAGCCATGATCAAAATCCTCTTTTTATTAGGTGTATGGGCCTGGCACGGCCTTCTAAACACAGGAGATCCAATGTGGGAGCGGGCTTGCTCGCGAATGCAGTCTGACACTCAACATTGATGTCGACTGATACACCGCTTTCGCGAGCAAGCCCGCTCCCACATTTGGTCCGTGTTTATTCAATCAGATAGCGTTGTGGCTCTTGAGCCAGCCAAGACCCGCCTCGGTCGTGGTCAACGGCTTGTACTCACAGCCAACCCAACCCGCATAACCAATGCGATCCAGATGCTCGAACAGGAAGCGATAGTTGATCTCCCCGGTTCCCGGCTCGTTGCGCCCCGGGTTGTCCGCCAGCTGGATGTGGTTGATCTCACCCAGGTGCGCGGCCATGGTCCGGGCCAGGTCACCTTCCATGATTTGCATGTGATAGATGTCGTATTGCAGGAACAGGTTGGCGCTGCCCACCTGCTCGCGAATCGACAGGGCTTGCGCGGTGTTGTTGAGGTAGAAGCCCGGGATGTCACGGGTGTTGATCATCTCCATGACCAGCTTGATGCCCGCGGCTTGCAGTTTGTCGGCGGCGTATTTGAGGTTGGCGACAAAGGTTTTTTCCACGGTTTGGTCGTCAACGCCTTGCGGCCGGATGCCGGCCAGGCAGTTGATCTGGGTATTGCCCAGCACCTGGGCGTAGGCGATGGCCAGCTTGACCCCGGCGCGGAATTCCTCGACCCGGTCCGGGTGGCACGCCACGCCGCGCTCGCCCTTGGCCCAGTCCCCGGCCGGCAAGTTGAACAGCACTTGGGTCAGGCCGTTGGCGTCCAGTTGCGCCTTGATCTCGGCGGAGCTGAACTCGTACGGGAACAGGTACTCGACCCCCTGGAAGCCGGCATCGGCAGCCGCTTTGAAACGGGCGAGAAAGTCCTGCTCGGTAAACAGCATGGACAGGTTGGCGGCAAAACGCGGCATAGGGTTCTCCTTAATCGAGCAGGGAAATGGCAGTCGGTGCATCGTTGCCGACCAGGGCCAGATCTTCGAATTCGTTGACGGCGTTGATCTCGGTGCCCATGGAAATATTGGTCACGCGCTCCAGAATAATCTCAACAATCACCGGAACCTTGAATTCTTCGATCATTTCCTTGGCCTTGCGCAACGCCGGGGCGATCTGGCCCGGTTCGAACACACGCAGCGCCTTGCACCCCAGGCCTTCGGCGACGGCCACGTGATCGACGCCATAACCATTGAGTTCCGGGGCATTGAGGTTGTCGAAGGACAGCTGCACGCAGTAGTCCATTTCAAACCCGCGCTGGGCCTGGCGAATCAACCCGAGGTAGGAGTTGTTCACCACCACGTGGATGTACGGCAGCTTGAACTGCGCGCCCACGGCCAGCTCTTCGATCATGAACTGGAAGTCATAGTCGCCCGACAGCGCCACCACTTTGCGGCTCGGGTCAGCCTTGACCACACCGAGCGCGGCCGGAATGGTCCAGCCCAAGGGACCGGCCTGGCCGCAGTTGATCCAGTGACGTGGCTTGTAGACGTGCAGGAATTGCGCGCCGGCAATCTGCGACAGGCCGATGGTGCTGACGTAGCAGGTGTCTTTGCCGAACACCTGGTTCATCTCTTCATACACGCGTTGCGGCTTGACCGGCACGTTGTCGAAGTGGGTCTTGCGGTGCAGGGTGGCCTTGCGCTCCTGGCAGTCGTGCAGCCAGGCGCTGCGGTCCTTGAGTTTGCCGGCGGCTTTCCACTCGCGGGCCACTTCAATGAACATCGTCAGGGCGGAGCCGGCATCGGAAACGATGCCCAGGTCCGGGGTGAACACGCGGCCAATCTGCGTCGGCTCGATGTCGACGTGGATGAATTTGCGCCCCTCGGTGTACACCTCCACCGAACCGGTGTGGCGGTTGGCCCAGCGGTTGCCGATGCCCAGCACCACGTCCGATTTGAGCATTGTCGCGTTGCCATAACGGTGCGAGGTTTGCAGGCCGACCATGCCGACCATCTGCGGGTGATCGTCCGGGATCGTGCCCCAGCCCATCAAGGTTGGGATTACTGGAATACCGGTCAATTCGGCGAACTCCACCAGCAATTCGCTGGCGTCGGCGTTGATCACGCCGCCACCGCTGACCAGCAATGGGCGTTCGGCCTGGTCCAGCAGCGCCAAGGCTTTTTCGACCTGGATGCGCGTGGCCAAGGGCTTGGCCAGGGGCAGCGGCTGGTAGGCGTCGATGTCGAATTCGATCTCGGCCATCTGCACGTCGAATGGCAGGTCGATCAGCACCGGGCCTGGGCGGCCGGAGCGCATTTCATAGAAGGCTTTCTGGAACGCGTAAGGCACTTGGCCGGGTTCCAGGACGGTGGTTGCCCACTTGGTCACCGGCTTGACGATGCTGGTGATGTCGACGGCCTGGAAGTCCTCTTTGTGCATGCGTGCACGCGGGGCTTGGCCGGTGATGCACAGAATCGGGATCGAGTCGGCCGAGGCGCTGTACAGGCCGGTGACCATGTCGGTGCCCGCCGGGCCCGAGGTACCGATGCACACACCGATATTGCCGGCCTTGGTGCGGGTGTAACCCTCGGCCATGTGCGAGGCGCCTTCAACGTGGCGAGCAAGGACGTGATCGATGCCACCGACCTTCTGCAAGGCCGAATACAGCGGGTTGATGGCGGCGCCTGGAATGCCGAAGGCGGTGTCTACGCCTTCACGGCGCATCACCAGGACGGCGGCTTCGATTGCTCTCATTTTGCTCATGGTTTTGGTGCCTCTTGCGTTTTGTAATTGTATACAAGTGGTTTCTGGTCGAAGTGTATTCACGGCGAGCGGGGCAGGTCAATGCATTTTATAAACTGGCCTTTACGCGGGTCTGGATCGCTTTTTTCGACGTATGGAGCCTTTGTGCGCAAATATTGTATACAAAAAATAATTTCATTGTGTTCTATTTGTTTGATCGAGCTTCTCATGAAACAGATTTCAACCTTTTCCCAATAACAAAAGAAGGACGGCACCTATGAGCGCTTTAACCTTGAAACTCGCCACCCAACTGGCCAGCCAGGCCCTCACCGCAGGCCGCACCATTTGCGCCGCGCCGCTGACCATTGCGGTGCTCGACAGCGGCGGCCACTTGGTCACCCTGCAACGCGAAGACGGCGCCAGCCTGCTGCGCCCGCAAATCGCCATCGGCAAGGCCTGGGGCGCGATTGCACTGGGCAAGGGCTCGCGTTTGCTGGCGTTGGATGCGCAGCAGCGCCCGGCATTTATCGCGGCGTTGAACAGCCTCGGGCAGGGCAGCGTGGTGCCGGCGCCGGGCGGCGTGTTGATTCGGGATCAGGCAGGGGCGGTGCTGGGGGCGATCGGGATCAGTGGGGATACGTCGGATATTGATGAGCAGTGCGCGATTACGGCGATTGAGGGCGTGGGGTTGTTGGCGGATGCGGGGGTGTCTGCTTGATTATTCGGTGACAGATAGATTGCCATCGCGGGCAAGCCCGCTCCCACATGAGTATGCATTCCAAATGTGGGAGCGGGCTTGCCCGCGATGGCGGCGACTCGGTCTTCAGTCAAATCCAGATCGCATCCCAAAGCGGATAATCGCCAAACTTCTTCACCAGGCCTGCTCGCAGGGGGTTGGCCACAATGTAGCGGGCTATACCTTCCAGGCTTTCTTCGCGCCGCACGGCATGATCGTGAAATCCAGGTTGCCAAAGACGTCCCTGACGCCCGGCAACTGCATTTACGACTCGAGTGCTTTTGGATTTCACTTGGCGCATCAAGTCGCAAAGGGAACCTTTCTCTAGTGAGATAAGCCAGTGGAAATGGTCAGGCATGACTACCCATGCCAACGACGTTGCCAAGCCTTGGTTCTGGGCGATTCTGAATTGTTGGACAACCAGTCGGCCAAGTTTGAAGTCCTTGAAAATGGGCGCGCGATCAAGTGTGTTGGTGGTGAGTAGGTAAATTCGGTTGGATTCGCTGTAACGACCGATGCGCAGTCGTTTTGATGCGGGGAGATCAGGCATTCCATGGCCTCTTTTCAGATGGTGTTCTGAGAGGCTAGGTATTGAAAGCAGGGGTTGATCGACAGGCTGTTGGCAGGATGTGTCTGGGAGGGCGCTTTCGCGAGCAAGCCCGCTCCCACATAGGCTCTGCGGCGTTCATACACTGTGTGTCTAGCGCAAAACCCGTGTGGGAGCGGGCTTGCTCGCGAATGGCACAGGCGCCGCGGTCTCTCAGTCCGGCTCACACCCCTTAAGCACCAACCGAATAATCGTCTGCGCCGCCGCTTCATAATCGGCCTCATCCAGCTTGGCCTTGCCGGTCACGGCCGATATCTGCCAATCAAAGTCGGCATAGGTCTGCGTCGCCGCCCAGATGCTGAACATCAGGTGATGGGGGTCAATGGCGGCGATCAGGCCGCGATCCACCCAGCTCTGGATGCAGTCGATGTTGTGCTTGGCCTGGGCGTTCAGTTGCTCGACCTGCTGGCTGCTCAGGTGCGGTGCGCCGTGCATGATTTCGCTGGCGAATACCTTGGAGGCGAACGGCAGGTCGCGGGAGATGCGGATCTTGGAGCGGATGTAATTGCTCAGCACCACCGCGGGCTCGCCGTCTGGATTGAACGGCGTGGACGCCGCCAGGATCGGCTCGATAATGCTTTCGAGCACCTCGCGGTAGAGGTTGTCCTTGGACTTGAAGTAGTAATAGACGTTGGGCTTGGGCAGCCCGGCCTTGGCGGCGATGTCGCTGGTTTTGGTCGCGGCGAAGCCCTTGTCGGCAAACTCCTCGCTGGCCGCCCGCAGGATCATTTCTTTATTGCGCTCGCGAATGGTGCTCATAAACCAGGATTTTCCTTGCCAGGACAGGCGGTCGAGCATGGTAGCACCGGCTTGACGCAGCGCTCAAGAATGCCGGCGCAGCCCTTGTACGCCGGGCGTTGCAGCTGACTTTATCTGTCTTGATGCTGAACGTATTCACGGTAGTACAGGCACAGGCTGGCCGCGCTGCTAGAGTTCAGAGCAAGGACGCGGCCATCTGGGCCGGCGTTCAGTCCTGTAGTCGGCGTTCGAGTGAGAAACCGTGGAGAAAAGCAGACGACGTACGTTCGCCTGGGTGGTTGGCGCGTTATTGGTGGTGGCGCTGTTGATTGGCCTGGGCATGCATTTGTTTGGCGGCGCCCATAAAGGCAAGCCCGTGTCCCCCGGCGAACCGGTGGCAGCAGTGCCGGTAGCCTTGCAGGATGTGCCGGTGTACATCGACGCCCTCGGCACCGTCACGCCCACCCGCAGTGTCACGGTGGTGACCCAGGTCGATGGCATCCTCAGCAGCGTGGAATTCAAGGAAGGCCAGCACGTCAGCAAAGGCCAGGTCATCGCCCGTATCGACGACCGCGCGCTCAAGGCGCAACTGGCCGTGGCCAAGGGCACCCTGGCGCATGACCAGGCGGTGTTGAGCAATGCCCAGCGCGACCTGGCCCGTTACCGCGACCTGGTCAAAGCCGGCTCCACCAGCCAGCAAACCCTTGATACCCAGGCCTCGCTGGTGCAGCAACAACAAGGCACTGTGGCCGCCGACCAAGGCAACGTACAAAACCTCGACGTGCAATTGAGCTACTGCACCATCACCTCGCCGGTGGATGGCGTGGTCGGTCTGCGCCTGGTCGATCCCGGCAACTACGTGACCACCGCCAGCACTACCGGCATCGTGGTCATCACCCAGATGAACCCGGCCACCGTGGTGTTCGCCGTGCCCGAAGATGACCTGGGGGCGATCAACCAGGCTCTGGCGCGCGGCAGCGTCACGGTGCTGGCCTACGACCGCAACAAACAATCGTTGCTCGCCACCGGCAGCCTGCTGGCGCTGGATAACCAGGTGGACACCAGCACCGGCACGATCAAGGTCAAGGCGCAGTTTGATGACTCGGGCAATGCGCTGTTTCCCAATCAGTTCGTCAACGCCCGGCTCAAGGCCGACACCTTGAGCCAGATCGCCGTGGTCCCGACCCGTGCGATCCAGCACGGCAGCAAGGGCGACTTCGTGTTTGTGGTCAACGGCAACAAGGCCAGCCTGCGCACGATCAAGACCGGCCCGTCCACCGGCGATGTCTCGGCGGTGCTCGACAATGGCGTCAAGGCCGGTGAGCAGGTGATCACCGAAGGCGCCGACAAGCTCGACGACGGCTCGGCGGTGAAGGTCGTCGCCCAGTGAGGAGCCGCCGAGCATGAATATTTCGCGGCCCTTTATCGAACGCCCGGTGGCCACCACGCTGATGATGGTCGCGGTGTTGCTGCTCGGCCTGTTGGGTTACCACTTGCTGTCGGTGTCGGCGCTGCCGGAGGTGGATTACCCGACCATCCAGGTGTTCACCCAATACCCCGGTGCCAGCCCGGACGTGGTCAGCTCGTCGATTACCGCGCCGCTGGAGCGCCAGCTCGGCGAAATGCCGGGGCTCAAGTCGATGAACTCGACCAGCTCGGACGGCGCTTCGGTGGTGACCCTGCAATTCGATTTGTCGCTGTCGCTGGACGTGGCCGAACAGGAAGTGCAGGCGGCGATCAACGCGGCCGGCACCTTCCTGCCGGCCAACCTGCCGTACCCGCCGGTGTACAGCAAGGTCAACCCGGCGGATGCGCCGGTGCTGACCCTGTCGTTGACCTCCGACGTGTTGCCGCTGACCAAGGTCGAAGACCTGGCCGACACGCGCCTGGCACAGAAAATCTCGCAGATCACCGGCGTCGGCCTGGTCACCATCAGTGGCGGCCAGCGCCCGGCGGTGCGGGTCGAGGCCAACACCTCGGCGCTGAACAGCCTCGGCCTGTCCCTGGATGACCTGCGCACCTCGCTCGGTACGGCCAACGTCAACCAGGCCAAGGGCAATATCGATGGCAAGTTCCAGGCCTATTCCATTGGCGCCAACGACCAACTGCAGTCGGCCGAGGAATACCGCGACCTGGTGATTGCCTACAAAAATGGCGCGCCGATTCGCCTGTCGCAGATCGCCAGTTCCACCCAGGGCGCGGAAAACCCCCGCCAGGCGGCGTGGACCAATGACACGCCGTCTATCGTGCTGAATATCCAGCGCCAGCCCGGCGCCAACGTGATCGAAGTGGTCGACCGTGTGCAGCAGCTGCTGCCCAAATTACGCGCCAGCCTGCCGGGCACCTTGAAGGTCGCGGTGCTCACCGACCGCACCCAGACCATCCGCGCTTCGGTCACCGATGTGCAGTACGAGCTGGGGCTGGCGATTTTGCTGGTGGTGATCGTGATCTTCATCTTCCTGCGCAATATCCCGGCCACGATCATTCCGGCCGTGACCATCCCGCTGACGCTGATCGGTACCCTGGCGGTGGCCTACGCGCTGGGCTTTTCGCTGAACAACCTGACGTTGATGGCATTGACCATCGCCATCGGTTTTGTGGTCGATGACGCCATCGTCATGATCGAAAACATCACGCGCTACCTGGAGGCCGGCGACACGCCGTTGCAAGCGGCGCTCAAGGGCGCGGAGCAGATCGGTTTTACTATCATCTCGCTGTCCATCGCGCTGATTGCGGTGATGATCCCGCTGCTGTTCATGGGCGATGTGGTCGGGCGGTTGTTCCGCGAATTCGCCATGACCGTGGCGGTGACCATCGTGATTTCGGCGGTGATTTCACTGACGCTGACGCCAATGATGTGCGCGCGCATGCTCAAGTCCAAGCATGAAGAGCGCCGCCCGGACTTCTTCGACCGCATCAACAACCACTATGTACGCGGCCTGGATTGGGTGTTGGCGCACCGCACCTTGACGCTGATCTCGGTGGTGCTCACCGCCGCGCTGACCTTGTTCACCTTGGTGATCATGCCCAAGGGCTTTTTTCCCGATCAGGACACCGGCCTGATCCAGGGCATTTCCCAGGCCTCGCCGACCATCTCGTTCCAGCAGATGCAGGTTGAACAGCAACGCCTGGCCGCACGTATCCTCAAGGACCCGGCGGTGCAAAGCCTGTCGTCGTTCGTCGGTATCGACCAGACCAACCCGACCATCAACCAGGGCAACTTGCTGATCAACCTCAAACCGCGTGGCGAGCGAGACAGCGCCACCGAAGTGATCCGCCGCCTGGCCGATGCGAATGCCGACGACGCCGGCATCCGCCTCTACCTGCACTCGGTGCAGGACCTGACCCTGGACGCCACGGTGTCCACCACCAGTTACCGCCTGGGCCTGCAAGCCACCGACCCGGATGAACTGGAGCAGTGGACCACCAAGTTGCTCGCCGCGATCAAGCAAGACCCGATGTTCACCGACGTGCAAAGCCAGGCCATGCAGTTCGGCAACCAGATCAAGCTGACCTTCGACCGCGCCACCGCCTCGCGCCTGGGGATTACCCCGCAGGCTATCGACGATGTGCTCTACGACGCGTTTGGCCAGCGCCAGGTCTCAACCATTTACACCCAGCTCAACCAGTACCACGTGGTGATCGCCACCGACCACCCGCCGCGAAATTTGCCGGACTTGCTCACCGGTTTGTACGTGGACATTCCCGGCGGTGGCGTGGCGCCGCTGTCGAGCATGGCGACCCTGGAGGTGGTGCGTTCGCCGGTCACCATCAACCGCCTGGGGCAGTTTCCCTATGCGGACGTGTCGTTCAACCTCGCGCCCGGCCAGACGCTGGGCGCGGCGGTGACGCGGCTGCAGGACATTGAAGCCAAAGTCGGCCTGCCATTGTCGGTGCAAGCCAATCTTGAAGGTGCGGCGGCGACGTTCCAGGCATCGCTGTCCAACCAGGTATTTCTGGTGTTGGCGGCCATCGTGGTGGTGTACCTGATGCTGGGCATTCTGTACGAGAGCTTCGTGCACCCGGTGACCATCCTCTCGACCCTGTTGTCGGCGGCCCTCGGCGCGTTGCTGGCGTTGCTGGTGACGGGCACGCAGTTCGACATCATCGGCCTGATCGGCATTGTGTTGCTGATCGGCATCGTCATGAAAAACGGCATCATGATGGTCGACTTCGCGCTGGAGCTTCTGCGCGAGGGCGGCTTGAGCCCGGTGGAAGCGATTCGCCAGGCGGCGGAGCTGCGCTTTCGGCCGATCCTGATGACCAGCATGGCCTCGCTGTTCGGCGCGGTGCCGTTGGCGCTGGGCACCGGCATCGGCTCGGAGCTGCGCCACCCGCTGGGCATCGCGATTATCGGCGGGCTGTTGCTCAGCCAGTTGCTCACGCTGTTTTCCACGCCGGTGATCTTCCTCGCAATGCACGGCCTGGGGCAGCGTTTCAGCCGTCGCCCGGTGGCGCTGGAATGATGCGATGAACCTCAGCGCGCCGTTTATCCATCGCCCGATTGCCACCACGCTGCTGTCGGCCGGGCTGGCGTTGTTTGGTGTGCTGGCGTTCAACCTGTTGCCGGTGGCGCCGTTGCCGGAAGTGGATTTCCCCACCATCAGCGTCAGCGCCTCATTACCTGGCGCCGACCCGACCACCGTCGCCAGCTCCGTGGCCACGCCGCTGGAGCGCCAGTTCGGGCAGATCGCCGGGGTCACGCAAATGACCTCCGCCAGCAGCCTCGGTTCGACGCGCATCACTATGCAGTTTGACCTCAGCCGTGACATCGACGGCGCCGCGCGGGACGTGCAGGCGGCGATCAACGCCGCGCGCAGCAACTTGCCCAGCGACCTGTCCGGCAACCCGACCTACCGCAAGGTCAACCCGGCCGATTCGCCGATCCTGATCATCAGCCTGACCTCCGACAGCGCCATGCCGGGGCAGATGTATGACGCGGCCTCGACGGTGCTCGAACAACGCCTGCTGCAAACCACCGGCGTCGGCGACGTCACGGTGGGCGGCGGCGCATTGCCGGCAGTGCGCATTGAGCTGAACCCGGACCGGCTCAACCAATACGGCGTGAGCCTGGAGCAGGTGCGCCAGGTCATCGGCGCCTCCAACGCCAACCTGCCCAAGGGCAATGTGGCGGTGGGCGATCGCTCGTATGGCATTGGCGCTAATGACCAGTTGCTCGACAGCAACGACTACGGGCCGCTGGTGGTCAAGGCCAGTACCGGCGACCTGATCCACATTGCCGACCTCGGTTACGTGCGCGAAGACGTGCAGGACCTGCGCAACTTCGGCCTGTCCAACGGCAAGCCGGCGGTGCTGCTGGTGGTGTTCAAGCAACCGGGCGCCAACGTGATCGACACGGTGGACGCGGTGAAAGCCTCGCTGCCGTTTTTGCAAAGCTCGATCCCGGCGTCGATCAAGCTCAACCTGCTGATGGACCGCACCACCACCATTCGCGCGTCGTTGCATGACGTGGAAGTGACCTTGCTGGCCTCGATCCTGCTGGTGACGCTGGTGACCTTCGGCTTCTTCCGCGACTGGCGCAGCACTCTGGTGCCGGCTGTGGTGGTGCCGTTGTCGTTGCTTGGCACCTTTGGCGCGATGTACTTCCTCGGCTACAGCCTGAATAACCTGTCGTTGATGGCGCTGACCATTTCCACCGGCTTTGTGGTCGACGATGCGATCGTGGTGGTGGAAAACATCATGCGTCACCTGGAGCGCGGCAAGACGCGGGTCGAAGCCGCACTGGCCGGGGCGCAGGAAGTCGGCTTTACGGTGCTGACCATCAGCGTGTCGCTGGTGGCGGTGTTTATTCCGTTGCTGCTGATGGGCGGGATTGTCGGGCGGCTGTTTCGCGAGTTCTCGGTGTCGCTATCGGTGGCCATCGTCATCTCGATGGTGATTTCGCTGACGGTGACGCCGATGCTCGCCAGCGTGCTGCTGCGCGCACCCAAGGAAATCCGCGAAGGCAATGAGCACCCGGACTCACGCTTTCACCGCTTCTACGACCGCACGCTGGGCTGGGTGATCGAGCACTCGATCCTGATGGGCGTGGTGACGGTGCTGGTGATCGTGCTCGCGGGCGTGCTGTACGTGCTGGTGCCCAAGGGCTTCTTTCCCCAGGAAGACACCGGCCGCCTGCAGGGCAGCATCATCGCGGCGCAGAGTATTTCCTACGGGGCGATGCAAAAGGACTTCACCCAGATCAACCACAAGGTCATGCAAAACCCCAATGTGGAAACTGCTGCCGGGTTTGTCGGCGGCGGTGGCGGTGGCGGCGGGGCGGTCAACAGTGCGCAGCTGTTTGTGCTGCTCAAGCCGATTGATCAGCGCAAGGACAGTGCCGTCGATGTGATCGGCCAGATCCGCCGCAGCCTCGGCGATCTGCCTGGCACCAAGCTGTTTTTGCAGGCCGCCCAGGACATCACCGTGGGCGGCCGGCAAAGCGGCGCGCAGTACCAATACACGCTGACTGCCGACGACCAGCAATCCCTGGATGAATGGGTGCCCAAGGTGGTGGAAGTGCTGCATAAGTTGCCGCAACTCACCGACTTGAACACCGACCAGCAAGACAACAGTCTATTGGCCAATGTGAGCATCAACCGCGACACCGCCGCGCGGCTCGGCGTGGGCATGTCGGCGGTGGACCAGACGCTGTACGACGCGTTCGGCCAGCGTCAGGTCTCGACCCTTTACCGCGCCGCCAACCAGTACCACGTGGTGATGGAAATCGCCCCGCAGTACTGGACCGACCCTCAAGCGCTCAAGGGGATTTACGTGCCGGCCGGCAACACCGCAGTGGCGGCCAAAGGCACCACCGCCGCGCCGAACCTGACCACGCCCACGACGTTGGTGCCGCTGTCTGCGCTGGCCGATAACAGCATCTCGCGCACGGCGATTTCGATCAGCCACCAAGGCACTTTTCCGGCCGTGACCGTCTCGTTCAACCTCGCCCCCGGCACCTCGATCGGCCAGGCCACCGCGCTGGTGGAGGACGCGGTGAAACAGCTGCGCATGCCGGCCAGCGTCACCGGCCAGTTTGCCGGCACGGCCCAGGTGTTCCAGTCGTCGGTGGCCAGCGAGCCGCTGCTGATCGTCGCCGCGTTGCTCTCGGTGTACATCGTGTTGGGCATTCTGTATGAGAACCTGATGCACCCGCTGACCATCCTCTCCACCTTGCCCTCGGCGGGCGTCGGCGCGTTGATCGCCTTGCTGCTGACCGGCACCGAGTTGTCGATCATCGCGCTGGTGGGGGTGATCCTGTTGATCGGCATCGTGAAGAAGAACGCAATCATGATGATCGACTTCGCGATCACCGAACGGCGGGAGTTCGGCCTCACGGCCAAGGAAGCGATCCGGCGCGCCTGCCTGATCCGCTTCCGGCCGATCATGATGACAACGCTGGCGGCGATTCTCGGCGCGCTGCCGCTGGTGCTCGGCTCAGGTTATGGCTCGGAACTGCGCCGGCCGTTGGGGATTTCGATTATTGGTGGGCTGTTGTTCAGCCAGGTGCTGACGCTCTACACCACTCCAGTGATTTACCTCTGGCTCGACCGGGCGTCTCAGCGCCTGGGGCGGCACAAGGAAGCAAGGTCATGAAACTCAGATATAGCGTGCTGTTGGCCAGCCTGGTGCTGGGGGGCTGCATGGTCGGGCCGGATTATCAGAAACCGGCGATGGAACTGCCACAGTCGTTCAAGGAGGGCGCGCAGTGGCAGCGGGCGGTCTCCAACCCCCAAGGGGCGTTGGACAGCCAGTGGTGGCTGGCCTATCAGGACCCGGTGCTCAATGACTTGGTGGCGCGTTCGGCCAAGGCCAACCAGTCGATCATTGCGGCTGAGGCGGCGTATCGGTTGGCCCAGGCGCAGGTGGCGTCGAGCCGCGCCGGGTTGTGGCCGACGGTGGGCGTGGGCTTGTCCGGTTCGCGCGGCGAGGGCGGCGACGGCAGCACGTCCAGCACCACCACGGCGTCGACCGGGGTGAAGAACAGTGTCAGCGCCACATTGACCGCAAGCTGGGAGCCGGATTTGTGGGGTGAAGTGCGCCGGGGTATCGAGTCGAGCCAGGCCACAGCCCAGCAATCGGATGCGTTGCTGGCCGGAGTGCGGTTGTCGATCAGTTCCAGCGTGGCGAGTAATTACCTGGCGTTGCGGCAGATGGATATCGATGTGCGCCTGTTGCAACAGCAGCAGACCATCAATCAGCAATTGCTCGACATGATCCAGGCGCAGTTCACCCAGGGCGTGGCCACTAATGACCAGTTGCTGGTGGCTCAGGATCAATTGACCACCTCGATAGCCGGCTTGCAGACCTCGCTGCGTGATCGCGAACAGTACGAGCATGCCTTGGCGGTACTGGTGGGCGTGGCGCCGAGTGAGTTCAGCCTTGCGCCACGGACTGATTTTGCATTCGTGGTGCCACGGCCACCGTTGACCTTGGCCTCGACCTTGTTGCAACGCCGGCCTGATGTGGTTGCGGCCGAGCGCTCGGCGGCGGCGGCCAACGCCAAGATCGGCGTGGCTGAGGCGGCGTTTTTCCCCACTCTCGACCTCACGGCTCAACTGGGTTATCGCGGCAGTGCGCTGGGTGGGTTGTTTTCGTTGCCCAACCGCATCTGGACGTTGGGCCCGGCGTTGGCGGAGACGATTTTTGATGGCGGCGCGCGCGAGGCGGCGGTCAAGCAGGCTGAGGCCAGTTATGACCAGATCGCCGCCAACTACCGGGGCACGGTGCTGAGTGCCTTGCAGAATGTCGAGGACAATTTGTCGGCGATCAATCATCTGCAAACTCAGGCGGATGCCTTCCAGCAGGTGTACGCGCGCAATCAGCAACTGTTTGGCAGCCAGGAAGCGCAGTTGCGTGCGGGCACTGTCAGTCGGGAGACGGTGTTGACCCAACAACTGGTGTTGCTGCAAGCGGAGCAGAATTTGCGTGATACGCAGGGGCAGTTGAGCCAGGGCAGTGTGGCGCTGATCCAGAGCCTGGGCGGTGGTTGGCAGCACTGACACACCGGTGCCCCACTGTGGGAGCTGGCTTGCCTGCGATAGCGACCTCCGAGCTGCCCATTATCTTGCTGACCTAGCGCACTCCAATTGTGGGAGCGTGCCGGTTGGCTGGGATATCTAGTCGGAGTACATATCCATTCCTTCGGTAACGGCCACTTAGGGTTCCGCTCTTACAGCGGCTCACTTTTTGAAGGACCAAAAAGTAAGCAAAAAGTCCTCGCCCCACCACTCGGCACCTCGCTCACGCTTCGGTGTGCCCGAACGCAGGCTTGAATCCGTGGGCCGCCGCGATGGGCCATCCATGGCCCAGCGCGGCTAACCCGGCGTCCTGCCGGGTTACCCACGGATTCAAGCCTGCGTTCGGCCAGCGTGGTTGACGGGGCGACTCAGATCAAAAGCAAAAGCAGAGCAAAAGCAAAAGCAGAGCAAAAGCCAGATCAACAGCAATCCTTCACGCAGCGGAAACCTATATTCCCTCACGGTCGCCGCGTTATATTCGCGGCACTTTACTTACAGGATGACCGTGTCATGGCAGGAAGCAGCTTACTGGTACTGATCGACGACATCGCCGCCGTCCTCGACGATGTGGCGTTGATGACCAAAGTGGCCGCCAAGAAGACTGCCGGGGTGCTCGGCGATGATTTGGCGTTGAATGCCCAGCAGGTTTCCGGGGTGCGGGCCGAGCGGGAGATCCCGGTGGTGTGGGCGGTGGCCAAGGGCTCGTTTCTCAACAAGTTGATTCTGGTGCCTGCGGCGCTGTTGATCAGCGCGTTTGCGCCGTGGGCGGTCACGCCGTTGTTGATGCTGGGCGGGGCTTATCTGTGTTTCGAGGGCTTTGAGAAGCTCGCGCATAGCTTCATACACAAGCGCACTGAGGAACAGGCGCACTTGGTCGAAGCGGTGGCGGACCCGGCGACTGACTTGGTTGCGTTTGAGAAGGACAAGATCAAGGGCGCGATCCGTACCGACTTCATTCTGTCGGCGGAAATCATCGCCATCACCCTCGGCACGGTCGCCGATGCACCGTTGATGCAGCAGGTAATCGTGCTGTCGGGCATCGCCATTGTGATGACCATCGGCGTTTACGGCCTGGTCGCCGGTATCGTCAAGCTCGATGACCTCGGCCTGTGGCTGACCCAAAAGCCCGGCCAGGCCGCGCGCAGCATCGGCGGGGCGATTCTGCGTGCCGCGCCTTACATGATGAAAAGCCTGTCGGTGATCGGCACGGCGGCGATGTTCATGGTCGGTGGCGGGATTCTCACCCACGGCGTGCCGGTGGTGCATCACTGGATTGAGACGGCGAGCCAGAGCGTCGGCGCCATGGCGTGGCTGATGCCGACGCTGCTCAATGCGGTGGCCGGGATTATTGCGGGGGCGGTAGCGTTGGTGGTGGTTCAAATCTTCGAGAAAATTTGGCACGCAGTAAGACATTGACAGGTGTTTGCCAGGGCGTGTGAGTCAGTCTAGTCGCAGCGCTTTAGGCTTTTCCCTACAGAGGACCAATTCAATCCTTCCTAAGATCTGCGGCTCTGTTTGGCCTATCCAGGCGTTTTACAGAGTCTGTTAATCAGGGAGTTTTAAATGAATTGGTATCTGGACGCACTGAAGAAATCATTTGTATTCGAGGGGCGGTCGAGCAGGAGAGCTTTCTGGTATTTTCAGTTGGTTGATAAGGTAATTGAAGGGGCATACATAGCTATTTGCTGGTGGTTTTTTGAAGATTGGATAAAAACTACCTTGGGTATTGGCTTGGGTTATTTGCTGCTGACGCTGCCAGCCAGGGTCACTCTGTTATGCCGAAGGCTCACCGATAACGGCATCAGCCAGGTCAACTCGTTCTGGACGTTGTTGCCTTTTGTCGGGTCGCTCTTCTGGGTTGGTTTTGGGTTATGGCCGGGCGCTAAAGAACAATCTGCCAGTCGCTCTGTGGATACGTCACGTACTGCTGCGTGATGTTGGAGCACAAACAAAAAAGCCACTCATTTAGGTGAGTGGCTTTTTTGTATCTGCAGGGCGTTTACTCGGCAATCTGCAACTTGCGCGATTCGGTGTAGATGTAGCGCACCTTTTCATACTCGAACGGCGAGTTCATCTGACCGTAGCGGAAGCTGGTCTGGTAGCGCTTGTCGACGGCGCGCAGGGCCCAGATTTCCGGGTGGTTTTCGCTGACCTTGGACACGTTGAGGAAGTTGATCTCGGTTTCCGCGCCGTAGTCGACGATCAGGCCGGTGGTGTCGCGCAGGTTCGACGGGCCGAAGATCGGCAGCACCAGGTAGGCGCCGCCAGGCACGCCGTAGAAGCCCAAGGTTTGACCGAAGTCTTCGCTCTGACGCGGCAGGCCCATGGCGGTGGCTGGGTCCCACAGGCCGGCGACGCCAATGGTGGTGTTGAGCAGCAGGCGCCCGGTGGTTTCCAGGGAGCGATGGCCCTTGAGCTGCAGCAGGCTGTTCAACAGGTTGGGCACATCGCCCAGGTTGTTGAAGAAGTTGCTCACGCCGGTGCGCAGGAAGCTCGGGGTGACATAGCGGTAGCCGTCAACCACCGGCAGGAACACCCACTGGTCGAAGCGATAGTTGAAGTGGTACACGCGGCGGTTCCACGACTCCAGCGGGTCGTACACGTTGAGCGCGGTCAGCGATGAACGCTCGAACTCGCGCTGGTCCAGGCCCGGGTTGAACTTGAGCTTGGTCAGCGGCTCCTTGAAGCCATCAGCGTCGACCTTGACCGGTTCATGCGCCTTGCTGTTGTCGGCATTGGCGACGCCCGCGCACATCAGGGCGGCGAGCAGCAGAAGATATTTAGCCACGGAAGAACTCCAGCATGGCGTCGGCGTTGACGCGGTAATTAAGGTTGCCGCAGTGGCCGCCCAGCGGGTAGACGGTCAAGCGATCGCCGAAGGTTTTACGCAGGAAACCGAGGTCGCCAGGGCCGAGGATCACGTCGTCGGCGTTGTGCATCACCGCGATTTTCGGGCTGCTGTGCAGGTAGTCCTTGAGCGCGTACAGGCTCACCTGGTCAACCAGTTGCAGCAGGCTGCCGCCGTCGGAACGCGCGCGCCACATGGGGATCACTTGTTCGGTGAGGTAGCAGTCGAAGTCGCATTGCAGCGCACGCTTGAGGAACGGCGTGAGGCTGGTGCCTTCGGTGATCGGGTACTTAGGCGGAATGATCAGACCGCGGCGGTTGATCAGGTCCGAGGTAAAGGCAATGTCGGCCGCCGAGAAGCGGAACGAGGTGCCGATCAGCATCGCCATTTGTTCGTTGGTCAGGTGCTGCTTGGAGTTCTGGAAGTCGTAGAGCAGGGCGTCATTGAGGTCGATGTAGCCCTTTTGCTGGAAGTAGCGGGTCAGCTTGCTCAGCACCAGCTCATAGAAGGTGGTGGTGTTATTGATGCCTTTGACCTCGGTCTGTACCAGCTTGTCGAGGTTGGTGATCGAGGTGTAGAGGTTGACCGGCGGGTTGAGCAGCAGCACCTTTTTGAAGTTGAAGCTGCGACGGGTCTCGTCGAGCTTGCTGACAAACGCCGCATCCAGGGCGCCGAGGCTGTAGCCGGTGAGGTAGAAGTCGGTCACCGGCAGCGAGGCGTTCTGCGCGCGCACGGCTTGCATCACGCGGTACATGTCCTCGGCGTCTTCCTGGGTGATCCCCGGGGTGGCGAAGCGCGAAGCGGCGCTGATGAAATCGAAGCTGGTTGGCGACGACAGCTGCACCACGTGGTAGCCGGCCTGGTAATAGAGTTTTTTCAGGTATTCGTTGATGCTGCTGTCAAACCGCGCGCCGGTGCCCGCGATCAGGAAGATCAGCGGCGCGGCGTGGTCTTGTTTGGCGATGCGATAGGTGAGTTTCTTCACCGCCCAGAAGTTGTCCGGCAGGCTGAACTCGCGCTCGGGGCGCATGTTCAGCGTGTAGTCGGACTGGTTGATCTCGTCGTCGGTCGGCAATTTAGGCCGAAGGTCAGGCGGGGTGGTCGCAATGGTCGCTTCGAACGGGTTGGTCAAAGGGTAGCCATAGCTGGCCTGGTCGATGTCGACGGCCAGTGCTGACGCACTCAAAAATAGGCTGCCCAGCAAGGCAGCACAGCGCAAGGAACGGAGCATGACTTAATCCCTAAGAGGAAACGTGCTGAATGAAGTTCGCAGGCTATGACCACCGCGTTGCCACCGAAGTGCCAGCTCTCGGCACTAAAAGTCGGAAAAAAGCCACGGAATCGGGGTAATAGTAGCCAGAAGATACACTTTGCGAGGCATGGATGAATACTTATCTGTGCACACCGCTTGCTAACGGCCGCCGTGGGATTAAGCTGAGCGCCGTTTTTGTCTATCGGAGTGCCCCATGTCCCGTCGTTTGCCGCTGATCCTGCTGCTTATTGCCTTGCCTTTATGGCTGGCCGCCAGTTATGGCGCACGTTACGGTTTTATGGAGGATGGCCAGTGGGTTGGCATCTGCGCCGATGAGGCCAGCCGCTGGGAATGCCAGTTGCGTTCAAACCTGGGGTTGATGATTCACTTCAAGGTCTTGGGCTGGGCGGCGTTGGTTACATCGGTGCTGGGATTTTTTGTGCCGGGCCGTGCCGGATGGGGACTGGCCGTGTTGGGGATGGTGTTCGGCTTGCCGGCGCTGGCGTTGTACAACACCACGTTTGCGGTGTTTGCGGTGGTGATTGCAGGGCTGCGGTTGGTCAGGAAGCCGCGGGCTGCCTGACAGGGTCTCTTCGCGAGCAAGCCCGCTCCCACATTTTGACCGCGTGAATCCGGCCTTAATGTGGGAGTGGGCTTGCCTGCGATGGCGGCCTTAAGCCTTGCGCACGCGCAAGCAACGCCACAAGGCTACAACCATCAGCACACTCACGATTGCCCAACCCCACGCCTGCTGGTTCTGCAACCCTTCGCGATACAGCTGTGGCGCAATGCCTGCGCCGATGATGAAGGCCAGCAGCGCAATCTCCCGACGCGGGCCGGTTACCGGGCGAATCAGGTAAACCAGCGCCGGCAACACCAGCGCCGCACTCGGGAAGCTGCGATAACGCGGGTCAAACACCAGCGCGAGCATCATTACCGCACCGGCAAACCCGGCGATTGCCACCAGCCAGCCCGCGCGTTGCTCCAGCCAGTTAAAGGCCCGCTCACGCCAACCGTCGCGCGCGCTCAGGGCCAGGGCGGCGTGGGCCAGCACCAGCAGGTTCAACACCACCAGCAAGCCTGCCCACACCCATTCATCGTTGAAGCGCGCGGTAACGCGGGTCAGCTCGGCCCAGGTGCCGATGGAACAGGCCGCTACGGCACCGAGCAATGGCAGCATGAGTGCTGCGCGCGTGCTGCGAACGCGCCCGCCAAGTACCAAGGTGCCCAGCAGGATAATCCCGCCCACGCCCAGCCACAGCGGCCAGTACGGCACATTGCTGACCGGCCCGGCGAGGATGCCCTTGTCCTGGCGATCAGCATCAAACAGCCCCCAGTAACCCCCAACCGCGCCTTCGCTGGCGCGTTTCCATGGCTGGTCAAAGGCTTCGATCAGGTTGTAATGCCAGCCATTGGCCTCGGCCATGGCCACAAAGCCGCGCATGAACTTGGCCTCATTGACCCGGCTCGGCACGGCGGTTTCGCGTTGGCGGCCTTCGCTGGGCCAGCCGGTCTCGCCGATCAGCACATCCTTGGGCGCGAACGTGTTGCCGAAAGTCTGACGTACATCACCCACGTGCTTGAGCGCCTGGTCGATGCCCGACGGGTCATCTTCCCAGTACGGCAGCAGGTGAATGGTCAGGAAGTCCACCGCCGGAGCGATTTCCGGGTGCTTGAGCCAGAACTCCCACACGTCGGCATAAGTCACCGGCTGCTTGATCTGGCTTTTGACCTTATGGATCAGCGTCACCAACTGCTTGGCGGTGACTTCCTTGCGCAGCAGCGCTTCGTTGCCGACGATCACCGAGGTGACCACGTCAGGGTTGGCGTTGGCCGCAGCGATCAACTCGGCGACTTCTTTTTCGGTGGCAACCGGGTCACTGCTGACCCAGGCGCCGGCCATCAACTTCAACCCATGCTTGCGCGCCAGGTCCGGCAAGGCTTCCAGGCCGGTCATGGAGTAGGTGCGAATGCATTCAAAGCGGGTGGCCAACAGGGCCAGGTCGGCGTCCATGCGCTCGGGGCGCAGCTTGAAGGGCTGGTCGAACGGCGACTGGTCCTTGTCGAACGGCGTGTACGAGGCGCATTGCATTTTGTGGCTGGCGCTGGCCACGTCCGGCAACACCACGGGCCGGCCGAGGCTGTACCAATAGCCGACAAGGGCAAGTACGCCGAGGATCAGGGCGAAAATATAGGGCAGGGCAGGGAAGCGGGCAGTCGCGGGCATGGTCGGCTTATCTGGGGAGCAAAGGCGCGCATCTTACCCGGATTTAGCCCTTCCCAGTGGGGCCGCATAATTTAGACATGCAAAGTTCGGGCGGGATTTTGCTGCGATGTCCTACAAATCGTCCTGCTGGCGATGTGATGTCGTTTCTTGCTTACCTGAGGTCGCAGTCAGAGCAGGTCCAAGGTCCCGGCAGGTTGATGATCGAAGTGTCAGCACTCCACTGATGTCTGGGCCGCCGGATCGATGCGCGTGAAGGGGGCGCGGTGCACCACATAACAACAGGTTGACGTCGCTCGGCATCCGCCGGGCGCAGCACTTTCGGGGAAGTACTATGAAGATGCGACGACTCTTGGGCGCAGCTGCCACTCTGGTAGTTGCGATGAGCTCCACACTGGCCAGCGCCGACAGCAAAACCCTGAGCATCGGTTACGTAGATGGCTGGTCTGACAGCGTTGCCACCACCCACGTGGCGGCAGAAGTGATCAAGGAAAAGCTCGGTTATGACGTGAAACTGCAGGCCGTCGCTACCGGGATCATGTGGCAGGGCGTGGCCACCGGCAAGCTCGACGCCATGCTCTCCGCCTGGCTGCCCGTGACCCACGGTGAGTACTGGGCCAAGAACAAGGACAAGGTGGTCGACTACGGCCCCAACTTCAAGGATGCAAAAATTGGCCTGATCGTGCCGGAGTACGTCAAGGCCAAATCGATTGAAGACCTCAAGACCGACACCACCTTCAAGAACAAGATTGTCGGCATCGACGCCGGTTCAGGCGTGATGCTCAAGACCGACGAAGCGATCAAAGCCTATGGCCTGGACTACAAGCTGCAAGCCAGCTCGGGCGCCGCGATGATCGCCGAACTGACCCGTGCCGAAGACAAACAGGAGTCCATTGCGGTCACCGGTTGGGTGCCACACTGGATGTTCGCCAAGTGGAAACTGCGTTTCCTGGACGATCCAAAAGGAATTTATGGGGCTGCTGAAACTGTCAACAGCATCGGCAGCAAGGGCCTGGAGAAGAAAGCGCCGGAAGTCGCCGCCTTCCTGAAGAAATTCCAGTGGGCCTCCAAGGACGAAATCGGCGAAGTCATGCTCGCAATCCAGGAAGGCGCCAAGCCTGATGCCGCGGCCAAGGATTGGGTCGCCAAACACCCTGAGCGTGTGGCCGAGTGGACTGCCAAATAAAGCACTAACTCTTTAGAAGCCCCACCACAACCCTAATGTGGGAGCGGGCTTGCCCGCGAAGGCGGTGTGTCAGTCAGCCCATGTATTGACTGATGCACCGCCTTCGCGAGCAAGCCCGCTCCCACATTTTTTTGCCTGCATTCAGGCTGTCGTTTATTTGTTGCCTTAAAAACTTGCGAAGTTGCTATCTCGTTCTACTACTAAGGTCGTCTGGAACCTGTTCCGCAGCCGCATACAGTGGATATGTTCCAAAATAATAAAAAGCTGTGCTGCGAGGATAAAAACAATGAACGACAGCATTTACCTCTCGATTCAAAACAGCCCGCGTTTCAAGGAGCTGGTGAGAAAAAGGGAAAGGTTCGCCTGGATTCTCTCGGCGATCATGCTAGGGCTTTACTCCGCTTTCATCCTGTTGATTGCCTACGGGCCACAAGTGCTGGGCGCCAAGCTCAGCCCCGGTTCCTCGATTACCTGGGGAATCCCGATCGGGGTCGGGCTGATTGTGTCGGCCTTCATTCTTACCGGCATCTACGTACGACGCGCCAACGGCGAATTCGACGACCTGAACAATGCGATTCTCAAGGAGGCTGCGCAATGATCCGGCGTCTATTGGCTGTATGTGGCGCTTCGATCTTCGCGCCCGCCGTTTGGGCGGCGGATGCCTTGACCGGTGAAGTGCACAAGCAACCGCTGAATATCGCCGCGATCCTGATGTTCGTGGCGTTTGTCGGTGCAACCCTGTGCATCACCTACTGGGCGTCCAAGCGCAACAAATCGGCGGCTGACTACTATGCGGCCGGCGGCAAGATTACCGGCTTCCAGAACGGCCTGGCGATTGCTGGCGACTATATGTCGGCGGCGTCCTTCCTGGGCATTTCCGCGCTGGTGTTCACCTCCGGCTACGACGGCCTGATCTATTCGATCGGCTTCCTGGTGGGTTGGCCGATCATCCTGTTCCTGATCGCCGAGCGCCTGCGTAACCTGGGCAAGTACACCTTTGCCGACGTGGCGTCCTATCGCCTCGGGCAAACCCAGATCCGCAGCCTGTCGGCCTGTGGCTCGCTGGTGGTGGTGGCGTTCTACCTGATCGCGCAGATGGTCGGCGCGGGCAAGCTGATCCAACTGCTGTTCGGCCTGGATTACCACGTTGCGGTGATTCTGGTGGGCATCCTGATGTGCCTGTATGTGTTGTTCGGCGGCATGCTGGCGACCACCTGGGTACAGATCATCAAGGCTGTGCTGTTGCTGTCCGGTGCCTCGTTCATGGCGCTGATGGTGATGAAGCACGTCAACTTCGACTTCAACACGCTGTTTGCCGAGGCGATCAAGGTTCACCCTAAAGGTGAAGCGATCATGAGCCCGGGCGGCCTCGTGAAAGACCCGATCTCGGCGTTCTCCCTGGGGCTGGCGCTGATGTTCGGTACTGCTGGCCTGCCGCACATCCTGATGCGCTTCTTCACCGTAAGCGATGCCAAGGAAGCGCGTAAGAGCGTGCTGTATGCCACCGGTTTCATCGGTTACTTCTACATCCTGACCTTTATCATCGGTTTTGGCGCGATCCTGCTGGTCAGCACCAACCCGGCGTTCAAGGATGCGGCAGGCGCCTTGCTCGGCGGCAACAACATGGCGGCGGTGCACCTGGCCAACGCGGTGGGCGGCAGTATTTTCCTGGGCTTCATCTCGGCCGTGGCGTTTGCCACCATTCTGGCAGTGGTTGCCGGCCTGACCCTGGCGGGTGCTTCGGCGGTGTCCCATGACCTGTATGCCAGCGTGATCAAGAAAGGCAAGGCCAACGAGAAGGATGAGATTCGCGTGTCGAAGATCACCACTATCGCCCTGGCGGTGCTGGCAATCGGCTTGGGTATCCTGTTCGAAAGCCAGAACATTGCGTTCATGGTCGGCCTGGCGTTCTCCATTGCCGCCAGCTGTAACTTCCCGGTGCTGCTGCTTTCCATGTACTGGAAAAACCTCACCACCCGCGGCGCGATGATTGGCGGCTGGCTGGGCTTGATCAGTGCCGTTGGCCTGATGATCCTCGGACCGACCATCTGGGTGTCGATCCTGCACCACGAGAAAGCCATCTTCCCGTACGAATACCCGGCGCTGTTCTCGATGATCATTGCGTTCATCGGCATCTGGTTCTTCTCCATCACCGACAAGTCGGCGGCGGCAGAGAAAGAGCGTGCGCTGTACTTCCCGCAGTTTGTGCGTTCACAAACGGGTCTGGGGGCGAGTGGGGCGGTTAACCACTAAGTGTCGTAACGGTTACAAAAAAAGCCCCGGTCGCGAGATCGGGGCTTTTTTTTGCATTTATTGGTCACGGATACAACAAAACTGTTTCTTAAATCCTGCATCAATAAAAGTGGTTTTTCAGCGGGTGAGGGGGTGGAAGTGATCGGTGTTGGCGCGCGTTCGGCAAAAACAAATAAGGCCCCCAGAGGAGGCCTTATTCGGTGCAACTAAGCGGTTGGCTTACTTGCGGTCTTCCAGCTTGGTGATGTCACGCGACTCGTAGCCGGTGTACAGCTGGCGCGGGCGGCCAATCTTGTACGGGCTGGAGAGCATTTCTTTCCAGTGGGAGATCCAGCCCACGGTCCGCGCCAGGGCGAAGATCACGGTGAACATGCTGGTTGGAATGCCGATCGCCTTGAGGATGATCCCCGAGTAGAAGTCGACGTTCGGGTACAGCGAGCGCTCGATGAAGTACGGATCGGTCAGTGCGATCTCTTCCAGGCGCATGGCCAGTTCGAGTTGCGGATCGTTCTTGATGCCCAGTTCCTTCAACACTTCGTCGCAGGTCTGCTTCATCACGGTGGCGCGCGGGTCACGGTTCTTGTAGACGCGGTGACCGAAGCCCATCAACTTGAACGGATCGTTCTTGTCCTTGGCCTTGGCGATGAACTTGTCGATGTTCGAGACATCGCCGATTTCATCGAGCATGGTCAATACGGCTTCGTTCGCACCGCCGTGGGCAGGGCCCCACAGTGCGGCGATACCGGCGGCGATACAGGCGAACGGGTTGGCACCCGAAGAGCCTGCCAGGCGTACGGTCGAGGTGGAGGCGTTCTGCTCGTGGTCGGCGTGGAGGATGAAGATCCGGTCCATGGCCTTGGCGAGCGTCGGGCTGATCGGTTTGATCTCGCACGGGGTGTTGAACATCATGTGCAGGAAGTTTTCCGCGTACGTCAGGTCGTTGCGCGGGTACATCATGGGTTGCCCCATGGAGTACTTGTAAACCATTGCGGCCAGGGTTGGCATCTTGGCAACCAGGCGGATCGCGGAGATTTCGCGATGCTGCGGGTTATTGATGTCCAGGGAGTCGTGATAGAAGGCCGACAGGGCGCCAACCACGCCGCACATCACGGCCATCGGGTGGGCGTCGCGACGGAAGCCGTTGAAGAAGGTCTTCAACTGCTCGTGAACCATGGTGTGGTTCTTCACGGTGCTGACGAACTGGGCTTTTTGCTCGGCTGTTGGCAATTCGCCGTTTAGCAGCAGGTAGCAGGTTTCGAGGTAGTCCGATTGCTCGGCCAGCTGCTCGATCGGGTAGCCCCGGTGCAGCAGAATGCCATTGTCGCCGTCGATATAGGTGATCTTCGACTCGCAAGAGGCGGTCGACATGAAGCCTGGGTCGAAAGTGAAACGGCCCGTGGCCGTCAGGCCCCGTACGTCGATAACATCGGGACCAACGGTGCCGGTTAAAATGGGCAGCTCGACGGGGGCTGCGCCCTCGATGATCAACTGCGCTTTTTTGTCAGCCATGTGGCCTCCTATTTATGCTTCAAATCATCAGACAGACCCCCCACGCAGGGCCCGCACCACTATAGTGAGATAAATTCAGATGTCAATTTGCCTAAAGTCTTGCTCCAGAAGGCTTTAACCGTACTTTTTCGTCGAAATTGACTGCCATTTACGCCTTTTATCCCGCCAGCGCAATCAGCTATTAGGGTGAGGAGCGCGCGTTGTCATTAGTAACCTAACTGTCTATACTCGGCCACCGACCGCCAAGGGCTTTTGGGCTTGCTTTCATTGGGGGTCGCACTCCCTGGGTGGTGCTTACCTGACCAGTCGCACTCCCCAACAACTTTGCCCTGATTGTTAGGGGCTCTTCAGTGTGAAAAAAAGCCGTGAATAGCCAACGACCTGTAAACCTAGACCTAAGGACCATCAAACTCCCCATCACCGGCGTTACGTCGTTCCTGCACCGTGTTTCCGGCATCATCCTGTTCCTGGGCTTGGGCATCATGCTTTATGCATTGAGCAAATCCCTGGGTTCCGAGGAAGGTTTTGCCGAGGTGAAGGCATGCTTGACCAGCCCGCTGGCCAAGTTCGTAGCATGGGGCCTCCTGTCCGCTCTGCTTTATCATCTGGTAGCCGGCGTGCGCCACTTGATCATGGATATGGGCATCGGTGAGACGCTGGAAGGCGGCCGCCTGGGCTCGAAAATCATCATCGCCATTTCCGTGGTGCTGATCGTTCTGGCAGGAGTTTGGATATGGTAACCAGCGTTACGAACCTTTCGCGTTCGGGCCTCTATGACTGGATGGCACAGCGTGTGTCTGCGGTCGTTCTCGCGGCTTATTTCATTTTCCTGATCGGATACCTCGTCGCAAACCCGGGCATCGGCTATGAGCAATGGCACGGCCTGTTTTCCCACAATGCGATGCGAATCTTCAGTCTGCTGGCACTTGTAGCTCTGGGCGCTCACGCCTGGGTCGGCATGTGGACCATCGCGACTGACTACCTGACGCCAATGGCGCTGGGCAAGTCCGCGACTGCAGTCCGTTTCCTCTTCCAGGCAGTATGCGGCGTCGCGATGTTCGCTTACTTCGTCTGGGGTGTGCAGATTCTTTGGGGTATCTGATTCATGGCTAACATTCCAACTATTTCCTTCGACGCCATCATTATTGGTGGCGGCGGTGCTGGCATGCGCGCAGCGCTGCAGCTGGCCCAGGGCGGTCACAAGACTGCCGTGATCACCAAAGTGTTCCCAACGCGTTCCCACACCGTATCGGCCCAGGGTGGCATCACCTGCGCCATCGCGTCCGCCGACCCGAACGATGACTGGCGCTGGCACATGTACGATACCGTCAAGGGTTCCGACTACATCGGTGACCAGGACGCTATCGAATACATGTGTCAGGAAGGCCCGGCCGCCGTGTTCGAGCTGGACCACATGGGTCTGCCGTTCTCGCGTACCGAGCAGGGTCGTATCTACCAGCGTCCATTCGGCGGCCAGTCGAAGGATTACGGTAAAGGCGGCCAGGCTGCCCGTACGTGCGCCGCTTCCGACCGTACCGGTCACGCGCTGCTGCACACCCTGTATCAGGGCAACCTGAAAGCCGGCACCACGTTCCTGAACGAATACTACGCGGTTGACCTGGTGAAAAACGCTGACGGCGCATTCGTCGGCGTGATCGCCATCTGCATCGAAACCGGTGAAACGTCCTACATCCGCGCCAAGGCTACCGTTCTGGCGACTGGCGGTGCAGGCCGTATCTACGCATCGACCACCAATGCCCTGATCAACACCGGTGACGGCGTCGGCATGGCACTGCGTGCAGGCGTACCGGTGCAAGACATCGAAATGTGGCAGTTCCACCCAACCGGCATTGCCGGCGCTGGCGTACTGGTAACCGAAGGTTGCCGTGGTGAAGGTGGCTACCTGATCAACAAGAACGGCGAGCGCTTCATGGAGCGTTACGCTCCGAACGCGAAAGACCTTGCCGGTCGTGACGTTGTAGCCCGTTCGATGGTCAAGGAAATCATTGCCGGTAACGGCTGTGGCCCTAATGGCGACCACGTACTGCTCAAGCTCGATCACCTGGGCGAAGAGGTACTGCACAGCCGCCTGCCGGGTATCTGTGAGCTGTCCAAGACCTTTGCTCACGTTGACCCGGTGGTTGCTCCGGTTCCGGTTGTTCCGACTTGCCACTACATGATGGGCGGCGTGCCGACCAATATTCATGGTCAGGCGATCACTCAGAACGCCGACGGCGTGGACGAGATCATTCACGGCCTGTTCGCGGTAGGCGAAGTGGCGTGCGTATCGGTTCACGGCGCCAACCGCCTGGGCGGCAACTCGCTGCTCGACCTGGTGGTATTCGGTCGCGCTGCCGGCCTGCACCTCGAGAAGGCACTGTCCGACGGCATCGAATACGATGACGCGACCGACGCCAACATCGAAACTGCCCTGGCGCGCCTGAACGCTCTGAACGAGCGTACCGATGGCGAAGATGTGGCAACCCTGCGTCGCGAGCTGCAAAACTGCATGCAGAACTACTTCGGTGTATTCCGTACCGGCGAATACATGCAGAAGGGTATTGCCCAGCTGGCCGATCTGCGCAAGCGCATCGCCAACGTCAAGATCAACGATAAGAGCCAGGCGTTCAACACCGCTCGTATCGAAGCCCTTGAGCTGCAAAACCTGTTGGAAGTGGCTGAAGCGACTGCGATCGCCGCCGAGGTTCGTAAAGAATCCCGTGGCGCTCACGCTCGTGAAGACTTTGAAGATCGCGACGACGAGAACTGGTTGTGCCACACCCTGTACTTCCCGGGTGACAAGCGCGTGACCAAGCGTGCCGTGAACTTCTCGCCGAAGACGGTTCCGACGTTTGAACCGAAGATTCGGACTTACTAAGGGTGGCTGCCATGTTGAAAGTCAGTGTTTATCGCTACAACCCTGATCAGGACGCTGCGCCGTTCATGCAGGAATTCCAGGTTGATACCGGTGGTAAAGACCTGATGGTGCTGGACGTGCTGGCCCTGATCAAAGAGCAGGACGAGGGTTTCTCCTATCGTCGCTCTTGCCGTGAAGGTGTGTGCGGTTCCGACGGCATGAACATCAACGGCAAAAACGGCCTGGCGTGCATCACGCCGCTGTCTGCCGTGGTTAAAGGCAACAAGCTGATCGTTCGTCCTCTGCCAGGTCTGCCGGTTATCCGTGACCTGGTCGTCGATATGAGCATCTTCTACAAGCAATACGAGAAAGTTAAGCCGTTCCTGCAGAACGACACGCCGGCTCCGGCCATCGAGCGTCTGCAGTCCCCGGAAGAGCGTGAAAAGCTCGACGGTCTGTACGAGTGCATCCTGTGCGCTTGCTGCTCGACTTCGTGCCCGTCCTTCTGGTGGAACCCGGACAAGTTCCTGGGTCCAGCTGCCTTGCTGCAAGCGTATCGCTTCCTGGCAGACAGCCGTGACACCAAGACGTCCGAGCGTCTGGCTTCACTGGATGACCCGTTCAGCGTATTCCGCTGCCGCGGGATCATGAACTGCGTCAACGTATGTCCCAAAGGCCTGAACCCGACTAAGGCCATTGGTCACATCCGTAACATGCTGCTGCAAAGCGGCGTGTAACCGACGTTGTAATAAAGCAGGACCGTTGTGCCCGTAAATGCTACGGCGCAGGCTTCAACCGGCGCCGTAGTTTTAACTTGAGCAGCGACTTACAAAGCCGCGGCTCTTATTTTGAAGAAATGAGACAAGCAGGGGCATTCGGGTTGGTACCCGAACTATCAGCGTGATCCTAAGTGGCTTGTTTTGGTCGCTGCACTTGGCCTTTTGCAAGCAAACTCGGTGTTTTCGCCGGTGGTGTCCCCAAATCGAGGGTGACCAAGCATGCAAGAAAGCGTGATGCAGCGCATGTGGAACAGCGGCTATCTTTCAGGTGGTAACGCTGCCTATGTGGAAGAGCTTTATGAGCTCTACCTGCACGACCCTAACGCTGTGCCAGAAGAATGGCGCACCAAATTTCAGACGTTGTCTTCAGACGGCAACGCTGCCACCGATGTATCGCACGCAACAATTCGCGATCAGTTTGTGCTGCTGGCAAAGAACCAGCGCCGCGCTCAGCCGGTTTCCGCCGGGAGCGTGAGCAGCGAGCACGAGAAGAAGCAAGTTGAAGTACTGCGACTGATCCAGGCTTACCGGATGCGTGGCCACCAGGCAGCCCAGCTTGACCCGCTGGGGCTCTGGAAGCGTCCTGCACCTGCTGACCTGTCGATCAATCATTACGGCTTGACCAATGCCGATCTTGATACGACCTTCCGTGCCGGCGACCTGTTCATCGGCAAAGAGGAAGCGAGCCTACGCGAAATTCACGAAGCGTTGCAGCAGACATATTGCCGCACCATCGGCGCTGAATTTACGCACATCACCGATTCCGAGCAGCGCCACTGGTTCCAGCATCGTCTGGAAGGTGTGCGTGGCCGTCCGGTTTTGTCTGCCGACGTACGCAGCCACTTGCTGGAGCGCGTGACCGCAGCCGAAGGTCTCGAGAAATACCTGGGTACCAAATACCCGGGCACCAAACGTTTCGGCCTGGAAGGCGGCGAAAGTCTGATTCCAATGCTCGACGAGCTGATCCAGCGTTCCGGTTCCTACGGCACCAAGGAAATCGTGATCGGCATGGCTCACCGTGGTCGCCTGAACGTGTTGGTCAACACCTTCGGCAAGAACCCGCGCGAGCTGTTCGACGAGTTCGAAGGCAAGAAGAAGGTCGAGCTGGGTTCCGGTGACGTTAAATACCACCAGGGCTTCTCGTCCAACGTGATGACCACCGGCGGTGAAGTTCACCTGGCCATGGCCTTCAACCCATCCCACCTGGAAATCGTTTCTCCAGTGGTCGAGGGTTCGGTACGTGCTCGCCAGGATCGTCGCAACGATTCCACCGGTGAAAAGGTTCTGCCGATTTCCATCCACGGTGACGCGGCATTCGCCGGTCAAGGCGTGGTTCTGGAAACGTTCCAGATGTCGCAGACGCGCGGCTTCAAGACCGGCGGTACGGTTCACATCGTCATCAACAACCAGGTGGGTTTCACCATCAGCAACCCGCTGGACGCGCGCTCTACCGAGTACGCCACCGACGTTGCCAAGATGATTCAGGCGCCGATCCTCCATGTGAATGGTGATGATCCGGAAGCCGTGCTGTTCGTGACCCAACTGGCCATCGACTACCGCATGCAGTTCAAGCGTGACGTGGTGATCGACCTGGTCTGCTACCGTCGTCGCGGTCACAACGAAGCGGATGAGCCTAGCGGCACCCAACCGTTGATGTACCAGCAAATCACCAAGCAGCGCACCACCCGTGAGCTGTACGCCGACAGCCTGATCAAGGCCGGCGTGGTTGACGATGCGCGTGTTCAGGCGAAGATCGATGAATACCGCAACGCGCTGGACAATGGTCTGCACGTAGTAAAAAGCCTGGTTAAAGAGCCGAACAAAGAGCTGTTCGTGGACTGGCGTCCGTATCTGGGCCACGCCTGGACTGCGCGTCACGACACCTCGTTCGATCTGAAAACCCTGCAGGAACTGTCCGCCAAGCTGCTGGAAATTCCAGATGGCTTCGTGGTGCAGCGCCAGGTTGCGAAGATCTACGAAGACCGTCAGAAGATGCAAGCCGGCGGCCTGCCGATCAACTGGGGTTACGCTGAAACCATGGCGTACGCGACCCTGGCGTTCGAAGGTCACCCGATCCGCATGACCGGCCAGGACATCGGCCGCGGTACGTTCTCGCACCGCCATGCGGTATTGCACAACCAGAAAGACGCGGGCACCTACATCCCGTTGCAGAACCTGTACGAAGGCCAGCCACGTTTCGACCTGTACGATTCGTTCCTGTCCGAAGAAGCCGTACTGGCGTTCGAATACGGTTACTCGACCACCACGCCAAACGCGCTGGTGATCTGGGAAGCCCAGTTCGGCGACTTCGCCAACGGTGCCCAGGTGGTTATCGACCAGTTCATCACCAGCGGCGAGCACAAGTGGGGCCGTCTGTGCGGTCTGACCATGCTGTTGCCACACGGTTATGAAGGTCAGGGTCCGGAGCACTCTTCGGCCCGTCTGGAGCGTTACCTGCAGCTGTGCGCCGAGCACAACATCCAGGTGTGCGTGCCGACTACTCCGGCCCAGATCTACCACTTGCTGCGTCGCCAGGTGATCCGCCCGCTGCGCAAGCCGCTGGTAGTGCTGACCCCGAAATCGCTGTTGCGTCACAAATTGGCCATCTCGACCCTGGAAGATCTGGCCGACGGTTCGTTCCAGACCGTGATTCCAGAAATCGACACCCTGGACGCGGCCAAGGTCACTCGCCTGATCCTGTGCAGCGGCAAGGTTTACTACGACTTGCTGGAAAAACGCCGTGCCGAAGGCCGCGAAGACATCGCCATCGTGCGGATCGAGCAGCTTTACCCGTTCCCGGAAGACGACCTGATGGAGGCCATCGCGCCTTACACCAACCTCACCAACGTGGTGTGGTGTCAGGAAGAACCGATGAACCAGGGCGCGTGGTACAGCAGTCAGCATCACTTGCGTCGCAGCATCGGTAACCACAAAACAGGCCTTGGCCTTGAGTATGCCGGTCGTGATGCTTCTGCTGCACCTGCGTGTGGTTATGCGTCGATGCACGCCGAGCAGCAGGAAAAACTGCTGCAAGATGCTTTCACTGTTTAACGCCTTCGCGCTGACTGAAACCGAATTTTAAGGACCCACAGATAATGGCTATCGAAATCAAAGCCCCGTCATTTCCGGAATCGGTTGCCGATGGCACCGTTGCCACCTGGCACAAGAAACCAGGCGACGCCGTAAAGCGTGACGACCTGATCGTCGACATCGAGACCGACAAAGTCGTTCTGGAAGTGTTGGCTGAGGCTGACGGCGTACTGGGCGCAATCGTTGCCGAAGAAGGCGCTACCGTTCTGTCGAACCAGATCCTGGGCTCGATCGAAGAGGGCAGCGCTGCTGCTCCTGCTCCAGCCGCTGCCCCGGCCGCCGCTGCTGCATCGGCTGCTTCGGCGCCAGCTGCACCGGCTGCTGCTGGCGAAGATCCAATCGCTGCACCGGCTGCGCGTCAGCTGGCCGAAGAAAACGGCATCAACCTGGCGTCCATCAAAGGCACCGGCAAAGACGGCCGTGTCACCAAGGAAGACGTGGTAGCTGCAGTTGAAGCCAAGAAAAACGCTCCAGCTGCCGCACCTGCCAAGGCTGCTGCACCGGCTGCCGCTGCGCCTGTGTTCGCCGCTGGCGACCGCACCGAGAAGCGCGTACCGATGACTCGCGTACGTGCCACCGTGGCCAAGCGCCTGGTCGAAGCACAGTCGAACATGGCGATGCTGACTACTTTCAACGAAGTCGACATGACCGAAGTCATGGCCCTGCGTTCGAAGTACAAGGACCTGTTCGAGAAGTCCCACAATGGCGTGCGCCTGGGCTTCATGTCGTTCTTCGTGAAAGCGGCCACCGAAGCGCTGAAACGCTTCCCGGCAGTCAACGCTTCCATCGACGGCAGCGACATCGTTTACCACGGCTATGCAGACATCGGCGTTGCCGTGTCCAGCGACCGTGGCCTGGTGGTACCGGTTCTGCGTAACGCCGAACTGATGAGCCTGGCTGAAATCGAAGGCGGCATCGCCGGCTTCGGCAAGAAAGCCCGTGACGGCAAGCTGACCATCGACGAGATGACCGGTGGTACCTTCACCATCACCAACGGTGGTACCTTCGGTTCGATGATGTCGACCCCGATCGTCAACCCGCCACAAGCTGCGATCCTGGGCATGCACAACATCATCCAGCGTCCGATGGCCATCAACGGCCAAGTCGTGATCCGCCCAATGATGTACCTGGCACTGTCTTACGATCACCGCCTGATCGATGGTAAAGAAGCCGTGACTTTCCTGGTGACCATCAAGAACCTGCTGGAAGACCCGGCTCGTCTGCTGCTGGACATCTAAAGACGCAGCGGCAAGTTGCGAGCTACAAGCTGTAGGAAAAAGCAGCTTGGCTTGCGGCTTGTCGCTTGAAGCTTGTCGCTGAATAGAGGAACTATTTTCATGTCGCAGAAATTTGACGTTGTTGTGATTGGTGCAGGTCCTGGCGGCTACGTTGCCGCTATCAAGGCCGCACAACTGGGCCTCTCGACTGCTTGCATCGAAAAATACACCGACAAGGAAGGCAAACTGGCGCTGGGCGGTACTTGCCTGAACGTAGGTTGCATTCCTTCCAAGGCGCTGCTGGACAGCTCCTGGAAATTCCACGAAGCCCAAAGCGGTTTCGCGATCCACGGCATCAACCATGCTGGCGTGACCATGGACGTGCCAGCAATGGTCGGCCGTAAAGCCAACATCGTTAAAGGCCTGACTTCCGGCGTTGCCACCCTGTTCAAGGCCAACGGCGTTACTTCCCTGCAAGGCCACGGCAAACTGCTGGCCGGCAAGAAAGTTGAAATCACCAAGCCGGACGGTTCGGTAGAAGTCATCGAAGCCGAGAACGTGATCCTGGCTCCAGGCTCGCGTCCAATCGACATTCCACCGGCTCCCGTTGACCAGAACGTGATCGTTGATTCGACCGGCGCCCTGGAATTCCAAACCGTGCCTAAGCGTCTGGGCGTGATCGGCGCTGGCGTCATCGGTCTGGAGCTGGGTTCGGTATGGTCCCGCCTGGGTTCGGAAGTGACCGTTCTGGAAGCTCTGGACACGTTCCTGCTGGCTGCCGACACCGCGGTGTCCAAAGAAGCGCTGAAAACCCTGACCAAACAAGGTCTGGACATCAAGCTGGGCGCCCGTGTTACCGGTTCCAAGGTCAACGGCGAAGAAGTCGTGGTGACCTACACCGATAAAGAAGGCGAGCAGACCATCACCTTCGACAAGCTGATCGTAGCCGTGGGTCGCCGTCCAGTGACCACCGACCTGCTGGCTTCCGACAGCGGCGTGAACATCGACGAGCGTGGTTTCATCCACGTTGACGATCACTGCGCTACCACCGTGCCTGGCGTGTACGCCATCGGCGACGTGGTGCGCGGCATGATGCTGGCGCACAAGGCGTCCGAAGAAGGCATCATGGTTGTCGAGCGCATCAAGGGTCACAAAACCCAGATGAACTACGACCTGATCCCGTCCGTTATCTACACCCACCCGGAAATTGCATGGGTCGGCAAGAACGAACAGCAGTTGAAAGCTGAAGGCGTTGAAGTTAACGTCGGCACCTTCCCGTTTGCCGCTTCTGGCCGTGCCATGGCAGCCAACGACACCGGTGGTTTTGTCAAAGTCATCGCTGATGCCAAGACTGACCGCGTATTGGGCGTCCACGTGATTGGCCCAAGCGCTGCAGAACTGGTTCAGCAAGGCGCGATCGGTATGGAATTCGGCACCAGCGCCGAGGACCTGGGCATGATGGTCTTCTCCCATCCGACCCTGTCCGAAGCGTTGCATGAAGCCGCGTTGGCTGTGAATGGCGGCGCCATCCACATCGCCAACAAGAAGAAACGCTAAGCGAGATAATAAGAAACCACGGCGGTTGCCCGTCGTGAGCCTTGCGCGCAAGACTCACCGCGGAATATCCGCTGGACGCAGTCTTGCGCAGCTTTACGGGCATTAAGCCCTGCAAGTTGTGCAAGCAGCAGTCACAGGTGGCGCGGCACTCATAATGAGCGCAGCGCCGAATGCGCAGTACCTAACGAAGACGGTAAAAAGCATGAATCTTCACGAGTATCAGGGTAAGCAGCTGTTCGCTGAATACGGCCTGCCAGTATCCAAGGGTTACGCAGTAGACACCCCGGAAGCAGCAGCGGAAGCTTGCGACAAAATCGGTGGTACCGAGTGGGTTGTCAAAGCCCAGGTCCACGCTGGTGGTCGCGGTAAAGCGGGCGGCGTTAAGCTGGTTCGCAGCAAAGAAGACGCCAAGGCCTTCGCACAGCAGTGGCTGGGCAAGCGTCTGGTGACTTACCAGACTGATGCCAATGGCCAACCAGTCACCAAGATCCTGGTTGAATCGTGCACTGATATCGCTAAAGAGCTGTACCTGGGCGCTGTCGTTGACCGTTCGAGCCGTCGCATCGTGTTCATGGCTTCCACCGAAGGTGGCGTGGACATCGAGAAGATCGCTCACGAAACCCCAGAAAAAATTCTGAAAGCCACTATCGATCCACTGGTTGGCGCTCAGCCATTCCAGGGTCGTGAGCTGGCTTTCCAGCTGGGCCTGGAAGGCAAGCAAGTTGCCCAGTTCGCCAAGATCTTCGTAGGTCTGGCCAAACTGTTCCAGGATCACGATCTGGCCCTGCTGGAAGTGAACCCGCTGGTGATCAAGGCTGACGGCGATCTGCACTGCCTCGACGCCAAGATCAACATCGACGCCAACGCCATGTACCGTCAGCCTAAGCTGAAGACTTTCCACGATCCGTCGCAAGACGATCCGCGCGAAGCGCACGCTGCCAAGTTCGAACTGAACTACGTAGCGCTGGAAGGTAACATCGGTTGCATGGTCAACGGTGCTGGCCTGGCCATGGGTACCATGGACATCGTCAACCTGCATGGCGGCAAACCAGCCAACTTCCTCGACGTGGGCGGCGGTGCTACCAAAGAGCGCGTAACCGAAGCGTTCAAGATCATCCTGTCCGACTCCAACGTCGCTGCAGTATTGGTCAACATCTTCGGCGGCATCGTTCGTTGTGACATGATTGCCGAAGGCATCATCGGTGCAGTGAAAGAAGTCGGCGTTAAAATCCCGGTTGTTGTACGCCTTGAAGGTAACAACGCTGAACTGGGCGCTAAAGTACTGGCAGAAAGCGGTTTGAACATCATCGCGGCTACCAGCCTGACCGACGCTGCTCAACAAGTTGTCAAAGCTGCGGAGGGCAAATAATGAGCGTCCTGATCAATAAAGACACCAAAGTTATCTGCCAGGGTATTACCGGTTCGCAAGGTAGTTTCCACACCCAGCAAGCCATCGAGTACGGCACCAAGATGGTTGGCGGCGTAACTCCGGGCAAAGGCGGCACCGAGCACCTGGGTCTGCCAGTGTTCAACACCGTGAAAGACGCTGTAGCTGCCACTGGCGCCACCGCCAGCGTGATCTACGTTCCAGCACCTTTCTGCAAAGATTCCATCCTGGAAGCAGCATTCGGCGGCATCAAGCTGATCGTGTGCATCACCGAAGGCATTCCTACCCTGGACATGCTGGACGCTAAAGTTAAGTGCGACGAGCTGGGCGTAGTCCTGATCGGCCCTAACTGCCCAGGCGTGATCACCCCAGGCGAATGCAAGATCGGCATCATGCCAGGTCACATTCACTTGCCAGGCAAAGTCGGTATCGTTTCGCGTTCCGGCACCCTGACCTACGAAGCTGTGAAGCAAACCACTGACGCCGGTTTCGGTCAGTCGACTTGCGTCGGCATCGGCGGTGACCCGATCCCAGGCTCGAACTTCATCGACATCCTGAAGCTGTTCCAGGAAGACCCGAAGACCGAAGCGATCGTGATGATCGGTGAGATCGGCGGTTCGGCTGAAGAAGAAGCGGCTGCCTACATCAAGGCACACGTGACCAAGCCGGTTGTTTCCTACATCGCTGGTGTGACTGCCCCTGCGGGCAAGCGCATGGGCCATGCTGGCGCAATCATCTCTGGCGGCAAAGGCACTGCAGACGAGAAATTCGCTGCACTGCAAGACGCAGGCGTTAAAACCGTGCGTTCGCTGGCAGACATCGGCAAAGCCTTGGCTGAGCTGACGGGTTGGGCTGTCAAGTAAGCTTCGCGCTTAGCTGACGCTTCACCCACACAAAGGCCACCTTCGGGTGGCCTTTGTGTGTTCTGGGGTTGCCTGAACGTGGCAGGTGGCCGCGCCAAATTGTGGGAGCCGGGCTTGCCCGCGATGGCATCACCCCCGGTTGTACTGACGCACCGAGGTGCCTGCATCGCGGACAAGCCCGGCTCCCACATTGATTGTGTCAGGCTCAAAAGGTATGAAAACGCGACATTTGAATGTCGCTTATCGGACAGTTCGCCCCGCAACAGTGCGTTTGTCAGCCCAATTCTGTACTCTAGCCGCCTCTTTATGCGTCCGCATCCCAAAAGGAAGCCGCGCGCCAGATCGGTCGGTCCCCATAAGGACCGGCAGCAGTTCCCTCATCCACAGGGAATCCCTCTCTAAATTCCGATTCAGTAGTGTGGTATTTCCTGAAATGAAAGTGTTGAAAAGCCAGGATATCCTGGCGTTAGGCTTTATGACTTTTGCCCTGTTCGTGGGCGCTGGCAACATCATCTTTCCGCCTATCGTTGGTTTGCAGTCCGGGCCTCACGTCTGGATGGCAGCGCTGGGCTTCCTGATCACCGCGGTCGGTCTGCCGGTGGTCACCGTCATCGCCCTGGCCAAGGTCGGTGGCGGTATGGACGCGTTGAGCAGCCCGATCGGCAAGATCGCCGGCGGCCTGCTCGCGGCGGCGGCGTACCTGGCGGTAGGGCCGCTGTTCGCCACCCCGCGTACCGCGACCGTTTCGTTTGAAGTGGGCTTGGCGCCGCTGACCGGCGAAAGCCCGCTGGCGCTGTTCCTCTACAGCTCGGTGTATTTCCTGGTGGTGTTCTTCGTGTCCCTGTACCCGGGCCGCCTGCTGGACACTGTCGGTCGCTTCCTGGCGCCACTGAAAATCATCGCCCTGGCCATTCTGGGCATCGCTGCATTTGCCCTGCCGGCCGGTGATGTGGGCGTGGCGACACCGGAATACGTGGCCGCACCGTTCTCCCAAGGGTTCATCAATGGTTACCTGACCATGGATACCCTGGGCGCGCTGGTGTTCGGGATCGTCATCGTCAATGCCATCCGTTCCCGTGGCGTCGAATCGCCACAGCTGATCACTCGCTACGCAATCATTGCCGGGTTGATCGCCGGCGTGGGCCTGGCGCTGGTGTACGTCAGCCTGTTCCGCCTGGGCTCGGGCAGCCACGCCGTGGCGGCCGGTGCGAGCAACGGTGCGGCCGTGCTGCACGCTTACGTGCAACACACGTTCGGCTCCCTGGGCAGCGGCTTCCTCGCCGTGTTGATCTCCCTGGCATGCCTGGTCACCGCTGTGGGCCTGACCTGCGCGTGCGCCGAGTACTTCAGCAAAATCCTGCCACTGTCCTACAAGACGCTGGTCGTGATCCTGGCGCTGTTCTCGCTGTTTGTGTCCAACCTGGGCCTGACCAAGCTGATCGCCTTCTCGATTCCGGTGCTTACCGCGATCTACCCGCCGTGCATCGTGCTGGTGGCCCTGAGCTTCTGCAAAGACTTCTGGCTGGAGCAGGGCCGTATCGTTGGCCCGGTGATGCTGGTGTCGTTCATCTTTGGTTGCATCGATGCGCTCAAGGGCGCGGGCCTGGCCGATTGGTTGCCTGCCCAGCTGGCGCACCTGCCGCTGAGCGAGCAAGGACTGGCATGGCTGGTGCCGTCGGTGATGACGCTGGTCGTTGCATTTGTGGTTGATCGCATGCTCGGCAAGCGTAGCGAAGCCATCGCGTAACGAGCGGTTTCACGCGGCATCGAAATGCCCCGTATCAATCGATACGGGGCATTTTTTATGCCTGTGAGACTACTACCCTCTAAAGTTGAAGCGCGGTCGGTGTGGGAGCTGGCTTGCCTGCGATTGCTGTATCGCCCGATCCAGCGCTATCGCAGGCAAGCCAGCTCCCACATTTTGAACCGCGTTCGTCTCCATCCATTGTGCATAAGGCCCCGCATGTCGTTCATCGAAACCAATCAGGTCCACCTGCTTGCCGCCCTCTGGTTCGTCCTGTGCTGGGGGGGTTACACCCGATACGCCACTTGGAAAGCCCGCGACACCGCCTGCCTGGCCAGCGTGCTGCATTTGTATCGCGAGGACTGGATGCGCCGCATGTTGCTGCGCGACAACCGCATCGCCGACGCCAGCGTGATCGGCAACCTGGAGCGCAACGCTTCGTTCTTCGCCTCCAGCACGTTGATCATCCTCGCCGGCATTCTTACCGTGCTCGGTGCGTCCGAGCGGGCGGTGTCGTTGCTGGCGGACATCCCCATGGTGCAGCAGGCGTCCCAGGGCATGTCGGAAATCAAGCTGCTGTGCCTGGCGCTGGTGTTCGTCTACGCGTTTTTCACCTTCAGTTGGTGCATGCGCCAATACAACTTTGCCGCGGTGCTGGTGGGGTCGGCGCCGATGATCGGTGAGCGGCATGTGTCGGAGCAGGAGCGCAAAGCGTTTGCGCTGCGAGCAGCCAGGGTGATCTCGATGGCCGCCAACCAATTCAACTTTGGCCTGCGCGCTTATTATTTTGGCATGACCATGCTCGCCTGGTTTGTCAGCCCCTGGTTGTTCATGTTGATGAGCGGCGGGGTCGTGGTGGTGTTGTACCGTCGGGAGTTTCATTCCGACGTACTGCAGGTGATGGTCTATACCCCGACTGATACGCCGGCATCCGAAGTGGCTAAAGACGCAGTATCGTAACTAGGGCGTCCGGTTAGTCCAACTTTTAACCCACGGCTAAACAGCAGACAAAGAAAAGCCCGCTATGTAAGCGGGCTTTCTTTCGCAGCAATTGCCAGGCTATTAAGGCTTGGCAGGTGCTACTGGAGTAGCGGTACCGTCTTCTTTCGCTTTTTCAGCGTTTGCATCAGCCTGAGCTTTGGCAGCATCGGCGTTTTCTTTTGCAGCGTCGTTCACTTTATCCTGTGCTTTCGCCATGTCCTTCTGAGCTTGCTCAGAATGCGACTGTGCATCTTGGGCTTTGTCTTCGGATTTTTTATCGCAGGCAGCGAGGCCGAGGGCAGCGGCGAGCATCATGGAAATAGCTAAAGTCTTGCGCATGGGGTGTTTCTCCTTATTGAAGATATCTACTGGCCTTTCGAGCCTGGGGGGTCAGCATTAGTTCCTTTTATTCCCCAGATATATAAACACCGGTGATCAAGGAACTTTCAACCGCACGACATACTCCGCGGATCAACACTAATAAGAGTCTAGACCACATGACCGAAAATCCCCTGTTAGCCCGTGCCACGCGCTTTGTTTCGGCGCTGCGCCATTGCCAGGTGCTGGGCATCACCGTCCATGCTGCCAGCGACGAAGGCATGACGCTGTGCCTGCCTTACGGCCCGCATATCGTCGGTGATCCCCAGACCGGCGTGATTCACGGCGGCGCATTGACCTCCTTGATGGACACGGCCTGCGGCATGGCAACCCTGTGTGTATTGCCCGAGTTCGAGGTGTGCCCAACCCTGGACCTGCGCGTTGACTACATGCACCCCGCCGAACCGCACAAACCTGTTTATGGCTTTGCGCACTGTTACCGGGTGACCACCGACGTGATCTTCACCCGTGGTTTTGCTTATCAGGAGGACCCGCAACAGCCGATTGCCCATGTGGTGGGCACATTCATGCACATGGGCAAGCGCCTCAAGGGCACCCAAGGGCTGGGCAGCGCCATAAAGGGAGAGCGGGCATGACACACCGATTCAAAACCCGCCTCGAACAGGCCCATGAGCGCGGTAACTATGAGGCGCTGCTCGACCTGATTCCCTACGCCAAGCTGATCGGCATTGAGTGCACGCGGCTGGGAGATGAATTGCTGTTTCGTATGCCGGCCAACAAGGACAACATTGGTAACCCGATATTGCCGGCGCTGCACGGTGGCGTGATTGCCGGGTTCATGGAGTTGTCGGCGGCGTTGCACCTGATGGTGTTTACCGGCTCGCCCGGCATTCCGAAAATCATCGACTTTTCCCTCGATTACCTGCGTGCCGGCCAGTTTCGCGACACTTACGCCAAATGCCAGGTATGGCGCCAGGGCCGCCGAGTTGCCAATGTGGCGATCACCGCCTGGCAAAGTACCCCGGCCGAACCGATTGCCACCGCCCGCGCACATTTCAAGATTGAGGAATCGGCGCGCCCTTGAAATCCTGGTCTTAGCCCCCAACTTTGATGACAACCCGCCGCCAACCCTCAAGTGCGCGGCCACTGCCATCCAATTGGAGTTTGATGACCATGAGTGTGGAAACTCAAAAGGAAACCCTGGGCTTCCAGACCGAGGTGAAGCAGCTGCTGCACCTCATGATCCATTCGCTGTATTCCAACAAGGAAATCTTCCTTCGCGAATTGATCTCGAACGCCTCAGACGCTGTCGACAAATTACGTTTCGAAGCCCTGTCCAAGCCTGAGTTGCTGGAAGGTGGCGCCGAACTGAAAATCCGTGTGAGCTTCGACAAAGACGCCAAGACCGTCACCCTCGAAGACAACGGCATCGGCATGAGCCGCGAAGACGCGATCACCCATTTGGGCACCATCGCCAAATCCGGCACCGCCGATTTCATGAAAAACCTGTCGGGCGACCAGAAAAAAGATTCGCATCTCATCGGTCAGTTCGGTGTGGGCTTCTACTCGGCCTTCATCGTCGCCGACAAGGTTGAAGTGTTCAGCCGTCGCGCCGGCCTCGACGTCAGCGAAGGCGTGCACTGGTCCTCCAAAGGTGAGGGCGAGTTCGAAATCGCCACCATCGACAAGGCTGACCGTGGCACGCGCATCGTTCTGCACCTCAAATCCGGTGAAGATGAATTCGCCGACGGTTACCGTCTGCGCAACATCATCAAGAAGTACTCCGACCATATTGCTTTGCCGATCGAACTGCCTAAAGAACAGGCGGCTGTCGAGGGCGAAGAGAAACCTGCCCAGGAATGGGAAGTGGTCAACCGTGCCAGCGCCCTGTGGACCCGTCCTCGCACTGAGGTGAAGGACGAGGAATACCAGGAGTTCTACAAGCACATCGCTCACGACTACGAAAACCCGCTGAGCTGGAGCCACAACAAGGTCGAAGGCAAGCTGGAATACAGCTCGCTGCTTTACGTACCGGCCCGTGCGCCGTTCGACCTGTACCAGCGTGAAGCGCCAAAAGGCCTGAAGCTGTACGTACAGCGCGTGTTCGTGATGGACCAGGCGGAATCCTTCCTGCCGTTGTACCTGCGCTTCATCAAAGGCGTGGTCGACTCCAACGACCTGTCGTTGAACGTGTCGCGCGAAATCCTGCAGAAAGATCCGATCATCGACTCCATGAAGTCGGCGCTGACCAAGCGCGTACTCGACATGCTGGAGAAACTGGCGAAGAACGAGCCAGAGCAATACAAGAGCTTCTGGAAAAACTTCGGCCAGGTCATGAAAGAAGGCCCGGCGGAAGATTTTGCCAACAAGGAAAAAATCGCCGGCCTGCTGCGCTTTGCGTCCACCCTGGGTGATGACGGTGAGCAGGTTGTGTCGCTGGCCGAGTACCTGGCGCGCGCCAAAGAAGGTCAGGACAAGATCTACTACCTGACCGGTGAAACCTACGCGCAGGTCAAAAACAGCCCGCACCTGGAAGTCTTCCGCAAGAAAGGCATCGAAGTGCTGCTGTTGACCGACCGTATCGATGAGTGGCTGATGAGCTACCTCAGCGAGTTCGACGGCAAAACCTTCGTCGACGTGGCCCGTGGTGACCTGGACCTGGGTAACCTGGACTCCGAAGAAGAGAAAAAAGAAGCCGAAGAAGTCGCCAAGGCCAAAGAAGGCCTGGTTGAACGAATCAAGTCCGCCTTGGGCGATGCCGTCAGCGAAGTGCAGGTTTCCCACCGTCTGACCGACTCTCCGGCGATTCTGGCCATCGGCGAGCAGGACCTGGGCATGCAGATGCGTCAGATCCTTGAAGCCAGCGGTCAGAAGGTTCCGGATTCCAAGCCGATCTTCGAATTCAACCCGGCTCACCCGCTGATCGAGAAACTCGATGGCGAGCAAAGCGAAGAGCGTTTTGGCGACCTGTCGCACATCCTCTTCGACCAGGCGGCGCTCGCCGCTGGTGACAGCCTGAAAGACCCGGCCGCCTACGTGCGCCGACTGAACAAGCTGTTGGTTGAACTGTCGGTTTAACACCGTTGTAGAAAAACCCGCTTCGGCGGGTTTTTTCGTTCTACGCATCTCAACTGGAGTAAATGATGAGCCAAGTCACTGTGCGTTCCGTGGTCTATCAGATTGATGGTCAGTCCTATGAAAGCCGCCTGGCGTTCGATGCCAGCCATAAGGGCCCGCTGCCGGGTCTGCTGATGGCGCCGAACTGGATGGGTGTGAGTGCCGGTGCTGAAGAGATCGCCAAGAGCGTGGCTGCCAAGGGCTACGTGGTGCTGATCGCCGACCTGTACGGCCAAACCGTGCGGCCCTCCAATGGCGATGAAGCTGGCGCGGCCATGATGCCGTTGAAGAATGATCGCCCGCTGCTGAACAAGCGCATGCAGGCGGCCTTCGAGCAACTGCAAGGCCAGAGCGAGGCGGCGGTGGACACCTCCAGGCTCGCGACCTTTGGTTTCTGCTTCGGCGGTTGCTGCTCCCTGGAGCTGGCGCGTACCGGCGCCCCGTTGAAGGCCGCCGTGTCGTTCCACGGCACCCTCGACACGCCGAACCCTGCGGATGCGAAGAACATCAAAGGCGCGGTGTTGGTGCTGCACGGTGCGTCCGATCCCTTGGTGCCGAAAGAGCAACTGCCGGCGTTTGAAGATGAAATGAACGCGGCCGGTGTGGATTGGCAACTGCTGAGCTACGGCGGCGCCGTGCATTCCTTCACCGACCCGCACGCCAATGTGCCGGGCAAGATGATGTATGACGCGAAGACCGCTGCGCGGGCGTTCCAGTCGATGCATAACTTGCTGGATGAAGTGTTCAAGGGCTGAATCTTCGGCGCCTGTTAGGGCCTCATCGGGGGCAAGCCCCCTCCCACATTTTGAATGTATTCACAGTTCAAGTGCGGGAGGGGGCTCGCCCCCGATGGCTATCTCCCAGGCAACTCAATTCTTTCAGTTTCCCCCGGCACCGTCGGCCAATCCCCGGCCGCCCATCGTTGCCGCGCCTGTTCGATCATCGCCGGGTCGCTCGCGACAAAATTCCAGTTGATCCGCCGTGGCCCGTCCAGCGGCGCGCCGCCAAACACCACCAGGTGGCAATCACTTTCAGCGAACAGCGTCATTTCCTGCCCGGCAGGCAGCACAACCAGGCTATGCACCGCCAAGGCCTCACCGTCCAACTGCGCTTCACCCTCCAGCACATACACCGCCCGTTCCTCGTATTCATCCGGGATCAGCAGCGTCGTGGCCGTCTGCATCTGCACTTCGGCATACACGGTGGGCGAGAGCACCGGTACTGGCGATTTAAGGCAGAAGCCGGCGCCTGCGATCAGGCGAACCTGCACGCCCAGGTTGTCACTGACCGGTAAGCTCGCTGCCGCGTGATGGCTGTAATGCCCGGGTCCGGTTTCATGGTCCTTTGGGGAGGCCAGCCACACTTGCAGCCCATGCAGGCTGAAACCGTCGGCCTTGAGTGCCTCGGGCGTGCGCTCGACGTGGGCAATCGCGCTGCCGGCGGTCATCCAGCTGACGTCGCCGGCCTGCACCACCTGGTCCGAGCCGAGGCTGTCCTTGTGCTGCAGCGCGCCCTCAAACAAATAGGTCAGCGTGGACAACCCGATATGCGGGTGCTGGCGGATGTTCATGCCGGTACCCGGCGCATAGCGCGTGAGCAGCATGTGATCGAAAAACACGAAAGGCCCGACGCTGCGGCATTCGCGCGACGGCAGCGGGCGCAGGATCGGCTGGCCCTCGACCTCTTCGGCGCGCGGGCGGATCACGGTGAGGATGGGCATGGTGCGTCCCTGTCTGAGCGGGTTGGATGACCAAGAGCATAACCCGCTCGACGGGAGGTTGGCGCTATTGGCTGAAAGCGCCTTCGGACAATGTAGTCTCGATGGTGACGTCGGCGGTGGTCATCAGTTTGTGTACCGGGCAGCGATCGGCGACGTGGTGCAGCTCATCGCGCTGTGCGTCGGTGAGCACGCCTTTGAGGGTCAGCTTGACGTTGAGCTTGTATTTGCCTTTTTGCTCCTCGGTGCTGTCGTGGGTGACTTCCACGGTCACGCCGGTCAGCGGGATGTCTTTCTTCTGGGCGTACAGCTTGACGGTCAAGGCCTTGCACGAGGCCAGGGCAGCATCGAAATAGTCGTGGGGGGAGGGCGCCGAGTCGTCGCCGCCCAGGCTCTTGGGCAGGTCGGTGAACAGTTCGTGGTTATTGATGTTCACACTGTGGCGAAAGTTGTCGTGGTTCAGGGTGTTGACGGTAACAGGCATGGTGAACCTCACAAGGTTGGCAGGATGAAGGTCATGCAGTTATAGAACATGCTGGCACTTAGGTGTTCCGCGTTTTTGGCCGATGAACCGTGGCGCTGTGCACAAGGTCTACCCGTATTAGCCGATACCGAGGTTCTACCGTGCCCCTGACCCGCCTGAGTCTCGCCCTGCTGTTCGCCGCCGCCAGCGTTGCGGTGCAGGCGCGCGACTATGCCTACAGCGACGCGCACCTGCACTACGTGGATTTTTTCCAGGAAACGGCGGGCATGGATGCATTGCTCAAGGCGATGGCCGACGCCCACATCGAACACTTGATGATTTCCGGTATTCCCGTCGCTAAAAAATGGCACGAAGACGAACCCAAGCGCCCGCGTTACTACGCCGGTGACGATGCCGATGCTTATTGGTACAGCGCCACTGACGTGATCGTTGCGGCTGCGGTGAACAAACTCACACCTGAGCAGCGTCGGCACTTTCACCCGTTTTTATCCGGCTTCAATCCTAACGACAAAAATTCCGCAGCCCATATCCAGCGCATGCTGGATCTCAACCCCGGGCTTTGGCAGGGCATCGGTGAGGTGTTCACGCGCCACGATGACCTCACGGCCTTGACCGCCGGCGATACCCCGCGCGCCAATAACGAAGCCATGAGGCGCATCTATCACCTCGCCGCCGAAAACGATCTGCCGGTGATGCTGCACGCCAACATCACCTCCAAGCGCGAGCGCAACCCGCTGTACCTGCCGGAGGTGGAAGAATCGCTGCGCAACCACCCGCACACCCGCTTTATCTGGGCCCATGCCGGCACCAGCAAAGAGATTCACCGTCATCAGGTGCAGATGGACTTTCTTCTGCCGACCTTGAACCGCCTGCTTGAGGCGTACCCCAATCTCTACATCGACCTGTCCTGGAGCATGCTCACGCCGTACTTGCTCGATGAGGCGGGCAAGCCTCGGCCCGAGTGGGTAGAGCTGGTAGAGCGCTTCCCGGAGCGTTTTATGCTGGGTTCGGATGTTGTAGGGCGCTTCAACAAGCTCGGTAAGGAAATGCATCGCTTTGCACCCTTTCTCGACGCTCTGCCCGAGGAGGTAGCCCGCAAGGTAGCGCGAGACAATTTCCTGGGGGTTCTGCCGAAATCAGCTCGCGATGAGCAAGCACATTGATATCGCCTTTTCGTCTTACGCAATATTGAACACGGGCCGATACCTTTCAGGAGACCCGCTGCAGGTGGATGCAGCGCATTTGGAAGGAATCCAGGCAATGAGTATGCGTAGTCTGAATATCGCCCCCCGCGCCGGTTTGGGCTTTGGCGTGCTGGCATTGATGGTGTTCGCCTTGGGCGGCTTTGCCCTGTTGCAGATGGCCAATATGCGCCAGCAGTCGGATCAGGTCGAAAACAACTGGTTGCCCAGCGTGATGGCGGTGGGGGAGATGAGCCAGGACCTGTTGCGGGTTCGTGCGCTGACCCTGCGCTTGCTGGTCAATCGAGACCCACAGGCGCTGGCGCAGAACGAGCAGAAACTCACCGAGCTCAAAAGTGGCCTGCACCATGCGCAAACCCTCTATGAAGCGCTGATTGTGCTGCCCGAAGAGCGCACGCTGTTTGATCGCTTCAAGGCCGGGGAGCAGCAATACCTGCAGCGCCAGGAACAGGTCATGACGTTCTCCAAGGCCAATCGATTGGAAGACGCAATCAAGGTGGTCAACGGCGAGATGAATCAAATTGCCGATGAGATGGCCGGAACGCTGCACGACCTGGTGGCCTTGAACAAGGCCAGTGCCAATCAGGCCGCGAGCCTGGCGCAACGGGTGTTTGCTCAATCTCGCACTTGGGTGGTCGGCATGATCGTGGTCACCGCGCTGATCACCATCGGGCTGGCGGTGTGGCTGACTCGCAGTATCGTGCTACCGCTGGCACAGTCGTTGAAAATCGCCCAGGGCGTGGCCGGTGGCGACTTGACGGGTGAGATCAGCGTGACGGGCAGCGACGAGCCGGCACGTTTGCAGCAGGCGCTCAAAGGTATGCAGGAGAACCTGCGCGACACCATTCGGCGCATTGCCGAATCGTCCAACCAATTGGCCTCGGCGTCCGAAGAGCTCAGTTGCGTCACCGAAGACGCTACTCGCGGCTTGCACCAGCAGAATCAGGAAATTGAACAGGCGGCGACGGCGGTTAACCAGATGACGGCGGCGGTGGAGGAGGTGGCGAGCAACGCCGTGGCGACGTCACAAGCCTCGCGTGAGTCTGACCGCATTGCCCAGCAGGGGCGTGAACAGGTGCACCAGACGGTCGAGTCGATCGAGGCCCTGGCCACGGATGTGACCGCCAATGCGACCCAGGTCGAGGAGCTGGCGCAAAAGGTGTATGGCATCAGCAAAGTGCTGGATGTGATTCGCTCAATTGCCGAGCAGACAAATTTGCTGGCCTTGAATGCGGCGATTGAAGCGGCCCGCGCCGGGGACGCCGGGCGTGGGTTTGCGGTGGTGGCGGATGAAGTGCGGGCCTTGGCCCATCGCACGCAACAGTCGACCCAGGAAATCGAGCAGATGATCAGCGCGATTCAACAGGGCACCGATCAGGCCGTGAGTTCGATGCAGCAGAGCAATACGCGGGCACGGTCCACGTTGGGCATCGCCAAGTCGGCGGGCACGGCGCTGGAAGAGATTGCGTCGGCGTTTACCCTGATCAACGAGCGTAACCTGGTGATTGCCAGCGCGTCGGAGCAGCAGGCCGCGGTGGCGCGCGAGGTGGATCGCAACTTGATGAATATTCGCGATTTGGCGCATCAGACGTCGACCGGGGCGAATCAGACCAGTGCGGCGAGCCAGGAGCTGTCGCGGTTGGCGGTGGATCTGAACACGATGGTGGCGCGGTTTTCGGTGTAGGGCCGTAAACCGAGTTGACGCTATCGCAGGCAAGCCAGCTCCCACACTTTGATGTGTGACCACAGTCAAATGTGGGAGCTGGCTTGCCTGCGATGCGGCGACTCGGTCTCAAATCCAGCCACGCATAAAAAAGCCCCGAACCAGTCGGGGCTTTTTCACATGCTCAGCTTACAGGTCTTACTTACCCTGCCAGCGTTTCAGCACCAGGGTGGCGTTAGTGCCACCGAAGCCGAAGCTGTTGCTCATCACGGTGTCGATTTTTGCGTTCTCGACGGTCTTGGTCAGGATCGGCATATCGGCGACGACCGGGTCGATCTCTTCGATGTTGGCCGAACCGGCCATGAAGTTGCCTTCCATCATCAGCAGGCAGTAGATCGCTTCGTGAACGCCAGCGGCGCCCAGGGAGTGACCAGACAGGCTCTTGGTGGAGCTGATGGCCGGAGCCTTGTCGCCGAATACCGCACGCACGCCTTCCATTTCCTTGGCGTCGCCGACCGGGGTCGAAGTGCCGTGGGTGTTCAGGTAGTCGATTGGCGTATCCACGGTGGACATGGCCATCTGCATGCAACGGATAGCGCCTTCGCCGCTTGGCGCAACCATGTCGTAGCCGTCGGACGTGGCGCCGTAACCGACGATTTCCGCGTAGATCTTCGCACCGCGGGCCAGAGCGTGTTCCAGCTCCTCGACCACGACCATGCCGCCACCGCCGGCGATGACGAAACCGTCACGCTTGGCGTCGTAGGCGCGGGAGGCCTTTTCCGGGGTTTCGTTGTACTGGGTGGACAGCGCGCCCATGGCGTCGAACAGGAACGACTGGCTCCAATGCTCTTCTTCACCGCCGCCGGCGAAAACGATGTCTTGCTTGCCCAGCTGGATCTGCTCGACCGCAGTGCCGATGCAGTGAGCACTGGTGGCGCACGCGGAGGAGATCGAGTAGTTCACGCCCTTGATCTGGAACGGCGTGGCCAGGCAGGCCGAAACGGTGCTGCCCATGGTCCGCGTTACACGGTACGGGCCAACGCGTTTCACGCCTTTTTCGCGCAGGATGTCCAGCGCTTCCATCTGGTTGAGGGTCGATGCGCCGCCGGAGCCGGCGATCAGGCCGGTGCGTACGTTCGATACCTGGTCTTCGCTCAGGCCGGAATCGGCGATGGCGTCTTTCATGGCCAGGTAGGCGTAGGCGGCAGCGTGGCCGACGAAGCGATAGATCTTGCGATCGATCAGTTCTTCGAGGGGCAGGTCGATGGAGCCGGAAACCTGGCTACGCAGACCCATTTCGGCATATTCCGGGTTGAAGCGGATGCCAGGGCGACTTGCACGCAGGTTAGCGGTGACGGTCTCTTTGTCATTGCCCAGGCAAGAAACAATGCCCAGACCAGTGATAACGACGCGGCGCATGCGGATAACCCTTAAAAGTTGTCAGTGGAAGTGAATACGCCGACCCGAAGGCCTTCGGCAGTATAGATCTCGCGACCGTCGACAGTGACCGAACCATCGGCGATTGCGAGGTTCAGCTTGCCCTTGAGGACGCGCTTGATTTGAATGTTGTAGGTGACTTTCTTGGCGGTCGGCAGGACCTGGCCGAAGAACTTCACTTCGCCCGAACCCAGTGCTCGGCCGCGGCCCGGCAGGCCTTGCCAGCCCAGGTAGAAGCCGACCAGTTGCCACATGGCGTCGAGGCCCAGGCAACCTGGCATGACAGGGTCGCCTTCGAAATGGCAGGCAAAGAACCACAGGTCAGGGGTGATATCCAGCTCGGCGACCAATTCACCTTTGCCGTACTTGCCACCCTCTTCGCTGATATGGGTGATGCGATCCACCATCAGCATGTTCGGGGCGGGCAGTTGCGCGTTACCTGGGCCGAACAGCTCACCGCGACTGCAGCGCAGCAGGTCTTCCCGAGTAAAGGCGTTTTGTTTGGTCATGCGAGCTCCTCAATAATCCCATGCGGCAGGGTAGGGCAAATCTTCCCGAACCGAATGAAGCGTTCATGCCTCATGTCGGCAGCCTACACATAGACTATTGCGTTGTAGTGAAAGTCACAGCGTCAAGGCACTGAATGTACACTTGTTCACTGAAATTTTAAACCGAGCCTGTTTATAGGCCCGTTCGGGTGCCTAAGACTGCCGCACTTTCGTGTTTCACGCCAGTCGCAGTTGGTTGATGGCGCAGCGCTATTGCACCCAACGTTGCAGTATTTGCTGCAAATCCGTGCGTTTGAACGGCTTGGCCAGGTAATCGTTCATTCCGGCTGCCAAACAGGCCTCGCGATCGCCCTGCAACGCGTTGGCGGTGAGCGCGATAATCGGCAGATTGGCGCAGCCGGGCAGTTGGCGGATCTGGCGGGTGGCTTCATAGCCGTCGATCAGCGGCAAGCGGCAATCCATCAGAATGGCGGTGAATATCAGGCTTTCGGCACTGCGAATCGCCTCGGCGCCGTCGGTGGCCAGGCTCACTTCAAAGCCCAGGCTGCGCAACATGGCTTCAACCACGGTGCGGTTGACCGGGTTGTCTTCCACCAGCAACACGTGGCGGCCGTTACCGGCGCTGGTTTTGCCTTCGGCGTGCAGGTCAATGGTCGGCAAGCTTTGCTGGTCGATGGCCAGCGGAATTTCCAGGGTAAACACCGAGCCGCGGCCTTCTTCGCTCTGGGCGCGCAGCGTGCCGCCCATGCGTTCGGCGAGGGTGCGGGCGATCGGCAGGCCCAGCCCGGTGCCGCCGTAACGTCTTGAAATGGAACTGTCGGCCTGCTGGAACGCATCGAACATCAGTTCTAGACGCTCGGCGGAAATGCCGATGCCGCTGTCGCGCACGGTGCAGGTGAACCACACCAATTCATGGTCGAGGGTCTGCCAGTGAGGCTCGACGGTGACCGTGCCATGCTCGGTGAACTTCAGCGCGTTACCGATCAGGTTCACCAGGATCTGCCGGATCCGCGTCGGATCGCCCTGCACCCGCAAGGACTCCATGCCCGCCGGAATCGGCAACGCCAGCGCCAGGCCGCGTTGCTGGGCGCTGTGCTGGAACGCCTGGGCACAGCTGCTGATCAGGTCCGCCAGATTGAACGGGATATGCTCCAGCTCCAGCGCGGCGCGCTCGATGCGCGAGAAGTCGAGGATGTCGTTGATCACCTTGAGCAAGTGTTCGGTGGACTCGGAGGCCAGCGCCGCGTACTCGGTCTGCTCCTCGGTCATCTCGGTGGTTTCCAGCAGTTGCAACATGCCCAGCACGCCGTTCATGGGCGTGCGCAGCTCGTGGCTCATCATCGCCAGGAAATCCGACTTGGCATTGTTCGCGCGCTCGGCTTCTTCGCGGGTCTGGATCAACTGGGCCATGGCCTGGTGCTGCTCGCGGCTGGCCTGGTTGAGGCCCTCGGCGAGGTTGTTGATATGGCGCGACAGGTCACCGAGCTCCGAGTCGTCGACAATCGGCAGCGGCGTCTTGTAGTCGCCTTGCTGGATCGCTTTGACCGCGTGGCCCATGGCGCTGATCGGCTGCGACAGGCTGGCGGCCAGGCGCCGTGCGAGCAGGAAGGTAAACAGCAGGGCGAACAGGGCAAGAATCCCGGCCTTGAACAGAATCTCCTGTTGGCGCTGGCTGAACGCGTCGTTGGACATGCCGACGATCACCCGGCCCAGGTAATCCGCCCGCGGCGCCTTGGGTTCGTTGAGGTTGTCCTGGAAAAAGTCATTGCCCAGCTGGATATGTTGCAGACGGATCGGTGCCTGGAACACTTTCACCGACAGTGAATGGTCGTGCTTCTCCGACGGCTGTTCGACGTACAAGAGGATTTTCTCGGTGCTGTCCTGAATCTCCAGGAAGCGCACGTGCGGCGTGGCCAGTGTCGCGCGCAGCAAGCTGTCGAGCACATCGATGTTGCCGGAAATCACGCCGTATTCGGTGGCGGGGGCCAGTTGGTTGGCGATCAACTGACCGGTGTGGTCCAGCTCCTGGCGCAAATCCTGAATACGCACGAAGGTAAAGAAGCTGATCAGCAGCAGGGTCAGCAACAGCGCCGGGCCCAAGGTGATGAGCTGGGTGCGGGTATTGATGTCCCAACGACGACGCAAGGTCATGGGCGTTTTTCTCCTTCGGCCAGTCCGGCGGCGACGGCGACTTCGTCAACCTGTTCGATGCCCAGTGAGCGCGCGACTTGCGGGTTGCCCACGACTTTGAAGTGTTCCGGGTACAGCGTGCGTGGCCAACTGGCCGGCGGGTGGTTCAGCAGTCGGTCGAGCACGTCGAGCCAGTCAGCCTGGTCGCTGTAGGTGCTGGCCAGGCTGCCGGCCTTGACGAACCCGGCATTGGGGCCCACCAACGGCAGTTGCTGGGCATAGCTGCTGAGCAACAGGTTCTTCACGGTCTTGGGGTTGTACAGCTGCGGGTCGTCAAGGCCGAGCAACACATCGCTGTTCTTGAACAGGTTCAGCAAGGGGCGACTGTCATTAATGTTGTCCCAGCGCTGCGGCACAATTTCCAGCCCCATGGGCGCCGCATACTGACGCAGCTCCTGCAGCAGGAATTCACTGTCGATGCCGTAAAGCACGCCGATGCGTCGGTATTGGGGCAGGATGCTGGCGATCAGCCTCAACTGGCGTTCCAGCGGCGGGTCGCTCCACAACAGGCTTATTCTGGCCGGATGTGTGCTGCCCAGCCGCTGGCGCGCCTGCAGGCGGCTGATGCGCAGCACCAGGGTCGGCGGGCCCTGGGCATCCTGCAGGCGCCAGTCAAGACCGGGCAGGTCCAACAGGATCAGGCGGGTGCTGGCCGGCAACTGGCTCGGTGCCGGCAAGTCTTTGAGCGGGGTGAAGGTCACATGGTCGTCGGGGCGGCGCTGGGCAAGGGCCTGGGCGAAGGCCTGGACGCCGGCACCGTCTTCGGCGGCGGTCAGCAGGATGTCGGCGCTCCACACCGGCGCACTCAGCAGCAGGCACGCCAACAGCACGCCTCGCCGCCAGAGCCGGGGTAAAAACCGCAGGGTCATCCGTGACTGATCGCCCATGTCAGAACTCTAACTCCGCGCTGAAGTAGAGCACGTGGCGACTGTCGTAATTGTTGTCGGCCCAGGTGGTGGGCTGGTTATCGAGGCGTTGTTGCAACATGCCGGCCAGCTCCACATTGGCGTTGCCCAAGGCAATGCGCTTGGCCACCCGCAGGTCGACCCGTTCGAAGCGATACCTGTTGAGCGCGTCGTCGCCATAGTAGAACAACGCACTGGACCAGCCCTGGCCCCATTCACGCAGCCAGCCGGCCGAGCCGCTGTTGCGTGCGGTTTGTGCCTTGTCCAGCGGGTTGCTTGAAGCGGCGTCGACGTAAGCATAGGTCAGCCGCAGGCGGTCGGCGTTGCTCATGCGCCAGTCGAACTGCGACTCGGCGCCGGTAAACCGTGCACTGTTGGCGTTGCTGGCAATGTATTGGTTGTTGCGCAGTGGCGAGCTGATCATGTCGGTGATTTCGTCGTAGAACAGTTTCACGTCGACATTCAGCCCAAGGTCGGCAAAGAAGCCGTTGTAGCCCAGCTCGCGCGAGCGCATCAACTCTTTATCGAGGTTGCCGGGGCCGCGAGTTACCACAAAATATTGCCCGGAGTTTTGCCCATAGGCCGGGGAGCTGAGATTGGTGACGCGATAGCTCCAGTTGACGTTGTTCTCGAACATGTCCGGCGAGCGAATCGCCTCCGAATACACCGCGCGCAGGCCGTGACGCGGGTTGATCAGGTAATTGACCGCCACCCGCGGCGTCAGCGAGTTGCCGCTCAAGTGGGTGTCTTCGTACATCGCGCCACCTTGCAGCAGCCAGTGTTCGCTGGCGCGCCATTCCAAGTGGCCGAACAGGCGCCAGGTGGTGTCGTCGAGGGTGCCGTTGAAGTAAGTGTCGGAATCGGCGCGGTCGTAGCGGTAATTCATGCCGCTGACCAGGCGCAGGCTGTCGGACAGGCTCAGGGTGTCCTGAAGCTCAATGTCATAGCGGCTTTCGCGGGTGCTTTGGTCGATATTGCCGCACACGCTCTGGCTGGCACCCTGGCGCCACTGGTCCAGCACCTGGTTGCCGAGTGCTTGTTCGGCGGCGGTGCCGGAGGGGGCCGTGCCCTTGCTGTAGATGTCCATGTGGCGGGCCAACTGCTCGGCGTAGTTGGGGTTGAGCTGCCACAGTTGGGTCAGTTCCGGGCTGAACGACACCTTGGCGTCACAGGCTTTCCAGACCTGCTGGCGGTCCCATTGCTGGGCTGAGCCCTGGATATACAGGCTGTGTTCGGGGTTGAACTCGACGTTCCAGCGCACGGAGCCGGCATAGTCCTTGGCCGTTACGTCGGAATTGGTGCCACCTTCGGTAATCCCGGCGAATACCGGGGTGTAGGTGTAAGGGCGCTGGTTGCTGCCTTCCTTGGCGTCGAGTTGCAAATCGAGGCTCTGCTGCGCGTTCAGGGTCTGGCTCACCGCCAGGCTGAAACGGCTGAGGCGGCGGCTGTCACGGCGGTCGGCGCCGACGGCGTCGCTGTCAAAGCCATCGTCCTGTTGCCCGGACATCGACAGGCGCAAGTCACCGGTTTCCCAGCCCATGCCCTGGCTGGCATAGAAGTCGTTGATCCCACGTTCGCCACGGATCACTTTGACCCGCGAACCGTGGCTGTTGGACGGCGAGCGCGTGAGGATATTGACCACCGCCATCAGCGCATTGGCGCCATAGCTGACTGTGTTGGGGCCGCGAAACACCTCGATACGCTCGATGTCTTCCATCGCCACCGGAATATCGCTCCAGTCCACCGTGGCCAGGCCCGCGCGGTACACCGAACGCCCGTCGATCAACACCTGCATGCGCCGCGCATCGCTGGCGCTGGTGCCGTGGTAGTTCACCGCCGCCTGGTTGCCGGTGGTGTAGCCGACCATCATCCCCGGCACCAGCCGCAGCAACTCGGCGATGTCCCGCGCGCCGCTGGCCTTGATCAGCTCGCTGTCGATTACGGTCATGCTGCCGGGCACGGCGGCGGCCGATTGCTTGAGACGCGTGGCCGTCAGCACCTGTGGCAGCGGCTGACTGTCCAGAAACAGGTCATCCGCCACGGCAGGCACACTGCACAACAGCATCAACCATAGAGATGAGCGAGGAGGAGGGCCCAGATACACGGCACGGCCTTGATAATTACGGATAGCCGCCCATGTTAACTGAGGTGGGGCCATTTGCCAGTCGTGGCCCGCGCAATTACTTCACCCAACGGCGGCATTTTCCGACAAGCGCGGGAATTGATACGGGGGCTGGCCGCAAGCGGGTCGCCCCGTATAATGCCGCCATCGCCACTGGTATGGATTAACGGATTGCATATGACTGAACAGCGCCCTATTGCGGTCCTGGGAGGCGGAAGTTTTGGTACCGCCGTGGCAAACCTGCTGGCTGAGAACGGCCACGCGGTGCGCCAATGGATGCGCGATCCCGAGCAGGCCGAGGCTATCCGCGTTCATCGGGAAAACCCCCGTTACCTTAAAGGCATCAAGATTCATGCGGCGGTCGAGCCGGTGACCGATCTGCTGGCCACGCTGGCTGAATGTGACCTGTGCTTTGTCGCACTGCCTTCGAGCGCCTTGCGCTCAGTGCTGGCGCCTCACGCCGAACGCCTGGCGGGCAAGCTGCTGGTCAGCTTGACCAAGGGCATCGAGGCGCACACCTTCAAGCTGATGAGCGAAATCCTCGAAGAGATCGCCCCTCAGGCGCGCATTGGCGTGCTGTCCGGGCCGAACCTGGCTCGGGAAGTCGCCGAGCACGCGCTGACGGCCACCGTGGTCGCCAGTGAAGATGAAGCGTTATGTGAACGCGTCCAGGCGGTGTTGCATGGCCGCACCTTCCGCGTCTACGCCAGCGGCGACCGCTTTGGTGTCGAACTGGGCGGGGCGCTGAAAAACGTCTACGCGATCATCGCCGGCATGGCCGTGGCCCTGGGCATGGGCGAGAACACCAAGAGCATGCTGATCACTCGCGCACTGGCAGAGATGACCCGCTTTGCGGTGAACCAGGGCGCCAACCCGATGACTTTCCTGGGCCTGGCGGGCGTGGGTGATTTGATCGTGACCTGCTCGTCGCCGAAAAGCCGCAACTACCAGGTCGGTTTCGCCTTGGGCCAGGGCTTGAGCCTGGAAGACGCAGTCACGCGCCTGGGCGAAGTGGCCGAAGGCGTCAACACGCTTAAAGTGCTGAAGGCCAAGGCTCAGGAGGTCGGCGTGTACATGCCGCTGGTCGCCGGGCTGCACGCGATCCTGTTTGAAGGGCGCACCTTGAACCAAGTCATCGAGTTGCTGATGCGCGCCGAGCCCAAGACCGATGTCGACTTTATTTCCACCAGTGGTTTCAACTGAGGAACGCGCCATGAACGATCCCAAAGCGGCCCCGAAATACGAGTCCATTCTCCTGCGTATCCTGTGGATGCTGGTGTTTGCCCTGGTGTGGCAAGTCGCGCAGTTCCTGCTGGGCGCGCTGGTGGTGGTGCAGTTGGTGTATCGCCTGGTCTACGGCGCGCCGAACCTGGGCCTGATGAATTTTGGCGACAGCCTCAGCCAGTTCCTCGCGCAGATCGGCCGTTTCGGCAGCTTCCACACCGAGCAGAAACCCTGGCCCTTCGCCGATTGGCCAACCCCGCGAGCACCCGAGGGTGAAGCCGCCCACAGCGTGCCGCCGGCGCCGCACCCGGTGCGTGATGAAGAGCCAAAACTGTGAAGCTGTGGATTTTGCGTCACGGTGAAGCCCAGGGGCATGCGCGCACCGACGCCGAGCGCAACCTCACTGAGCATGGCCGCGGCGAAGTGTTGCGCAGTGCCGCGCACCTGATCGGCCAGCCGATCAGCGCCATCCTCGCCAGTCCGTATGTGCGTGCGCAGCAAACTGCCCACTTGGTGCGTGACGCCTTGGGGTTTGAGCCGCAGATTCGTACCGTGCCGTGGTTGACGCCTGAAAGCAGTCCGTTGCAGGTATTGGAAAAGCTCGACACCGATGACAATGTGCTGCTGGTCAGCCATCAGCCGTTGGTGGGCAGCTTGATCAGCTTTTTGCAGCATGGTCATTTGCGTCAGCCGCAACCGATGCACACTGCCAGCCTTGCGGAGCTTGAGGGGGATTTTCCGTTGGCGGGGTTGATGAGTCTGGTTGGTGTGAAGAACCCGTAGGGGCGGGGGGCATGTCCGTTGCTGCGGTAACGGCTTCGTAGGGTTCCGTTCTTACAGCGGGTCACTTTTGGCAAACGCCCGGAATGCCGGCCCTGCCAAAAGCAACCAAAAGGTCTGTGCCCCCCCCTGGGCACCTCGCCTGGGCTCGACCAGCGTGTATCTGATGCGCTGAGATCCAAATGTGGGAGCGGGCTTGCTCGCGAAGGCGGGGTGTCAGTGACACATGAGCTGCCTGACCCACCGCCTTCGCGAGCAAGTTGACCGAGTTAAGCTGCCAGCATTGCACTGCATTGCTTTTCTGTGGGAGCTGGCTTGCCTGCGATGCAGACACCTCGGTGTATCAGTGACACCCAGTCGATGCCATCGCAGGCAAGCCAGCTCCCACATTTGATTGAGTTCAGCTTCCAGGATCAGGTCGGCTGTCAGGCCGCCTCGGTTTCGCTTTTGATCTAACCACTCAGGTCGGCTACCAGGCCGCCGTGCTTTGCTTTTGATCTTGATCTGCTTTTGATCTTAGGCGCCCCGTTAAACCACGCTGGCCGAACGCAGGTTTTGGAGCGTGGGTAAACCGGCAGGACGCCGGTTTAGCCGTGTTGGGCCATGGATGGCCCATCGCGGCGGCCCACGCTCCAAAGCCTGCGTGAGGGCACACCGAGCCTAAGCGAGGTGCCGAGTGGTGGGGCAAGAGCCTTTTGGTTACTTTTGGGCTCTTTTCAAAAGTGACCCGCCGTAAGGGCGGAACCCATATCCGCCATCACCTAAATAACGGATATACCCCCAGCAACCCCGTAACAACCCCAAAAAAAACATGCGTAACCCCCAAAGGCTCCAAGGATAAATCACCCCCCAGTGTGTGCTATACAGTCAACCAAGCAAGTGCTTGGTTGGCTATGGCCGGATCACAAAGGAGCGCGTCCCATGCCCGTCGCTTTTCGTTTGCCGTTGCAGGTCTTCTTCGAACGTGAAGCGCGACACCCGCGCAAAACCTTTCTGGTGCAACCCATCGGCGCTGGCGAGGTGCAGACCCTCACCTGGGGCGAGGTCGGTCACCAGGCCCGTTGCGCCGCGCATTGGCTGCGTGCCCGCGAGCTGCCGCAAGGCTCGCACATCGCGCTGATCTCAAAAAACTGCGCACACTGGATCATCGCCGACCTCGCGATCTGGATGGCCGGGCACGTCTCGGTGCCGCTGTACCCCAACCTCACCGCCGACTCCGTCGCCCATGTGCTGACCCATTCCGAGGCGGCGCTGGTATTGATCGGCAAGCTGGATGACTGGCCTGCGATGGCGCCGGGTATCCCCGCCGGGCTGCCGACCATCAGCCTGCCCCTGTGCCCGGCCGGCGACTTCGATTACCGCTGGGCCGACCTGCAAGCCTGCTCGCCGATCCAGGACAACCCTGAACCTGGCACCTCAAGCCTGGCCACCATCGTCTACACCTCCGGCACCACCGGCTTGCCCAAGGGCGTGATGCAAACCTTTGGCGCCTTGGGTTTTGCCGCCACCCGTGGCACCGAGTTGTTCGGCCTGGGGGAGGGCGACCGGTTGCTGTCCTACCTGCCGCTGTGCCATGTGGCCGAGCGCATGTTCGTGGAATTGGCCTCGATCTACACCGGGCAAACCGTGTATTTCGCCGAGAGCCTCGATACCTTTTTGGCGGATCTGCGTCGGGCCCGGCCAACGGCGCTGTTCGGCGTGCCGAGGATCTGGACCAAGTTCCAGATGGGCGTCTACAGCAAGATCCCGCAAAAGCGCCTCGACCGCCTGCTGCGCCTGCCATTTATCGGCAAGCACGTCGGCCATAAGGTTCTTGCGGGGCTGGGCCTGGATGCCCTGCGCATTGCGTTGTCCGGGGCGGCGCCCGTGCCCGAAGCGTTGCTGCGTTGGTATCAGCGCCTGGGGCTGGATGTGCTGGAGGTGTATGGCATGACCGAAAGCTGCGGCTATTCCCATGTGTGTCGCCCCGGCCAGCAGACGCTCGGCTGGATCGGCCTACCGTGCCCTGGTGTTGAAGTGCGCATCGACACGTCGGGCGAAGTGCAGGTGCGCAGCGGCGCGACCATGCTCGGCTACTTCAAGGACCCGCAGAAAACCGCCGACACCCTGACCGATGATGGCTTCCTGCGTACCGGCGACAAGGGCGAACAGGACGCCGACGGCCGCCTGCGTCTGACCGGGCGGCTCAAGGAAATCTTCAAGACCAGCAAGGGCAAATACGTGGCCCCGGCACCGATTGAAAACCGCCTGGCCGAACATGCACGCATTGAGCAAGTGTGCGTGGTGGGCGATGGCCTGACTGCGCCGATCGGCCTGTGCGTGTTGTCCGCCGGGCCTCAGGACCGAAACGCCCTGGGCAGCAGCCTCGAACGCTGGCTGGAACAGGTCAACCAGGCACTGGATAAACACGAACGCTTGCGCCAGCTGGTGGTGGTGAAAGACAGTTGGGCGGTGGAAAACGGCTTTCTCACGCCGACCCTGAAGATCAAACGCACGGTGATCGAGTCGACCTACGGTGCCGAGCTTGCAGTTTGGAGCGCGCGCAACGAAGCCATTGTGTGGCAGGATTAGGGTCGTAATAAAACCAATAAGGACACCTTCATGAGTTTGTGGCGCACCCAACCGAATATCGAGCAACTCAACGCGAGCCAGAAAAACACCATTGGTGAGCTGCTGGACATCCGCTTCGAAAGCTTCGACGACGAGTCCCTGACCGCCAGCATGGTGGTCGACCATCGCACCCATCAACCCTACGGCCTGCTGCACGGCGGTGCGTCGGTGGTGCTGGCTGAAAGCGTCGGTTCCATGGCGGCTTACCTGTGCATCGATGCCAGCAAGTTTTATTGCGTGGGCCTTGAGGTCAATGCCAACCACCTGCGCGGTGTGCGCAGCGGGCGGGTCACGGCGGTGGCGCGGGCGATCCATATCGGCCGTACCACTCAAGTGTGGGACATTCGCTTGACCAGCGATGAGGGCAAATCCAGCTGCGTGTCGCGCCTGACCATGGCCGTGGTACCGCTGGGCGAGAACCCGCCGGCGCGATAGGCGTGGCGTGAGTGTCATCATTCCTGGCGGTTACAGTCATTGCTGTAACGGCCGGGCATGGTGACAATCAACTTCTGTTTTTGCAGATGGATCCGGTATGTCGCAGCACGTGTTTTTTGCCCACGCCAATGGCTTCCCTTCGGCCACTTACGGCAAGTTGTTTGCCGCCCTGGCCCCGGAATATGCCGTGGCTCACCTGCCGCAACACGGTCACGACCCCAGGTTTCCGGTGGACGACAACTGGCAGAACCTGGTGGACGAGTTGATCCACCATCTGCAGTTGCAGCCGGAACCGGTGTGGGGTGTGGGCCATTCCCTGGGCGGTGTGTTGCATTTGCACGCGGCCATGCGCTGTCCGCAGCTGTACCGCGGCGTGGTGATGCTCGATTCGCCGGTGCTGACCCGCGCTGACCGCTGGGTGATCCGTGCCGCCAAGCGTTTCGGCTTTATCGACCGCCTGACCCCGGCCGGGCGTACGCTGGGCCGCCGTGAAGAATTTGCCGATCTGGAGGCCGCGCGCAGCTACTTTGCCGGCAAGACGCTGTTTCGCGGGTTCGATCCGGAATGCTTTGACGCGTACCTGCAACACGGCTTGCAACAGGTGGGCGATCGCCTGCGTCTGCGCTTTGATCCGGCCACTGAAATCAGCATCTACCGCGGCGTGCCTCACACCAGCCCTGGCCAGGTTCGTCAGTTGAAGGTGCCGTTGGCTGTGGTGCGCGGCCGTCAAAGCCGCGTGGTGATGCGTCACCATGCCAGCGGCGTCGACCGCCTGCCGATGGGCGAAATGCTCACCATGCCCGGTGGCCATATGTTCCCCCTCGAACGCCCGCAGGACACCGCGACCTTGATCAAGAACCTGTTTTCCCGCTGGGCAGCCCGCGAGCGCAGTTGCGCATGAGCACGCCCGTCGAAGAAGTCCGCCTGAGCCTGCCGCACATCGAGTTGGCGGCGCATTTGTTTGGTCCCGAAGACGGTTTGCCGGTGATCGCCCTGCATGGCTGGCTCGACAATGCCAACAGCTTTGCGCGGCTGGCGCCGAAGCTGCACGGTTTGCGTATCGTCGCGTTGGACATGGCCGGTCATGGGCATTCGGCGCACCGTCCTGCCGGCGCCGGTTATGCCCTGTGGGATTACGTCTTTGATGTGTTGCAAGTTGCCGAACAGCTGGACTGGAAACGTTTTGCATTACTTGGCCACTCGCTCGGCGCCATCGTCTCGCTGGTGTTGGCCGGCGCCTTGCCGGAGCGAGTCACGCACCTGGGCTTGATCGACGGCGTGGTCCCGCCCACCGCCGCGGGCGAGAGCGCCGCCGAGCGGCTGGGCATGGCGCTGCAGGCGCAACTGAACCTGCAGGACAAGCGCAAACCGGTCTACACCTCGCTGGATCGCGCCGTGGAAGCACGCATGAAAGGCGTGGTGGCGGTCAGTCGCGAAGCCGCCGAGCTGTTGGCCCAGCGCGGTTTGATGCCGGTGCCGGGCGGTTACACCTGGCGTACGGACAGCCGCCTGACGCTCGCCTCGCCGATGCGCCTGACCGATGAGCAGGCGATGGCTTTCGTGCGGCGCGTGGGTTGCCCTACACAGCTGGTGGTCGCGGCTGACGGCATGCTGGCGAAACATCCAGAATTGCTTTCTCAGCTACCTTTTACGGTGAAGACGCTGCCCGGCGGCCATCATTTACACCTTAATGATGAGCCCGGCGCGCTGCTTGTTGCAGACTGTTTCAATCGGTTCTTCCACGCGCCTTGACTTGACGCGGGCAACTGCCGAGGCTGGGCGGATTGAAAGGGAGTCAACCATGAACGCTATGAACACTGCTGCGACCTCTAATGGCCAGGGCTCACCGATCCGATGAGCCTGCGCAAAGGATGTATCCGTGCCCTCGGGCTGTGCTGTTTCAGCCCCTTGGTGTTCGCCGCCGACCTGCCGGGAAGCCAGGATTTACCGGCCGTGGCCCGTCAGGCCGATGCGCAAATCGTCGATTACCGCCCCGCTGAAGAAAAGGAACGCATCTACCCGATGGGCGCGATCCGCAAGATCAGCGGCCAACTGCGTTACGAAGGCCAAGCCACAGCGCGTGGCCAGACCACCGCCATCACCTATGAGCTGCCCGCCGAGCACACTTCCAGTGCCGCGTTTACCGCGACGCGCGAAGCGTTGCAGGCCAAGGGCGCGCAGCTGTTGTTCTGGTGCCAGGCTCGCGATTGCGGCGAAAGCAGCCTGTGGGCCAACGAAGTGTTCGGCAACGCCAAACTGGTCGGCGCCGATGGGCAGCAGGAATACCTGCTGCTGCGTCTGGCGGCGCCGCAGGACAATTCCCTGGTAGCGCTGTACGGCATCACCCGCGGCAACCGTCGCGCCTATCTGCATGTTGAACAGCTCGACGCCAGCGCGCCGCTGGGGGACTTGCTGCCCACCTCGGCCACCTTGCTGCGTGAGTTGAAAAGCACCGGCGAACTGGACTTCCCGGCGTTGGGCGCCGAACCCGACGCCACCTGGCTGACCCTGATTTCCCGTGGCTTGAACCTCGACGCCACCTTGCGCGTCAGCTTGACCGGGCCGACCGCCGAAGCCTGGCGCCAGGGCCTGATCGACAGCGGCGTGCGCGCCGCGCGCATGGAAACCGGCAGCGGTGACGCTAAGGGTTTGCACCTGCATCTGATACGCTGACCCGCAACAGGGCGAACGGACCCGCGCCGTTCGCCTAAGCTCTCTTCCTACAGCCTTATTCTCGAGATACCCGATGCTCAATAACGATCGCCTACTGGTGCAAATCCTGCTGCTGGTGTTGTTTGGTGCCAGCTTCTGGGTGATGGCGCCGTTCTGGTCGGCGCTGTTCTGGGGCGCGGTGCTGGCGTTTGCCAGCTGGCCGCTGATGCGTTTGCTGACCCGTTGGCTGGGCGGCCGGGAATCCCTGGCGGCGGGCATTCTGACCCTGGGCTGGATGCTGCTGGTGGCGGTGCCACTGGTGTGGCTGGGGTTCAACCTGGCCGACCATGTACGCGACGCGGTGGGCCTGATCAAGGATATCCAGGTTGACGGTCTGCCGGCCGCGCCAACGTGGCTGGGTTCGATTCCATTGGTCGGTGAGCGCCTGGTGGCCACCTGGGACAGTATCGACCAGCAGGGCGCGGCGTTGATGGTCAGCATCAAGCCGTACCTGGGCCAGGTCGGCAACTGGTTGCTGGCGCGCAGCGCGCAGATCGGTGGCGGTATTCTCGAATTGACCCTGAGCCTGGTGTTCGTGTTTTTCTTCTACCGCGACGGGCCGCGCCTGGCGACGTTCGTGCATCGCCTGCTGGAACGCTTGATCGGCGACCGTGCCGGTTACTACATCGAGTTGGTGGCCGGCACTGTGCAACGCGTGGTCAACGGCGTGATTGGTACCGCCGCCGCTCAGGCGTTGCTGGCGCTGATCGGCTTCCTGATCGCCGGTGTGCCGGGCGCACTGGTGCTGGGCATCGTCACCTTCCTGCTCAGCCTGATCCCCATGGGGCCGCCGCTGGTATGGATCCCGGCCACGGCCTGGCTGGCCTGGAAGGGCGATTACACCTATGCGGTGTTTCTCGGTGTGTGGGGCACGTTCATCATCAGCGGCGTCGACAACGTGCTCAAGCCGTACCTGATCAGCCGCGGCGGCAACCTGCCGCTGGTGATTGTGCTGCTGGGCGTGTTTGGCGGGTTGATCGCCTTTGGCTTTATCGGTCTGTTTATCGGCCCGACCTTGCTGGCGGTGGCCTACAGCCTGCTGACGGATTGGAGCGCGACCCAGGCGCAAGTGCGTCGCGAAGACAAACCCCTTTAAGCCCTCGGCAACCGCATCACGGCGGTCAGGCCGCCGCCTGGGGTTTCCTCCAGGCTCAGGCTGCCGCCGAGGCGTTCCACCGCTTCCTTGGAAATCGTCATGCCCAGGCCGACGCCGCCGGAGTTGCGGTTGCGTGAGCCTTCCAGGCGAAAGAACGGTTCGAATACGGCCTCACGTTTATCCGCCGCAATCCCCGGCCCGTGGTCGATCACACGGATGACCAAGGCTTCGCGGCTGTCGCTCAGTTCCACCCGCGCCGTACCGGCATAACGCAGTGCATTGTCGATCAGGTTGTTGAGGCACGAGCGCAGTGCCATCGGCTGCACCTGCAAAGGCGCGCAATTGCCCGCGAACTGCACATCAGAGCCCTGGTCCTGGGCGTTTTCGCTGAGGGATTCGACCAGCGCCTGCACGTCGAGCCAGTGCCGGGTTTCGCTGGTGCGCTGTTCGTGCAAGTAGCTCAGGGTGGAGTCGAGCATGTCGATCATGTCGTCCAGGTCCTGGCGCATCTGACCTTGCAGCTTGGTGTCTTCGATCTGCTCCAGACGCAGCTTGAGGCGTGACAGCGGGGTGCGCAGGTCGTGAGAAACGGCGCCGAGCATGCGTGCACGCTGGCTGACTTGCTCGCGAATGCGTTTTTGCATCAGGTTGAAGGTCGATGCAGCCTGGCGCGCCTCGCGAGGCCCGGACTCATTGAGGGGTGGGCTGTCGAGGTCGAGGCTCAAGCGTTCGGCGGCTGCGCTCAGGCGCTGGATCGGCCGGCTCAGCAATTTGGCGCCATACCAGGCGGCAATGATCAGCGAGATAAACTGAAACGTCAGTGGCACCATCGGGCCACCGAACCAGGGGCGATGGTGCTTGGGCAGCGGCTTCATCGTTCCATCCGGCTGCTCGACAAAGGTTTCCTGAGGCGGCGGCGGTGGCGAGCCATAGTGGTGAAACCAAAAGAACGCCAGCACGTGGGCCAGCACAATGGCTACCAGCAATACGCCGAACAGCCTGCCGAACAGCGTATTGAAGGTGGCGCGCATCAGCCGATATCCCGCGCGTCAAACAGGTAGCCTTCGCCGCGGACAGTCTTGATCAACTGCGGTGCCTTGGGGTCATCGCCCAGCTTCTGGCGCAGGCGCGAGACCAGCAAGTCGATGCTGCGATCAAACGCCTCGATGGAACGGCCACGCGCGGCATCGAGCAATTGTTCACGGCTCAGCACGCGGCGCGGGCGTTCGATAAACACCCACAGCAGACGAAACTCGGCGTTGGACAGCGGCACCACGAGGCCGTCGTCGGCCACCAGTTGGCGCAGTACGCTGTTGAGGCGCCAGTTGTCGAAACGGATATTGGCGCGCTGCTCGGTACGGTCATCGCGTACCCGGCGCAGGATGGTCTGGATGCGTGCCACCAGCTCGCGCGGTTCGAAGGGCTTGGACATGTAGTCATCGGCGCCCAGTTCCAGGCCGATAATGCGGTCGGTGGGTTCGCAGCGCGCGGTGAGCATCAGGATCGGGATGTCCGATTCGGTGCGCAGCCAACGGCACAGTGACAGGCCGTCTTCGCCCGGCAGCATCAGGTCGAGCACCACCACATCAAAGGTTTCAGCTTGCATGGCCGTGCGCATGGCGGTGCCGTCGGTGACGCCGACGGCGAGAATATTGAAGCGCGCCAGGTAGTCGATCAGCAGTTCACGAATCGGTAGATCGTCATCGACGATCAGCGCACGGGTATTCCAGCGCTTGTCTTCGGCGATCACCGCGCCTTTTTGCTCTTCGTTTACAGAGACGGTAGGGGTATGCATAGTGCGATCATCTGCCTGGGTTGTTGCTGTCAGCATAGGCGCCCAGCTCCATGGCTGGAAGTGCTGGACGGGCGGTCATGTGCGCGAGGCTAGACGTGGTGCGTGTTGAGGGCATGTCGTGAATGTATCAGCCTTGACACAATTGCCCTAAATGCCGGGTTACGGGCGCTCGATCAGTATTTTACCGATCATCGGATCCCGCAACGGCGCCGCTTGCGCTACAATCCGCGCCGATTTCGACTTGCCTGAGAGCCCATTCCAATGTCCGTCTGCCAGACTCCTATCATCGTCGCCCTGGATTACCCCACTCGTGACGCCGCACTGAAGCTGGCTGACCAGTTGGACCCCAAGCTTTGCCGGGTCAAGGTCGGCAAGGAACTGTTCACCAGTTGCGCCGCCGAAATTGTCGGCACCCTGCGTGACAAAGGCTTCGAAGTGTTCCTCGACCTGAAATTCCATGACATCCCCAACACCACCGCCATGGCAGTCAAGGCCGCGGCTGAAATGGGCGTGTGGATGGTCAATGTGCACTGCTCCGGCGGCCTGCGCATGATGACGGCCTGCCGTGAAGTGCTGGAACAGCGCAGCGGCCCGAAACCGCTGCTCATTGGTGTGACCGTGCTGACCAGCATGGAGCGCGAGGACCTGGCCGGCATCGGCCTGGATATCGAGCCTCAGGAGCAGGTATTGCGCTTGGCGGCGCTGGCGCAGAAGGCAGGTCTTGATGGTCTGGTGTGCTCGGCGCTGGAAGCCCAGGCCCTGAAGACCGCTCACCCGTCGCTGCAACTGGTCACTCCAGGCATTCGCCCGGCGGGCAGTGCCCAGGATGACCAGCGGCGCATTCTGACGCCGCGTCAGGCGCTGAATGCGGGTTCGGACTACCTGGTAATCGGTCGCCCGATCAGCCAGGCGGCGGACCCGGCGAAAGCCTTGGCGGCAGTGGTCGCCGAAATCGCCTGATGACGGTGATTTAAAGCAGGCACTGCCACGTGTGGGAGCTGGCTTGCCTGCGATGCGAGCGACTCGGTGTCTCAGTGATACCCAGTTGTTGCTATCGCAGGCAAGCCAGCTCCCACATTGACTGTGCCCACATTGGGTTTGATGGTGTGTCAGTTAACTTTCAGCACCAACTTCCCGAAGTTCTCGCCGTTGAACAGCTTCATCAGTGTTTCTGGGAACGTCTCCAGCCCCTCGACAATATCCTCCTTGCTCTTGAGCTTGCCCTGCGCCATCCAGCCGGCCATCTCCTGCCCGGCCGCGGCAAAGTTCGCCGCATGGTCCATCACCACAAAGCCTTCCATCCGCGCACGGTTGACCAGCAACGACAAGTAGTTGGCCGGGCCTTTCACGGCTTCTTTATTGTTGTACTGGCTGATGGCACCGCAAATCACCACCCGCGCCTTTAACGCGAGGCGGCTGAGTACGGCGTCGAGGATGTCGCCGCCGACGTTATCGAAATACACGTCCACGCCTTTAGGGCATTCGCGCTTGAGGGCGGCTGGCACGTCTTCGCTTTTGTAGTCGATGGCTGCGTCGAAGCCCAATTCATCCACGAGGAATTTGCACTTGTCGGCGCCGCCGGCGATGCCGACCACGCGGCAGCCTTTGATCTTGGCAATTTGCCCGGCAATGCTGCCCACCGCCCCGGCGGCGCCGGAGATCACCACGGTTTCGCCGGCCTTGGGCGCGCCCGTGTCGAGCAGGGCGAAGTAGGCGGTCATGCCCGTCATGCCGAGGGCGGACAGGTAGCGCGGCAGCGGCGCGAGCTTGGGGTCCACCTTGTAGAAGCCGCGCGGTTCGCCGAGGAAGTAATCCTGCACGCCCAGCGCGCCATTGACGTAGTCACCCACTGCAAATTTCGGGTTGTTCGACGCAATCACCTTGCCCACGCCCAGCGCGCGCATCACTTCACCAATGCCGACGGGCGGAATGTAGGACTTGCCCTCGTTCATCCAGCCACGCATGGCCGGGTCCAGGGACAGGTATTCGTTGTGCACCAGCACTTGCCCATCCCCTGGCGTGCCCACCGGCACTTCCTGATAGGTGAAGGTCTCCCGTGTCGCCGCGCCGACCGGGCGTTTGGCGAGCAGGAACTGGCGGTTGGTCTGGGCAGTCATGGCAAAGGACTCTTTAGAAATGAACCCCAAGTGATAGACCCCTAACGGCCTGAGAGCAAGGTTGCGAGAGAAGCGCGAATGCCCGCCGATAGGCCTGGTTGATAGTGAGGCTGGTGGCCTTATCACTGCGATTCATACACAGCTAACCGGCCTTCTGATAGTGCTGACGCGCCCGTCCTGCGGTTGGCTAGACTCGGCCCACGGCTATTTTCCCCACAGGACATCCCCATGAGCATGACGTTTTCCGGCCAGGTCGCCCTGGTCACCGGCGCCGCCGCCGGTATTGGCCGCGCCACCGCGCTGGCATTTGCCGCCGAAGGTTTGAAAGTGGTGGTTGCCGACCTGGACGTGGCGGGCGGCGAGAGCACCGTTGCGCTGATTCAACAGGCGGGCGGGGAGGCGTTGTTTGTGCGCTGCAACGTCACGCTGGAAGCCGATGTGCAGCAGTTGATGGCGCAGACTGTCGCCGCCTATGGTCGGCTGGACTACGCCTTCAACAATGCCGGGATCGAGATCGAGAAGGGCAAGCTGGCCGACGGCAGCCTGGATGAGTTCGACGCGATCATGGGCGTTAACGTCAAGGGCGTGTGGCTGTGCATGAAGCACCAGTTGCCGCTGCTGCTGGCCCAAGGCGGCGGGGCGATCGTCAACACCGCTTCGGTGGCGGGTTTGGGGGCAGCGCCGAAGATGAGCATTTATGCGGCGTCCAAACATGCCGTGATCGGCCTGACCAAATCGGCGGCCATCGAATACGCGAAAAAGAAAATCCGCGTGAATGCGGTGTGCCCTGCGGTGATCGACACCGACATGTTCCGGCGTGCCTATGAAGCCGACCCGCGCAAGGCTGAGTTTGCCGCCGCCATGCACCCGGTCGGGCGCATCGGCAAAGTCGAGGAAATCGCCAGTGCGGTGCTGTACCTGTGCAGCGACGGTGCCGCGTTCACCACGGGCCAGGCGTTGGCGGTGGACGGTGGCGCGACGGCCATCTAGGACTCGGCGCCACTGCATATTCGAAAAGGCCAGGGGCGCTGTGGGGCGTTTCCAGGGCTGGCACAAGGCCTCGTCAGAATGTGTATCAGTAGGTAAATAATCCAATAAAATCAATACTTTAATAAATTTCGGCGACAGGTCGAACCCGGCTTCTGTGCTTAACTGTTTGGGGTTGAATAACAGACAGTTGAAGTGAGTGGCTCATGGATTTAGGCATCGATCGACAGGCCCTTGTACCGGTGGTGCAGCAAATCGTCAGCGCGGTGGCGCGATGGATTCGCACGAGCGGGGCAAGCCCGGGCACGCGCTTGCCGTCCATCCGGCAATTGGCCCTCGACAACCTGCTCAGTCAATCCAGCGTCATCGAAGCCTTTGAGCGAATGGTGGCGCAGGGGGTGTTGGTGGCAAAACAGGGCGCGGGGTTTGTAGTGGCCCAGCCGCCGGTTTCCCTTGAAAGCCACTGGTATGAAGGCGCCGAGCTGGGCTGGGGCGCCTATGTCGATGGCCCGTTGGGCGAGTTGAAACTGGGTTGCGGCTGGCTGCCGGACGCCTGGCGCGAAAGCGATGACATTTGTTACGCCATACGCGAGGTCAGCCGCACCGACACCGCCGGGCTGTTCAACTACAGCACGCCGCTGGGGTTGCCGGCACTGCGTGAGCAACTGCTCAAGCGCCTGACGCAGATGAAAGTGCCCAGCAGTCTCGACTGTATCCTCACCACCCATGGCGCCAGCCATGCACAGGACCTGCTCATACGGACGTTGCTCAAGGCCGGCGATACGGTGGTGGTCGAGACGCCCGGGTATGCCAACCTCTACCGTCAGTTGGAGCGCCATGGCGTCACGCTGCTGCACGTCCCGCGCACGCTGGGCGGCCCGAATATCCCGGTGTTGGAGACGCTGCTGAAAAGCCATCGCCCCAAGTGCCTGTTCATCAACTGCCTGTATCACAACCCGACCGGCACCAGCCTGTGCCGCGTCGTGGCCGAGCGCCTGCTGCAATTGGCGAGCAGCGAAGACTTCCTGATTGTCGAAGAGGATGTCTACGGCGACTTGCAGCACGCCAGTTGCACAAGGCTGTCGGCGCTGCCCCATGACGGTCGGGTGATTTATATCTCGAGTTTCTCCAAGACCCTCAGCAGTGCCCTGCGCGTGGGGTATCTGAGCGCCAGCGCAGCGATTATTGCGCCAATGGTGACACTCAAAACGCTGACAGGCATCGGCACGTCGCGGTTTGCCGAGGCGGTGCTGGCCACGCTGCTGGCCAATGGCACCTACCGGAAGTGGGTGCAGCGCCTGCGCAAGCGCTTGAACACACAAATGGCCGCGACCCTGCAGGTGCTGGAGGACGAGGAGTGGGAGGTGTTCGCTGTGCCCGCCGGGGGCCTGTTTGTGTGGGCCCGGCCCGGCAGGGGCGATCATTCACGCTTGCTGGCCTGCGCCCGACGGCTCGGTGTGTTGTTGTCGCCAGGGGCGCTGTTCAACCCCAAGGGCGAACACAGCGACTGGCTGCGCATCAACGTGGCCTATGCTGCTGATCAGCGGGCGCTGGCGTTGTTCCGTGCCATGGGGCCTGCCAGATCGACCTCGACCATTCTGAAAACGACGGGCATGTAGCTTTTTGCCATTATTGTGGCGCCAACGTCTTGTGCCGCTGGCTCGTCGTTGCGAATCTCGCTGCATGGAAACCGGGCTCGATGGCATCTGCCATTGCAAGAGGATTCAAGTGCAATGATTTCAGGCGTGCAACGACGTTTCGCCAACCTCGGTATGGCGAAGAAACTGAGCTTGGGTTTCGCTCTGGTGCTGCTGTTGACGGCGCTGGTGGCGGCCATTGGCGTGTGGTCCCTGCAAACCGTTGGCCAGCGTTTTGAAGGCCTCAAGGCCATGTCATCGCTCAACAGCGGCTTGCTCAAGGTGCGCTTGATCGAGCAGGACTACGCGCTGCACGCCGACCCCAAGTCCGTCGATGCCCTGCATGAAAGTGTCGATGCGCTGGCGGCGATGGCCGCCAGCCTCAAGGCTCGGTCAGCCACAAATGTGCCAGTGATGGGCGATGTCGAGCAGGCGTTGGCGGCGTATCGCAAGGCATTCGACGAGTTTGTCGAACTGACCCAGACCAAGGACCTGGCGCTGGAAATGGCCAGTTGGTCGGTGTCCAGTGTGGCCAATAACCTCGATGTGCTGCAGGCCGGCCTGGCCGACGATGGCGCCTATGGCCTCAAGGAAAGCCAGGGCAAGGACGGCGCCGAGTTTATCGAGCAGGCCGGGCAGGTCAGCCAGGTCTCGCGGCTGATGTTGCAAGCCATGAATGAAGCGCACGTGCGCCTGGATCAGAGCCGCAAGGCCGATGCCGACAACGCCGAGCAAGGCAAGATCGAACAGGCCGACCAGGCCCTGGCGCAAGTCGAGCAGTTGAAAACCTCGGTCAAGGATGCGGGTTACCAGACCGTACTCAATGAAGTCTCCGGGCATATCGCGGCATTCAGCGAAAAACTCGGCGAGTACACCGGGCTGCTGGCCCAGGAAAAAGTCGTCTACAAGCAGTTGCATGATCGCGCCGACCAAGTGGTCAGCCGGGTCAACCAGGCGTACGACGCCGAAGACCAGTCCATGCAGGCGCAATTGAAGAAAAGCGCGTTGTTGATCATCGGCTCCTCAGCCCTGGCGCTGCTGGTGGGCTTGATCGCGGCGTGGATGATTACCCGGTTGATCGTGGCGCCGCTGCGCACGGTGATCGCCGTGGCCCAGCAGATTGCGTCCGGCGACCTGAGCGGGCGGATGGAAGTCAGCCGCCGCGATGAAATCGGCCAGTTGATGCAGGCGATGCAGCAGATGGGCAGCGGCCTGAGCCAGATGGTCAGTGGGCTGCAAGCGGGCATCGAGCAGTTGGCCAGTTCGGCACATTCACTGTCCAGCGTCACTGAGCAGACCAATGTTGAAGTCAGCAGCCAGAAGGAGGAGACCGAACAGGTTGCCACGGCAATGAACCAGATGACCGCCACGGTGCACGACGTGGCGCGTAACGCCGAAGAGGCCGCGCAAGCCGCGCAGACCGCCGATGACAAGGTCGACAGCGGTCAGCAGGTGGTACGCCAGAACCTGCAACGGATTGAATTGCTCGCGTCCTCCAGCACCAGTGCCAGCGCGAGTATCGAAAGCCTGAGCGCGGAAATCCAGAATATCGGCACGGTACTGGGCGTGATCAAAAGCGTGGCCGAGCAAACCAATCTGCTGGCCCTTAACGCCGCCATCGAAGCCGCCCGCGCCGGCGAGCAGGGCCGAGGGTTTGCAGTGGTGGCCGATGAAGTGCGGGCGTTGGCCAAGCGCACGCAGCAATCGACCGAGGAAATCGAGCGTCTGGTCAGTACGTTGCGCAGCGCAACGCAGTCGTCGGTGCAGCAAATCCAGCAGAGCGGCGAGCTGGTGAAGTTGGCGGTCAGCGATGCGCTGGAAACGGAGAGCGCGTTGGGCAGCATTGCCGCGGCGGTGTCATTGATCCAGCAAATGAACCAGCAGATTGCCGCGGCGGCCGAGGAGCAAAGCTCGGTGGCCGAAGAGATCAATCGCAGCGTGACCAGCATTCGTGCGAGCGCCGATCAGTCGGCGTTGAGCATGCAGGGCAATGCCGCGTCGAGTATCCAGCTGGCGCAGTTGGGCGCGGAGCTCAAGGGCATGGTGGGGCACTTCCGCCTTTGATCGCAGCGGGTGAGCTGCGAGCAAAGGGCAGGGCGCCAATCAGGCGTGGTTGGCGAGGAAGGTCAGCAGCGCTTCATTGACGAAGTCCGGGTTTTCCCGGGCCGAGATATGCCCCGCGTCGGGAATCAGCGTGAGGCTGCAGCCAATCAGTTCAGCCATTTCCTGTGATTCGGTGGGCGGCCGCGGTTTGTCCTGCTCGCCGCACATCACCAGCGTGGTGTCCGAGTCCAGACGGGGCAGTTGGTCCAAAATGGTCTCGCGGCTGAAGATCAGGCGACCCAGCGGCACGATGCTGTTCAGCAGGCGCTCTTTGGGAAAGGCCTGCAACGCCTTGCGAAAATCCTGGTACAGGGCTGACTCGCGGTCGATGCCCGGGCGGAAGAAAATCGGTGCAACCACATCCAGCAACGGCTCGGGGATGGCGCCGGCGTCTTCGATCATCTTGAACAGCGAGAAGTAATACTGGCGCGTGGCGTCGGGCTCGGCGCCCAGGTAGGTGTCCATCAGCACCACGCTGTTGATGCGCGCCGGTGCCAGCAACGCCAGGCGCGCGCCCCACATGCCGCCGACCGACAGGCCGACCAGATTGATTTGCGCGATATCCAGCTGATCCAGCAGCGCCAGGGCCTGGCGCGCGAGGTCGTCCAGAGAGCGGGTTTGCGTCGGCAGCGGGCCGGACTCACCGTGGCCCCACAGTTCGGGCACGATCACGCGGTACTGTTGCGACAGGGCTTCAATTTGCGGGGCCCACATGTCGTGGTCCCACAGGTAACTTGAACCCAGCAGGACGGCCGGGCCGTTACCCTGGTCGACATAGTGCAGCGGTTGTCCATCAATCACGGCAACAGGCATAGCAGGCCTCTAACTTCACGAAGTGAGGGGCACTTTTTTACGCTAGTCGGGGGCGGGCGGATAGGTGCAAAGTGATGGCATGTGGCGACCTGAGGTCGCCACATGGGGCAGGTGATCAGTCGTAGATGGCTTTCTTCTTCCATTCGGCGTCGGCGTCGACGACTTTCAGGCCTTCGGTCAGTTCGTTGACTTCGTCTTCGGCCGGCTTGCTGTTGGTCAGCACCGTGGAGTTGGCGCGGGCCAGTTGCGACTCCAGCAATTGCAGTTGTGCACTGTAGAGCACCGGCTCCGGCTGTTTGCGCAAGTACTGCACGCCACGCTCGAACGCCAGGCGTGCCTGGCCAGGCTGGCCTTGTTGCAGGGCGTGCTGGCCCAGGTTGTTGAAGAACTCAATGTGCAGCAACACCAGGATATGGCGAATTTCCTTGATCCAGTGCTTGGCTTCGTTGGCCGGCAGAAAACCGTCCTGGGCGGCACGGGTAACTTGACCGTGCAGTGCCTCGAGCAGGAAACGCACGTCCTTGGCCTTGGCTTCGGTCTGGATCGGCGCGGGCGGGTTGGCCACCGGGATCGATTCGCCCTGGCCGATCAGCGCGTTCAGCTCAGCAATACGTGCCTTGAGCGGCGCGCTGGATTTTCTGAGGTTCAACAGGCGCTGGGTGACGTTGAGTTCCAGGCGAGTCAGCAACAGTTTGAGTTTCGGGGTCATCAACTGGCCGGGGAACGTCTCGGTGATCTCACCGCAACGACGCAGCCGATCGTTAAGCTCGATTTCGGTGCGCTGCTTTTCCAGTTTGTTGTTTTCCACCACGTGGTTCATGTAGCCAATGGCGATCAGTATTACGATCCCGGCTATTACCAGCAGGGTGATCATGAGTGGTGTCACCGGTGTGACCTCTTTATAGGGTTTGCTGTGGAGTGTAGTGACTGGGCCATCCGACGGATAGGATTGTTCGACCAGTTGCCCAGGTAGTTTCTTCTATATAGGTAGCGTTCCCTGCATGGATGCACATTGCCATCATTTGCCTGGGCGAACTATAGCGCCTTGTCGGGCGCCAGAATATAGGCGTCAAAGCCCGGACGGGCACAATGCCCGCAAAGGCCTGGAAAGCAGGGCGAAGTCATTGATTTAAATAAATTTATCCTTGGGGGTTGACGACCTTTCAATCCATCCATAGAATGCGCGCCACTTACAGCGTAAAGCACACAGCGAAACGCGGTAGGGAGTGAATGTTGTACGTGTGTCCCCTTCGTCTAGTGGCCTAGGACACCGCCCTTTCACGGCGGTAACAGGG